>NZ_JBIQFL010000009.1:0-119132 GCF_045369135.1 Sphingomonas sp. 179-I 2A4 NHS | reverse complement strand
GTGCTGGCGCGCGGCGCGCCGGGAGCGACGCTCGCCGCGGGCTATCGCCCGCTCGGCGCGCAGGCGGTGCGCGTCGACCTGGTCGAGCGAATCGCGCGGGCGGCGCACGACGCGCGGCCCAAGAAGGGCGGCGGGCGCGGCGCCTTCCAGCCCGATCCGGCGCTGGCTACATCAATGGGTCTGGACGCATCGACGGTGGCGCGGCTGATGGCGGAGCTTGGCTTCCGGCCGCTGCCCGAGGGGCGCTGGGCCTGGCGCGGGCGGCCGCCGGCCAAGCCCGTGGCGCCGCGACCCGACAATGCCTTTGCCGCGCTGGCGGCGCTCGGCCGTGGCTGAGGCGCGCGACGCCGGGCCGACGATGCGGCTCGATCGCTTTTTATGGTTCACGCGCCTCGCCAAGACGCGCGACGCGGCGCAGATCATGGCCACCGAGGGGCGGCTGCGGATCGACGGGCGCGTGATCGACCGCGCCCATGCTGCGGTGCGAATCGGCAACATCCTGACCTTCTTCAAGGCCGGCAACGTGCGCGTGGTGCGGGTGGAGATCCTGCCCGTGCGCCGCGGCCCCGCGCCCGAGGCGCAGCGCTGCTATCGCGAGCTGGAGGCGGGCGCCGGGCAGGGCCTAGGGCCGGGCGCAGATGGCGTCAGGAGTAGCGCGAACGTCTCGCAGGAAGGCGAGGGCAATTGACGATGGCCGGCGTGAGGCATAGCAGCGCCTTCACGTCGCCGATCGAGGGGAGTTGAACCGGCCATGACTTATGTCGTCACCGACGCCTGCATCCGCTGCAAGTACATGGATTGCGTCGAAGTGTGCCCGGTGGATTGCTTCTACGAGGGCGAGAACATGCTCGTCATCAACCCCAGCGAGTGCATCGACTGCGGCGTGTGCGAGCCGGAATGCCCGGCCGAAGCGATTCTGCCCGACACCGAGAGCGGGCTGGAGCAGTGGCTGGAGCTCAACGCCACCTATTCGGGCCAGTGGCCGAACGTGACGCGCAAGGGGGAACAGACCCCGGCCGACGCGGACGAGCACAAGGGCGAAGAGGGCAAGTTCGACAAATATTTCTCGGCCGAGCCCGGCGCGGGCGACTGATTCTCCGCACCACAGGTCGCCGACGGCCGCCGCGTCTTGGCGCGGCGGGCGATGGCGTATGGCCGCGTCGTACCGGTTCGGCGGCGGGGCTGCGCGCGACTCAGACCTATTACGTATTGCCCGTGCGCCCCGCGGGCCCGCTGCGGGACGGATTCAGGGCCATAAACCCGTAAAAACGCCAGTCATGCTGACACTTCGCGGCTGGTAATAATGTTGCAATGGTGCTATATACGTCCGCGACGGGCGTATCGATCTGAGCGCCTGCTGGAGAAGCTCAACCCTTCACGTACCATCCGCCGGAACGAGCGGGCATCTAGGCCCGTCGCTGGTGACGGATGACGTGATCAACCCCGAAGGGTCCGGTTCCTATGGCTGCCAAGCTGCTGCACTTCGATGTCGGTGATTATGTCGTTTATCCCAAGCATGGCGTGGGACGCGTCGTCGAGCTGCAGAAACAGGAAATCGCCGGCATGCAGCTGGAGCTGTATGTGCTCCGCTTCGAAAAGGAGAAGATGACGCTCCGCGTGCCGACCAACAAGGCCGAGAGCGTGGGCATGCGCAAGCTGTCCAGCGACAAGACCATGCGCGAAGCGATGGAAACGCTGAAGGGCAAGCCCAAGGTGAAGCGCACCATGTGGTCGCGCCGCGCGCAGGAATATGAAGCGAAGATCAACTCGGGCGACCTGGTGTCGATCGCCGAGGTGGTGCGCGACCTGTTCCGCGCCGAGGACCAGCCCGAGCAGAGCTATTCCGAGCGGCAGATCTTCGAGGGCGCGTGCAGCCGCCTCGCCCGCGAGCTTGCCGCGATGGAGCAGATCGACGAGCCGGCCGCGCAGGAGAAGATCCTCGACATCCTCCGCAAGGCCGCGGCGATCTACAACAAGGACAAGGTGCCGGCGTAACGCCTGCTGCTTGACCAAGCGACGAGGCGGCCTCCCGATCGGAGGCCGCCTTTTCTTTTGCCCGAGACGTGCCGTTTACATCTGTAATTGAAGGTGTATCATGCGGCAAACACACCAAGGGAGATGGTGATGCGCGCGACGGCCCTGATGCTTCTGTTTCTCGCTTCTGCAAGTCCGGCCCTTGCCGCCGAGGCGCGGGAGATCGCCGGCCAGCGGCAGGGGGACGCGATCGTCTATGACGCGCAAGGCTTCGACCGCGTCGGGCTGGCGACGCCGGCGACGGTGGAGGTGCGCGTCGGCCCGGCGTGGTCGGTGCGGGCGACCGGGCCGGCGGAGGCGCTGGCGAACCTCAAGATCGAGCGGGAGGGGGAATCGCTGCGCATCCGGCCGCGCGACGAGTGGAAGAAGGCGCAGGGCGACATCAACCGCCGCGTGCGCGTGCTGATCACGCTGCCGCGCCTTACCGGCGCCTCCGTGGCGGGATCGGGGCAGATGATGGTCGACCAGGTGAGCGGCGGCGAACTGCGCGGGGCAGTGAGCGGATCGGGATCGATCGCGTTCGGGCGCGTGGCCGTGGACGCGCTGGCAGTGTCGATCGCCGGATCGGGGACGGTCACCGCAGCGGGCACGGCGGGCAGGTTGCGCGTGCACGAGAGTGGATCGGCTACGTTCCGCGGCCCGGGCCTGCGCGCATCGGAAGCGTCGGTGGCGGTAGCGGGATCGGGCAGCGTCCGGGCAATCGTTTCCGGGCCGGCCGCGGTGTCACTGGTTGGCAGCGGCAGCGTCGACCTGGGGCCGCAGGCGCAATGCACGGTAAAGCGCGTCGGTAGCGGCCGGGTATCCTGCCGCGCCTGACGGGTTGCGAAGTTGAAACCTGTGTATTATAGAAATAATACACAGGAGGACCCATATGCGCTTACTTGCTCTCGCCATGCTGATCCCGCTCGCTGCCTGTGGCAGTGGCTCGGACGATGGGGCGCCGGGCGTGCAGGGGACGGGTAGCGGGCCGACGCGTACGTTCGCGGTGGCGGACTTCTCCTCGATCGAACAGCGCGGGGCGGACGATGTGGCAGTGAGCGTCGGTACCGGCTTCTCGGTGCGCGTGGAGGGCGCCCCCGAAGTGGTGGAGAAGGTGCGCATCCAGCGCGTCGGCGAGGCGCTGCGCGTCGATCGCGCGAAGACGATGGGAGTCGCCTGGAACGGCAAGGGCAGCGCCAAGGTGTTTGTCACCATGCCGCGGATCACCGGCGCGAGCCTTGCGGGATCGGGCGACATGACGATCGACCGGGTGGAGGGCACCGGCTTCGAGGGCAACATCGCGGGATCGGGCACGCTGACGCTCGGTGCGGTGGCGGTAGACACGATGGACGTGTCGATCGCGGGCGCGGGCAGCGCCAAGATGCGCGGCGAGGCGCGCACGCTGAAAGTGTCGATCGCAGGATCGGGCGACGTCGAGGCAGGCGAGCTCACCGCGCAGGAAGCATCGGTGAAGATCGCCGGCGCCGGCGACGTGAAGGCAGCGGTGAACGGGCCGGCGGACGTTTCGATCATGGGCGCCGGCGACGTCGACCTTGGTGACAAGGCGCGTTGCCGCGTGAGCAAGATGGGCGCTGGCGACGTGCGCTGCGGCACCGTCGAATAGCATCGCAAGCGGCGGCGGAGCGCAGGCAGGCCTTGCGCCGCCTGGCGGGTTGATGCGACGCGGGGGGCGATGATGCTTCGCCTCTCGCCGCTTGGCCTTTCCGCCGCCCTCGCCACAGCTGTAGCTGCGACACCGGCCGTTGCCGCCGAGCGCGTGTTCCAGGTCGGCAGCTATGAACGGGTGCGGGTGGACGGGCCGTTCGAGGTTCGGATCGTCACCGGCGGTTCGCCCAACGCCAAGGCCTCCGGCGACCGGCAGCTGATTGAACGGCTGGTGATCGCCGTGAACGGCCCGACGCTGACGGTGCGGCTGGGCAATGGCGGCTGGGGCGAGACGCCGGCCGGGCGGGTGACGCAGCCGCCGGTGATCACCCTGTCCACGCCGCGGCTGACGACGCTGGCGATCAGCGCCGGCGCGAAGGTGAGCGCGACGCGCATGACGGCGCAGCGGATCGACGTGTCGGTGGTGGGGTCGGCGACGCTGGCGGTGGACCGGGTGGATACCGATCAGCTGACCGCCTCGCTGACCGGATCGGGCGGCATGACGCTGGCGGGCCGCGCGAATCGCGCGGCGCTCGTCACCGACGGGCCGGGAACGCTCGATGCATCAGGACTGACGGTGAACGACCTGATCGTGCAGCTGGCCGGTGCCGGCGAAACCACGGCGGCCGCACGCTACACGGCCCAGATCACCTCCACCGGCCTTGGCCGCGTGACGGTGCTGGGCAATGCGAAATGCGTCGTGAAAGCGGTCGCCGGCGGACCGGTGATCTGTGGCAGGCCGCGATAAGGCGCGCCGCCACCGAGGCCGTGGCCCCGCGGCGGCAGCGCAGCGCCTTACTTGATCTTGGCTTCCTTGAACTCGACATGCTTGCGCACGACGGGATCGTACTTGCTGAAGCTCAGCTTTTCGGTCTTCGTGCGCGGGTTCTTCTTCGTGACGTAGAAGAAGCCGGTGTCAGCCGTGCTCACGAGCTTGATCTTGACGGTGGTCGGCTTTGCCATGACCCGCGAATCCTGTTCTTTGAAAACAACAAAAAGAGCGGCGAGCGTGGGCGCGCCGCTTCCAACGCTGGGCGAATGAGCGATCGGGCCCGCGAAGTCAAGTGAAACGGCCGTTAACACGACTTACACATGGGCGCGCTACGCTGCGTTCGTGAGGGGAGAGCGGTGATGAACGACGGCATCCAGGACTCGAGGCAGGACACCAGAGCCGAGCTGATGCGGCGGATCGGCGCGATCGAGTGGCGCGCCGGGGCCGCCGTGATCGCCGGCGAGCTCAACATGATTCGCCGAACCGCCGATCGCGCGCAGATGTTGCCGGCGGTGACGGTGGCGCAGATGCTGGAGCATGCCCTCGCGCGCGGCGAGCGCGGCCCGCTGATCCATGGCTGGCTGGGGATGCTGCGCGAGGCGGTGGGCAGCGAGCGGCAGGATGCGGCAGCCTCCGCCGCCTTTGCCGCGGCCTGCCAGGTCCGCTTCGCCGCCTGAGCCGCTGATGTGAACCACTGATGGACGTATTGATGGCGGCGCTGGTGCTCGGCGCCCTGTGTCAGGCGGGCGACAAGACGCCGTGGCTGGCCGCGATCCTTTCCGACCGGTTTCGGCGGCCCGGAATCGTCATCGCGGCGACGGCGCTGGCGCTGGCGTTCAACTATGTGCTTGGCGTGATCGCCGGCCGGCTGATCGCGCCGATGCTGACGCCGGAGGCGCGGCTGCTGCTGCTGGCGCTGGCGCTGGTGCTGGCGGGGCTGAGCACCACGTTTCGTTCGCGCACGCCGGATCGGCTGGGCGGGTGGCGGCTGGGCGCGTTCGGCACCAGCGTGCTTGGCCTGGCGATCATGATCTTCGGCGATCGCATGCAGTTCGTCGTCGTCGCGCTGGCGGCGGGCAGCGATCTGCCGTGGCTGGCGGCGGTGGGCGCGACGATCGGTGGGCTCGCGGTGGCTGGGCCGGCCGCGATCATGGGCGAGACGCAATGGCTGAAGCTGCCGCAGCGCGCGATCCGAATCGGCACGGCAGTGGTGCTGACACTGGCCGGCGTGGTATTCGGGCTGAGCGCGCTTCGGCTCATCTGAATTCATGCGTGCGCCGAGCCTGGGCTGATTTGGATTTGCCGTCTGCGTGATCGGAATCGCCGATGGAGCGATTCCGCAGTCGGTCCGTTATCGCAACGAACCCGCATTCTGGAGCCGAGATCATGGCCGATATCGCACCCGATCTGAAAACCCCGACCGATCTGCAGCGCAACGACACGCGCAGCGTGGCGGACGCGCTGAATTCCGCGCTGGCGGATTGCTTCGCGCTCTACCTCAAGACCAAGAATTTCCACTGGCACGTCTCGGGCCCGCATTTCCGCGACTATCACCTGCTGATGGACGATCAGGCCGCGCAGATCCTTGGCGTGACCGATGCGATCGCCGAGCGCGTGCGCAAGACCGGCAACGTGACGCTGCGCTCGATCGGCGACATCTCGCGTCGCCAGACGCTCACCGACAATGACCGCGACTTCGTGCCTGCCGCCGAGATGCTGGCGGAACTGCGCGAGGACAATCTGAAGCTGGTCGAAAGCTTCCGCGCGGTAAAGGAAGCCGCCGAGGAAGCGAAGGACAATGCCACCAGCGGCATCGTCGACGAATGGACCGATCAGGCCGAGGAGCGCGCCTGGTTCCTGTTCGAAGCAAGCCGGAAGGGCTGACGCGCCATGCTGAAATGGGCGCTCATCTTCCTCGTCCTCGGACTGATCCTGGGGGCGCTGGGCTTTGGCGGTATCGGCGGCGCGTTCGTCGGCATCGCCAAGGTGCTGTTCTTCATCGCGATCGCGATCTTCGTCGTGCTGCTGATCATGGCATTGTTGGCCGGCAAGGCGGTGAAGGACGTGATCGACTGACCTTCTGCCATGCGGTAGCCTCGGCGGCGTCCTGCGAGGGAGGCCGCCGATGCGCCGCATGATGTTCGCGCTGTTGCCCGTCACGTTTACGCTGACCGCGCCTTCCGCTGCGCAAGAGACGCGAAGCCTTGCGCCGGGCGCACGTTCACCCGCAGCGACGATCGACCAGCTTGGCTGGCTGGCGGGAAGCTGGACCGGCGAGGCGATGGGCGGGCCGGTGTCCGAGACCTATTCCGCGCCGCTGGGCGGCCGCATCACCGGGCATTTTGTCGCCAGCGATGGCAAGGGCGGCGTCTCCTTCACCGAACTGGTCGATTACGTGCCGGTCGGCCGATCGATCGCCTATCGCGTGCGGCATTTCGGCCCGGACATGAAGGGCTGGGAGGACAAGACCGGCAAGCCCGTGGTCTTCCCGCTCGTGGCGGTGGAGGGCAGCCGCTGGTATTTCGACGGCATGACGCTCGACCGTACCGCGCCGGATGCGCTCACCATGTGGGTGCGGATCGAGGACGGCGGCAAGGCGACGGACGTGCCGTTCCGGCTGGTCCGCGCGGCGCGCTGAGATGGTGCTATCGCGGATTGGCGCGCGCTAGCGGCCGGTAAGGCGGACGAGCCAGATGTCGGGCGGGGCGCCCAGGCGTAGCGGGAGCATGCTGGTGCCGAGGCCAGCGCCGACGATCACGGTGCGCTCCCCTTCGCGGATGATGCCGCAGCGGTAGCGCGCGCCGTACCGCGACGGGATCCACAGCGCGCCGATGAGCGGGAAGACGATCTGGCCGCAATGGGTGTGGCCGGCGAAGAGCAGGCGCGCGTCCGGCGGGAGCGACGGCGCGACGTCCGGCGAGTGGGTGACGAGGAGGCGGGCGCCGGGCAGGCGGCGGACGGCGTCCAGCGTGCGGGGCAGATCGTCCCGCCCGCTATAGGCGTCGCCCACGCCGCCGATCGCCAGCGGGCCGCGGGTGACGGCGTCGTTTTCGAGCAACGTGGCGCCGGCGGCACGCAGAGCCTGCGCCACCGCGGCGGGATCGCTGTCGTTATCGTGATTGCCGAGCACCGCGATGGTGCCGAGCGGCGGGCGCAGGCGGCGGAAGGCGGCGGCGAGCGCCGGGGCATTGGCGCGCGCGGTGGCGGGATCGTGGCCGTCGATGAAGTCGCCGGCGAGGAGCACGAGATCCGGCTTTGTCGCCGCGATCGCATCGACCGTGCGGGTGAGGCGCGCCGCGTCCATCGCGCCGCCGCCGAGGTGGATGTCGCTCGCCAGTGCGATCGTGACCGGTCGGGCGCCGGCCGGCCAGTCCGGCAGGCGCAGCGTCGCGCGTCGCACCACCGGATCGCCGTGCGCGCTCGTCCAGGCGGCGGCGAGCAGCACCACGCCGGCGAGCAGAGCGAGCAGGAGCGTCCAGAAGAGCAGGCGTGGTGCGCGCGACATGATGCGATGAGGTAGCCGGAGCGCATCGCCCGCGCCAAGCGTTGCACCTGCCATGCACGCCTTTGCGCAGTTACTCGACTCGCTCATCTACACCCGTTCGCGCAACGCGAAGCTCAAGCTGATCGGCGATTACCTGCGCACGACGCCGGACCCCGACCGTGGCTGGGCGATGGCGGCGCTGACCGGGGATCTCGACATTCCGGGGGTGAAACCGGCGGTGATCCGCGGGCTGATCGAGGAACGCGTCGATCCGGTGCTGTATCGCATGAGCCGCGACTTCGTGGGCGATTCGGCGGAGACGGTGGCACTGTTGTGGCCGGCGCCGGAGACGCCGCCCGAAGAAGGGCCGCTCACCGTCTCGCAGGTGGTGGATCAGCTGACCAGCCTGTCGCGCAGCGAGGCGCCGGCGGCGCTGGCGCGGATGCTGGATGCGCTCGACGCGGACGAGCGCTTCGCCCTGCTCAAGATGGCGACCGGATCGCTGCGCGTCGGGGTTTCCGCGCGGCTCGCGAAACAGGCGCTGGCGGATGCGTTCGGCGTGGATGTCGAGGCGGTGGAGGAGGTGTGGCACGGGATCGACCCGCCGTATTTGTCGCTGTTCGCCTGGGCCGAGGGGCGGGGTGAGCAGCCGACCGCCGCGGACGTGCCGGTGTTCCGCCCGTTCATGCTGGCGCACCCGCTGGAGGATCTGCGCGTCGACCTTCGGGACTATGCCGCGGAATGGAAATGGGACGGGATCCGCGTCCAGATCGTCCACGTCGCGGGGGAGACGCGGCTCTATAGCCGCACGGGCGACGATGTGACGCGCGCCTTCCCCGATGTCGCCGCCGCCTTTGCCGAGCCGGGGGTGGTGGACGGTGAATTGCTGGTGAAGGGCGAGGCGCAGGGCGGCGCGCTCGAGGAGGGCGGCGGCGCGGCGAGCTTCAACGCGCTGCAGCAGCGGCTGGGGCGCAAGGTGGTCTCGGCCAAGATGCTGGCGGAGGCGCCGGCGTTCGTCAGGCTCTACGACATCTTGTTCGATGGTGCGGAGGACCTGCGCGAGCTGCCGTGGCATGAACGGCGCGCGCGGCTGGAAGCGTTCGTCCCGCGGCTCGATCCCGAGCGGTTCGACA
This sequence comes from Sphingomonas sp. 179-I 2A4 NHS, assembly GCF_045369135.1. Classification (NCBI taxonomy): domain Bacteria; kingdom Pseudomonadati; phylum Pseudomonadota; class Alphaproteobacteria; order Sphingomonadales; family Sphingomonadaceae; genus Sphingomonas; species Sphingomonas sp. 179-I 2A4 NHS. Next base: position 110,065 of record NZ_JBIQFL010000009.1, on the reverse strand, counting down.
TTTCCGCGCTGATCGAAGCCGCGGATTTCACCGAGCTGGAAGGCATCCGGGCCGGCGCGCGCGACGCGGCGATCGAGGGCGTGATGCTGAAGCGGCGCGATTCGCCGTACGTCACCGGGCGACGCGTTGGCCTGTGGTACAAATGGAAGCGCGACCCGCTGACCGCCGACTGCGTCATGATGTACGCCCAGCGCGGCAACGGGCGGCGATCGTCCTTCTACAGCGATTATACCTTCGGGTGCTGGACGGAAGGCGGCGAGCTGCTGCCGGTGGGCAAGGCCTATTCCGGGATCACCGACGAGGAGCTGAAGCAGCTCGACAAGTTCGTGCGCAACAACACGGTCAATCGCTTCGGCCCGGTGCGCGAAGTGGAGAAGACGCTGGTGCTGGAGGTGGCGTTCGATTCGATCCACGCCTCCAAGCGGCACAAGTCGGGCGTCGCGATGCGCTTTCCCCGCATCGCGCGGATCAGGACGGACAAGCCGGCGGCGGAGGCGGACACATTGGCGGCGTTGCAGCGGCTGGTGACGTGATGGGCGCCGCCAGCGCGCCGTCAGGCGAGGCCGACGCGCAGGTGCGCTTCGGGCAGTGGCGTGCCCAGGTCGCTACCTGCCCGCGATCCCGCGACGGGCGCGCCGGCGGCTGTCGGTAGTGCAAGGAGGCTCAGCGCATAGCCGATGACGGCGCTGCCGCCGTAGCCGACGAGGGGCGTCGGATAGTTGCCGAACGCGGACGCCACGATCGTCGCGAACCAGACGGCGCCGAACACCGCATAGGTCGGCCGTTTGGCGGGATCTTGGCGCCAGCCGATGATCGCCGGGATCAGGAGAAGCGCCAGCCCGCCCCACACGGCGATGCCGGCGGCGGGGTGAACGTCGAACGACGAATAGAGGATCTGATCGACATAGGGGACGGCCATCAGCGTATCGGCCTGCGCCAGCGTTGCCACGAAGCCGGCGACGCTCGCCGCCAGCGCGACGAGGACGTGGCGATCACGGCTGGTGATCGCAAGCGCGGCGAGGCTGAGCGCAAGGATGCCGGCCATGGCACGGTCGGGCTGGAGGGCGATGGCCGCAGCGGCAGCGACGATGCCGATCGTCGCCAGCGTCGTGCGGGCCCGCGAGAAGGCGACGAGCATCAGCGGCACCAGGATCGAGGTGGGCTGGATCGCCAGACCGCCCACGCTGACCCAGCGGGACGCGCCATCGACCCGGGCGCCGATCAGCGCCGTCGCCAGTAGCGCCGCCGCCATCGCCGCGATCACGGCCCCGGTCGCTGCCCGCCCCGCCGCCACGGCGCGCCCGAACAGCAGCAGCATCGTCAGGCCGATCACCAGCGCCCCGCCGTTGATGCCGAGGTACCGCGCCGGCGCAGCGGCGATGGCCATATAGGCAAGGCCGAGCAGGACGGCGCCGATCGCGCACGCAATGCCGACCGTGCGGGGGCGACGGATCATCTCGTACATGGTCATGCTGTTCGATCCTTTGCTGAACGCAGCGTCGCCGATGAGCGCGCCGAAGGGGTGAACAACATGCGCGGCGATGGCCCGCGGCATGAGCCCGCACAGGCTGTCGAGCGTGAACAGGAGCGCCCTGGTATCGTCCGGGATGCTGGCCGCCTCGTGACGGACGGCCCATCCCCAGGGCTGCAACGAAGGCGGCAGGGTGGCTTGCAGGGCGCGGCAAGCGAGATCGGTGAGGCGGCGGCGAATACTCAAGCTCATACCGTCGCCTCCCGCTGCTGCGGCGCCCGGCTTGCCGTGCCGCCGGGGGGATTGGCGCGGGCGATCTGCACGCCGCTCGCGGTCAGGCGGTAGACGTGGCGCGGCGGGCGCCCCCCTTCCGCCGGTTGCTGCCACTCCGCCTCGAGATATCCTTGCGATTCGAGGCGAATGAGCAGCGGATACAGCGTGCCGGACTTCACGCCGGCCTGGCGTGCGAGATCATAGCCGTGCGACCATTGGCCGCCGCGATCTAGGAGGACGGCGAGGACGTTCCGGGCATGAGGAGAGAGCGCACGCGTTCGAGACATTCACTATAACTCTACCTAGGTAGAGTTCCCGTCAAGCGGGAATCTGGATGCTGCTGCGCTCCTTCGTTGCGGTGTGTGAGTTGGAGCAGACGTTGGCGCTGGAAGTCGCGTGTGGTTCGGTCAAGCATCGAGGCGGCAGCGCTGCGCTGTGCTTTCGCGCGGAACAGGACGGACAGGCCAGCGGCGGAGGCGGGCAGGCATACGACTGCGCGGGAGGATGTATGGCGGGCATGAAAACGGGCGAGGTGAGGGGCGGGTGCCTGTGCGGGGCGGTTCGCCTGGCGGCGGCGGGTGCCCCCTATCGGGTCGGCCTGTGCCATTGCCTCGACTGCCGCAAGCACAGCGGCGCCCTGTTCTTCGCGGCGGCGATCTATCCCGAGGGTGCGGTGATCGTGACGGGCGAAACGCGTGCCATGGGCGGTCGGCACTTCTGCCCGCAATGCGGCTCCTCGATATTCTCGCGCTACGGCGACGAGATTGAGGTCAATCTGGGTGCGCTGGACGAGACCGACCAGTTCGTGCCGACCTACGAATGCAGGACGATCCGGCGTGAAGGCTGGATGCCGCCTTTCGGTCTCGACGCTCGTTATGAGCGCGATCGGACCGCGACGGGGCGGGAAGGCAATTAGGACGCGGTGGGATCAGCTTTCCGCCGAGGTCGAGCCCGGTGGCGCTGCAGCTATCTGACGCTCCATCCACCTCGCCTTCAGCGTCTCGCTGGTGTCGCGCGAGCCGTCGTGGCTCCAGCCGGGCGGGCGCCAGAGGTAGCCGAGCTTGGCGCCCCACGGCGCGGCGCGCAGATCGCGCGCGATGGCGATCCATTCGTGAAAGGCGGCCCAGAGAAGGTTGAAGCTGCCGAGCTGGTGGACGATGCCGTAGCGCGGGCGATCGTCGTCACGTTCGGGCTCGAAGGTGCGGAACAGGCGATCCCAGATGATGAACACCCCGGCATAGTTGCGATCGAGGTAGCGCGGGTTGGTGGCGTGGTGGACGCGGTGGTGCGAGGGCGTGTTCATCACCGCCTCGAACCAGCGCGGCATCCGCCCGATTACCTCGGTGTGAATCCAGAACTGGTAGATGAGGTTCAGGCCGGCGACGAAGAACACCATCGCGGGCGGAAAGCCGATCAGGAACAAGGGCAGGCGGAAGAGGAAGGCGAGGCTGAAGAAGCCGGTCCACGTCTGTCGCAGCGCGGTGGAGAGGTTATAATGCTGCGAGCTGTGGTGGATGACATGGCTTGCCCAGAACCAGCGGACGCGATGCGCGGAGCGGTGGAAGGCGTAATAGGCCAGATCGTCGATGACGAAGGCGACGACGAACCAATACCAGGCATAGCCAATATCGAAGAGGCGGAACTGGTGTAGCCAGTTGGCGAGCGCAAGGAGCCCGCCGGCGGACAGCACCCCGGCCACCGTGCTGCCGAGCCCGAGGCCAAGCGAGGTCAGCGTATCGCGCGGTTCGTAGCGCGTGCGATCCTTCACCCGCGCGACGATCATTTCCGCCAGCACGAGCATCACGAAGCCGGGCACCGCCAGGCTCACCGGATCGGGCAGCGCTGCCACCGTCACGCATCCTCTCTCTTGTTGAGAGGAGCTTACACCCGTGTCAGTTGCGGCGCCAGCCGGCGGACGTCGAGGTTGTCCACCCCGGCGACGAGCACTGTCCCGAAACGATCCTGCGTCGCGACCAGCATGCCATCGGCGGTTGCCCGCACGTCTCGCCAGGCGATCTCCCGCGCGGCGGTGCGCGCGCCATGCGCCTTCAGCACGACGACGCGCATGTTTTCGCCGAAGATCAGCGCGGCGCGGCGATCGGCACCCAGGGCCACCGAACGGGCGACGAAGCCGGGAAGCGCATCCTCGGCGGCGCGCATCGCTTCCTCCGGCCCTTCAAGCGCCGCATCCTTCCCGCCGAGCTTCAGCCGCGCGGCGATCCCGCCGAGCAGGAGCACCGCGGCCAGCGAGCCGGCAAAGACGAGCCAGTTCATGTGGCGACGATCAGTCGGCGGGCTTCACCGCATCCATCAACGGGCGAAGACCAGTGAGATCGTAGCCGGCGGCCCGCGCCTGCGTGACGAGTTCGTCCTGATCCGCGCCAAGCCCGGCCTGCGACAGCGCCCACAGGTTGCACGAGCGGGTGCCGGAGCGGCAATAGGCCAGCACCGGCCCGTTGGCGTTCGAAAGCGCGTCGATCATCGCCGTCACTTGCGGCATCGAGAAGCCGGCGTGGGTGACGGGGATCGCGGTATAAGCCAGGCCGTGATCCTCAGCCGCGGCGCGGATCGCGTCACCGCTCGGCTGACCGCCTTCCTCGCCATCTGGGCGGTTGTTGACGATCGCGACGAAGCCGGCCGCCTTGATCGCGGCGATATCCTCTGGGTCGATCTGCGGAGCGACCGAGATACGGTCATCGATGCGGCGGATGTCGAGCATGATGCGCAGATAGCGCAGGTTGGCGCGGGGGAGAACCGGTTCGTCGGTGTTGGCGCGGTTCTTTTTGGGCGCTCAGTTCTCCCGGATCACGCGCAGGAACGCGTCTCCATAAGCGTCGAGCTTGCGCTGGCCGACGCCGGTGAGCATGCCGAGCGAGGCGCGCGAGGCGGGGCGCATCCGGGCCATGTCGCGCAGCACCGAATCGTGGAAGATCACATAGGGCGGCACGCCGGCCTCCTGCGCCAGTTCGCGGCGGCGGGTGCGCAGCGCGTCGAACAGCGGATCGTTGACCGGATTGGGCGCGTGATCGCCGCGGCGGCGCCGTTCGCGCTTGGGCGGAATGACGAGCTTCAGATTATCCTCGCCCTTGATCAGCCCCCGCGCGGCGGGGCCGAATTCGAGGCCGCCGTGGGGATTGGTGCGCAACGCGTCACGCAGCAGCAGGGCGCGGCCGACCGGCTTCAGCAGCATGCGCTCCTCGCCATCGACGATGTTCCACACCGACAGCGCCTCATGCCCGTTCATCAGGCTGCGCTCGGACGACTTACCGGTCAGCACCTCCTCGATATAGGTGGAGCCGAAGCTTTGCCCGGTGCGGAAGACGGCGGAGAGATACTTGCGCGCCGTCTCGGTCGCGTCGATCGCCGCCGGGGGTGACAGGCAATTGTCGCAATTGCCGCATGTTTCCGGGGGCTCTTCGCCGAAATGGGCGAGCAGGATGCGGCGGCGGCAGCCGGCGGTCTCGACCAGCGCGCCCAGTGCATTGAGGCGCTGGCGCTCGCCGGGCTGGCGGTGCGGCTCCACTTCGCCGATGCGCTGGCGGGCGCGGGCGAAATCGTCGGCACCCCAGAAGAGATGCGCGATCGCCGGATCGCCGTCGCGCCCGGCGCGTCCGGTTTCCTGGTAATAGGCCTCGATCGACTTGGGCAGGCCGGCATGCGCGACGAAGCGGACGTCGGGCTTGTCGATCCCCATGCCGAACGCGACCGTGGCGCAGATCACCATATCCTCGCTGGCGACGAAATCGGCCTGGTTCTTCCGGCGCACCTCGGGATCGAGCCCGGCGTGATAGGCGCGCACGGGCCGGCCGGTGGCGGTGCGCAGCGCCTCGGCGAGCTTCTCGGTCCCGGCGCGCGAGGGAACGTAGACGATGCCGGCACCCGGCGTGTCGCGCACGATATCGGCGATCTGGCGCGTCGTATTGTCGCGCGGGGTGATCGAATAACGGATGTTGGGCCGGTCGAAACCGGCGACGATCATGCCGTCGTGCGGGATGCCGAGCTGATCGAGGATGTCGGCGCGGGTATGCTCGTCGGCGGTGGCGGTGAGCGCGAGCCGCGGCACGGCCGGGAAGCGATCGAGCAACGGGCGCAGCAGGCGGTAATCGGGACGGAAATCATGCCCCCATTCGCTGACGCAATGCGCCTCGTCGATCGCGAACAGCGCGACGCGGCCGCGGTCGAGCAGGTCGCGGAAGTCGGCGGTGGAGGCGCGTTCGGGCGCGACATACAACAGGTCCAGCGCGCCATCGAGGAAGCGGCCGCGCGTCTCCGCCTTGTTTTCGTCGACGCTGGTGAGCGTGGCGGCGCGGATGCCGACCGCCTCGGCCGCGCGCAGCTGATCGTGCATCAGCGCAATGAGCGGCGAGACGACGATGCAGGTGCCATCGAGCATGGTCGCGGGCAGCTGATAGGTCAGCGACTTGCCGGCGCCTGTCGGCATCACCGCCAGCGTCGACTGGCCGGCGAGCACACGATCGACGACGTGACGCTGGACGCCGCGGAAATCGGGGAAACCGAACAGCTTGTGGAGGACGGAAACGGGATCGGCGGCCATTGCGGGTGGCTCTAGGCGCCCGGTGCCGGCGTGTCACCCGCGCGACCGGTGCTTTCATCCCGCCGCGCGAGCCCCTAGGTTCCGGCGATGAACAAGGTACGCGACAACCGGGCCGAACAGGAATTCGAGCTCGACGTGGACGGCCATCGCGCGATCGCCGCCTATCAGCGCGAGGGCGAGCGGATCGTCTTCACCCACACCGTCGTCCCGCGCGAGATCGAGGGGCGGGGCGTTGCCTCGCGCCTGATCCGCGCCGCGCTGGACAGTGCGCGCGACCAGGGGCTGAAGGTGATCGCGCAATGCCAGTTCGTCGCGGCGTTCATCCGCAAGCATCCGGAGTATCGCGACCTGCTGGCGTGAAGCGCGCGCGGGCGGCGGCGGATCACTCCGCGATTTCGGCGTCCGTTTCCTCTTCCTCGCGGCGCTCGTTCGCCTGGCGCGCCCATAGCTCGGCATAGGTGCCGCCGGCGCGCAGCAGCTCGGCATGGGTGCCCTGTTCGACGACGCGGCCGGCCTCCAGCACGACGATCTTGTCGGCGTGGACGATGGTGGACAGGCGGTGGGCGATGACGATCGTCGTCCGGCCGCGCTCGATCGCGTGGAGCGTCGCCATGATGTCCGCCTCTGTCCGGCTGTCGAGCGCGGAGGTGGCTTCGTCGAGGATCAGGATCGGCGGGTTCTTGAGCAGGGTGCGCGCGATCGCGACGCGCTGCTTCTCGCCGCCCGACAGCTTCAGCCCGCGCTCGCCGACGCGGGTGGCATAGCCGTCTGGCTGGCTTTCGATGAAGCCCGCGATCGCCGCCCCGCGCGCGGCGGAGCGGATCTCGGCATCGTCGGCACCTTCGCGGCCGTAGGCGATGTTGTACCCGATCGTGTCGTTGAACAGCACCGTATCCTGCGGGACGATGCCGATCGCGCGGCGCAGGCTGGCCTGGGTGACCTCGGCGATATCCTGGCTATCGATGGTGATGCGGCCACCGGTGAGATCGTAGAAGCGGTACAGCAGCCGGGCGAGCGTGGACTTGCCAGCGCCGGACGGGCCGACGACCGCGACGGTGGCGCCGGCCGGGATGTCGAGCGTGATGCCCTTCAGGATATCGCGACCGGGATCATAGCCGAAGCGCACGTTCTCGAACTTCAGATGCCCGCGGGAGACGTTGAGCGGCTTGGCGCCCGGTGCGTCGACCACCTCCGACGGCGTGTCCACCAGGTCGAACATCGCGCCCATGTCGATCACGCCCTGGCGGATCGTGCGATAGACCATGCCGAGAAGGTCAAGCGGGCGGAACAGCTGCGACAGGAGCGTCGAGACGAGCACCACGTCACCGGCCGAGAAGCGGCCCTGCGCCCAGCCCCAGACGACGAACGCCATCCCGGCGCCCAGCATCAGGTTGGTGATCGCGGCCTGGCCGATGTTGAGCCAGGCGAGGCTGTTTTCCGAGCGCACCGCCGCCTTGGCATAGGCGCCCATGGCGGCATCGTAACGCTTGGCCTCGCGATCTTCGGCGCCGAAATATTTCACCGTCTCGAAGTTCAGCAGCGAATCCACCGCATGGGCGACCGCGCCGGTATCGAGGTTGTTCATTTGCTCGCGCAGGGCAGCCCGCCAGTCGGTCACCTTACGGGTGAACCAGATGTAGACGACCACCATCACCAATGTCGCGGCGACGAGCGGCCAGCCGAACTTCACCCAGAAGATGCCCAGCACCAGGGTAAGCTCGAGCACCGTCGGCGCGATGTTGAACAGGAGGAAATAGAGCATCGTATCGATGCTCTTGGTGCCGCGCTCCACCACCTTGGTGACCGCGCCGGTGCGGCGTTCGAGGTGGAAGCGCAGAGACAGATCGTGAAGGTGGCGGAACACCTGCGCGGCGAGGCGCCGGGTCGCTTCCTGCCCGACGCTTTCGAACACCGTGTTGCGAAGGTTGTCGAACAGGGTGGTGCCGAACCGGGCCGCGGCATAGCCAACCACCAGCAGGATGACGAGCATCGCCGGCGAGCGCGGCACGCCGGCCATGCCATCAACCGCGCCCTGCAGCGCGAACGGCGCGCCATAGACCTGCACCAGCTTCGAGGCGACGACGAGCGCCATCGCGCCCGCGACGCGCAGCTTCATGCCGGGCGCGTCGGACGGCCAGAGATAGGGAAGGAAGCGGCGCAGCGTCGGGCCGAGAGGGCGATCTGCGCTGCGGGTGGTCGGATCGGTGGGGGGCATTGCCGCGCTATGTCGGCGCGGCAGGGCTTTCGTGCAATGGTTTGGGAATCGTGGAAGGGGGTTGCGCGGGCCCCGCCGGTTGGGAGAGGGGCGCGCGCATGGTCGACAAGAGTTGGGGGCTGCCCCCCGCGCGTTCCCCCGGTGAAGCTCGCAAGCCGATTGAGCCGCTCGCCCGCGAGCCGCTGACGGCGCGGCTCAATGCCCGCGCATCGGCGCGCGCGGCACAGGCGGCGCAGCGCGAGGCGGAGCGGCTCGCGAAGAGGGAAGCGAACGTCGCGCTCGCGGCGCGCGATCCGCATGCCGCCGCCGCGCAGCGCCACCGCGGATCGGGCCGCAAGGACGTGGTGCGCGAGCAGCGCGACACCAGCGGCTATCGCATGGTGGCGGACGAGGCGCGCATCCGCATGCTGGCCTCGCGCGGCGCCTCCCCGCAGAGCCTCGCCGACGTCCTTGGCCTGCCGATCGAGACGATCCGGCAGGCGCTGGCGGACGCCGAGTAGGGGGCTCCTGCCGCTACTTTCCTCCCGTTCGTTTCGGGGCAGTCGAGAGACCGGGCTCAGCGTTTGGCGCTGGTCTCCCGACGCTGCCCGAAACGAAGGGCGGTGGCAGTCACTTCTTCGGCGCGAGGCCCGTCACGAACTCGGCGCCGTGGCGGATCTCCGCGGTGGAGCCCTCCAGCGCGTTGCCGATCGGCTCCGCGCGGCCGCCAAGGCAGGGGGCGAGGAAGTTCTCCGTCACCGCGTTGAACGCGATGTTGTTCACCGGCCGGGCAAAGCCATGGCCCTCGTCCGGGAAGACGACATAGGTGACGGGGATGTTCTTTGCCTTCATCGCGTCGACGATCTGGTCGCTTTCGCGCACGTTGACGCGCGGATCATTGGCGCCCTGGCCGATCAGCAGCGGCTTCCTGATCCTGTCCGCGGCGAACAGCGGCGAGCGTTCCTTGAGGATCGCCTGGCCTTCCGGCGTCGTCGGGTCACCCATGCGGCGGTACATCTGCTGCTTGCCCGCCTCCCAATAGGCCGGGATCGAGGCGAGCAGGGTGTTGAGGTTCGACGGGCCGACGATGTCGACGCCGCACGCGAAAGTGTCGGGCGTGAAGGCGAGGCCGGCGAGCGTCGCATAGCCGCCGTAGGAGCCGCCCATGATCGCGACCTTGTCCTTCGTCGTCACACCCTCGCGCACGGCCCAGTCGACCGCGTCGAGCAGGTCGTCGTGCATCTTCTTGCCCCATTCCATGTTCCCGGCGGCAAGGAACCTCTTGCCGAAGCCGGTGGAGGCGCGGAAGTTGACCGAGAGCACCGCATAGCCGCGGTTCGCGAGCCACTGGTGGTAGCTGTTATAGCCATAGCCGTCGCGGTCCCACGGCCCGCCGTGGACGAACAGCACCATCGGCACGGGCTTGTCCGCCTTGCCATCGCCGTTCGCGTCGACGCCCTTGGGCAGCGTCAGATACGACACGAGATCGAGCCCGTCGCGCGACTTGATCACCGTCGGGATCATCGGGACCAGCGGCGCGCCGACGAGCGCGGGGCGCGAGACGTAAAGCTGCTTCAGCGCCTTCGCCTTGCGGTCATAGACCCAGGTGGAGGCGGGGGCGGACACCGGATCGAAGGCGACGAGCCATTTGTCGTCCGCCTCGGTACGGCTGGTGACGGTGAATTCGCCTTTGTTCTGCGCCTTGAGGAAGGCGAGATCCGCCTTCACTGCATCGCCGACGGGCACATATTCGCTGCGCAGATAATCCTGGCGGTATGCCTCGATCACGCCGGTCTTGGGATTGAACAGGCCGTTGCTGATATCGACGCGCGGATCCTGCGCGATCAGCGTCATCTTGCCGCTGGAATCCTGTGCCATGAGCGCACCGGTGTCGCGATCGCGCGAATCTGCCCAGTAGAGCGTCTTGCCATCGGTGGTGAAGCCGAGCGCGCCGGTCGTCGCGCTGTCATCCAGGCCGTAGGAGACGATCGGTGTCGGCTCCACCTTGCCGTCCGTCACGCGGAACCAATCGTCACCGCCATCGGCGCGTGGGCGTGAGGCGAGACGCACGTTCAGCGCATCATCGGCGACAAAGCCGCCATAGCCATCGTTCTGCATCACCAGCGTCAGCTTGCCGGTCTTGAGATCGAGGCTGTGGACATCGTGCCAACGCGGATCGCGATTGTTGAGGCCGATCAGGATCCGGTCCTTGATCACGGTGCTGGCGCCGATCGGCATCACGCGCACCTTGTCGAACGGCGTGTAATCGCGCGCGTCGCCGCCGGTGACCGGAACACCATAGAGGCGGAAGTTCTCGTCACCGCCCTTGTCGTTGACGAACAGCACCTGGCTCGAATCCGGCGCCCAGAAGGTCTGGCGGATCGGGCGCGCCTTTTCCGCCGTCAGCGGCCTTGCGGCCGAGGGATTGTCGGCCGGGGCGACCCAGACGTTGAGCACGCCGTCGCGCGGGGCGATGAAGCTGATCCAACGGCCGTCGGGCGACAGCTGGCCCCCGGTCTTTTCCGGATTGCCGAACAGCTTCGACCGCTCGATCAGCGGCACCGCCGCGTCAGGCCGGGCTCCCCCGGGCGCCGCCGCAACGGCCGCCGCCGTCAATGCCATGCCGGTCGCGGCCAGCAGCAGTTTCGTCGCGAGGCGCATGCTCTTCCATCCCCCATCATTATGGTGCCGACTGTGTCACGCGAATAGCACACCGGCAAGAGCAAACGGAACAGTTTGAAGGCCTTGCGGGTTTAAGGGCGGAGTGGAGGCGATGATGCAACCGATCTTCTTCGTGCTGGCGATCATGGGCTGCGGCGACGACGCCACGGGCTGCGCCGAGGCCCGGATCGAGCCGGTGCGCTATGCCACCGTGCACCAGTGCCGCGCCGCCCTTCCGCAGGCGCTGGCGCGCAACACGGACCTCGCATTTCCCGTGATCAGTGCCGCCTGCCGATCGAACGGGCCGATCATCGCGAAGAACGACAAGGCTGCGCCGCAGGGCTGAGGGCGTGGGCGCTTAGCGCTGGCTGGGTGCGGCGGTCCAGCGGGTGAACTCGGTATTTTTTTGTGTGGCAACGTCGGGCGTGGCGCTCGTGTCGGCGCCCGACGGGGCCGATGTCGCGAACCCCAACGCGGACCTTGATTAACGCCGCACTCCCCGCTACGTCCCCGCTTCCGCCAGGCCTGGAGACGTGGGTGAGTGGCTGAAACCAACGCTTTGCTAAAGCGTCGTACGGGAAACTGTACCGAGGGTTCGAATCCCTCCGTCTCCGCCACCTTCCTGTCTGCCGCGCCGCTCGGTTGACGACCACGGTGACAGCCGCTGCATTCGATAGCTCAGTGGCGGTGATCTTCGTCGCGCTCCATCAACTTCGTTGAGCGCCTTCGGCGGGCCACCCCGAAAGGTGCGGCGAAGATTTGCATCAAGGTGCGATAAGGCGCTGACCGCCCTTTGATAGCTCGGCCACGTGCTCGCGTTCGCCCTTGGGCAGGAGCTGCCGCGCCGCCTGACGCAATCGGCATTTGCACTGCAACCTTCTGTTTCCATTGGTGTTCTTGGAAGGCTCGCGCGCCGCGGACTTGCGGTAACAGCACGGGCTCTCCCGAGAACCGCAGAACCTCGACGAGATCTGTTGTCGCGGCATGCTGCGCCGCTTCTTGCCGCGAGTTCGCATGCGCTTCCTGATCGCCGAAAGTGAGCCGCCCGCTGCGCGTGAGAAGCGCCGCGAGAGCGTCGGACGCAGTTCGGGTGAGACCTTCCTCGCTCGCCTGGGCCATCTCGTCCCCGGAGCCGTCTGTGATCGGGTGAAGCCGGCGGATCGCGGTACCTGCATCCCGTCACTGGGCGCCCTGGAAAGCTATGACGCGGTGTTCCTGACCGGCTCTCCGCTGCATCTGTATGAGGACACCCCCGAGACGCGGCGCGAGATCGAGTTCATGCGCGCGATTTTTCGCTCGGGCACGCCGTCGTTCGGATCCTGTGCCGGGTTGCAGGTCGCCGTCGTAGCGGCCGGCGGTACCGTCCGGTCGATGCGGGAGCGTCGCGAGGCAGGCTTTGCGCGCCGAATCGTGCGGCAGACCAGCGGCGAGGGCCACCCGCTCCTCGAAGGCCGGCCACGCGTGTTCGACGCGCCGGCGATCCACACCGACGAGGTGGAGGCGTTGCCGCCAGGCGGCTCCTTGCTCGCCTCCAATGCCGTGACACGCGTCCAGGCAGCGGAGATCCGGCACGACGGGGGCGTCTTCTGGGGCGTCCAATATCATCCGGAGATTTCGCTGCGCGAGGTTGCGGCCGCGCTGCGCCGGCAGGCGGACGACCTAATCGAACAAGGGCTCGCCCGCGCGACGAGCGATGTGGAGACACATGCGGCGCTGATCGAGGCGCTTTACGGGGAGCCCGAACGGCGCGATCTCGCGTGGCGGCTCGGCGTCGATGAACAGATCACCGATCCGACGAGGCGGATGACCGAACTGCGCAACTTTGTCACCAGCCTCGTGCTGCCGGTGCGATCGGCGCGCGGGCGTGGGTGAGCGTCACGGGTCGCTGCCGCCGCATGGCTTGCCGGTGCGTTACCATTGATCCTCCGAGGAGCCCGCTGCGATGGACGACGCTGCCCTGACCCACCCGTCCCCGGCACCGCCCGGCCTCAGTTCCGTGCTGGAGCGCAACATGCAGCGGATGCGGGAGCGGCGGGCGCAGGAGGAAGCCGAGGCCACGCTCTCCGAGCGCGTGTCGGACGCGATCACCAAATTTGCGGGAAGCATGACTTTCGTGATGATCCACGCAGTGGCCTATGGCACGTGGATCCTCATCAACCTGGGTGTCGTGCCGGGTCTCAGGCCGTTCGACCCCAGCTTCGTGATGCTTGCGATGGAAGCGAGCGTCGAGGCGATCTTCCTTTCGACGTTCGTGCTCATCAGCCAGAACCGGATGATGGGCGCTGCCGCCAGACAGTCGGAGCTCGACCTCCAAATCAACCTCCTCACCGAGCATGAGCTGACTAGGCTGGTGGCGCTGGTTGACGCCATGGCGCGGAAGATGGGGGTGGACGCCGTGCGCCCGAGTGAGCTCGACGAAATCAAGCAGGATGTGTCACCCGAGGCGGTGCTGGACGGGCTGGAACGACAGGAGGACGAAGCGTGAAGGTCCCCCTGGCTTGATGCCGGGCCTCCCGACCGCAGGCGAACCGATGACATCGCGATCGAGCGTCGAAATGCGCCGGCTTACGGCCTGCAGGTGCCTCGCCTCAACCTGATCACCGTGCTCGCATCAACGCCGTCCCGATCTCCGCCGACTTCGCATCTCGAAGCGCGCCGCACAGGCGGATGCTTTCCAGCGTGCGTTCGTAATCGAGGACGCCGGTGCCGGCTTCGCGGATCTTGCTGCCGACCGCTGCATCAATGCGCGCGGCGCGGTCGACGCCGCATTGCATCGTGAAGGACTGGGCGAGGCGGCCGGCGAAGATGCCGTTCGCGTTGCCGAGCAACGGCTCGATGTTGGCGATGATCCAGTCGCCGGTCATCGCGACGGTGCCCGATGCATGCGCGAGGCGAAGCAGCATCGTCGCACGCTCCAGCGAGCGCAGGCGCGGGTCAGTGAAGCCGAGCGCCCAGGTGGCGATTTCCGGCTGGCCGCTGTCGGCGACCGCGGCCAGTGCGGCGCTGCGCACCACGGGATCCTCGCTGGTGAGGCCGAGATCCATGATCTTCTTGGCGGCGGGGAGGCCCCCCTGCTGGACGATCGCGGCGAAGCCATCGGCGAGATAGGTCGGGTCTATCGCGGCCTTGTCGCCGGCGATGTAGCGCTGCGCCGCGGTGGAAAGCTTCGCCCGCACGGCCTTGTCCGCCGCCTCGCGCGCCAGCAGCGAGACGAGGTCCGCGCGCAGCTTCTGCCGGTCGGGATCGTCCTTGGCATAAGCGCCCGCCGTCGGATCGAAGCCGAGTGCTGCGAGACGCGGGGCAAAGGTGCGGTCGAGATAGGCGCGATAGGCGGGCACCGCGGCGGCGGGGATCACGCCGCGGCGGTTCAGCCCGGCAAGCCGCTGCGCGCCGTCGAGCGCGGCGTTGGAATCAGGATTGGCGGCAAGCGCGGCGGTGCCGGCGAGCAGGCGGGGCGCGTCCATCCGGCCGGCGCGGAACGCGGCCCACAGGCTGTCGCTGGCGGCGATCGCCTCTGCGCCAGTCATCGTCGGGAACGTCGCGATCAGGCGGTCCCAGTCGGCGGGCTCCAGATCGAAGCGGTAATAGCCGGTGCCGCCCGCATTGGGCATCAGCGCGGCGTTGCCGGCGGGCGCGTCGATCACCGCCGACGGCCCGTCGATCAACGTGCACTTCCGCGTCGCCGCGACGCTGTAGCAGAAGGGCACCGTCCAGCGCGTCGGCTGCGGCGCCTGGCCGATGAAGGTGTAGCGCGACTGGCTGGCGACGAGGCGATTGCCGTCGCGCTTCAGCGTGATCAGCGGCACGCCCTGCTGATCGACGAAGCTCTGCATCGCGGTCACGACGCGCGGGTCCTGCGCCGCGTCGGCCAGGCTCTTGAAGAAGTCAGCCGTCGCGGCATTGCCATAGGCGTGGCGCTTCAGGTGCAGGCGCACGCCGTCGCGGAACTTCTCGTCGCCGAGATAGCCGGCGATCATCGCGATGACATGGCCGCCCTTGCCGTAGGTGATGCTGTCGAAGGCGGAATCGATGTTCGCATTCTCGGTGATCGGCTCATGGATCGGGCGGCCAACCGTGAGCGAATCCGTGTTCATTGCGGAGAAGCCGTCCTCCAGCCCGCCGACGCCGATGTTGAGTTCCGGCCGCCATTCGCCGCCGATGCGAAAGCCCATCCAGTTGGCGAAGCTTTCGTTCAGCCACAGATCGTCCCACCAGACGGGGGAGACGAGATCGCCAAACCACTGGTGGGCAAGCTCATGCGCCACCACCATGCCGAACACCTTCTTCTGCGACACCGGCGCATCGGGCGCGAGCGCGATGATACCGTCGCCGTAGATGTCGGCGCCGGCATTCTCCATCGCGCCGGGCATGATCGGCGAGCCGATCTGGTCAAGCTTGGGGAAGGGGAAGGGGGTGCCGAAATAGCGTTCCAGCAGCGTCACGATGCGCGGCGTTTCAGCCTGCACATAGGCCGTCTTATCCTTCAGCGGCTGGGTCAGCGCGATGCCGAGCGGCAGCGGCTCGGCACGCTCCGGCGTCGGCGCGATCGCCTCGACCTGGTGCACGAACGGACCGGTGACCAGCGCGACGAGATAAGTGGGAAGCGGACGGGTGGCGGCGAACTGGTGCTTCTCCAGCGCGCCGGCGCGCGTCACGCCTTGCTCGGGCGCGTTGCTGATCGCCTTGAAGCCGGGATCGGTGGTAATCGAGATGGTGAAGGGCGTCTTGAATCCCGGCTCGTCGAAGCTGGGGAAAGCGGCGCGCGCGTCAATCGATTCAAACTGCGTCCAGCTATACCATTGGTCGCCGACCTTGACGCGGTAGAGGCCCGACGCGTTGTCGCCGAAATTGCCGGTCCAGTCGAACACCAGGGTGACGGCGCCGGCGGGCACCGGCTGCGCGAAATCGAGCTGCGCAGTGCCGGTCTTGTCCACCTGCGTGAAGGTCGCCGGGATCGTTCGCCCGCCGACCCGCGCCGATGCCTTCACCTTCAGGTCGCGGCCGTGGAGGTAGAGCCGGGTGGTCGGCGCCTTTACCGTCACGTCGATCTCGCCGTGTCCGGAGAAGCCGGGCTCCTTCGGCTGGATCGTGAAGTCGAGACGATAGGCTTTGGGGGTGGCGGCATCCGATAGCCGGCCTTTGGGTGCAGCCGGATCGGCGGTGGTCGTGGGGGCGGCGGTTGCCGGCGCGGCTGCGGTTTGCGCGCCTGCCGTGGAGGACAGCAAGGCCAGGGTGGTGGCAAGCAAAATGGCGCGCATGGAAGCTCCGAAAACCAGATCACGACGATCGGTACGGCGCGGAGCTTCCGCCAGCAAGCATCCGTAATGACTATTGCGGCCAGATTGTCGCCGCTTGCCGATTATCGATGGGCCCGCGGCCATGATGCGGCGCGCCGGCGACGGTCAGCGGCAGATCAGAAGCGCATATCCCAGCCCAACGTAAACGTGCGCCCGCGGCCGGCGAAGAAGGCGAGGTTGTCGTTCGGCAGCCGCGTGTCGCTGTTATAATCGATGTAGAAATTGTCGAAGATGTTGTGCGCGCTGAGCGTGAAGCCGCCGATCCCGGTCTGGTAACGGATCGATGCGTCCGTCACGTTATAGCCCGCGAAATTGTTGCGCGGGTCGGGGTTCGCCTTTCCGCGGAAGTTGCGTGAGAGGTAATATTGCGTCTGCACGCGTGCCATCACCGGGCCATTGGCGTAATCCACGGCGAGGTTGAGCCGGTCGGGCGAGATGTTGGTCCCGTCGAGATCGGTGTCGACCACCCCGTCGGGTGCGCGGCTGTCGCTGTCATATCGACCGAGGATATGGGCATAGCCGGTCGATAGGCGCAGGCCCTTCAGCGGCATGGCGACGCCCAGGTTTACCTCCAGGCCCTGGATCTCGACCCGCTGCCGCTGCACCTCGAAGATGCCGTTGCCGAGCGCGACGAGCACCTGGCCATTGTCGCTCGACGACCAGAAATAGGTCGCGCTGGCATCCAGCGGCCCGCGCTTCACCTCGACGCCGACTTCGCGGTTGTTGGAGATGACGGGATCAATCGCGCGGAAGCTGCTGAGATCAGTACCGGGCACGCTCACCGCGCGGGTGATGCGGCCGATGTCGGCCATGGTGAAGCCCTCGGCATAGCTTGCATACGCGCGGATGCCGCTGACCGGCTCCAGGATCACGCCGCCATTCCACAGCACCTGATCGAAGCCGGGTTCACCGCCCTTCACCGCCACGCCGCCGAACGTCGCCGGGTTGCGCCCGTCGTACGTGGTGGAAGCGAGCGTGTGGTAATCGTCGATGCGGACCTTCACATTCTCCCAGCGCGCGCCGCCGGCCAGGCGCATCTTGCCGTCAAACAGCTTGAGGTTCGCCTGCGCGAAGGGCGCAAGGCTGCGGAAATCCGCCGGGGGCACCCAGATGCGGTTGGTGGCGATCAGCCGCTGCTCTGTCTTGTCCCACAAGGCGTCGAAGCCAATCGTCGCGACCAGCGCCTCGAAGCCGGGGACGGCGCGTTCGTAGCTCGCGCGGGCGCCGATCTTGCGCGACCGGTTTTCGGACTGATCGAACAGCGTATTGAGCGGGGCGATCGCCGGATCCTGGAAGGTGGCGATCGGCGCCAGCTCGCCGCCGAACGTGTCGTACGTGCGGTTGAAGAACAGCTGCGCGGTGAGATTGCCGCCCGCGACATCAGTGTCGGTATAGGATAGCGACAGTGCCTCCGCGCGGTTCGCCGCCGGCTTGCCGGGCGCGTCGCCACGCACCGCACTGGTCGGGAGACCGGTGGCGCGGTTGCCCGGCAGCGCGACATAGTCGCCGTCGCCGTTCAGCTCGTAGCGGTTGGCGATAAGGTCGAGGCGTCCGGTGCTGCCCAGTTCGACGCCGAAGCGGCCGAAAAGATTGTAGGCGCGCGAATCCTGCGTTTCGCCCTGCGTCAGGTTGATCCCGATCCGCCGGTTCTCGGCATCGTAGAAGACGCCGCGCCGCTCATAGGAGGCGCCGACCGTCGCGTCGAAGATGCCGGACTTGTACTGGACGAGGCCCGCCGCCTTGCCGCCGAGCGAGTTGCCTTCGAACCCGTCCGCCGCCGTGCCCTGCAGCAGGACACGGCCTGTGATCCCCTCGGCCCGCGGGGCGCCGACCGTCACCTGGTTGACGATGCCGCCGGTGCCGCCGACGCCCTGCAGCGCGTTCGATCCGTAGATCAGCTCCACGCGGTCGATGAAGAAGCCGTCGATGGTGAAGCCGTCGCGGCTGCCGTCGCGCAGCGGCGTGGTCTGTGGGATGCCGTTGATCGCATAGAGCGGCGAGCGACCACGCAGTGTCTCGCCCGCGCCCGAAAGCTTGCCGCGCGTGGGGGAGAAGCTCGGCGTCAGGACCGCGACGGCATCGGTGATGCTGCCGGAAATGGCGATCTGCTGATCGAGCGTGGTCTTTTCGATGACGTCGATGGTCAGCGGCAGCGCGTTGGGCGGCAGGATCGTGCGAGCCGCGGTCACGACGATGTCCTCGTCGGCCACGGAGCCGTCCGGATTACCCTGTGCTTCGGCTGGCGCCTCGGGAGAAGCAGCCGTCTCGGCCAGCGTAGACTGCGGAATCGCGACCGCCATGACCGCGGCGCTGCTCCACCAGATGCTCCGCAAACCCGCCGTCATTGCCACGCTACATGCCCCCCGCATTGACCAGAATGGAGGCGGCGCCTAACGCGAGTGCTTCGCAATAACAAGCTTAATTGAGAACGATTCGCGAATGGGCCGTGCGCTGCTCTTCCAGGTCCATTGGTTCCTCGGCATCACCGCGGGGCTCGTGCTTGCCGTGATGGGTGTGACCGGCGCGACGATGAGCTTCGAGGCGGAGATCCTCGAGGCTGCCAATCGCGGCATCATCACGGTCTCGCCTTCATCCACGCCGCCGCTCACCGGGCCGCAGCTTATCGCCCGCATCGAAGCGCAGCGGCCCGATATCCGCATCTCGCGGCTGATCGTGGAGCGTGATCCGACGCGTGTCGCGGTGGTCCGTTACACCGAGGGCGGTTCGAAGAAGCGTGAGCGGAGCTACCTCGATCCCGCCACCGGGCAGATGCTGGGTGAACCACGCGGCGAGGCCTTCTTCGAAACGATCAGGTCGGTACACCGCTGGATGGCGCTGCCGGGTGACGGCAATGGCTTCGGCCGGCGGGTCACCGGCTTTGCCGCGCTGTCGCTGATCTTCTTCGCCCTGTCGGGGCTTTATCTGCGCTGGCCGCGCCGCCCGCTCGACTGGCGCAGCTGGTTCGTGCTCGATCTGCGCAAGACCGGGCGCAACCTCTATCGTGCGCTGCACACGGTGATCGGCAGCTGGCTGATCCTGTTCTACCTCATCAGCGCCGGCACGGGACTGTGGTGGTCCTACGGCTGGTATCGTGACGGTGCGCAGCGGCTGCTGGCGCCGGCGCGCGCCGAGGTCGCCCGTGCGATGCCGGTGAGCGACGAGCCCGCGGACCTGCGCGTCGCGTGGCGCGGGTTCGAGCGGGCGACCGGCGGGCGCAGCTATGAGCGGATCACTGCCAGCGTGCGCGATCACGCCGTCGAGTTTCGTGCCAAGCTGCCCGGCGCGCGGCACGATCGCGTCTCGGACGAACTGATGATCGATGGCACCACCGGCGCGGTCATCTCCCACGTCCCTTATGCGGATCGTCGCTGGGGCGAGGACCTGGTCACCAGCGTCTATGAACTGCATCGCGGCGCCTATTGGGGGATGCCGGGGCGGATCGCGATGACGCTGAGCAGCCTCACGATGCCGCTGTTCACCATCACCGGCTTCCTGCTCTACTTTGCGCGGCGACGGCGCAAGGCAGCGCTGAAGGCCATATCGGCGCAGGTGCCTGATGGTCCGCCGGCGGCAGGCGTGACGACGATCGTCGCATTTGCCTCGCATACCGGATCGGCCGAACGGATCGCGCGGCTGACGGCGCAGGCCCTGCCAGATTCGGCCGTCCTGCCGATCGCCGCGCTCGATACAGGCCGGATCGCCAGCGTCGGTCGGCTGCTGATCGTCGCCAGCACCTATGGCGAAGGCGAGCCGCCCGATGCGGCCCGAGGCTTCGCGCGGCAGCTGCAAGAGGCGCCCGGTGACTTCTCGCATCTCCATTACGCCGTGCTGGCGCTGGGCGACCGCGAGTATCCGGACTTCTGCGCCTTCGGCCACCAGGTCGACCAGTGGCTCCACGCTGGCGGGGCCGAGCGGTTGTTCGACGTGATCGAGGTGGACGACGAGGATGCGGGCGCGCTGCGCCAGTGGCAGCAGCAGCTCGCCGGCCTGGGCGCGCGAACCGACCAGCCGGATTGGGCGCCGGCGGAGCTTGGCGATTGGCGCCTGGCGGAGCGGCGGCTGCTCAACCCCGGCAGCAGCGGCGGCGCCGCGTTTCATGTCGCCTTGATCCCACCCGCGGGCGAGCCCGCCTGGGCCGCGGGCGATATCGTGGAAATTCTGCCGCAGCAGGATCCGCGGCGCGTGGATGCCTTCATCGCGCGCCACGGACTTAACGACACGCCGGCTCTGCGCGCGCAGCTGGCGACGCGAATCCTGCCGCTCGACGAGCCACTGCCGATCGATATCGACACGCTGAAGCCGCTCGCGCACCGCGAATATTCGATTGCCTCGGTCGCGCCGTCCGGCCGCGTCGAACTGATCGTGCGCGAGTGCCAGGCCGCGGACGGCTTTGCCGGCCTCGGCTCCGGCTGGCTCACCGCCGGCGCGCCGATCGGTGGTATCGTGAAGGCGCGGGTGCGAAGCAATGCGGCCTTCCACGCGCCGGAAGACCCGGCGACCCCGATGATCCTGATCGGCAACGGTACGGGCCTTGCCGGCCTGATGGCGCATCTTCGCCAGCGTGCCGGGACGCTAGGGGCTGGGCCAGCCTGGCTGTTCTTCGGCGAACGCCATCCGGATCATGACGACTTCCATGCTGTGGAACGGCAGCGGCTGCAGTGCGCGGGCGTCCTCGCCGCGAGCCACACCGCCTGGTCCCGCGGCGTGCCCAGGCGCTACGTCCAGGATGCGCTCGCAGACGCTGCGCCGATCGTGCGCGATGCCGTCGCGAACGGGGGCGCGATCTACGTGTGCGGCAGCATGGTGGGCATGGCCTCGGCGGTCCACCATGTGCTCGCGGAGATGCTGGGCGAGGATGTGCTGGAGGCGATGCTCGCCGAGGGCCGCTATCGCCGCGACATCTACTGATCGCTCCACGGGGCCCGCGCGCCATTTTCAGGCGTCAATTGTCCGCAAGACGACACAAAGCGCTTGTCCTTCGCCGCGGAAGCCCGAAGAAGGCCGCCGGGCTGGGGCGATGACGCAAGGGGGGGGAAGGGATGCGGTTGATGAGGCGTGTGGCGGCAATGGTCGCCATGGCGGCGGGCGCTGTCGTGACGGGCGGGGCGGCGCCAGCCGAGCCCGCGCCGCCGGCGACCACCGTCTATCGCCATGCAACCGTGCTCGATGGCACCGGCGCCGCGCCGCTGCGCGACATGGCGGTGATCGTCCGCGGCGACCGCATCCAGCGGGTCGCGCCCGACGCCCAGCTCGCGCGCGCTCTTCCTGCCGGCGCGACGATCGTCGACCTCAGCGGCCGCTACCTTCTTCCCGGGCTGATCGACAGCCATCAGCATGTCGCGACGCCGCCCAATCGCCGCCGGGCCGAGGCGCTGATGCGCCGCGATCTCTACAGCGGCATCACCGCGACGCGGATCATGGCGGACGATCTTCGCGCCGTCGCTGAACTGGCGCGCGCCGCGCAGGTCGCGGAAATCGCCTCGCCCGACCTCGTCTATGCCGCGTTGTTCGCTGGGCCGAGCTTCTTTGACGATCCGCGCGTGCTCGCCGTCAGCGCCGGGGTGAAGCCGGGCGAGGGCGCCTGGATGCAGGCGATCGATGACCGCACCGATCTGCCGCTCGCAGTAGCGCGGGCGCGCGGCACGGGGGCGAGCGCAATCAAGGTGTACGCGAACCTCCCCGCGCCGCTCATCGCCCGCATCACCGAAGAGGCGCACCGGCAGAAGATGCAGGTGTGGGCGCACGGCATGGTCTTCCCGACGCCCCCGGCCGATGTGATCGCCGCCGGGCCGGACGTCGTCTCGCACAGCTGCTACCTCGCCTATCAGGCGGTCGACCAGCGGCCGCAAAGCTATCAGCAGCGCGTGCCGATCGATCCGGCGCCGTTCCTCGCCGGTCGCAACCCGGTGATGGCGTCGCTGTTCGCGGACATGCGCCGGCGCGGCATGCTGCTCGATGCGACATTGCGGGTCTATCAGGAGGGCGAGGCGCGGGCGCGCGCCGGGGGGCCGCCGGCTTATTGTTCGCTCGATCTCGCCGCCGCACTGACCGCCCAGGCGCACCGCGCCGGGATCGAGATCGCCGCCGGCACCGATGGGGATACCGGCGCGGGCGCGCCGTACCCCGGCCTGTTCGACGAGCTTGAGCTGCTGGTGCGCAAGGCCGGCTTCACGCCGGCGCAGGCGATCCGCTCCGCAACGCTGGTCGGCGCCAAGTCGATGGGCCGCGAGGATGAGATGGGCACGATCGCGCCCGGCAAGCTCGCCAACCTCGTCGTTCTCGCGCGCGACCCGCTGGCCGACATCGCCAACATGCGTAGCGTGGTGATGACCGTGAAGCGCGGCCGCGCCTATCCGCGCGAGGACTTCCGCGACGTGACTGAAGAGGAGCTTGGCCGTGATTGATCGCCGCACCGTTCTTGCCGGGCTCGTCGCGGGCAGCGCCTCGGGCGCCGTCGCACAGACCCGGAAAGCGCCGGCGCGCGACATGCTGATCGTCAATGCGCTGGGCGGGTTCAGCGATCCCAATGCGCCGCGGGGGCAAGGCGCGGTGCCGGCGGAGGAGCGCGCGCTGCTGAGCGACCGGGTGGTCAATGATGCGCGCGCCTCCGGCATGGACGCGATCAACATCACGCTGGGCCATGTCTCCGGCGCCGGCGATCCGTTCGAGGCGACGGTTCGCGACATCGGCATCTGGGATCGCCGCATCCGTGCGCGCCCCGATGCGCTGGCCAAGATTCACACCGCGGCCGACATGCAGCGTGCCTATGCGGCGGGGCGGATCGGCGTCATCTACGGCTTCCAGAACACCACCATGCTCGGCGATGATGCGTCTCGCGCCGACACGTTCGCCGATCTTGGCGTGCGGGTGATTCAGCTGACGTACAATCCCGCCAATGCGGTTGGCAGTGGATCGATGGCCCCGGAGAACGGCGGTATCACGCCGTTCGGGCGCGAGGTGATCGCCCGGCTCAACGCCAATCGCGTGATGGTAGATCTGTCGCACAGCGGGGAGCGCACTTGCCTTGAGGCGGCGCGGCTGTCGGCACAGCCGATCTCGATCAACCACACCGGCTGCCGCGCGCTCACCGACATGCCGCGCAACAAGACCGATGAGGAGTTGCGGCTGGTCGCCTCGAAGGGCGGGTTCGTCGGCATCTATTTCATGCCGTTCCTTAACCCGTCGAGCGTTGCGAGCGCGGCCGACGTGGTCGCGCATATTGAACATGCGGTGAAGGTCTGCGGCGAGGATCATGTCGGCATCGGCACCGATGGCGGCACGACGGCGGTGGACGACATCGCCGCCTATCGCGCCGCGATCCGGCAGGAGATCGCCGAGCGCAAGGCCGCTGGCATCTCCGCGCGCGGCGAAAACCCGGATACCTTGCCGTTCGTCGAGGATCTGAGCGGGCCGACGCAATATCGCCGCCTGATTGCCCTCCTCGAACAGCGCGGCCACAAGGCGGCGCGGATCGAGAAGATCATGGGCGGCAACTTCCTGCGCTACGCCCGCGACGTGTGGGGCGCATGAGCCCGGAGCTCATCGCCTTCGTCAACCAGCTGCTGGTGCCCTGCGGGCTGGCGCTGATCATGTTCAGCATGGGGCTGACGCTGGCGCCGCGCGACTTTGCCGGCATCCTGCGCGGCGGGCGTGCGGTGGTTGCAGGCTTCGGCATCCATCTGCTGGTGCTGCCGCTGCTCGGCCTTGGAATCGGCCTTCTGTTCCGCCTGCCGCCGGAACTGGCGCTCGGCCTCTTCATCGTCTCGATCTGCCCGGCGGGCACCACGTCCAACGCGCTGACGTTCGTCGGGCGCGGCAATGTCGCGCTGGCCGTGGTGCTGACGGTGATGACCAGCATCGTCACCGTCTTCACCATTCCGCTCTTGCTGCGCTGGGCCGTGCCATGGTTCCTCGGCGGCAGCGAGGCGGCGGTGCCGCAGCTCGACGCGCTGGCGACTATGGCGCAGCTTGCGCGGATCACCTTGCTGCCGATCGCCGCCGGCATGATCGTCCGCCGCTTCGCGCCCGATGCCGCCGCTGGCATCGCTCGCCGGCTGCGGCCCACTGCGATGATCGTGCTGGT
Organism: Sphingomonas sp. 179-I 2A4 NHS; assembly: GCF_045369135.1. NCBI lineage: Bacteria > Pseudomonadati > Pseudomonadota > Alphaproteobacteria > Sphingomonadales > Sphingomonadaceae > Sphingomonas > Sphingomonas sp. 179-I 2A4 NHS. The sequence continues at coordinate 85,531 of NZ_JBIQFL010000009.1, read as the reverse complement.
TGCGGTGATTGGCTTTTCGGTCGCGGTCAGCTTCGAGATGGTGATCGCAAACCTCGTCGCGGCGACGCCCGCGATCTACGCGCTGAATATCAGTGCCATGGCGTGCGGGCTGCTCGCCGGGCGCTTGCTGCGCCTCGACACGCGCGACCGGATGACGCTGGCAATCGAGACGGGCGTGCAGAATGCGACGCTGGCGCTGTTCCTGACGCTCACCGTCCTCGGCAGCCTGCCGATGGCGGTGACGCAGAACATCTACGGCGTGGTGATGCTGCTCAACGCGACATTGCTGATCCGCCTGTTCCGCCGGCGGATCGCCAGGGAGGCAGAGGCATGACGGTCCGCATGATCACCGCCGCGGAGGTGAGCGAACGGCTGACCTATGACGTCGCGATTGCGCTGGTGCGCGAAGCGATGGAGGCGCTGTCGGCCGGGCGGACGCGCCAGCTGCTGCGCGGCATCATTGATCTCGATGGCGAGAATGCGTTCGGCGTCATGCCGGGATCGCTCGACGGCGGCGCGTTCGGTGCCAAGCTCGTCAGCGTCTTCCCCGGCAATGTCGCGCGCGGCGGCCTGTCGCATCAGGGGCTGGTGATGATCTTCGATCCCGCCACCGGCGCGCCCCGCGCGGTGGTCGACGCGGGCGTGCTGACCGCGATCCGCACCGCCGCCGCGTCCGCTGGTGCGACCGAGGCGCTTGCCCGGCCGGACGCCAAACGGCTGGCGGTGTTCGGGACCGGTGAACAGGCCCGCCGCCATATCGAGGCGCTGCGCGCAGTCCGCAGTTTTAGCGAGGTGATCGTCTGGGGCCGTGATCGCGCGCGGGCCGAGCAGCTCGCGACGGAGATGGATACGCGGGCCGCTTCATCGCCGCGCGAGGCAGTCGCGGAGGCTGACATCATCTGCACCGTCACTGCCGCCAGCGAGCCGTTCCTGTTCGCTGCCGACGTTGCGCCGGGCACCCATATCAACGCCGTCGGATCGAGCCGCGCCGGCCCGGCGGAAATCGCCAACGATCTCGTCGTACGATCGCGTTTCTTTGCCGATCACCGAGCGGGAGTGCTGAGCCAGGGCGCCGAGTTCCTGAACGCCAAGGCGGCCGGGCTGGTCGGCGACGATCATGTGCTGGGCGAGATCGGCGAGGTCTTCGCCGGCACGCTCCCCGGCCGTGTCACGGCAACGGACGTGACGCTTTACAAGTCACTCGGCAGCATCGTGCAGGATCTCGCCTGCGCAGCCTGGCTTGCCGCCGACTGAGCAGCCGCTCGCGCTACGCGGGCTGCCCCTCGCTCTCGGCCCGGCTGAGGCTCAGCACATGCCGGATCTTCCGCGCCAGCGCTTCGCGCGTGTAGGGCTTTGACAATAGTTCCACGCCGGGATCGAGCCGGCCGTGGTGGACGATCGCGTTCTCGGTATAGCCTGAGGTGAAGAGCACGCCGATGTTCGGCAGCCGCTCCTTGGCTTTGCGCGCAAGCTCCGGGCTGCGCAGGGGGCCCGGCATCACCACGTCGGTGAACAGCAGGTCGATCGGGATGCCGCTTTCGATCACGTTCAGCCCGCCCTGCGCGTCGCGCGCCTTCAGCACGCGATAGCCGAGTTCGGACAACAGCGAGACGGCAGTTTCGCGCACGCCATCGTCGTCCTCCACCACCAGGATGGTCTCCGATCCACCCAGCACCGGCGCCGCGCTGATGTCGGTCAACACGTCCTCGTCCTGCAGTACACGCGGCAGGTAGAGCTTGATCGTCGTCCCTTCGCCGACTTCGCTGTAGATCTTCAGATGCCCGCCGCTCTGCTTCACCAGGCCATGGACCATCGACAGGCCCAGGCCCGTTCCCTTGCCTTCGGGCTTGGTGCTGAAGAACGGCTCGAACACCTGCTCGATCAGCTCCTTCGGGATGCCGGTGCCGGTGTCCGTCACCGCCACCACGACATATTGGCCCGGCGTCACCTCGGCATGCTGGCGGCAATATTCGTCGTCGAGGAAGGCATTGCTCGCCTCAATCGTCAGGCGGCCGCCATTTTCCATCGCATCGCGCGCGTTGATCGCAAGGTTCAGGATCGCATTCTCGATCTGGCTCGGATCGATCAGCGTGTTCCACAGCCCGCCCGAAACGATCGTCTCGATCTCCACGTCCTCGCCAAGCGCGCGGCGAAGCAGATCGTCCATCGTGCGCAACAGCCGGCCAAGATTGATGACCTTGGGTTCGAGCGGCTGGCGCCGGCCGAAGGCGAGCAGCTGCGAGGCGAGCTTCGCGCCGCGGGTGACGCCGGCCATGGCATTTTCCACCCGCCGCTCGGCACGCGCATTCCCGGCGACGTCGCGTGCCAGCAGCTGGAGATTGCCGCTGACCACCTGCAGCAGGTTGTTGAAATCATGCGCCACGCCGCCGGTCAGCTTGCCCAGCGCCTCCAGCTTCTGCGAATGGCGCAGCGCCCGCTCGGCGATCTCACGCTCGCGCGCCTCGTGGTGCAGCTGGTCCAGCGCCTCGCGCAGTTCCGCGGTGCGCTCGCTGACGCGCTGCTCCAGCGTCTGGTTCATCTGGTGCAGCTGATCCTCGGCGCGCTTCTGATGCGTGACGTCATAGCCATCGACGAAGATGCCGGAGACCTTGCCGGAGGTATCGAAGATCGGCTGGTACACCAGGTGGACGAACCGCTCCTCCGGCTCCGAGTCCGGGCTGCGCTGGATCATCACCGGCATGTTGCGCCCGACGAATGGCTTGCCTTCGGTCTTCACCTTGTCGAGCAGCTCGAAATAGCCCTGGCCGGTGATCTCCGGCAGCGCCTCGCGCAGCGGGCGGCCGATCAGGTCGCGATGGCCGACGAGCTGCATGTAGGCGTCGTTGACGAGTTCGAACCGGTGTTCCGGGCCGGCGAGGATGCACATGAAGCTTGGCGCCTGGCGGAACAGCTGGTGCACCCGGTCCCGCTCGCGGGTGCGCTGCTCCATGATCTCGGCGCGGACGAGCCCGGCGGCGATCTGCCCGGCGAGCAGTTCGAGGAAACTGAGGTATTGCTCTTCTGCTGGACGGAAGGGATTGAGCCCCACCACCAGCGCGCCGCGCGCGCGCCGCCCGCTCTGCCCGGCAAGCGGGATGATCGCCACCTTCGTCGGCGGCTTGCTCCAAGCGCCCTGCGGCAGCGTGCCGGGGGGCGCGTCCTCGACCAGGATCCGCCCGTCGCTCAGCAGGCGCTCGATCCGCCAAGGCTCAGGCGCCGCCAGCGGATCCTCGGGCGCGATCCCCGTAGCGGCCGCAAGATGCGGTGTCCGGTCGTCACCGAACAGATAGACCAGGCTGAACGGCAGGTCCTGAAGATTGCGCGACAGGCCGGTTTGCACCGCCTCCACCACTTCCGCCTTGTCCTGCGCGGTGGTGAGCGCAGAGGCGAGCTCGCGCAGCGAGGCGAGCCGCCGCTCGCTGATCACGCGATCGGTTTCCTCCGAAACCGCGCAGAACACGCCCTCGACCTTTCCACTGTCGCCGATCAGCGGGCTGTAGGAGAAGGTGTGGTACGTCTCTTCGGGATAACCGTTGCGCTCCAGCAGCAGCAGCAGCGCGCGATCCCAGGTCGCCTCGCCCTTCTCATAGACGGTGGCCAGGCGATCCTTGATGTCGTCCCAGATTTCCGCCCACAGGATCTGGGTGGGCGTCGCCAGCGATTTCGGATGCTTGATGCCAAGCGTCGGCTGATAGGCGTCGTTGTAGAAGAAATTGATATCCGGGCCCCAGCCCAGCCACATCTCGAACCGCGAGGTGAGCAGCAGGCGAAGCGCGACCTTGAGGGCATTGGGCCATGTTTCCGGGGTGCCGAGCGACGTCGCGCTCCAGTCATGTGCCCGCATCAAACGGGCCATCTCGCCATCGCCGACGAAGATATCGCTGTAGCGCTGTTGCTCGGAAACCTGGATCATCAACTGGGGTCGCTCCGGCTGCTGGGCCGGTCGAGTAGCCCGTAAATCCCGTTACGGCCAGTATCGCCGCGAAGAGCTGCGATTATTGTTACGACGTGCCCGCGCTTGCGGCCTGAACCTTTGGGCGATGCGCAAGCGACAGAATAGCCGCCGCCCGCGCTCTCGATGTGCTCAACCGATCCTGTCCGACCGGTCAGTCGGATCCGAACAGATCGCGGGTGAAGACCTTCTCGGCCACGTCCGCCAGCTCTTGCGTGTTGCGGTTGGCGATGATGACGTCGGCGGCCTGCTTGAACTCGGCGACATCGCGGATCACGCGCGATCCGAAGAATTCCTCCTCCTGCATCGCGGGCTCGTAGATCACGACGTTGATGCCCTTAGCCTTGATCCGCTTCATGATGCCCTGGATCGAGGACTGGCGAAAATTGTCCGATCCCGCCTTCATCACCAGCCGGAACACGCCCACCGTCCTAGGGCGACGGGCGATGATCTGGTCGGCGAGGAAGTCCTTGCGGGTGCGGTTGGCGTCGACGATCGCACGGATCAGGTTCTGCGGCACCTCGGAATAATTGGCGAGGAGCTGCTTGGTGTCCTTGGGCAGGCAATAGCCGCCATAGCCGAAGCTGGGATTGTTGTAGTGTGTGCCGATGCGCGGATCGAGGCCGACGCCGTCGATGATCTGGCGCGTGTCCATGCCGCCGGCGATGGCGTAGCTGTCGAGTTCGTTGAAGAAGGCGACGCGCATCGCGAGGTAGGTGTTGGCGAACAGCTTGATCGCCTCCGCCTCGCGGGCGTTGGTGAACAGGATGCTGACGTCCTTCTTCACCGCGCCCTCAAGCAGCAGATCGGCAAAGATGCGGGCGCGTTCGGACTGTTCGCCGACGATGATGCGCGACGGGTGAAGGTTGTCGTGCAGTGCCCGGCCTTCGCGCAGGAACTCCGGGCTGAAGATCACCTGGTCAGTGTTGAGCCGCTGGCGAACGTCGTCGACGAAGCCGACGGGGATGGTGGATTTCACGACGATCGTAGCATTGCGGTTGTGCGCGATCGCCGTAGAGATCACCGCCTCGACGGACGAAGTATCGAACTTGTTGGTCTCGACATCATAGTTCGTCGGCGTCGCCACGATTACGTAGTCCGCGCCGGCCAGCGCCTCGGCGGGATCGAGCGTCGCGGTGAGGTTCAGCGGCTTATCAGCGAGGAAGTGCTGCAGTTCGTCGTCCAGTATCGGCGACTTGCGGGCATTCAGCATCGCGACGCGCTCTGGCGTGATGTCGACCGCAACCACCTCATTGTGCTGCGCCAGCAGCACCGCGTTGGAGAGACCGACGTAGCCGAGCCCGAAAACCGCAACCTTCATCTCGTTCTCTCTCGCTTGTCCAACGATGCAACAAGGAACGAGACGACGGGATCGCACAAGGATGTGGGCCGCCTGCTCTCCCTCTGGAGGCGCCTATGCCGTGATGCGTAATCGAGCGTCAACGCCAGGCCATCCGAGTTTGCCAAATGCAACATCACCCCAGGCACGGGCCCGGGGTGACGAGAAATGCTGTTGAATGAGGCGAACGCGATCAGATGTGGATCGGCTTGCCCTGCACCGCCATCGCGGCTTCCTTGATCGCTTCCGAATGCGTCGGGTGCGCGTGGCAGGTGTAGGCGATGTCCTCGCTGGTCGCGCCGAACTCCATCGCCTGCGCCGCCTGCGCGATCATCGTGCCCGCGACGCTCGCGATGCACCACACGCCCAGCACGCGATCGGTCTTGGCGTCCGCGATCACCTTCACGAAGCCGTCGGGCTCGTGGTTGGTCTTGGCGCGGCTGTTCGCCATCATCGGGAACTTGCCGACCTTGATCTCGCCCTTTTCCTTGGCGGCTTCCTCGGTCAGCCCGACGCCCGCGATCTCCGGCCAGGTGTAGACCACCGACGGGATCACATCATGGTTCACGATGCCATGCTGACCGGCGATGTTCTCGGCAACGGCAATGCCCTCGTCCTCGGCCTTGTGCGCCAGCATCGGACCGGGAATGACGTCGCCGATCGCCCAGACACCGGAAACCGAGGTGCGAAAATCGTGGTCGGTTTCGATCTGGCCGCGGTTGTTCGGGGTGAGGCCGATCTTCTCCAGCCCCAGGCCGTCGGTGTTCGGCTTGCGGCCGATCGACACCAGCACGCAATCCGCCTCGATCGTCGATGTCTCGCCGCCCGCCGCCGGTTCGACGGTCAGCGTCGCCTTGTCACCGTTCACGGCAACACTGGTCACCTTGGTGCCCAGCTTGAACTCGATGCCCTGCTTCTTGAAGATCTTGTTGGCTTCCTTGCGCACGTCGCCGTCGAAGCCCGGCAGGATCTGGTCGAGGAACTCGACGCAGGTCACCTTCGCACCCAGACGCCGCCAGACCGAGCCAAGCTCCAGTCCGATCACGCCGCCGCCGATCACGACCATATGCTCCGGCACCTTGGGCAGTTCGAGCGCGCCGGTCGAATCGACCACCACCTTCTGGTCGATCGTCACGCCCGGCAGCGGGGTCACGCTGGAGCCGGTAGCGATGACGATGTTCTTCGCGGTCACCTTCTGCCCGTCGACGGTGACACTGTGCGCGTCCTCGAAGCTGGCGCGGCCCTTCAGCCACGTCACCTTGTTCTTCTTGAAGAGGTATTCGATGCCGCCGGTTAGGCTCTTCACCGACTCGCGGCGCTGGCCGTGCATCGCGTCGAGGTCCAGCTCCGGCGTCACCTTCACGCCCATCTTCGCCATCGCGCCATTGGCGGCCGCGTCGAAATACTCGCTCGCGTGAAGCATCGCCTTCGAAGGGATGCAGCCGACGTTGAGGCAGGTGCCGCCCAGCGTCTCGCGGCTTTCGGCGCACGCGGTCTTCAGGCCCAGCTGCGCCGCGCGGATCGCTGCGACGTAGCCACCCGGACCGGCACCGATCACGAGAACGTCAAAGTCGAATTCGTCAGCCATCAGGAGCACTCGCCTTGCGGATATGGAGATCGCCGTGCGACATAGACCCTGATGACGGGGGTGCAACCCCGCGGGACATGAGGAGAGCGGCGATGGACCTGAACTGGAGCCCGGAAGAGCAGGCGTTCGAGGCGGAAGTGCGGGAATTCCTCGCCACCAGCCTCACCCCGGAGCTGAAGCGGGCGGGCCAGCTTTCCACCAGCGTCTACGCCGATCACGAAGCAAGCATGAAGTGGCAGGAGATCCTCGTCGCCAAGGGCTGGGCCGCGCCGCACTGGGCGCCCGAGCACGGCGGCACCGACTGGACGGTGGCGCAGCATTACATCTGGAACCGCGAGCGCATCGCCGCTGGCGCCCCTGGCCTGTCGCCGATGGGCATCTCGATGGTCGCCTATGTCATCATGAAATACGGCACGCCGGAGCAGCAGCAATTCTTCCTGCCGCGCATCCTGTCGGGCGAGGTCTTCTTCTGCCAGGGCTATTCGGAGCCCAATTCGGGCAGCGACCTGGCCTCCCTGCAAACCAGCGCGGTCGAGGATGGCGACGACCTTATCGTCAACGGCCAGAAGGTGTGGACCACCCACGCGAACGAGGCGAACTGGATCTTCGCACTGGTGCGCACCTCGAAGGAAGGCCGGCCGCAACAGGGCATCACCTTCCTCCTCATCGACATGACGACGCCGGGCGTCGAGGTGCGCCCCTTCACCATGACGTCGGGTGAGCAGGTGCAGAACGCGGTATTCTTCACCGACGTACGCGTGCCCAAGGCAAACGTGATGGGCGAGATCGACCGCGGGTGGAGCGTGGCGAAATATCTCCTCGAATTCGAGCGCGGCGGCAACGCCTATGCGCCGGCATTGAAGGCGCGGGCGGACGCGATTGCACGCCACGCGGCGGAGACGACCGGCAGCGACGGCGCGCCGTTGATCGACGATCCGGTATTCGCCGCCAAGCTGGCGCGTGCCCGCGTGCGCGCCGACGTACTGGAGATCATGGAGCTTCGCCTGCTGTCCGCCGCCAATGACGACGGCAGCGTCGGCGCGCTCTCCTCGATGATGAAGATCATGGGTACCGAGCTTGCCGGCACGCTCACCGAACTGGCGATGGAAGCGGCCGGAGACCGCGGCCTCGTCTATCAGCCGCACGCCACCATGCCGGGCGGCGCGGTGCCGGGCCACACGCCGCCGGCGGATGGCTATGTCTCCGGCGAGACGTGGCATGCGCTCGCACCGCTGCGCTACATGAACGAGCGCGCCGGGCCGATCTACGCCGGCTCGAACGAGATCCAGCGCAACATCATCGCCAAGCAGGTGCTCGGTCTCTGATCAGCCCCTGATCAGCGCGCGCGTCACTTCGGCGCAGCTTCGTCGCGCGGCTATTGACTACACCCGTAAACAATGTGACTACTAGTGTAGTTGCAGGAGAGCGAGTCGTGGCCGAACGGATCAGCGATGCCGAACATGCCGTGATGGAGGTGCTGTGGGACGATAGCCCGCTCACCGCGCAGGAGGTGGCGGAACGGGTCGATCCCGATCGCGGCTGGAGCGCCAATACGGTCAAGACGCTGCTCGGCCGGCTGCTCGCCAAGAACGCCATCACCCATGAAGAGGACGGCCGTCGCTATCTCTACCGCCCGGCGGTCGAACGCAGCGATTATGTCGCAGGCGAATCGCGCCGCCTGATCGACCGGCTGTTCGGCGGCAAGCTCACCCCGCTCGTCGCGCATCTGGCGGAGCGGGACGAACTGTCGGCGCAGGACATTGCCGAGATCGAAAGCCTGCTGAAGGCGCTCAAGCAATGAGCGGCGCGGCGGTGAGCGCACCCGCTCTCAGCGCGCTCGTCCCCTGGGCGGTCGAGGCGCTCGTCGCCTCCGCCATCCTCATCGCGCTGGTCCTCCTGCTGCGTGGCCCCGTCCGCCGCAGCTTCGGGGCGCCGGTCGCCTATGCGCTCTGGGCGCTGCCGGCGCTCCGCCTCCTTCTTCCGCCCTTGCCGCAGGGGCTGCGCGAAAGCGTCGCCGCGCCGCTCGGCACGTCCTTCACCGAACCCTTTACCGCGCCTTTTTCGCAGGTCGGGCAGCAGGTCACGATCTTCATCGTCCCTGCCGCCACCGATGGCGCCGCCGCTTTCCCTAGCCTTACCCCAGGTATCACCCTCGCCCTGTTGTGGGGCCTGGGGGCGGCGGCGTTCCTCGGCTGGCATCTGACGAGCTATGCGCGCTTCCGCCGCCGGCTCCTGTCACGCGCGACGCTGGTCGGCGAGATCGGCAAGGTTCGGGTGGTGGAAAGCGCCGCCGCGGCCGGGCCGCTCGCCTTCGGGATCGCACGCCGCTACGTCGCCTTCCCGCGCGATTTCGCCGCCCGCTACGATGCGGACGAGCGGGAATTGGCGCTGGCGCACGAGCTTGGCCACCATGCCCGCGGCGATCTGGTCGCCAACTGGATCGCGCTTGGCGTGCTCGCGGTCCACTGGTTCAACCCGCTGGCCTGGTATGCTTTCCGCGCCTTTCGCGCCGATCAGGAAATGGCCAATGACGCGCGCGTCCTCGCCCGCCTCGGCGAAGGAGCGCGCCACGCTTATGCCTGTGCGATCGTGAAGGCGGCGCATGGCGGCGCGATCGCCGCCGCCTGCCACCTGCACACCGTCGATGATCTGAAGGGGCGGCTGCGCATGCTCGGCATGAGCCGCATCTCGCGCGGCCGCGCGCTCGCGGGGCTCGGCGCCATCGCGGTCAGCGGGGCAGGGGCGCTTGCCCTCACCGCATCTGGGACCCAGGCCGCCGAGCGGATGCGCGCGAGCGTCGAGACGGCCGCCAAGGTCGCCATCCCCGATGTCGTCCCGGCGATCGCCGCACCGGTGCAGGACGTCCGCGTCGTCATCGAGCGCGACGGCAAGCGCACCGAGATGAAGGGCGCCGCCGCCGAAGCCTGGATCGCCGCGAACCCCGGGCCGTTGCCCCCTGAGCCGCCCGACGCGCCGGCAGCGACCGCACCAGCGGCCCCGGCTGCGCCCGCCGCAGCTGCGATTGTCCCGCCCGAGCCGCCGCAGCCACCGGCCGCGCCATCAGTGCCTAACGTGCATGTTCGCACGATGACGCCCGCCAACATGCATGTCGCGGTCAACGTGCCCGAGGTGCGCTCGGCCCGCTGCCAGGGCGATGTCGAGCGTCCGGTGGTGGAGCACGATGTGGTCGACGGCAAGCGCCGCATCACCATCTGCACCGATCGGATCGAGCGGACCAGCGCGCGCGCCGAGGCACGGGCAATGGCAAGCGCGATGAACGCGGAGAAGATCAGGCGGCTGACGATGGTCTCCACCCGCAACGCCATGCTCGCCGCGCGCCATCGCGTCGCCGAAAACCACCGCATGCCGGCGGAGGCGCGCGAGCAGACCCTCGCCAGACTGGACGAGGAACTGGAGCGGCTTGGTGACGAGGCCGAGGAGAACTGATCGCTTGTGCTTGTCATCCGCGGCGTGAGCAGCCATCTGCTGCGCCATGGATGAGCCGCCCACCGGTATCCCGATCCAGCTCGAGCCGCTGGTCCTGCGCGTGCTGGCGCCCAATGCTTCGGCCTACACCTACACCGGCACGCAGACGCATATCGTCGGCACCGCGGATGTAGCGATCATCGATCCGGGCCCGGCGGACGAAGCGCATCACGAGGCGCTGCTGGCGGCCGTCGCCGGGCGACCGGTGGTGGCGATCGTCATCACCCACCATCACCGCGATCACAGCCCCGGCGCGCCGCGCCTGAAGGCAGATACCGGTGCGCCGATCGTCGGCGCCGCGCCCTTCGCGCTGGAAGACGATGGCCCCCGGTCGGATGCGTCCTTCGATCATGATTACGCCCCCGATCGCGTGCTGGCGGAAGGGGAGACGGTGTCCGGCACCGGCTGGACGCTGGAGGCGATCGCGACGCCCGGGCACACCTCCAACCACCTCGCCTTCGCCTTGCGCGAGACGCAGGCGCTGTTTTCCGGCGATCACGTCATGGGCTGGGCCACCAGCGTCGTATCGCCGCCCGATGGTGACATGACCGCGTACATGGCCAGCCTCGAAAAGCTGATGTCGCGCGATGACCGGGTCTATTATCCCGGCCATGGCGAAGCGATCGAGAAGCCGCAGCGGCTGGTGCGCGGCCTGCTCGGCCATCGCAAGCAGCGCGAAGGCCAGATCCTGCGGCTGTTGCGGGCCGGCACGGCCGAGATTCCGGCGATGGTCGAGAAGATGTACGTCGGGGTCGACAAGCGGCTCTATCCTGCTGCGGAACGGTCGGTGCTGGCGCACCTCATCGATCTCGATCGCCGCGGGCTGGTGCGGTCTGCGGATGGAGCGTGGCACGCTACGGATGCGGCCTGACGGGCGCGGGGTCGCGGTCGCCGCGATCGGGCTGGCGCTGGCCTTCGCGATCGTTGTGGCGACGCTCGCCGGCTATCGCTGGTGGAACGACCGGCATGTTGTGGCGACCGACGATTCCGGCCTCGCCGTCGCCCGTGTCGTCGCCGCGACCCTTCACACCAGCGCGGACCTTCGCGTCAGCCGGTTGACCGGCACCGTCCAGGCGACGGGCGCCACCAGCCGCTTGTGGGGCTGGCTCAATTCCTCGCGCGTCGTGAAAGCGCCTTTCTCGGTCGATTATTTCGTCGACGTTCGGCGGCTCGATGCAGGGGATTTCCGCTTCGATCCGGAGCGCCGCGTGCTCCTGGTCGAGGTGCCGGACGTGGTGCCCGGCGCGCCCAATATCGATCATTCGCAGGTCACGCTGGATCAGACGTCCGGCGTCTATGTCTCGCGCGATGCGATGACGGAGCTTCAGCGCAAGGTCGCGTTGACGGCCAGCAACGTCGTGGCGGAGAAGGCGCGCGACCCTGAGAATTTGCGCAAGGCGCGCGAGAACGGCCGCGTCGCGATCGAGCGCCTGTTCGGCGGCGCGCTTGCCGCTGCCCGTCTGCCGGTGCGTGTCGAGGTCGTCTATGCCGGTGAGCGTCGCGCGGATGATGGCGAGCGCTGGGACGTCAGCCGCAGTATCGAGGAAGTGCTGGCGAACGCGTCCTGATCATCGCCGCGAACAAGTAAAGTCGTGGCTCCGGAACGACAGAATGGCCAAGCCATTCACCGTGCGTGATATTTCGCGACTGTTGCTGGCAGGCCCGTGATCTTCTGCCTTCCTCCCGATCGTGCTAAATCGAAGTACTCGGGAAGGGGAGACTCGCGATGGCCAGCATCGCGCCGACACGTGCTGCACTTCGTGACGATCGGGGGTTCTTCTTTGCCCTCGCCGCCGCGATGGCGATCATCAATGTCCTCGGCTTCGGCACGCAATATGTCATGGGGCGGTCCAGCTTCGGCGCGCCGCCGCTCGTCCATCTTCATGCATTGGTGTTCATGGGCTGGATCGGCTTCTTCGTCTTCCAGACGTGGCTTGCCGCCAGCGGGCAGGTGAGGCGTCATCGCCGCCTCGGCTGGCTCGGTGCTGGCTGGGCCGCGCTGATGGTGGTGGTCGGCGTCTCCACCACGGTGGCGATGATGCGCGCCGGCCACGTGCCCTTTTTCTTCCTGCCGGCCTACTTCATCGTCATGAACACGCTCGCCGTCCTCACCTTCGCGGTGCTCCTGTGGTGGGCGGTCGCGTGGCGGCGGCGCACCGAATGGCATCGCCGGCTGGTGATCTGCGCGATGACGGCGATCATGGGTCCCGCTTTCGGGCGGCTGCTGCCCGCGCCCTTGATGATCCCCTTCACCGCCTGGGGCATGTTCGCGGCGATGATGCTCTTTCCGATTGTCGGCGCCTTCTATGACTGGCGACGGCGTGGGCGGGTGCATCCGGCGTGGCTGGCGGGCGCCTGGTGCTGGTCGGCATGCAGGCGATGATGGACGTGATCGCCATCACCCCGGCGGGCGCGGCCATCTATCGCGCGGTGGTTGCCGGTTCGCCCGGCGCGGCTGTCGCGCCCTATGAATATCCGCCTTTCCCGCCGATGGCTTGATCGATCGCGCCTGCCGGGCCATCTGCACGGCATGGACCAGCCGCAGAACCTCAAGGGCGTCGACATCCGCGCCGAGATCGACCGCCTTCGCAAAGAGCGTAATGCGGTGATCCTCGCCCATTATTATCAGAAGCCGGAGATCCAGGATCTCGCCGATTTCGTCGGCGACAGCCTCGATCTGTCGCGCAAGGCGCAGGCGACCGACGCTGACGTCATCGCCTTCTGCGGCGTGCGCTTCATGGCCGAGACGGCAAAGATCCTCTCGCCCCAGAAGACGGTGATCCTGCCCGACATGGATGCCGGCTGCTCGCTTGAGGACAGCTGCCCGCCCGAGCAGTTCGCCGCCTTCCGCGCGCAGCACCCGGATGCGATCGCGCTCACCTACATCAACTGCTCCGCGGCGGTGAAGGCGCTCTCCGACGTGATCGTCACGTCGTCGTCGGCGGAAAAGATCCTGTCGCAGATCCCGAAGGACCAGAAGATCATTTTCGGCCCGGATCGCAACCTCGGCGGCTATCTCGCGCGCAAGACCGGCCGTGATCTCATCCTCTGGCCGGGCGTGTGCATCGTGCACGAGGCGTTCAGCGAAACCGAGCTCCTCAAGCTGAAGGCGCAGCATCCGGACGCGCCGATCGCGGCGCACCCGGAATGCCCGCCGGTGATCCTCGATCACGCCGATTACGTGGGTTCGACGAGCGGCATCCTTGCCTATGCGGGCGAGTTCTCGGGCGACACGCTGATCGTCGCGACCGAGCCGCACATCATCCACCAGATGGAAAAGGCGCTGCCGGGCAAGACCTTCATCGGTGCGCCGGGCGCCGACGGCAACTGCAACTGCAACATCTGCCCGTACATGGCGCTCAACACGATGGAGAAGCTCTACGTCGCGCTGCGCGATCTCGAGCCGCGGATCGAGATGGACGAGGATCTGCGCCTCAAGGCCAAGAAGAGCCTCGACGCGATGCTGGCGATGGCCAGCAATACCGTCGGGCAGGGCGATCTCGGCCCCGCGCGCGTGACGGGCGACTGATCGCCTGACCCCTCCCCCAACAGGGGAGGGGACTGACCGTAGCTCAGGCCGCGGCGCGCACCGCGTCGCAGATGCGGTCCACCACCGCTTCCACCTGCGCCGCATCATCGCCTTCCGCCATCACGCGGATCACCGGCTCGGTGCCGGACGGGCGGATGACCAGCCGGCCGCTGCCCGACAGTTCCTCCTCCGCCGCCGCGATCGTCTCGCGCACGCTGTCTGCCTCCAGCGGCTTGGCGCCGCGCGCATATTTCACGTTCTTCAACAGCTGCGGCAGCGGTTCGAAGCGGTGCAGCACCTCGCTCGCCGGCGCGCCGGTGCGCTGCACCTCGGCCAGGATCTGCAGCGCGGCGACCAGACCGTCGCCGGTGGTGCCATAATCCGACAGGATGATGTGCCCCGATTGCTCGCCCCCGACATTGTAGCCGCGCGCGCGCATCGCCTCGAGGACGTAGCGGTCGCCCACCGACGTGCGCACCAGCCCCAGCCCCTGCGCGGCGAGATGCCGCTCAAGCCCGAGGTTCGACATGACGGTCGCGACCAGCCCACCGCCGGCGAGCGCCCCGCGGCGCGCGAAACTGGTCGCGATCGTCGCCATCAGCTGGTCGCCGTCGACCACACGGCCGCGCTCGTCGACCACGATCAGCCGGTCCGCGTCCCCGTCCAGCGCGATGCCGATCGCCGCGCCGCTCGCCACGACCGTCTCGGACAGCGTCTGCGGCGCGGTTGATCCCACGTGATGGTTGATGTTCTTGCCGTTCGGCTCGACGCCGATCGCCACCACTTCCGCGCCGAGCTCCCACAGTGCCGACGGTGCGACCTGATACGCCGCGCCGTTGGCGCAATCGACCACCACCTTCATGCCATCCAGCCGGGCATCGGCCGGGAAGGTGGACTTGGCGAAGTGGATATAGCGCCCGCGCGCATCCTCCACGCGGCGCGCGCGGCCGATGTCGCCCGCGGCGGCAAGCGGGATGTCGCCGTCGATCAGCGCCTCGATGGCCGTCTCCGCTTCGTCGGACAGCTTGTAGCCGTCCGGCCCGAACAGCTTGATGCCATTGTCGGCAAATGGATTGTGGCTGGCGGAGATCATCACGCCGATGTCGGCGCGCATTGATTGCGTCAGCATCGCCACCGCAGGCGTCGGCATCGGGCCAAGCAGCACCACGTCCATGCCCACCGCGGTAAAGCCGGCCACCAGCGCATTTTCCAGCATGTAGCCCGACAGGCGCGTATCCTTGCCGATCACCACGCGGTGGCGATGATCGCCGCGCACGAAATAGGCGCCCGCCGCCATGCCGACCTTCATCGCCATTTCTGCCGTCATCGGGCTGATGTTCGTCAGGCCGCGGATGCCGTCGGTGCCGAAATACTTGCGTGCCACGCCGCTTCTCCGGTTGCTCGATACTTGTCGCGGCACTTGGGGTGACGCAGAACCGTTTGGCTCTTGCCGAACGGCGCACCGCGGAACAAGTCCGTGGCGACGAGGAGCGTGAAAGGCCTGATGTCTCAATCTACTCGTATTCTTCTGGCGCTGGTCGTGGGGCTGGTCGGCGGCATCATCCTTGCCGCCATTGCGCCCGCCGCGGTCGAGCCGACCGCCAGCGTCGCGCAGCCGATCGGCCAGGCATGGCTGAACGCGCTGCAGATGACGATCGTCCCGCTCGTCTTCTCGCTGCTGGTGACGGGTGTCGCGGCGACCGCGGAGGCGGCGCAGGCCGGCCGGCTCGCTGGCCGTGCGGTGCTGCTGTACGTCATGGTCATGTTCGGCTCGGCGCTGGCAGCGGGGCTGCTGACGCCCGTGTTCCTGGAGATCGCCCCGCTCCCCGCCGAGTCCGGCGCGGCGCTGCGCCAGGCGCTGACCGGCGTCGCGCCCAATCCGCCGGTGCCGCCGCTCGGCGAGTTCTTCGCCGGGATCGTGCCCAACAATGTCGTGCGCGCCGCGGCCGACAGCAATTTCCTCTCGATGATCATCTTCGCGCTGATCTTCGCCTTTGCGCTGATGCGCATCGATGCGGAGCTTCGCGCGCTTCTCGTGCACATGTTCACTGCCGTGCGCGATACGATGCTGGTGGTGATCGGCTGGATCCTGTGGATCGGCCCCGTGGGCGTTTTCGCGCTCGCGCTGGTCGTCGGCGCCCGCGCCGGCAGCGGCGCCTTCCACGCGCTCGTCCATTATATCCTGATCGTCTCGGCGGTCGGCGTGGTCGTGTCGCTGCTGGCGTACCCGACAGCGATGTTTGGCGGGCGGGTGTCGCTGGCCCGCTTCTCGCGCGCCGCCCTGCCGAGCCAGGCGGTCGCCGTCTCGACGCAATCTTCGCTGGCCAGCCTGCCGGCGATGCTGTCGAGCGCCCATTCGCTCGGCGTGCCGGTGGCGACGGCGGGCGTTACGCTGCCGCTCGCGGTCGCGCTGCTGCGCGCCACCGGCCCGGCGATGAACTTCGCGGTCGCCATCTATATCGCGCACTGGTTCGGCGTGCCGCTGACGTTCGGTACGATGGCGATCGGCACGCTGGTGGCTGCGTTGATGTCGCTCGGCGCGGTCAGCCTGCCGGGCACGGTCAGCTACATCAGCTCGGTCGCGCCGGTCTGCGCGGCGATTGGGGCGCCCACCGTGCCGCTGGGGCTGCTCGTCGCGGTCGAGACGATGCCCGACATTGTCCGCACGCTGGGCAACGTCATGTGGGACATTGCGACGACGGTGACGCTCGCGCGCGGTGAGCGGACGCCGACTGACGAGGCGGACATGATCCTGGAGGATTTGCCATGAAATACCGCACACTGGGTGATGGGCTGAAGGTTTCCGCGATCGGCATCGGCTGCATGCCGATGGCCAGCAAGGAAGGCGGCCGGCTCAACTATGGCGTGGCCAATGATGACGAAAGCATCGCCACCATTCACCGCGCGATCGATCTCGGCATTACCTTCTTCGACACGGCCGAGATCTATGGCCCGCTGTTCAACGAAGAACTGCTAGGCCGCGCGATCAGGGGCAAGCGCCACGGCCTCGTCATCGCCACCAAGTTCGGCTTCCTCGGCCCCAATGGAAACTATGGGATCAATTCGCAGCCTGCGAACATCCGCCGCGCCTGCGAAGGTTCGCTCCAGCGGCTCGGCATCGACACGATCGACCTCTATTACCAGCATCGCGTCGATCCGAACGTACCAATCGAGGACGTCGTCGGCACGCTGGCGGAGCTGAAGGCCGAAGGGAAGATCCGCCACATCGGCCTGTCCGAGGCTGGGGTCGGCACCATTCGCCGCGCCGCCGCGGTTCACCCGATCGCCGCGCTGCAGAGCGAATATTCGCTGTGGGAGCGGGACGTGGAGGAAGAAATCCTGCCCACCTGCCGCGAACTCGGCATCGGCTTCGTGCCCTACAGTCCGCTTGGCCGCGGCTTCCTCACCGGCTCGATCACCTCGCGCGACGAGCTGAAGGAGGGTGACTATCGCCTCAACGATCCGCGCTATGCTGAGGGCAATTTCGAGCGCAACATGGAAGCGGTGGCGGTGGTGAAGCGGATCGCCGACGCACACGGCGTCAGCGCCGCGCAGGTCGCGCTCGCCTGGCTGCTCGCGCAGGGCGAGGACGTGGTGCCGATCCCCGGATCGAAGCGCCGCGCGACGATGGAGGATTCGGCCAAGGCGCCCGAGGTGGTGCTGACCGTCGACGATCTCACCGCGCTCGACGCCGCCGCACCGCGCGGCGGCACCGCCGGCCCGCGGTATCACGAACCGATGCTGAAGATGGTGCGGATCTAAGGCCCCAGGCCGCCCCCTAATGATGCGTCACCCCGGCCCCTGGGTCGGGGTCCCGCTTCTTCCACTGGTCAGGAAAAGCAGCGCCCACCGCGCTCAAACACTCACCGCCGCTTCAACGCCCAGCGCAGCACGCCATTCATCCCCCGCGCACTCAGCCGAACCGCCGGGCGAGCGAGCGGGGAGGGCGCGCGCCCGTGCATCGTCGCGGCCCAGGCTGGCAGCAGATCCAGCCCCGCCGGCGCGATCACCGCCAGCGCCGAGCGCGTCAGTGGGTCCGGGCCGGAAGCCAGCAGCGCATTTGCCACGTCACGGGTGCGCACATCGCAGCGCAGCTCGCTGCGCACCTGTCGATAATAAGCTTCAACGTCACGCCGTGTTGCGGGCACGTCGGTGGCGCCCAGCCGGCGCGCGATGGTGGCGGTTTCCGACAGATAGCGGTCCTGGTCCTCGCCGGTCATCCCCGGCTCGCGATACCGCAGGAATGCGCGCAGGAAGCTGTCGACCTCGGCAACGTGAACCCAGGTCAGCAATTCCGGATCGTTCGCATCGTACGGCGTGCCATCCGGCAGCGTTCCGTGGACATGATCGTGGATCGACCGCACCTTGGCGATCGTGCGCTCGGCGGATTGCGTGCTGCCGAACGTGGTGACGGAAATGAACTGCGCGGTGCGGCGAAGCCGGCCGAACCGATCGCGTCGAAAGTCGCTGTGGTCCCACACGCCGGCCAGCGCGCGTGGATGAAGCATCTGTAGCAGCAGCGCGGAAACGCCGCCGATCATCATGGCCGAAAAGTCGGCATGGACTCGCCATGCGACGGAGCTCGGGCCGAAGAGGCCGTCATCGCCTGGGGGACGAGACAGGTCGACTTCGCCCGAGCCGACAAGCGCTCGGATCTTGCCGCCGAGCGCGGCTCGCAGATCGGGCACCAGTTCGGCCACCCGACCCGCTCGGTCTTTATTCGTCGCCGGCCGCTGCCGCCGCCGGCTTGCGCCCGCGCTTTGCACCGGTCTCGGCCGCTTCGGCGCCCTTGCGGGTCATGCCGGGCTTGCGGCCCAGGCCGATCTTCTTGGCCATCGCGCGGCGCGCTTCCGAATAGGTCTCGGCGACCATCGGATAATCCGGCTTCAGGCCGTAGCGCTGACGGTATTCGGCCGGGGTCAGGCCGTGGCCGGCAAGATGGCGGCGCAGCGTCTTGTAAGGCTTGCCGTCGATCATCGAAATGATGTGATCCTTAGAGGCAAGCGACTTGCGGACGGAAACCGCCGGCGAATATTCGCTGGCCGGCTCTTCGGACGTCACAGCCTGACCGGTGGTCGAAAGCTGGCTGACGGCCTCATGCATCTTCTGCAGGAAACCCGGCACCTCATCGCTGGACGCGCGGGTGTTAGGATTGGAAAGCCACGCGATCGTCAGTTCGGTGGCCAGCTCGACCGCATTTGTGTCAACGGTATCTTCGTTCATGCGAGGCTCCTTACGTTTTTGTCGCCATAGCAAGACAATTCCGCTGGTCAACCGCTTGGCCGGGATTCGTCAAAATTTTGTTCAGAAAGGAGTATCATGTTCTAAAATCTGAACCCGATTTTATTTGGGGAGGGCTCAGAACAACTACTCGTTCATCTGGCGTTAACTGGTTTAGCACTGTTTAACGGTTTTCGCCTGACAACGGTGCCACAGCGCGAAAATCGCGCCGTAAGACTCCGTTTGGCGGCGCATTTCACGGCAGCGGTGCAGGTCCGTTCCTTGGCCCATGCACAGTATCTCGCCAGCGCCACCGAAGCCCGATAACGGGGACGGATGAGCGAGGCTGCACCCGACAGGACGATCTCGATCGGGGTAGCCTTTGCGGTCGCCGCGGGCGGAATCGGGCTGTTTTCCATCATGGATGCGGTGATGAAGGGACTGGTGCTCGCGCTCGGCGTCTACAACACCTTGCTGTGGCGCTCGTTCGGCAATGTCGCGCTCGGCGCGGCCGCCTGGCGCGTCGTGGGCTACCGCCGGCCCAGTCGCCGCGCGCTCACGCTCCACGTCACGCGCGGCGCCGTTACTTGCGCCATGGCACTTCTGTTCTTCTGGGGGCTGGCCCGTGTGCCGATGGCACAGGCAATTGCCTTGTCCTATATTGCGCCGCTGCTGGCGCTGATCCTTGCCGCCTGGTGGCTGAAGGAGCGGATTTCGCGCCGTACGATCATCGCCTCGATCGCGGCAAGCCTCGGTATCGCCACCATTTTTGTCGGCCAGGCACGTGCCGCGCTCGGCCCCGAAGCGTTCGAGGGAGCGATCGCGGTGCTCGCCTCGGCCGTGCTCTATGCGATCAATCTCATCCTCACGCGGATGCAGTCGCTGGCCGCCCGCCCGGCCGAAACGGCGTGCCTGCAATCACTGGTGATCCTCGTCCTGCTCGCCTGCGCCGCGCCGTGGCTGGCGGTCGTCCCGCCGCTCTCCGGGCTCGCGCCGCTTGCACTGGCCGCGCTGCTCAGCTTCGTGTCGATGATGATGCTCTCCTTCGCCTATACGCATGGCGAGGCGGGGTATCTGGCGATGACCGAGTACACCTCCTTCGTTTATGCCGCGGTGCTCGGTTTCCTGATCTTCGGGGAACGCGTGTCGCCCTTCACCCTCGTTGGCGCGGTCGTGATCGTCGCTGCCTGCGTCTATGCCGCGCGCCGCCGCGACATCGCTGCGCAAAGCCTGGAGCAAACCGCATGACCGTCACCATCCGCCCCGCGACACCCGATGACGCGGCGACCATGCTGCGCTTCATCCGCGAGCTTGCGGCCTACGAGCGGGAGCCGGACGCGGTGGAGACGACCGAGCCGATGCTGCGCGATGCGCTGTTCGGCGCTTCCCCGGCGGCCGAGGCGCTGATTGCGGAGCGCGACGGGGAGAGTATCGGCTTTGCCCTCTTCTTCCACACCTTCTCCACCTGGACGGGCCGGCGCGGCCTGTGGCTGGAGGATCTGTACGTGACGCCCGAGGCGCGCGGGTCGGGCGCCGGCGCGGCGCTGCTAAGGGCACTTGCGGGGCTGGCGCTGGACCGCGGTTGCCCGCGGCTGGAATGGACGGTGCTCGACTGGAACACGCCTGCGCTCGAATTCTATCGCGCCAAGGGCGCCGTCCCGCAGGACGAATGGACGACGCAGCGCGTCACCGGCGCCGCGCTGCAGGCGCTCGCCGGCCGCTGACCGCTTGCCCCGCAAGGGGTGATCCGAAGGTATTCCTGTCCTACAGGCCCCGCTCCGTGGCACAGCCGCGTTGTGCGGCAGGGAAGATCATCGGTGTTGGAGAAAAACGTGCGATCGCCTCAACTTCCTCAACATTCGCGGGCGGGCGAGCGCTGATGGCCTGGGTGTGGCTGGTCATCGGCGGCCTGTTCGAGGTCGGCTTCACCACCTGCCTTCGCCACGTCGAGGGGTTCCGCAACCTCGGCTGGACGGCCGGCTTCCTCGGCTCGGTGACGGCGTCGATGGCGCTGCTGGAATATGCCTCGCGCTCGATCTCGATGGGCACCGCTTACGCGGTGTGGGGCGGCATCGGCGCGCTGGGGACGGTGCTGGTGGGCATCGCCTTCTATGGCGAGCCGGCGACGCCGGTGCGCATCGCGCTGATCTTCGGCGTCGTGCTGTGCATCGCGGGGCTGAAGCTCACCGCGCATTGAGGTAAAGGCATTGAGGCAAGGGCCGCCCCTCCCGCACGGGGGAGGGGCGTTCCGTTCAGGTTCCGCTCTCAGCCGCGACCCGGCACGTCATGGTCGTGCGGCTCTTCGCCTTGCGCCTTGGCTTCGTTGTAGCGCTCGATCGCCTCGACCGTGATCTGCCGCGCCTCGTCAGCGCCGCCCCACTTGCCGATGCGGACCCACTTCTTCTTCTCCAGGTCCTTATAGTGGGTGAAGAAATGCTCGATCTGCTGGAAGACGATCTCAGGCAGATCGTCCTTCTCGCCGACGTTCGAGTAATAAGGGAAGGTCTGGTCGACCGGCACGCAAACGAGCTTCTCGTCGCCGCCCGCCTCGTCCTCGAGGTTCAGCACCGCGATCGGCCGCGCGCGCACGACGCAGCCCGGGATGAACGGCGAGCGCGACACGACCAGCGCGTCGAGCGGATCCCCGTCGGGCGACAGCGTGTGCGGCACGAAGCCGTAGTTTGCCGGATAGCGCATCGGCGTGTGCAGGATGCGATCGACGAACAGCGCACCGCTGGCCTTGTCGAACTCATACTTCACCGGCTCGCCACCGGTCGGCACTTCGATGATGACGTTCAGGCTGTGCGGCGGGTTGTCCCCCGTCGGCACCATATCGATGCGCATGTTATTCCTCTTTCACTTTAGCGATGATGATGCGCCGCAAGCTCACCTGGGCGACAGCAGGCGATCCAGTCCGGCTTCTCCCGAGCCAATCTTTTCGAGCCGCGGGTAGCGCAGCCCGCCGTGCCAGTCGAGCGCGACTTGCCGATAATGGTCGCCCTTACGCACCCACAACTGGATCGGTTGCGGGTTATCCTTTGCCGCGGCGATCGCAGACTTCATCCGCTCGTCCGAATAGCCAAGGCCATTCACCGACACGATCGTCGTGCCGATCGTCAACCCTGCGTCGAAGGCCGGCGATCCCCAGGTGACGGACGTAACCTCGTTGTTCGCGCCAACGACGAAGCCGCCGGAATAGGTGAGGTCGGTCACCTTGCGCGTCTTCTCGCCATGCCGGAACGACGGCGGTGCCTCGGCGGTATAGACCAGCCGATAGCCGTTGCCTTCGAAGCCGTTGAGCGGTGCACCCTTGCCATGCTCGGTCAGCCGCTCGGTCAGCAGTGTGCGCCAGTCATACGGCTGGATTTTGTTCAGCGTCGCGACGACATCGTCGAACGTATAGGTCAGCACGCCCCAGTCGCCGTCGCGCACGCCGAAGAAGGCCTTGGCGAAATCGTCGATCGACTTCTTGCCGGCCGAAAGCTCGCGCAGCTTGGCGTCCACTTCCAGCCAGACGAGCAGGCCCTCGTTGTAATAATCCTCGCTCCGCTGCCAGCTCGTCCAACCCTTGGGCTTGCGTGCCGAGATGATCGGATCGTTGGTGGTGTCGATGAGGTCGCGCCACTGCCGCGCCGGCTGGCCGTCATAAAGCGCGGCGATCGCGGCCAGCTGGTCCAGCGTGTCCTGCTTCGAAACGAGGCCCGATCGCGCCTGGAGCACATAGCCCCAGAATTGCGTCTGCCCTTCATACACCCACAGCAGCGAATTGCGCACCGGCGTGCGGAAATCGGGCGTCCAGGAATCCGCCCCGCGGCGGAACTTGCCGTTCCAGCTGTGGGTGAATTCGTGCGGCAGCAGGTTGCGCCGCCCCGGCCCCTCGTTCCAGCGGGTGAAGTAGCCCGGCGTCACGCCGTTCTCGCTCGACCGGTGATGTTCGAGGCCGATCCCGCCCAGGCTGTCGCTGATCGACAGGAGGAACGTGTACTTGTCGTAATGCTGGCTGCCGAACGCCTTTACGGCCTGTTCCACCAGCCGCTTGTGCGCATCGATCTGCGCCGGCGTCGCGGCCAGTTCGGCCGGCGTATCGGCATATACGGCCAGCGACACGCGCGGCGTCAACGCGAAGGTCTTGCCGTAACGCCCCGCCAGGATCGGCGAATCGACCAGCACCTCGTAATTGGTGCGATCGTAGGAATAGGTCGATCCGTTCACCTTGGCGGGAACGGCGCCCGATGCGGTCCACCCGGCAGGGTATTTCACCGTCATCTTCACCGGGATCTGCCGGGTGAACCAGCCGGCCGGATAAAGGCTGACGGAGTTCGGCTGCAGGCTCAGCATCTCCTGCGTCATTGCCACGCGGCCCTGGTCGGGCTTCGTCGCGGAGATGAACTCGAAGCGCGCCTCGATCGATTTGGCGCCCTGCGGCACGTCGATGTGAAAGGCGAACACGTCGACCGGGTCGCGAGTCCACGGTAGCTTCTTGCCGTCAGCGGTGATGACGAGGCCGGACAATTTCTCGATCTCGCCGCGCGGGCCGTGCTTGCCAGGCAGCCACGCCGGGTACAGCAGCACCATCGGCCCGGCCTTCGCCACGGGGATGGTCTCGGTCACGCGGAAGATGCCGCGCGTCACGTCGGTCGCATCCACGTCCAGCACGATCGTGCCGGGATAGGGCTGGTCCACCGGATCGGGGATGCTGGTGGTGAACGGGGCCGGCTTCGGTGCGGAATTGCCAGCGGGATTCTGTGCCGAAACGACGGCAGCGGAAGCGAGCAGGACGCTCGCGATAACAGGACGGATCATGGAAAGCCTCGCTAGCGTCCAACGCCGCGAAGCTCAATTGCCCAGCATGTTGATCGTGAAGGCGACGACGCCAAGGTTGAAGACGAAGGCGGCGAGCCCGTGCCCGATCGCCACGCGCCGCATCGAGCGGGACTGGATCGCCACGTCCGCCGTCTGGAACGTCATGCCCAGCGTGAAGGCGAAATAGATGAAGTCCCAATAGTCCGGCGCATCCCCGGTAGGAAAGTCCAGCCCCTCGGCGTCCTTGCCCTGATCCTGGGTGTAGAACAGATGGGCGTAGTGCAGCGCATAAGCGGTGTTCGAGAACAGCCACGTCGCCGCCAGCGTCGCGATGATCAGCGCCTTGTCGCTGCCGGCGTGCTCGCCGCCGAGTTCACTCGCCACCGCGGCCAGGATCACTGCCGTCACCAGCGCGGTCAGCACCAGCAACGCTGATCGATTGGCGTCATTCTCCTCCGCCGTTCGCCGCATGTCGGCGGTCTTGTCATCGAGCAGCGGCCACAGCGAGAGAAGGAACAGCGCGCTCGCCGTGTCGAAACCGATCATCAGCGCGCGGCCGGCCGGGGCACCCGCCAGCGCGGCAACGGTGACGGCAACGATCATCAGGACGGCAAACGCCACGAAGCGCGGAGGAGCGATGGTCTTGCCGACCTGCCACTGGCTGCGCGCCCTTGCCATGTTTCAGGTGCTAGCGCGCCGCGCAAGCCGCGCCTAGATGCGGCCGTGATGGCCCGTATCCAGACTCCCAACCGCGTCCGCGGCACGCAGGACATTTTCGGCAGCGAACAGCGTCGCTTCGCCCATGTGCTCGATACCTTCGATCGCGTGCGCAAGCTCTATTGCTTCCAGCGTGTCGAGATCCCGATGTTCGAGGCGACGGAAGTCTTCGCCCGCTCGATCGGCGAGACGACCGACGTCGTGTCGAAGGAAATGTACACCTTCCCCGATCGCGGCGGCGATTCGCTGACGCTGCGACCGGAGTTCACCGCCGGGATTGCCCGCGCTTATCTGACCGAAGGGTGGCAGCAGTTCGCGCCGCTGAAGGTCGCGACCTCGGGCGCGGTATTCCGCTACGAGCGTCCGCAGAAGGGGCGCTATCGCCAGTTCCACCAGATCGACGCCGAAATCCTCGGCGCGCCCGAGCCGGCGGCTGACGTCGAGCTGCTGACGCTCGCGGATCAGCTGCTCCATGAACTCGGCATCGCCGACGGCGTGACGCTTCAGCTCAATACCTTGGGCGATGCGGAAACCCGCGACGCCTGGCGTGCCGCGCTGGTGGCGCATTTCGAGGCGCATCGCGGCGACCTGTCGGAGGACAGCCTTACGCGGCTCGAGAAGAATCCGATGCGCATCCTCGATTCCAAGGATCCGCGCGATCGCCCGATCGCCGACGCCGCGCCGGGGATCGACGATTTCCTGACCGAAGAGGCCCGCGCCTTCTTCGATGCGGTGACCGCCGGGCTCGATGCGGCGGGCGTGAAGTGGACCCGCAACGACCGCCTCGTCCGCGGCCTCGATTACTATCGCCACACCGCGTTCGAGTTCGTCACCGATCGTCTCGGCGCGCAGGGCACGGTGCTGGCCGGCGGGCGCTACGATGGCCTCATCGAAAGCCTTGGTGGCCAGCCGACCGCAGGCGTTGGCTGGGCAGCTGGCGTCGAGCGGCTGGCAATGCTGCTGGAGGAGCCGGAATTCGCTGGCCCGGTCAACGTGATCGCTGAGAGCGCGGGGCTTGAGCTTCTGGCGACCGCTGCGGTCGCGGCGCTGCGCCGCGGCGGCGTTGCGGCCGAAGCAACGATCGAGGGTAGCCCGCGCAAGCGCTTCGACAAGGCGCTGAAGCGCAAGCCGTCGCAGACGATGAGCCTGTCGCTGCGGGATGGCGCGCTTCAGGCGTCGCAGCGCGGCTATGGCGCCGGGCAGGACGAGATCGATCAGGTGCGCGCCATCGTCGATCCGGTGATCGCGACGCATCAATGACCGCCATCTCGCTTGACCGCATCCGACAGATCGAGGCGCGGCGTGACGAGCTCGCCGCGCTGATGGCGACCGGCGACTTGCCGGGCGATCGCTTCGTTGCGGTTTCCAAGGAATATGCCGAGCTGGAGCCCGTCGCGCAGGCGGCGGCGGAGGTGCGGCGTCTGCGGCAGGAGGCGGAAAGCCTCGCGCACATGACCGGCGACGGCGATGCCGAGCTTCGGGCGATGGCCGAGGACGAGCTGCGCGAGAACAAGGTCGCGCTGGAGGCGGCGGACCGCAAGCTCGCGCTGGCGCTGCTGCCGCGCGATGCGGCGGATGAACGCTCGGCGATGCTCGAAGTGCGCGCCGGCACTGGCGGTGACGAGGCCGCGCTGTTCGCCGGGGACCTCTTCCGCATGTACCAGCGCTATGCGGAGCGTCAGGGGTGGCGGGTCGAGCTGATCTCCGCCTCGGAAAGCGACGCCGGCGGCTACAAGGAAGTGGTCGCCTCGGTCACCGGCACCGGCGTGTTCGCGAAGCTGAAGTTCGAAAGCGGCGTCCACCGCGTGCAGCGCGTGCCCGTCACCGAAAGCGGGGGGCGGATCCACACCTCCGCCGCCACCGTCGCGGTGCTGCCGGAGGCGGAGGATGTCGACGTGCAGATCGACGACAAGGATCTGCGCATCGACATCTATCGCTCGTCCGGCCCCGGCGGCCAGTCGGTCAACACCACCGATTCCGCGGTGCGCATCGTCCACATCCCCACGGGGCTGACGGTTATCCAGCAGGACGAGAAGTCGCAGCACAAGAACAAGGCGAAGGCGCTGAAGGTGCTGCGCACGCGCCTCTACGAGATGGAGCGCGAGCGGCTTCATGCGGAGCGTGCCGGCGCGCGCAAGTCGATGGTGGGCAGCGGTGACCGCTCCGAACGCATCCGCACTTACAACTTCCCGCAGGGCCGCGTGACCGATCATCGCATCAACCTGACGCTGCACCGCCTGCCCGAGATCCTTGCCGGCGACATGGACGAGCTGATCGGCGCGCTGATCGCGGAGGATGAGGCGGAGCGGCTGGCCACGCTCGATGGCTAACGCTCGGGCCGCGCTCAACGCCGCGGCGGCGCGCTTCGCTTTCTCAGAAACGCCCCGGCTCGATGCCGAACTGCTGCTCGCCTGTGCGCTCGGCATCACGCGCGAACGCCTGCTGCTGACGCTTGCCGATCAGCCTGTGCCGCCCACCTTCGCAGCGCTGGTCGAGCGGCGGGCGGCGCACGAGCCCGTCGCCTATATCACCGGCACGCGCGCCTTCTGGACGATCGATCTCGACGTGGCGCCCGGCGTCCTCATCCCGCGTGCCGACAGCGAGACGCTGATCGAGGCTGCGGTCAATCATTTCGCGGGCACGGCAGGGCCGCGGCGCGTGCTCGATCTCGGCACCGGCTCGGGCGCGCTGCTGCTCGCCGCGCTCGATCAATGGCCGGATGCGACCGGCGTCGGGATCGACGCGTCGCCGCGCGCGCTGGAGATCGCCTCGCGCAATGTCGCCCGCATCGCGCCTGGCCGCGCCGTCATCGTTGCCGGCGGTTGGGAAGGGACGGGGGAAGCGTTCGATCTCGTGCTGTGCAACCCGCCCTATATCGAGGACGGCGCGGCGCTGCCGCCGGAAGTCTCCCGCTATGAACCCTCCAGCGCGCTTTATGCCGGCGCCGACGGCCTCGACGATTACCGCCGCCTCGCCCCGCTGCTAGGTGCGCAGATCGCGCCGGGCGGGGTCGCCTGTATCGAGATCGGCGCGACACAGGCGGCGGCGGTCAGCGCGTTGTTTGCCGCGGCGGGATTGGCTGTACATTCGCGACCGGATCTTGCCGGTCGTGACCGTTGCTTGACCATTGCCGCTTGAAACGCGCCATTTGAGTACAATATTTCCCTTTGAGAAACCGTGTTCACCCGCTATGGCGAAGGCAGGGGCACGCAAAATCAACATAATCCGTTGAATTTGGGCGATTTGCCCACCCTTCGTCATCAGCCGCTGCAGTCCGGCGGCCGGGACAGGCCTTGGAGGAGAAGCGCCGCGCGCGCTCTTCGCCCGGGGCGGGGAATGTTGCACCGATTATCCCGGGAGCATGGCCGGTTTAGGTTTGAGGACGAGGACAGTAATTTGATCAACAACCGTCAGAACGGCCGCCGTCGTGGTCGTGGTGGGCAGCAGCGGCCTCAGGGCGGAGGCGGCCAGGGTTCGCGTGATAGTGGCAATCGGATCGACAGCCGCGCACGGGGCAACGCCAGCCAATTGTACGAAAAGTACAAGAACATGGCATCGGATGCGCAGCGCCAAGGCGATCGCGTCACGACCGAGTATTACCTGCAATTCGCCGATCATTATTTCCGCGTGATGGCGGATCAGCGTGGCCGCTACGAAGAGCAGCAGCCCCGCCGGCAGCAGCCTGATTTCGACAGCGACGACGAGTTCGGTGACGAGGGCGAGCCGATCCGCGCCGAGGAGCAGAGCCGTGGCGGTGACGAGCGCGGTGAGCGCGACGGCAACCGCCAGGGCGACAATGGCCGCCAGCAGGAGGGCTACCGGCAGCGTGACGACCGCCGGCCGCGCGCCGACGACAACCGTCAGCGCGATGACAATCGCCAGCGTGACGAGCAGGGCGGGCGCCAGCGCTACGGCAATGGACGTCCGGCAGAACCCCGCGTGGCCGAGACCGCGATTGCCAGCGAGCAGCGGGACGGCCGGACCGGTGCCGCTGAGAGCGACGCTACTCAGGCCCAGCCGTTTGCCCCGACCATGGCGCAGGAAGGCGAGCCGGCGCGCGGCGAGATGATGAACGAGGCGGCTGCCGCACCCAAGCGCCGTGGGCGCCCGCGTAAGGTGGCGCCGGAAGCAGGCGAGCAACTCGGGCTTGATTCCAGCGTCCTCCCGCCGTCGATTGGTGTGAGCGACGCGGGTGAACAGGGGGCGGCACCCAAGCCGCGTCGTCGCCGTACGCCGGCGCCGGTGGAAGTGGCATCGAGCTGATCCGTCCGCTTCTTACAGCCTGAACCGCATAACGGCCGGCGTTCCCAGGTGGAGCGCCGGCCGTTCTCATGAAATGCCGCCTCAAGGCAGCAGCAATGATGCGTCGCCGTAGGAATAAAAGCGGTAACGCTGGGCAATCGCATGCGCATAGGCCGCCTGCATCCGGTCGAGCCCCATCAGCGCCGATACCAGCATGAACAGGGTTGATCGCGGCAAGTGGAAGTTGGTCAGAAGGCCGTCGATGCCGCGGAAGCGGTAGCCGGGGGTGATGAAGATGGAGGTATCGCCTTCAAACGGCTGGACGACGCCGTCCTCGTTCGTCGCGCTCTCGATCAGGCGAAGCGATGTGGTGCCGACGGCGACGATCCGCCCGCCGGCCGCGCGCACTGCGTTGAGACGTTCGGCTGTCACGGCGTCGATGCGGCCCCATTCAGCATGCATGGCATGATCCGCGGTGTCGTTTGCCTTGACCGGAAGGAAGGTGCCGGCGCCGACGTGAAGCGTCAGCGTAGCGTGGCCGATGCCCGCCTGATCAAGCGCAGCCATTAGCGCGGGCGTGAAGTGAAGTGCTGCGGTCGGCGCGGCGACGGCGCCGGCTTCTCGCGCGAACATCGTCTGGTAATCGTCGGCGTCGCGTTCATCGGTGGGGCGCTTCGCAGCGATATACGGCGGCAGCGGCATGCGTCCGGCGCGTTCCAGCAGCAGTTCGACCGGTTCCTCCCCCGCGAATTCGAGGGCGAAGCTGCCATCGGCCGCGCGATCCCCCGCCACCGCGCTGACACCATTGTCGAAATCGATCTCGTCACCGTCACGGAGCCGCTTCGCGTTGCGGACGAACGCGCGCCAACGGCGAGGCCCCTCGCGCTTGTGTAACGTCGCGCCGACCCGCGCGTTGCCGCGCGTGCCCTCCAGCTGGGCGGGGATCACGCGCGTATCGTTGAAAACCAGCAGATCGCCGGCGCGCAGCTGTGACGGCAGATCGGTCATGACGCGGTCAATCGTGGCCGAGCCGTCGAGCACCAAGAGGCGCGCCGCATCACGCGGCTGGGCAGGGCGAAGGGCGATCCGGTCGGTCGGGAGGTCGAAGTCGAACAAATCGACGTTCATCGCGGTGGCAGGCTCATATTGTGGCAGGGCGCCTGCCGTTAGCAGCATGCCGCCGTTTCCGCGAGGTTCAACCCGCTAGCTAAGCTCCATCCATGTCGGGGCGTGGTCGCTGGTCTTTTCCCAGCTGCGCACATGGCGATCGACGCCGGCGGCCTTCAGGCGCGGTGCAATCGCGGGGCTGAGCAGCAAGTGATCGATGCGCAGGCCTGCGTCGCGCGCGAACGCATTCCGGAAGTAATCCCAGAAGGTGTAGATGCGCTCGGCCGGGTGGAGATGGCGCACTGCGTCCGTCCACCCCTGCGCCAGCAACTTCGCGTATCGCGACCGGACGTCCGGCACGAACAGCGCGTCCTGCGTCCAGCGCTCCGGCTTGTACACGTCCAACTCGGTCGGCATCACGTTGAAATCGCCGGCGAGCACGACCGATGCGCCGGAGCCCAGCAACTCCTTTGCATGATCGACCAGGCGATCGAACCATTCGAGTTTATAGTCGAACTTTGGCCCTGGCCGCGGGTTTCCGTTGGGCATGTAGAGCCCGGCGATGATGATGCCGTTGACTGCCGCCTCGATATAGCGGCTCTGGGTCGGGTCGGGATCCTCCGGCAGGCCCCGGCGCGTTTCGTGGATCGACCCCACGCGCGAGAGGATGGCGACTCCATTCCAGCTTTTCTGGCCGTGCCACAGCGCTTGATAGCCCGCGGCGTTGATCGCTGCGGCGGGGAAACGCTCGTCGGGCGCCTTCAGCTCCTGAAGGACGACGATGTCCGGAGCCGCCTCCTCCAGCCACCGCAGCAGGACGGGTAGGCGACCGTTGACGCCGTTTACGTTGTAGGTCGCGATCTTCACGTGGGCTGCCGCGATCAGCCGACCTTGGTCAATTCTTCGGCAGCGGCATCCAGCTTCGCGCGATCATTGCCGACCTCGTCGATCAGCTTGCGGGCGACTTCCTGCGACAGCCCATGCTTGCCGGCAAAATAGGCCAGTTCATAGCCTTCGCCAGCGGCCACGGTTCGCCGGTCAGCGGCGCCCCGCTTGCTCTTGTCATCGGACATCGTTCTTCTCCTTTTGCCAGAATGAATCCACATGGCGGCCGTGAGTTCCTGCCGTGTAGGGGCCGTGCCGCCGCAACCTGCGTCAACGTCATTAGGGGTGGCCGGGAACTCGTCGGGGCGGCACACGTCTGCCCATCATGGAAGACGCGATTGCTCATCTTGGGCTGCTCGACGACGAAGCGATCCTGCTCGATGCCGACGCCCTGAAACTGGCCAAGCTCGATCACCCGGACGTATCGCTGACGCCTTACGTCGATCTGCTCACGGAGATGACGGAGCGACTGGTCATCACGGGCGGGGACGCGGAGACGGCGGCGCATCGTGCCGCGATCCTCGCTCAGGTGATTGCCGACGAATATGGCTTCATTGGGGATTCGGAGAGCTACGATGATCCGGACAATGCCGATCTGATCCGTGTCATTGATCGTCGGCGCGGCCTGCCGGTCAGCCTGTCGATCCTCTATGTCGCGGCGGCGCGGCGGCTCAGCTGGGCTGCGGATGTGCTGAACACGCCCGGCCATGTCCTGCTGAGGATCGGCTCGGGCGTGGAGTCGGTGCTGGTGGATGCCTTCGCTGGTGGCGTCATCGTCGACCCGGATCACCTCTCTGCCCTGCTTGAACGCGCGCTTGGCCCCGGCGTGAGCCCGACGAGCGAGCATCTGGCGGCGATGACGAACCGGGCGGTGCTGGTGCGCCTGCTGATGAACCAGGCAACGCGCGCGGAGGGGGCAGGCAATCTGGAGCGCGCCCTGACGGTCTATCGGCGCATCACCACAATCGCCCCGTCCTACGGCCATGGCTGGTGGGAGCGGGCGCGGCTGGAGTTGCTGCGCGGGAACGTCGCCGATGCGCGCTCCAGCCTCAGCGCAATGCTGGAGATGACGCGCGAGCCGAGCCTGCGCGCTCACATCTTCGCCGCACTGGACGCGCTATCTCACCGTATGTGAGGCAGCGCGCTAACGATCCTGACCACCGTCGACCGGAATCACCGCGCCGGTGACGAAGCTTGCCATCGGACTTAGGAGGAAGGAAGCGACGCGGCCGATCTCCTCCGGTCGTCCGAAGCGGTTCATCGGCACCTCGCGCTTGATCCAGCGGAGCCAGGTTTCCGACCGTGGGCCGTTGGCACGTTCCTCCCATTCGCCGCCCGGGAAAATGATGTTGCCGGGCGCGATTGCGTTGACGCGCACGCCAGACGGCCCGGCGATGACCGCCAATTCCTTCGACAGATGGTTCATCGCTGCCTTCGCGGTGCCGTAGGTGAGCGGTGTGCCCTTCGCGGCCAGCCCGGCGATCGAGCTGATCATCAGTACTGCGCCTTCCTGCCGCTGGGTCATGCCGCGTAGTGCCGCGCGGGCAAGGAAGAAGGCGGAATCGAGGTTCTGGGCGAAGCCGCCGCGCCACGTGGCGTCATCGACGTCGAAGCCCGGTGGGCAGGGGTGGAGTCCGACATTGGCGACCGCACCCCAGAGAGGCCCAAAAGCCGCTTCAGCGTCCGCCAGGGCTTCGTCGATCGTGGCGGAAAGCGTCATGTCGCCGGCGAAGCTGCGGATGCTGTCGGCACCATAGCGGTTCGCCAGATCGGCGTGGGTGGCCGCCAGTGCCTCCGCGCCCCGAGCGGTGATCGCAACGCGGGCGCCTTCGGTCATGCACGCCTCCACGATCCCGAGCCCGATGCCGCGGCTGCCCCCGGCGACGAAAATTGCCTTTCCGGCGAGCTGCAGGTCCATCCTCTTTCCCCTTCGTCTCGTTCGTTCACACAGCGATCGCCTGCGATGTCGGCGCTGTCCAGCCTTACCCGCGCGGTCGTCGTGTCCTCCGCTAGCACCGAGCGCCAAATTGCTTGTGTTCGGAGGCGGTTGTCGAACCTGCCCGGCGGGCGCACAACAAGGCAGTTCATGCCAGCTTCCCCCGCCCGTATCAGCCAAGACCGACATCGGTCGACGGGCTTTCTGCTACTCTATGCGCTGGCCTACACCGGCGGTGTCGTCGCTTATCTTCCGCTGCTCACGCTCCTCCTGCCACTCAAGATCGAGGCGCTCGCCGGAGAGGCACGGATCGGGGTGTTCAGCGCGACGATCATTGCCGGCGCGTTGGCCGCGAGCGGTGCGAACGTGCTGTTCGGCTGGCTGAGCGACCGCAGCGTGGCGCGGGGACAAGGCCGGCGAAGGTGGCTGTGCTTCGGGCTGATCGCGACCGTCCTGTCCTATGCCGCTGTCGCCGCTGCGGCGTCTTCGGCAGCGATCATCCTCGCGGTAACGCTGTTCCAGGTGGCGGTGAACGCCATGCTCGCCCCGCTTCTTGCGATCATGGCCGACGAAGTGCCTGACGCGCAAAAGGGCGTGGCAGGAGGACTGCTCGCCGCCGCGGTGCCGGTTGCGTCCGGCGTTTCGGCGGCACTTGTCGGTATGCGTCTGCTGCCGGAGGCGGAACGGCTGACGATTGTGGCGGCGGCCGTATTCGTCTGTGTGACCCCGCTGCTGGCGACACGAGCGCGCAAGGCCATCGTTTCCGCGCCGCAGCCGACCGAGATGGAGCAGCGTCGGCGGGATTTGGTCGTCACCTGGGCGGCGCGGCTCTTGGCGCAAGTGGCGGGCAACGCGCTGTCGCTTTACCTGCTCTATTATTTCGAGAGCATCGTGCCGGACGCTGAGCCGGAAGATCTTGCGCCGCGCGTCGGGCATCTCCTGACGATCGTCTACGTCCTGTCGCTGCCGGCCGCTGTGGCTGCCGGCCGGATGTCGGATCATTTCGGCCGGCGCAAGCCGACGCTGGTGGCTGGCGCGTCGCTGGCGTCGGTCGGCCTGGTGATGATGGCATTCGCGGCAGACTGGCGGTGGGCGGCGCTGGGCTTTGCCGCTTATGCGATCGGGTCGGCAGTGTTCCTGACGCTTCACGCTGCGTTCGCGATGCAATTGCTGCCGGATCCCGCGCACCGCGGGCGAGATCTTGGCCTGCTCAACCTCACCAACACTTTGCCCGCGTTGCTCGGCCCGCTGCTGACCTGGTCACTCGCGACGCCGCAGGACTTCGGGGCCGTGCTGCTGACGCTGGCGCTGCTGACCTTTGCCGGTGGCGCCGCCATGACGAGCGTCCGCAGCCGGCGCTGAAGATCAGTCGTTATTTGCGCTGCCAGTAGCGAACGTAGTCCACGGTCATCCGCTGCGGGAAGGCGGCGGCGTCTACGCCTTGCTTTCCGCCCCAGTCACCGCCCACGGCTAAGTTGAGGATCAGATCGTAAGGCTTGGTGAACGGCCATGCGGCCTTGCCACCGGGCTGATCATTGACGACGCGCATGACCGCGCGGTCGTCGATGCCGATGGTGATCGTGTCCGGTTGCCAATCCAGCTGGTACCGGTGGAACGCCGTGCACGCGTCCGGCACGGTGCGTTGCGCGCCGCGTTGCGTCCCCTTCGCATGGTTGAAGGCATCGGTGTGAAGCGTCGCGTGGATCACGTTGGGGTCCCAGCCGACCATCTCCATCACATCTATCTCGCCGCCGCCCGGCCATTTGTCGCCGATCGGAAGCAGCCAGATCGCCGGCCAGCTGCCGCGCCCGCATGGCAGCTTCGCGCGTACTTCGTAGAAGCCGTAGCCGTGCCGCTGCTGCGTCACGAGCTTCGCTGAGGTGTACCGCTGGCCACCGGTATCGGGAAACTGCGCCTTGTCCGCTACTTCGGCATGCGCCTCGATTACCAGATGGCCGTCCTCGATCCGGGCATTCTTCGGACGATCGGCCGAGTAATATTGAAGTTCGTTGTTGAACCAGCCCTTGGCGTTGAACGCGGTGTCGTAGCGCCATTTGCTCTTGTCGATGGCCGGGCCTTCGAACTCATCGGCGAAGCTGGGCGTTGCTACGGGCGCCTTCATCGGTGCGTCGGCGGCGTAGTTGGTGGCACCAAGCGTCGCCGCCTGCAGCGCGAGCGTGAGGAAGATCCCCATGTCAGCCGTCGAGGATCGAATCGATTGCGCCGGCGAGATCGATATCGCGTTCGGACAAGCCGCCCGCGTCGTGCGTCGTCAGTGTGATTTCGACCCGGTTCCAGACATTGGTCCACTCCGGGTGGTGGTCGGCCTTTTCGGCGATCAGCGCGACCTGCGTCATGAAGCCGAATGCCTCGGCGAAATCGGTGAAGACGATGGTCCGCGTGATCGCGTCTCGCCCTTCGTCATAGTCCCAGTCCGGCAGGCTATCGAGCGCATCGGCGCGTTCCGCCTCGCTCAGCTGATCTACCATCGCGCGCTCCCCTTCAGACAAGCTTGTCCTGTGTGAAGCTCAACGCCTATGGCCAAAGGCGATGAGCGGACAAGACCTTCCGGGCGAACCGCCCTCGCTCGATGCGATCGAGCGCCATGCGCGGCATGTCATCGAGCGGCTTCCGGCGGAATTTCGCGCGCATCTCGGCGACGTCGTTCTGATCGTCGAGGAAGAAGCAGATGCGGAGACGCTCGCGAACCTTGGGATTGAGCATCCGCTTGACCTGAGCGGTGTATATCATGGCCGCCCGATCGGTGACAAATCCGCCTTTGAGTCCGGCGCGCTTCCCGATCGCATACACCTCTATCGCCAGGCGATCCTCGCCGAATGGTGCGAGACCGGCGTGCGGCTCGATGATTTGGTGGCGCACGTGACGATCCACGAGATCGGCCACCACTTCGGCCTCAGCGATGACGACATGCACGCGCTCGAGGACGCGGTGGGCGATTGAGCGGGGGGCTCGACGTACGCGATCTTGCCTGTCGGCGCAGCGGGCGCCTGCTGTTCGATCACGTCAGCTTCTCGCTGGCCGCCGGAGATGCGCTGATCATCAGCGGGCCGAATGGCTGCGGCAAATCGAGCCTCTTGCGTGTGATCGCCGGCCTGTTGCTGCCGTTCGCTGGCGATGTAACGGCGAGCGGCAGCATCGCTTTGATGGGCGAGGCGAGCGCTCTCGACAATGATCGGCTGCTCGCCGCGGCGCTACATTTCTGGGCGACGTTCGACGCGGCTGATGACCCCCGCAAACGGGTGGCGAAGGCACTTGCCGATGTGGGGCTGTCCGCGCTTGCCGATGTGCCCGTCAGGCTGTTGTCGACCGGGCAGCGGCGGCGGGCGGCACTGGCGCGGGTGATCGCTGGCGGCGCTGCGATCTGGTTGCTGGATGAACCCGCCACAGGGCTTGATGCGGGATCGATCCAGCTGCTGGAGGCGGCGATCGCAGCGCATCGCGCGAGGGGCGGAATTGCCATCGTCGCGACGCATCAGCCGATCGCCTCACCCGGCGCGCAGGCGGTCGATCTCAGCCACTTTGCGTCGGTGGACGCATGATCGCGCTCGTACGGCGCGAGGTTCGGCGGGGCTACGCGGGCGGCGGCGCGACGTTGATCGTCAGCTTTTTCCTTCTCGTCTCGGTGCTGTTCCCGTTCGCGATCGGGCCGGATGCCCGCGTGCTGGCGCGGGTCGGTGGCGGCGTGATTTGGGCAGCGGCCCTGCTAGCCGCGCTTCTGCCGGTGGAGCGTCTGATCGGGCCGGATCTGGACGCAGGCGTGTTCGACCAGCTGGTCGTGCGTCGCCACTCGCTCGTTGCGGCTGCAGCGGCGAAGATGATGGGCCATTGGCTGGTCTTTGCGCCGCCGGTGATGATGGCCGCATTGGTGTCCGCGGCGCTGCTGGGGATCGATAGCGCCACGTTGCTTGCGGTCGAGGCGGGCCTTCTGATCGGGACACCCGGGCTGGCCGCGTTGGCCGTAGCGACCGCAGCACTGACGGCGGGGTTGCGCGGTGCCGGCGCCGTAGCGGGGCTGGTGATGCTGCCGCTCGCCATTCCCTTGCTGATCTTCGGCGCTGGGGCGATCGATGGTGGCGGAGGCAGCCTGAAGTTGCTGGGTGCGGTGAGCCTGCTGCTGGTGGTCGGCGCGCCGATCGTCGCCGCTGCCGCGATCCGCATCGGGATGGAATAGGGCTAAGCCCTAGCGTAGCGGCTTGCCGGCATCCTTCCAGCGATCAAGCACTTGCGATTCCGGCAGCTTGTTCTGCGACGGTGTAACGAGTGCCGTGCCGCTATCCTCATGCTCGGGGCGCACCTGCGGCGCAGGGGCCGCGGCTGGAACCACCCGGACGGGATGAGAGATAGCGATGATTGGGGAAATGGAGGCCGGCGCGGCCGGCCCTGCCAAAGGTTCGCGTCCCACATAACGTTGGGGGAAGGCGAGCGGCGTGCCCCAGAATCCCTTCCAGCGATGGAAGAAGTGGGCGCCAATCGCGTCGGTCATCACCAGCGTGCGGTTCCACGCCGGTGTGACCGCGTAGGTATGGTAATGGGTGGCGAGCCCGACAGGCGAAAAGACATACCCGCTTAGCGCAGTGGCCGCGATCCGCGCGGCCCGCGCCCAGCCGGCGCGCGAGGGAATACGCGCCGATGCGCCATCGCAAGCAAAGCTGAACTGGCAGCCGGTGCCCCGGTGCGCGCCCTGATAGACGACGCCGCACACGGTGGACGGAAAGGCGGGGTGCCGAACGCGGTTGAGCACGACCTGCGCCACCGCCCGCTGGCCATCGTCGGGTTCGGAAGCGGCCTCATAATAAATAGCCGCGGTCAGGCACTCGGTGGCACGCGCGCGATCGAGCGGGTTGAT
Organism: Sphingomonas sp. 179-I 2A4 NHS; assembly: GCF_045369135.1. Taxonomy (NCBI): domain Bacteria; kingdom Pseudomonadati; phylum Pseudomonadota; class Alphaproteobacteria; order Sphingomonadales; family Sphingomonadaceae; genus Sphingomonas; species Sphingomonas sp. 179-I 2A4 NHS. The sequence goes on along the minus strand of NZ_JBIQFL010000009.1, from coordinate 47,860 downwards.
ACCCCGTATCGAGAACGGCAGCGCTGGTGTGACACCCGCGCTGGTAGTGAAAGCTAGTGCGCTGCCGTCGACCGGTTCGGGCGGTAATTCAGCGGTCCCGGTGACGCCTCGTCCCGGGGACGCGATCTGCGCCGCCCAGTTCGCATCCTTCGAGTTCGAGACCACGCCAGCTGACGTCTGGCCCCCACGCTGCGCCGATAGAAGCGAAGGCAAGGTGGCAATGACCGGCAGGCCGATGATCATGACGATCGGCGTCGCGACGGCCGCTGCTCGCGCCCAGGCGCGTCGCTGCCATCGCCGCCGCGCGAGGCGCAGGGCGGCGCGCTCGCTGGGATGCAGCGCGACGGTGCTCATCGACGATCCATGACCATGCCGAAGCGGGCCTGTAATGGATCAGCGTAGCTTTTTCGTTGCCAAAGTTGCTGCCGTCTCGCGGCGGCACAGATCGAGGTTAACGAGGCCGGAGCCGGGCCAGGCCGTTACTTCGGCTCGTTCGGCGGCGGAGAAGCCGAATCGTCGAGCATGTTGTCGGCGGAATTCATGCTGTCTTCGGCCGGTGGCGACGCGGGCGTGTCGCCCGGCCCGCCGACGTGGGCGATGATCATGTTGTTGCTCGTCTGCATCCCGGGGTTGCCGACCTGGGCAATCGCGGCGGTCGACAAAGCGAGGATCGCGATACTGCCGGCGGTGGCAATGCGCATGATGGCACTCCTTTGTCTTAGCGTGGTGGGAGAGGCTGGGCCGATGGCGCTGGCGGCGAGGCCACGCCGGATCCGATACGTTGCACGCCGGCAGGACCATCATTCAGCGTCGAGGCTGGCGGAAGCGATGCGCGTGCAGCGTCGCGTCCCTGCTGCTCCGCCCGTTCACGTTCCGCCTGCGAGAGGCTGTCGCGCGTCGCAGAGCTGCTAGGCGGCGGCGGGACCGCGGGGTCCAGGGCGTTCGGTTCAAGGCGCCGTGACAGGCTGTCGGCGAGTTGCGCCGAGGCTGGCGCCCCAATGAAGGCGGTACTGAAGAGAATAGCGGCGAAACGCATTGGATCGCTCCTCGGCTCTCTTCGAAGACGCACCCGTCGGTGGCGGGTTCCCCGGACTATATGCGGAAAGGCCCGACAGCTGAACTGCCGGGCCTTCCTGACCTATCGGTCTAGTCCGATTACCCCTGCGGCGGGGTCGTCGGCGTCGTCGTGGACGGATCGGTCGGGCTGGTCGTTGCCGACGGATCAGTCGTCGTCGTGCCGCTGTTCGGGCTCATCGTGTCGCTCGTGGAAGGCGAGGTGCGATCCGTGCGGCTGCTCGACGAGTCCGTCGTGGTCGATGACGGATCAGTGCTCGACTGCGGATCTGCCGACTGGGTCGTCGAAGGGGTGGTGGACTGGCCACCGGCGCTCTGGGCGATCGCAGCACCCGGAAGGACCAGGGCAGCAGCAGCCATCAGCATAAAGGGCTTCATGGGATATCTCCTATGTGTTTTCCCGTGACCCCATAATAACCGATCAAAACCGCAAAGGTTCATCGGCCGAACCTGCAAATGGCTCGCTTTACCATACGGTTTATCCCCAATCGGGAGATTCCCTATGCTTTTCTGATCTGGGTTAACCCTGTTCGTCGCCTGTGCGACGACTCAGCCACATTGCGCGCGGTGCAGCAGATATTGATCGGCGAGCACGAGAGCTACCATCGCCTCGACAACAGGCACGCCGCGGATGCCGACGCACGGGTCGTGGCGCCCCTTCGTCGCTATTTCGGTGGGCATTCCCGTGCGCGAAATGGTGGGAACTGGCGTCAGAATGGAACTGGTTGGTTTGAAAGCGACACGAATGCGCAGCGGTTGGCCGGTAGAAATACCGCCAGTGACACCGCCGGCATGATTTGCGAGGAATTCCGGCCCGTTTTCGCCCGGCCGCATCGGATCGGCATTCTCTTCGCCCGACAGCGCTGCGGCGGCGAAGCCGTCGCCGATCTCAACACCCTTCACCGCATTGATCGACATGGCCGCGGCAGCAAGCTCGCTGTCGAGCTTGGCATAAAGCGGTGCGCCCCAGCCGGCAGGAACGCCGGTGGCCTCGCAGGCGACGACCGCGCCAAGCGATGAACCGGCCTTGCGGGCAGCATCGACCTTCGCTTCCCAGCGCAGCGCGGCGGCAGGATCGGGGCAGAAGAACGGGTTGGTGTCGATCACGGCATCGTCGAACGCAGCGTAATCGATCGTGTCGCCGCCGATCGCCTCGACCCAGGCGCGGATGCGCACCGCGGGGATCACCGCCCGCGCGATCGCGCCAGCCGCCACCCGCGCCGCCGTCTCGCGCGCGGACGAGCGCCCGCCGCCGCGATAATCGCGGAAGCCGTACTTCGTGTCATAGGCGTAATCGGCATGGCCGGGTCGATAAGCCACAGCAACGTCGGAATAGTCCTTCGAGCGCTGGTCCACATTCTCGATCATCAGGCTGATCGGCGTGCCGGTGGTGCGACCCTCGAAAACGCCGGAGAGGATGCGGACCTGATCCGGCTCGCGGCGCTGGGTGGTGAAGCGCGAGGTGCCGGGGCGCCGCTTGTCGAGCCACGGCTGGATGTCGGCCTCGCTGAGCGTGATGCCCGGGGGGCAGCCGTCGACCACCGCGCCGAGCGCCGGCCCGTGCGATTCGCCCCAGGTGGTGAAGCGGAAGACGCGCCCGAAAGTATTCCAGCTCATGACGTTCCCAGTCGCGCGAAGGCGGGTGCGTGATGGGCAGCCTCGCGTACCCCGCATGGGACCAGGCCGCCCTGCAGCGGCAGCGCCATGAATGCGTCGCCCGCATAAGGAGAGGTGAAGTTGCGCGCGACCGCGGCATCATAGCCGAAGCGGCCGTAGAATTGAGGATCGCCGAGGACGAAGCTCAGCACCACGCCGGCAGCCTCCAGCCGTTCATGCGCGCTGGCGACCAGCGCCTCGGCCACATCCTGGCGGCGATAGCGCGCGGCGACGGCGAGCGGCGCCAGCGCGACGGCAGGCACCGACCGGCCATTCACCGTCACGTCCATGCGGCTGAACACGATCGTGCCGGCAAGATCCCCGCCGTCCTCGTCATCCGCCACCAGCGTCAGCACCATGTCGCCCGCAAGGCACAGTTCGCGCACGAGATCCGCTTCCTCCGGCGCGGGGAAGCTCGCGCGCAGCAGGGCGTCGATACGGGGCACGTCGGCCGCCGCTGCCGGACGAATCGCAATGGCCACGAGGATCAGACCAGCGCGATATCCGGCGCGTCTTCCGCCTTCATGCCGATGACATTGTAGCCCGCGTCGACGTGATGGATCTCCCCCGTCACGCCGCTGGCGAGATCGCTGAGGAGATACAGGCCGGCGCCGCCGACCTCGTCGATCGTGACGTTGCGCTTGAGCGGCGAATTCAGTTCGTTCCACTTCAGGATGAGGCGGAAATCGCCGATGCCGCTGGCGGCGAGCGTCTTGATCGGGCCGGCGGAGATCGCGTTGACCCGGATATTGTCGCGCCCGAGATCGACCGACATGTACTGCACGCTCGTCTCAAGTGCCGCCTTGGCGAGACCCATCACGTTGTAATGCGGGATGACCTTTTCCGCGCCGTAGTAGCTCAACGTCAGCAGGCTGCCGCCGTTCGGCATCATCTTCGCGGCGCGCTGCGCCACGGCGACGAACGAATAGACGCTGATGTTCATCGTCATCAGGAAGTTGCCGAGGCTGGTATCGACGAAGCGGCCGCGCAACTCGTTCTTGTCGGAGAAGCCGATGGCGTGGACCACGAAGTCGATCGTCGGCCAGGTCTCTGCGAGTTTGGCGAACGTATCGTCGAGCGCGCCCATGTCGCTGACGTCGCAATCGAACAGGTGCGAGCTTCCCAGCTGCTCGGCGAGCGGGCGAACGCGCTTCTCCATCGCCTCGCCCTGATAGCTGAACGCGAGCTCGGCGCCTGCTTCGGAAAGCTTCTTGGCGATGCCCCAGGCGAGGGACTTGTCGTTCGCGAGGCCCATGATGAGACCGCGCTTGCCTGCCATCAATGAATTCACGGTGCTGCCTTCGCTCCGGTTCCGGTGGGCGCCTGCTCTAGCGCGGTCTCTGGGGGTTCCGCCAGTGCTGCGTTGAGATGAGCGCCGAAGACCAGCCCCAAACCGATCAGATAGAAGAACAACAGCATCACCACGACGCCGGCGAGGCTGCCGTAGGTGAGATCGTAACCGCCGAGGCTGGAGAGAACCACCGGCAGCCCCGCCGTCATCCCGATCCACCAGATGGTGGTGAACAAGGCGCCCGGCCATTTGCGGCTATCGCTGTAACGATAGCGCGTCGGCGTGACGAAGTAGAAGAGCATGTACAGCGCGCCGAACATGACCAGCCCCGGCACCGCGCGGCTGATCCCGATCCATCCCGCGACATCCTCCGCCCACGGCAGCAGCCGGTAGATGAATTGTTCCGCGGCGGTGAGCAGGCCCTGCACCAGGAACGAAACCAGCGCGAGAATGACTGAGAGGACGATGCCGAGGCTGAGCCCGAGCCGCGCGCGCCACAGCGACTGCGAACTGGTGGTGCCATAAGCGCGGCGGAAAATGTCCCGGATAGTCTCGACGAAGCTGCCGACCGTCCACAGGCCGACGAACCCGCCCAGCCACAAAAGCGAGCCGGTGCGGGCCTTCAACACGTCGTTGATCGGCTTGCGCAAAATGTCGGCCACGTCGGGCGGCAGGACGTGGAGAAAGGATTCGACCGCCTGGCGCGTTTCGTGATTCTGGCCGAAGATCGACAGCACCGCCGCTGCGACGATGAAGAACGGGAACACCGTCATCAGCGCGAGATAGGCAAGGTTGCCGGCGTGGATGAAGCCATCGTTGTACACGCCGGTTGCCGCCCGGCGCAGCACCTCGAAGGCGTAGCTGCCGGGCTTCACCTTGGCGATCTGGTGGTTCAGCCGTTCCCGCGCATGGGTGCGCGCATGATGCGCCCGATCCTCCGGCGTCAGCGTGGTGGGCCTGTCGCTCACCGATCCCCTTTCCCCTGTTGTGGGTTAAGGGTCAGACGCCCATGCCGGCACGCGGGTTCCCACCGCCGGTCCAGCTCTCCAGGAACGTCTCCAGCGCGGCATCGCCGGACGGCACGTCCACCATCAGCGTGACGAGCTGATCGCCGCGGGTGCCATCCTTGCGATGGAAGCCCTTGCCCTTGAGGCGCAGGGTACGGCCCGAGGTGGAGTGCTTGGGCACGGTGAGCATCACCGCCTTTTCCACGGTAGGCACCTTCACTGGCCCGCCCTTCACGGCCTCGTTCAGCGTAATCGGCAGATCGAGCCGGACGTCGTCCCCATCGCGGGTGAAATAGCGGTGCGGCTGGACGTCGATGGTGACGATCGCGTCGCCAGCACCGCCAGGGCCCTGCTCGCCCTTGCCGGGGAGGCGCATCTGCGTGCCCGTCTCGACACCCGGCGGCAGCTTGAGATCGATCGTCTTGCCGTCCGCGAGCGTGATTCGCTGCGGTGCGAGCGCGGCGGCATCGACGAAGGGGACCCGAAGGCGATAGGCGGTATTGGCGCCGCGGGGGGGCGGCTGGCGGCGACCGAAGCCGCTGGAGAAGCCGCCGCCGCGGCCGCCAAACAGGCCTTCGAAGATGTCGGACATGTCGACGCCCTCGGCGCCGCCGAAATCCTGCTCGCGAAAGCCGCCAGCACCGGGCCGCGCGCCGCCGAAGCCGGCACCGAACGGCGAGGTGGGGTTGCCATCCGCATCGATCTCGCCGCGGTCGAACCGGGCGCGTTTGTCCTTGTCGCTGAGCAGATCATAGGCAGCCGTTACCTGGCTGAACCGCTCCGATGCCTTGGGATTGTCCTTGTTGCGATCGGGATGAAGCTCCTTCGCGAGCTTCCGATAAGCTTTCTTGATGTCCGCCTCGGAGGCGCCACGCGCCACGCCGAGGGTAGAATATGGATCCGCCATTGTAGCCCCGGTTGGTGTGTTACCCGGCTATGTGGGGGACGGGCGCTGTGAGTGCAATCGGATTGCCGCGAGCGCGTGCATGCCCCGCGTCGGTGCCGCGTCGGCGGTTCGCAACAGGGCGCCACCGCGCGTTAACTGCGGCCGGGATTTTGCAAGTCGGAAGGACCCGTAGACGGCCCGATCACGGCCACTTTGTCCCGGATCGAGATTCGCTAGGATTCTCCGCGATTCGCGTTGTAGCGGATTGAATGCATGGCAGTTTACGCTAGCAAAAACAGTAACTTGTAAGAATTTCGACGGATTTGCGCGGCCCGATGCGAGTCAAGCCGCTATATTTCGGAAATGTGGCAGGTGGCGGTCTTGATCGACTCACCGGGCTGTTCCTAAACCATGGCTGTCGCGACGGCGCTCTGCCTTTCGCGCCCAAACGAATCCGCGTCGTGACCGACCGTGGCGGGGGCCACATCGGGGGACTTTTTTGTGTTGTCGATCTGTGGCTGCGCGCTTGCGTCGCGGCCCGAGGAGAGCTGCGTGCCGTTGTCATCGTATCGAATGGCGGATGAAGGAAGCGAGATTGCACGGGCTTGGGCGCGTGTGCGCGCCAACCTGCGCGAATCCGCCGGCAGCCGGCTGTTCGATCAGTGGCTGAAGCCGATCGTCCTCGACGATAATGGCGACATGGAGCATGTCCGCCTGACGCTGCCGTCGGCGTTCATGACGAACTGGGTGCGCAATCACTACGCCGAGCGGCTGGTGCACGAGTTTCGTGCCGTGCTGCCGCAGGTGCGCGGCGTCTCGATCGAGACGGCGAGCGCGGTCGCCGCGCCGGCGGTGATCGCCGCGCCGGCCCCTGCCGTCCTGGCGGCGCCGACGAGCGTGCCTGCCGCGGACGTGCCGGAGAATGAGGCGCCGGTGCTCGACCCGCGCCTGACGTTCGATCGCTTCGTCGTCGACGCGTCGAACAAGGTGGCCTTCAATGCCGCGCGCGCGCTGGCCGAGCCTGGCCCGGTGCGGTTCAGCCCGCTGTTCCTTCATTCCGGCACCGGCCTCGGCAAGACGCACCTGATGCACGCCATCGGCCACGCCTATCTCGCGGCCGTGCCGGGGGCGCGGGTGATCGCCATGTCGGCCGAACGCTTCATGTTCGACTTCGTCTCGGCGCTGCGGGCGCGGGACACCTATGCCTTCAAGGCGCGGCTGCGCTCGGCGGACCTGCTGCTGATCGACGACCTTCAGTTCATCGCCGGCAAGGACGCGACCCAGGAAGAATTCTTCCACACCGTCAACGAGATCATGGCCGCAGGCAAGCGGCTGGTGATTTCCGCCGATCGCTGCCCGCAGGCGCTCGACGGAATCGAGCAGCGGATCGTCGGTCGCATGGCGATCGGCCTCGTCGCCGACATCAAGGCGCCGTCGCTGGAGCTTCGCCGCACGATCCTGCAACGCAAGCTCGCCGACCTGCCGGGCGCCCGAGTCCCGGCCAATGTGCTCGACCTGCTGGCCGGGCGGATCACGGGCAGCATCCGCGAGCTGGAAGGCGCGCTTAACCGGGTCGTCGCTTATGCGCAGCTGACCGGCGAGACGATCGACCTTGACTTTGCGGTGGCGACGCTGGGTGACGTGCTGCGCGGGGCGCAGCGGCGGGTGACGATCGACGAAATCCAGAAGCTGGTTTCGGCGCATTTCGACCTGAAGCCGGTCGACCTCGTCTCGGCGCGGCGCGCGCGGGCGGTGGCACGGCCGCGGCAGATCGCGATGTACCTCGCCAAGCGGCTGACCACGCGGTCGCTGCCGGAGATCGGCCGCAAGTTCGGGGGGCGCGACCATTCGACCGTGATCCATGCCGTGCGCCGAATCGAGGAACTGCGCGACAGCGATCGCGACGTCGATGGCGCGGTGCGTACGCTGATGCGCGAGCTGGAGGGCTGAGGAAGCCTCGGCGCGTCGTAGCGCCGAATGCTGGTCGGATTAGAAAAAACCGCCGGGAGCATCGAGGCTACCGGCGGCTTTTTGTCTGATCAGACGTTGAAGCGGAAGAGCATCACGTCGCCGTCCTGGACGACATATTCCTTGCCCTCTTGTCGCAGCTTGCCCGCCTCACGCGCGCCGGCCTCGCCGCCACAGGCGACATAATCGTCAAAGGCGATCGTTTCGGCGCGGATGAAGCCGCGTTCGAAATCGCTGTGGATCGCGCCCGCAGCCTGCGGCGCCTTCGATCCCGCCGGGATCGTCCAGGCGCGCGCTTCCTTCGGGCCGACGGTGAAGAAGGTGAGGAGGTGGAGCAGCTTGTACCCGGCGCGAATCACGCGGGCGAGGCCGGTTTCCTCCAGCCCCAGCTCGGACAGGAACTCGCCGCGGTCCTCGACCGGCATGGTGGCGATCTCCGCCTCGATCGCGGCGGAGACGACGACCGCCTCGGCGCCCTCGGCCGCGGCCTTGGCAAAGACGCGCGCGGACAGCTCGTTGCCGTCGGCGGCATGCGCCTCATCGACGTTGCAGACGTAGAGCACCGGCTTGGCGGTGATCAGCTGCGCCTGTGCGAAGACGCGCTCCTCCTCGGCATCCTTGGGCTTGGTGAGGCGCGCGGGCTTGCCGTCGCGCAGCAGCTCGAGCGCCTGGCCCAGCACGCTGGCGCCGATCTTGGCCTCCTTGTCGCCCTGCTGGCCCTTCTTGATGAGGTTGGGCACGCGCTTTTCGAGGCTTTCGAGGTCGGACAGCATCAGCTCGGTCTCGACCGTCTCGGCATCGGCGATCGGATCGACCTTGCCCTCGACGTGGGTGACGTCGCCATCCTCGAAGCAGCGCAGGACATGGACGATCGCGTCCACCTCGCGGATGTTGCCGAGGAACTGGTTGCCCAGGCCCTCGCCCTTGGAGGCGCCGCGCACCAGACCGGCGATGTCGACGAAGGCGAGCTGAGTCTCGATGATCTTGGCGGACTTGGCGACGGCGGCGAGCTTCTGCAGCCGGGGATCGGGGACGCCGACGTTGCCGACGTTCGGCTCGATCGTGCAGAACGGATAATTCGCCGCCTGCGCCGCGGCCGTTTCGGTCAGCGCGTTGAAGAGAGTGGACTTGCCCACATTGGGCAGGCCCACGATGCCGCAGCGGAAACCCATGTCAGATCCTTGAGATTAGGTGTGGCGGCGGCCTTAATGCGGCGGCGCGCCGGAAGCCACCCTGACCGCCAAGACTACCAGCGATAGTTGAAGCTGACGCTGATCCGATCTTCCTTCGCGCTGCTCGGCATCACTTCGTGGCGCAGCCAGCTTTCCCACAGGAAGATCGTGCCGGGGCGAGGTTCCGCATGGACGAAGGTGGCGTCGCGTGGCGGAGCGGCCATCATCAGGCCGAGCCGGGGATCCTCGAGCCGGAGCACGCCGGCGCCCGGTGGCACGCTGACGTAGAAGGTGCCGGAGACGACGCTGTGCGGGTGGATGTGCCCCGAATGCGCGCCGCCCGGCTTCAGGAGGTTCACCCACAGGCTGTCGAGCTTCAGCTTGCGCCCGCCCAGCTGGAAGCCGCACTCGGCGGCGAAGCGCGCAACGTGCCGATCGAGGTGGCGCTTCAGATCCGCAAAAGCGGGATCACGCTGCGGCAGATCGTCGAGAGAAGCATAGGAGGTGTAGCCGCGATAGCCGTGCTCCTTCGACCAGCGCTTGCCGGCGGTATCCTCGATGGCGAAGGCGCGAACCGACGCTTCCAGCTCCTCGAGCAGCGCGGCATCGTTGAGCGATTCCTCGTAGAAGAGGGTCGGGAACAGGGAGCGGACGGCCATGGCGGCGACCTAGGCCGGCCGCCGTGGCTTGCCAAGCCGGGCGCTCAGCCGCCGAGCAGCCGATGGATCAGCGCAAGGCCGGCGACCAGCAGCGCGAGCACTGCAGCGATCATCAGCAGGAGCACGTAGAGCACGCCCCAGGTGCCGACGCCATCGTCCCGCCGTGCGACCCACCAGATCGAGAGGAGGATCGCGCCGAGAAGCGCGAGTCGCGGCGCTACGAAGGCGAGCGCCGCCAGGCACGCTGCCGCTGCCGCCGGTGCAAGCCACCGGCGGGCGCGGGCGCTGCGGTTCAGACCGGAGACCACTCCACCGGTTCCTCGCCCTCGTCATCTTCCGAGACGCGGGCGTGATCGGGGCCGATCGCCTCCAGCAGCTTGTCGAGTACCCAGTCGACCCCGGTGCCGCTGGCGCCGGAGATCGGGATCACTTCGGCGCCGCTGGCTTCCTGAAGCTCGGCTGAGAGGGCCTCGATCAGCTCGTCGTCGAGCGTGTCGATCTTGTTCAGCGCGACGACGACCGGCTTGTCTTCCAGCCCGCCACCGTAGGCCATGAGCTCGTCGCGGACGATGCGGTAGCTCTCCGCCACGTCGGCGTCATTGGCGTCGACGAGGTGCAGCAGGACGCGGCAGCGCTCGATATGGCCAAGGAAGCGATCGCCGATACCGGCACCTTCGGCGGCGCCCTCGATCAGACCGGGGATGTCCGCGACGACGAACTCCTGGCCCTTGTGCCGCACCACGCCGAGCTGCGGGCGAGTGGTGGTGAAGGCATAGGCGCCGACCTTCGCCTGCGCGTTGGTCACCGCGTTGATGAAGGTCGACTTGCCGGCGTTCGGCAGGCCGACGAGCCCGGCGTCGGCGAGCAACTTCAGGCGCAGCCACACCCAGGCTTCCTCGTGCGGCCAGCCCGTGCCGTGCTGGCGCGGCGCACGATTGGTGGAGGTCTTGTAGCTCGCGTTGCCGCGGCCGCCGTCGCCGCCGCGCAGGAACACCTCGCGTTGGCCGACCTCGACCAGATCAAGCAGCAGGGTGCGCTCCTCGTCATCGGCGAGCACCTGGGTGCCGACCGGCACCTTGATCACCAGATCCTCGCCGCCGGCGCCGGTGCGGTTCGAGCCTGCCCCGCCGTGGCCGCGCTCGGCCCGGAAATGCTGGGTGTAGCGAAAGTCGATCAGCGTGTTCAGGCCGGCCACTGCTTCGAAGATGACGTCGCCGCCCTTGCCGCCGTTACCGCCGTCCGGGCCGCCATATTCGATGAACTTTTCACGTCGGAAACTGACCGCCCCGGGGCCACCGGCGCCGGAGCGAACGAAGATCTTTGCTTGATCGAGGAAATGCATGCCAGCCGCTTAGCGTGTCGGCGCCAGTAAAGCGACCAAGGAGCGTTGCCCGAAACACGAAGGGCCGCTCCTTTGCGGGAGCGGCCCTTCCATTGTCAGCCAGTGACGGCCGTCGTCAGGCGAGGACCCCCGCGGTGGAAGTCGCACCCATCAGCGTTGCCGTCAGCGGCGTGAGACAATGAGACATTCGACCACCTCCTTTCCGTTGTTGAACAGTGAAGCGGATGTGGGGAGTGCGGGCGCAAATTCAATGACTTGCGACGAAGTGCCGCGGACAGTGGGCTCAGGAGACAAGTCCGCAACGCGAGCGGAACAATCTTCTTAACCTGAGTCACGAGCCAGCTGAAACGGCGGAACCCTGAGGCCGTGATCAGATTTCGATCAGATCGGACATGGCTTCGAGGGCATGCGCATTGACCACCGACATCCTGCCACCTGACCTGAATGCAGAGACCCCTTCGCTCCTCGCGTTCCGTGAAGCCGCGTCGCACGGATTGGGCAAGCGCATCGGGACACTTCGCCTGGGGGAGCTATCCGTCGAAGCACGCGCCGCGGACGATTCGGTGTGGGTGATCGTGCGCCGGGCGGGGCATGGCGGCTTGGCCGTACGGGCGGCGTATCTCGGCGGCGCCTTTGAGTATGCCAAGACGCAGCCGAGCGATGCGCAGGCGGTGGAGTTCGAGATCACCAGCCTGCTTGGCACCCACCGCGTGACGGTGAAGGCGTGCGGCGCAGCGCTGGACAACCTGCGGGTGACCACCCTTTTCACCCCGGCGGCACCGATCATCCTGCCTTATACGCCACGCGACCTTTACCCGCTGGATGCGGAGGATGATCCCCTCGGCGCCGTCGGCAAGGTGGAGGCGCAGCAGCGCGGACCGAACAGCGGGCTCCTGTATTTCCATATCCACGAGCCGGCGTTCGGCCGGGTGCTGTACTTCCAGAACTTCACGGCGCTGAACGGCTATTTCACTGCCACGGGCACCGACCCCGTCGAAACGGTGGGCGGGAGCTGGCCGGAGCTTGGCTATCTCATGCCGCCGGCGACGGACGCGGAGCATCCTTTGCCGGCCGGCGTGGAGGTCACGCTATCGGATGCGATCCTGGTGTTCCGTTCCGATCCGCCGGAAGACGAACGCGGCTCCGCGCGGCAGTTCCTGCAGATGCTGGGCGCGGTCTATCGGACGCTCGAATTGCCCGGCACTACCTATCGCGACTGGGTTGCGCGATCCGAGCGAACGTTGCGCGACCTCGATGAAGCGCCGGAAGCGACCATCCGGCATTATGGCCATCGCTACCTGCACCCCTATACCGCGAGCGAATACCCGGACAGCATGGTGCAGCTGTCGGTGGCCGCCGCCATCCACGACTGGGGCGCGTGGCGCGGGGAGCCGCACCCGCTGGAGCGCGAGCTGACCGCGGGGCTCGCGAAATTCTACGACGCGAAGCTGAAGACGATCCGGCGTTACCTGCCCAATGTCGGCAAGGACAAGGACGCGAACGAGGTCGACAGCTGGTACCTCTATCACCCGCTGCTCAACCTTTCGAACCTGGCGCTGGCGGGCGACGAACAGGCGCGCAAGCTGTTCTTCGATTCGATCGACTTCGGGATCAAGGCCGCCCATCACTTCAACTACACGTGGCCGATCCAGTATGACGTCACCGACTTTTCGGTGATCACCAAGACGGCGCCCGTCGACCACCGCGGGCAGACGGATGTTGCCGGCATCTATGCCTGGGTGATGCTGCAGGCGTTCGAGCTGAGCGAGGAGGAGTGGTTCCTCAGCGAAGCGCGCAAGGCGCTGGATGCCGCCATGGGGCTGCGCTTCAACCTCAACTACCAGGCGAACCTGACGGCCTGGGGCGCGGCCGCCTGCATGCGGCTGTGGCGGGTGACCAACGAGGAAGTCTATCGCGACCAGGCCTATGTGTTCCTGGCGAGCTTCTTCCACAACGCGCAATTGTGGGAGAGCGAGATCGGCCACGCCCGGCATTATTCGAACTTCATGGCGGTGACGTGCCTGCAGGACGCGCCGTACATGGCGATGTACGAATGTTTCGAGACGTTCCTGGCGTTCGAGCGCTTCCTGAAGAGCAGCGGCCCTGAACTGGATCCGTCGGTGCGGATGCTGGTGTCCGAATATTGCCGCTACGTACTGTACCGCGCCTGGTATTATTATCCCGACGCCCTGCCGCGCGACACGCTTGCCGACGAGCAGCGGGACAGCAACGGGCATATCGACGTCAAATTGTCCTTCCCGGTGGAGGATCTGTACCCCTGATGGCCAGGAAGCGGGGCAGGTCGGGCAGGAAGTGTATGGCGCTGGCGCGGCCTTCGTCTTCGCGACGCGCGCGTTCCACCTGATCGAGGGCGCGCCGTTCCAGCTTTATTGCGATCACTTCCTGGGGGCCACCGAGCGGACCGCCGACAAGAGCTTGGCACTGACGCTGGACGGGGGAGACGCCTGCGTTGCCCTGCTCAGCATCGTCCGGCTGAAACGGCGCAAGCTGCCCCCGGTGAAGGTGATGACCGCGCTGGGCGATGTGATCCGTCCATTCGGCACCGAAAAAGACCGCTTCGATTTCCACGTGCCGGCGAACGGCCGGGTGATCCTGATCTGGGAGTAGCGTAATGACCGTGAGACGAACCTCGCTGCAGGGAAAGCGGATACTCCTTACCGGTGGGACGACCGGGATCGGCCGCGAGACGCTGGCGCTGCTGGTCGGCGCGGGCGCGCGCGTGCTCACCTTCGGCCGGCACGAGAAGAGCCTCGCGGATGCGCTGGCCTATGCCCGGGAGGGCAGCAGCACGGGCGAGGCGATCGGCCTGACGGCGGATGCCGCGACGCGCGAGGGGATCGAGAAGGTGTTCGCCGCGGTCGACCAGAAGCTGGGCGGGATCGACATGCTGGTCGCCAGCGCAGCGCTCGGCGCGGACCCGATCCACGAGATGGAGGAGGACGACTGGCGCTACGTGATCGAGGCCAATCTGATCGGCTACCTTTCCGCCGCGCGCGCGGCGATCAAGCGGATGGAGCCGCACGGCGGCGGGCACCTGCTGTTCGTCGGATCGATCAGTACCGAGATCAAGGCCGAGGGCGAAAGCGTCTATTCGGCCACCAAGGCGGGCGTGCAGGCCTTTGCCGAGACGCTGCGCAAGGAAGTGGCCGGCATGAACATCAAGGTCAGCGTCGTGCAGCCCGGGTCAGTCGAAACCGACATGCAGGAGTGCAGCGAGGAAGAGAAACGCGCGGCGGTGGCGAACGACCAGATGCTCCATGCGGAGGAAGTGGCCGATGCGATCGTCTGGGTACTCACCCGCTCACCGCGCACCGATGTGGTGGACCTGCGCATCGAGCCGCGGGTGCAGAAGACCAGCTGAACGCGCAGGAGCAATGCTGCAATGAAAGCCGCGCTGAAAACGGCCGAGGGGACTTTCGACGTCACCGAGACGGAGCGCCCGATCATCCCTGCCTCGAACTTCGTGCTGGCGCGCGTTCGCGTCGCCGGCATCTGCGGCACGGATCTGCGCCACTGGAAGAAGCACGAGCCGGAGCTCGAATGCCACATCATGGGCCACGAACTGGCCGGCGAGGTGGTGGAGGTGGGCGAGGACGTGACGAACGTCCGTCCCGGCGACCGTGTGGTGATCGAGACGGTGATGGGCGACGGCGTGTGCGACTATTGCCGCATCCAGCGCTACAATGTCTGCGAGCATCTGTACGACGTGCGCACGCAATATGTATCGCGCGCCTATGCGGAATATGTCGTCGGGCCGGCCGAGAAATTCTATCGCCTGCCCGATCACGTCAGCTTCGAGGAAGCGTCGCTGATCGACACTTTCTCGGTCTGCTTGCACGCCCAGCATCTGTCGGGGCTTGGCATCAATGACAAGGTGGCGGTGATCGGTGCCGGGCCGATCGGCCTTGGGCAGATGATGCTGGCCAAGGCGAGCGGCGCCGACGTGATCATCTGCGATGTGGTCGACAGTGCGCTGGCGCTGGCGAAGGCGCTTGGCGCCGATGCGGTGGTCAACAGCGCGAATGAGGATCCGGTCGAGCGCGTGAAGGCATTCACCGGCGGGCGCGGCGCGGACATCGTGTTCGAGTGCGTCGGCGGCGAGATGATGCCGCGCACGCTGCCGCAAGCGACCAGGATGGTGCGGCGGGCCGGCAAGGTGGTGATCGTGGGCGGGTTCGACGATGGCGAGACGTCGATCCCGCTCGAATGGCAGCGGCTGCAGATGAGCGAGGTGCAACTGATCCTGAGCGCAAGCTTCGCGATGCACGACATCTATCGCGAGCAGGGCATGGTGCTGGACCTGATCGCGAAGGGGCGGATCGACGTGAAGAAGATGATCACGCACCGTTTCCCGCTCGATCGGATCAACGAGGCGTTCGATACCGCGCAGCGCAAGGAAGAGACCGGCGCGGTCTTCGTGGCCATCACGATGGACTAAGCCGGCGGCGGACGCGCTGGTCCTATACCTCGGCCAGGAAGACGGCGCCCGGAATTTAAATCACTTGCGGATGTGGCGTAAGTCGCCCGTCCGCCTCGATCGCGAAGGCGGCGACGGTGCCGCCCTCCTCGTTGGCGACGAGCAGGCGCGCGGCCGCTTCCAGCAGCAGGATGTGGCGCGGCGAGGCGCCAGCGCTTGGCACGTGCTGGAGGAGGCGAAGCTCGGCGCCGTCGAGGGAGAAGACCGCAATGCTGTCATGGCCGCGATTGGTGACGTAGACGCAGGTGCCGGCGCGGTTGATCGCGATGGCGCCGCCGAGGCTGTCGGGATCGTCGGCGGGCAGGGTGGAGACGGTGTGCAGGGGCGCGAAAGTGCCGTCTTCGGCAAGGCGCAGCTCGGTGAGCGTCGAGGCGAGTTCGCTGATCAGGAGCGCGAAGGGCGTACCAGGGCGGTAGGCGAGATGGCGCGGACCGGTGCCGGATGGCGCACGATAGGCGACGAATGGTTCGGAAAGGTCGTCGTTGGTCAGCGAAAAGCCAATGATGCGATCGCCGCCGAGATCAACGCAGTGAAGCCGCTGACCTGTGCCGTCGAACCCGACCCAATGCGCGTGCGAATGTTCCTGCCGCTCGCGGTTCGGCCCTGATCCAATCAACTGGCACAGGGCCGGCGGCGTGATCGGCGTGCCGTCCTCGGCGAGCCGGAAGAGCCCGACGCTGCCGCTTTCGTAATTAGCGACGGCGAGGCGATCCTGGGCGGGGTTGAGCGCAAGGTGGCAGGGCGCTGCGCCCTCTGTTGGAACGCGGGCGGTGCGATGCCAGCCGAGCGGCGGCCCGGCGTGACTCGAGACGCGCCCCACGTCCGCTTCCTCGACGAAATAGTGAAGCTTGTGGCGGGCCGAATGGACGCCGAAGGAGGCGTTGGTGATCGGGGCAGGCTCTCCGAGTGTCCAGCGGTCAGCGGCGGGATCGTAGGTGAGCGGGATCAGGCCGCGCCCGCCAAGGCGCCTATAGGTGCCGACGACCAGGTCGATCCGGGTGCTTGGCATCGCTCTCGCTCCATCGCCCGCGTCTCCTTTACCGGGAATGTCGCTGGCGGATGGCAGTTCCCTATCCGCGGTAGCGCAATGCCTCGAGCACGAGGGCGAATGCCGGCGTCGGCTGGCGTCGGCTGGGATAATAGAGATGGTAGCCGGGGAAGGCCGGCGAGTAGCGGGACAGCACGATTTCGAGCGCGCCGCTGTCGAGGTGACGCTGCACCAGGGCCTGCGGCAGATAGCCGATGCCGAAACCTTGCACGGCCGCCATCATGATCGAGAAGACCGACGAGAAGGTCAGCTGGCCTTCGACCCGCACCTTGCGTTCGCGGCCGTCCTCCTCGAATTCCCAAGCGTAGAGCCCGCCATAGGTGGGAAGACGAAGGTTGATGCACTGGTGGGCGGTGAGCGCCTCCAGCGTCTCAGGGCGGCCGTGCACGTCGAGATAGGCGGGGGAGGCGATGGCCACCATCCGCTCGTCCGGGCCGATCGGCACGGCGATCATGTCCCCGGCGATGATCTCCCCAAAGCGAACGCCGGCATCGAAGCGCTCGGCCACGATGTCGGTGAGGCGATAGTCGGTCGCGATCTCGACATGGATGTCGGGATAGTCGCGCAGCAGCGGGGCCAGGCGCGGCCAGAGGACGGTGGTGAAGGAGTTTTCGTCCGCGCTGATCCGCACCGTGCCGGCGGGCTTGTCGCGCCAGGCGCTGAGCGCGGCGACTTCCGCCTCGATCTCCGCGAAGCGCGGCGCGAGCGACAGGAGCAGGCGCTCGCCCGCCTCGGTCGGGGTGACGCTGCGGGTGGTGCGGTTGAGCAGGCGGACGCCGAGCCGCTCCTCCAGCGCGCGCATGCTGTGGCTGAGCGCCGAGGGCGTGACGCCGAGCTGCGCCGCCGCACGGGTAAAGCTGCGTTCGCGGCCAACCGCGAGGAAGGCGGAAAGCTCTGCCAGATGCTGCCGGTTCATTGCTGAGCTGTGTTCACAACCACGTGCAGATCATAGCGGCTAATCGACGGGGTCCGCCATCGCTATCTGGGCGTCGCGAGGAAGGCGGGCCGCTGAGAAGCGGCAGCCGACCAAGACCTCGGGACATGGCCGATCCGGCCGCCCGATCCATTTCAGAAGGAGGAACCTGCCCATGACCGTCATGGCCTATGGCGCCTATGCCGCCGACAAGCCCGTCGAGCCGATCACGATCGAGCGCCGCACCCCCGGCCCGAACGACGTGCAGATCGATATCGCATATTGCGGCGTCTGCCATTCGGACCTGCACCAGATCCGGTCGGAATGGAGCGGCACGATCTACCCTTGCGTGCCGGGCCACGAGATCGTCGGGCGTGTCAGCGCCGTCGGCAGCGACGTGACGAAATTCGTGGTGGGCGACGTGGTGGGCGTCGGCTGCATGGTCGACAGCTGCCAGCATTGCCATTCGTGCGCCGAGGGCGTGGAGCAATATTGCGAGAACGGCTTCACCGGCACCTATAATTCGCCGACGCCGGATGCACCGGGCCACACGCTGGGCGGCTATTCGCAATCGATCGTCGTCAGCGACAAGTTCGTGCTGAAGGTGCGCCATTCGGAGGATCAACTGGCCGCCGTCGCGCCGCTGCTGTGCGCCGGCATCACCACCTGGTCGCCGCTGCGCCACTGGAATGTCGGCCCGGGCAAGAAGGTGGGCATCGTCGGGATCGGCGGGCTTGGCCATATGGGCGTGAAGCTGGCGCATGCGCTGGGCGCGCATGTGGTTGCCTTCACCACGTCCGAGAGCAAGCGCGCGGATGCGCTGGCGCTGGGTGCGGACGAGGTGGTCGTGTCGCGCAACCCCGACGAGATGGCAGCGCACGAGAACAGCTTCGACTTCATCCTGGATACGGTGGCGGCAAGCCACAACCTCGACGCGTTCACCGCGCTGCTGAAGCGCGAGGGGACGCTGACGCTGGTCGGCGTGCCGGAGCATGCGCATCCGTCGCCGGACGTATCGGCGCTGATCTTCAAGCGCCGGCATATCGCCGGCTCGCTGATCGGCGGCATCGCCGAGACGCAGGAGATGCTCGATTTCTGTGCCGAGCACGGGATCGTCTCCGAGATCGAGATGATCGCCGCGCAGGAGATCGACGCGGCATATGAGCGGATGCTGCGCAGCGACGTGAAGTACCGCTTCGTCATCGACATCGCGACCATGCGGGGCTGACAGGCCCGGCGGCGCGGCCCGCTCGGGGCGCGCCGCTCCGCTTGGAAGGTACTGGCGCGGCCTGCCCGGGCCGCGCCGCTCCCCTTCAAAGGTATTGGCGCGGCCTGCCCGCCGCGCCGGCGCCCCTTGCAATCGCTGGCGCGGCTGGCAGGCTTGCCAGTAGCGCGAGGGTAGGATCGCAAGGCTAAAGGCCTGCGACAAAAGCGAGGGAGAGGGCAGATGACGGATCTTCCGCCGACATTCGGCGAGGCGCTGGCGCGGCATGCGGCAGAGCGGCCGTCGCAGGTGGCGCTGCGGTTTGAGGATCGCGTCACTGATTATGCCACCTTCGACCGGCATGCGAGCCAGATCGCCAACGGCCTGATCGCGATGGGCCTGCAGAAGGGCGACCGCATCGCTTATGTCGGCAAGAACAGTGACTGGGCGGTGGAACTGGCACTGGGCGTGGCGCGCGCCGGCATGGCGCTGGTGCCGGTGATCTGGCGGCTGGCGCCGGCCGAGATCGACGGGATCCTGCGTGATGCGGCTGCCGCGGTGCTGTTCGTCGAGCCCGCTTTTTCGCGCGATTATGGCATCGCCGAGACGATCGTGCTGGACGAGGGCTTTGCCCGCTGGCGCGACGCGCAAAGCGATGCGCCGCCACCCGTCACGGTCACCGAGGACGATGTCGTCCTGCAGCTTTACACGTCCGGCACCACGGGCGCGCCGAAGGGCGTGATGCTGAGCCACGCGAACGGCATCCGCCAGCGCCGGGCGCAGATCGAGGCGGGGATCGACTGGCTGCTGGCCGAGCCGGGCGACGCGACGATCATCGCCATGCCGTATGGCCATATCGGCGGTGTCGGCGTGGCGCTGGGCGCGGTGAACAGTGGACAGGAACTGATCATCCATGCCGAATATGATGCCGGCGACGTGATGGACGCGATCGCCGCGCACCGCGTGCGGCGGCTGTTCCTGGTTCCCGCTGCGATCGGCCTGATGTTGCAGCATCCCAAGGCGGCGACGGCCGATTTCTCGTCGATCGAGACGCTGTCCTACGGAGCGAGCCCGATTCCCCTGCCGCTGCTTCAGCAGGCGGTGGCACGGATCGGCTGCGGCTTCGTGCAGGTCTATGGCATGACCGAGACGTGGGGATCGATCGTCGCGCTGCCGCCCGAGGATCACCTGCCCGGGCGCGAGCACAAAATGACGGCGGCGGGCAAGCCGCTGCCGGGCGTCGAGATCAGGATCCTGGACGAGAACGGAAATGATCTGCCGCCGGGCGAGATCGGCGAAGTCGCGATCCGCAGCCCGAACAATACGCGCGGCTATTGGAACAAGCCCGAGGAAAGCGCGAAGGCGCTGATCGGCGACGGCTGGCTGCGCACCGGCGACGCGGGGATCCTCGACGAGGAGGGTTATCTCCACATCCAGGACCGCATCAAGGACATGATCATCACCGGCGCGGAGAACGTCTATCCCGCGGAGGTGGAGAGCGCGATCTACGGCCACCCGGCGGTGGCGGACGTCGCGGTGATCGGCGTGCCGGACCCGAAATGGGGCGAGGCGGTGAAGGCGATGGTGGTGCTGAAGCCCGGCGCAGAAGCGGACGAGGCAGCAATCATCGGCCACGCCCGCGAGCGGATCGCCGGCTTCAAATGCCCCAAGAGCGTCGACTTCATCGAGGCGCTGCCGCGTAACCCGTCCGGCAAGATCCTGCGCCGGACGCTGCGCGAACCATTCTGGGCCGGACTCGATCGGAGGGTGAATTGATGAGCTTTGCACGCAGCGATGAACAGCGGATGCTAGCCGAGAGCCTGGACGCCTCGCTGGCCGATGGCGGGGCCGACTGGAACCGCACCGTGGTCGCGGCCGGGCTCGACGGGCTTGGCGTGGCGGACGACGAAGGCGGGCTTGGCACCGAGCTGCGCGATGCGGCCGTGGTCGCGGCGGCCTTCGGGCGTGCCAATGTCATCCTGCCCTGGGCGGAGCATTGGGCAGCGACGCGGCTTGGCGCGCGCGGCGGCAATGGCCCGCGCGCCGATACGCCCGGAGCGGCGCTGGCGCTGGCCAATGACGCGGATCGCCGCGGCTGGGCGGAGGATGCGCTGACGGTGCTGCATTGCGCCGAGATTGTCGGCCTGTGCCGCACGATGCTGCGCGACGCGGCGACCTTCTCCAAGGAGCGCCGCCAGTTCGGCGTCGCGATCGCGAGCTTCCAGGCGCTGCGCCACCGCATGGCGGACATGGCGATGATCCTGGAGCAGGCCGATGCCATCACTGGCGTGGCGATCGACGCGATGGAGGGCGAGGACCGCACGCGCGCCGTTTCCGCAGCGCGCGTGGTGTGCGACGATGCGGCACGCATCGTGGGCGAGGGCGCGGTGCAGATCCATGGCGCGATGGGGCTGACGGCCGAGCTTCGGCTGGGTGGATTCTTCCGCCGCGCGCGGGTGCTGGCGCAGGGCGATGGGACGGCGCGGGCGCACATCCGGCGCTATGCCGCGTGAGCGATCCGGCCGGAAACGCACGATAATGGCGTTTCATCGGTAGCCGATGGTCGGCTATGGCGCGGCTTTGACGGGTAACGACGGAGCCGCGCGTGGCGGAAGTGCTGATCCTCACCACCGGTGGGACGATCGACAAACTCTATTTCGACGCGCTGAGCACGTACCAGATCGGCGACAGCGTGGTTGACCGGCTGCTGCAGACCGCGCGGGTGACGCTGCCCTATCGGCGCGTCGAGCTGATGCGCAAGGACAGCCTGGAGCTGACCGACGACGATCGCGCCGCGATCGCCGCCGCGGTGCGCGAGGCGCCGGAGCGGCACATCGTGATCACCCATGGCACCGATACGATGACCGGGACCGCGCAGGCGCTGGCCGGCATCGCGGACAAGACGATCGTGCTGGTCGGCGCACTGGCGCCGGCGCGCTTTGCGGAAAGCGACGCGACCTTCAACCTGGGCATGGCCTTCGCCGCGGCGCAGGTGGCACCGGCGGGCGTGTGGATCGCGATGAACGGCACGATCTTCGCAGGCGACAAAGTGCGCAAGGACAGGACAGTCAACGCGTTCGTTGCGGATTGACGGCGCGCCGGCCGTATTGTTGATGTCATACACCATCGGCTAGACCAGTCGGCGGCAAGGCAGGAATTCTGGATGAAACTGGTTCGCGGCGCGTGGAAACTGCTGGTCGGCATCAAGGACGCGCTGGTGCTGGTGGCGATGCTGCTGTTCTTCGGCCTGCTGTTCGCGGCGCTGAACAGCCGCCAGTCGCCTGCCGCCATCAAGGACGGCGCGCTGGTGCTGGATTTTGCCGGCCCGATCGTCGAGCAGCCGGAGGAAACCCCGCCGCTCGCCTTTGCGACCGGCCAGGAGATCGGCCAGCAATATCGCCTCCGCGACGTGGTCCGCGCGATCAACAAGGCGAAGGACGACAACCGGGTGAAGGCGATCGTGCTGGATCTCGATCGCTTCGGCGGCGCCTATCCGGCGACGCTGGGCGAGGTGGCCGATGCGCTGGCGCAGGTGCGGCAGGCGGGCAAGCCGGTGCTGGCCTATGCCACCGGCTATACCGACGGCGGATACCGGCTGGCGGCTGCGGCGAGCGAGATCTGGATGGATCCGCTGGGCGGCACCTATTTCCGTGGCCCGGGCGGCACGCAGCTTTACTACAAGGGGCTGATCGACAAGCTGGGCGTCACCACCCACGTCTATCGCGTGGGCAAGTTCAAATCGGCGGTCGAGCCCTATACCCGCACCGACGAGAGCCCCGAATCGCGCGAGGCGTCGCTGGCGCTGTACGGCAACCTGTTCGAACAGTGGAAGGAAGCGATCGCCAAGCATCGGCCGAAGGCGAAGTACGCCGACTGGCTCACAGTGCCGGACAAGCTGGTGCGCCAGGCGAACGGCGACATCGGCCAGGCGAACCTGGCGACCGGCCTGGTCGACAAGCTGGGCGATCGGCTGGCGTTCAACCAGCGCGTGGCGAAGATCGCGGGCACGGAAACGGGCAAGCCGGTTAACTGGTACAAGCAGATCAAACTCGACGCCTATATCAACGCCGATCCGCTGCCGGCGAAGGGCGAGGTGGGCGTCGTCACGGTCGCCGGCGAGATCGTCGATGGCAAGGCGGGCCCTGGCACCGCGGGCGGCGATACGATCGCCAAGTACATCTATGACGGGCTGGCGCAGAAGAACCTGAAGGCGCTGGTGGTTCGGGTCGATTCGCCGGGCGGTTCGGTGACCGCGTCGGAGAAGATCCGCGTCGCACTGATGGAGGCGAAGCGGCAGGGGCTGCCGATCGTCGTCTCGATGGGCGGGCTGGCGGCGTCCGGCGGCTATTGGGTGTCGACGCCCGCTGACGTGATCTTTGCCGAGCCGGGGACGATCACCGGATCGATCGGCATTTTCGGCATCATCCCGACGTTCGAGAACACGCTGGCCAAGATCGGCGTGACCACCGACGGCGTGAAGCTGACGCCGCTCGCCGGCCAGCCCGACGTGCTGGGCGGGATCGACGCCGAAGCGAATGCGATGATCCAGTCAACCGTCGAGCACGGCTATTCGCGGTTCCTGGCCTATGTGTCGCAATCGCGGAAGATGCCGGTCGCGCGGGCGAACGAGATCGCGCAGGGCCGGGTGTGGACTGGCGGCACCGCGCGGCAGATCGGCCTCGTCGACCGGTTCGGCACGGTGAACGATGCGATTGCCGAGGCCGCGCGCCGGGCGAAGCTGGATCCGGCCAAGGCGAAGCCGGTGTATCTGGAGAAGAAGCCGAGCTGGGCCGCGCAGCTGGCGCGGCAGATCGGCAGCGAGGAGGACGATGCGGCGGCGCCGACCGACGTGCTGGCGCGGATCGCTTGGGAGCAGCGGCAGGTGCTGGCGAAGGCCGTGGGCGACGTTCGCCGGCTGGCGATGGGCGGCGGCATCCAGGCGCGGTGCCTGGAATGCGGCGGGCTGGGGCCGGTTTCGGCACGCACCGGCGATGTGACGCTATTCGAGGCGGTGCTGGCCCGCGTGGGGCTGTGAGCGGGCGATGAGCCTGCTCGCGTTGCTGCTGGCGCAGGCGGCGCCGGGCGTGGGCACCGCGCCGCCCGCGCCAGTGGCCGGGGTGCAGCCCGCCTCGCCGCGGACGCTGAGCGGGCGCTTCACCTGTCCGGCCGAGATCTATGAGATCCAGGTGACGGCGGCGCCGCTGGCGGGCACCGGCGCGGTGCTGGACCGGCTGACCATCGGCGGCCAGCCGGTGGATGCCGGCTCGCTTGCCGAAGCGCGGCGAATGACGGCGCGGCTGGCGGATATCCAGTCGCTCGACGTGCGCTGTCTGCCCGACGGCGGGGGCGAGCTGAGCGTCTATGGCACGCAGGCAACGCCGGGTGCGCCGCCGCGGCGGGCGCGGATGCGCGGCACGCTGAAGAGCGGGCGGGTATCAAACCTGGTGGTGGGCGTGGCGCAGCGATGACGATCGCGATCCGCGCGGCAAGGCCCGAGGATGCCGCCGCGATCGCGACGATCTACGCCCCGTTCGTGACGGACGGCGTCGTCTCGTTCGAGGCGACCGCGCCCGGGCCGGCGCAGATGCGCGAGCGGATGGCCTCGTCGGACGGGTTCTATCCCTGGCTGGTCGCGAGCGACGCCGGTAACGAGGGAGAGCCGGTGCTGGGCTATGCCTATGCCGGTCGCTTCCGGGAGCGGGATGCCTATCGCTATGTCACCGAGACCTCGATCTATCTCGCCGGCGCCGCGGAGGGGCGGGGCGTGGGCCGCGCGTTATATGGTGCATTGCTGGCGACTCTGCGGGTGCAGGGATTCACCGAGGCGATGGGGGTGATCGCGCTGCCCAACGATAGATCGGTGCGGCTGCACGAGGCGCTGGGATTTCGCCGCGCGGGTGTGCTGGAGGCGGTGGGGCGCAAGCACGGCCAGTGGGTGGACATCGGACTGTGGCAGTGCGCGCTGGCGGCGCGCGGTGCGGCGCCGGCCGAGTTGCGGCGGTTCGTCGATGTGGGGGCGCGGCAGAGCGCTTAGGGCCGACTTTCCGGGAAGGAGCGGGACCCCGGCTTAGGGCCGGGGTGACGGTTCCTTGGGTACGCGGGAGGACTCAGCGCTTGCCGCGATAGGCGGGCAAATGGATCTGCCAGCGGATTGCGGCGGCGCGCAGCGCGAAGCCAGCGACGGCGGCGATGATCGCGGCGGCGACCGGCGGCATGCCCAGCAGGGTCATCGCGACATAGAGCGCGGCGGCGAGCGCCGCAGCGGTGACATAGAGTTCCGGCCGCATCAGGATCGACGGCTCGCCGGCCAAGACGTCACGAATGATGCCGCCGACACAGGCCGTCACCACCCCCATGACGAACGCGGGCACGGGCGGCACGCCATAGCGCAGCGCCTTGGACGCACCGTAGACGGCGTAGGCTGCCAGCCCGACGGCGTCGAACCAGTCGAGCGCGGCGCCGCGCCACCAGCGTTCTGGCGTGATCCAGATGATCATCGCGACCGTGAGGCAGGCGGTGGGCACGCGGCTGTCGACGATCCAGAATACCGGCGCGCCGATCAGGAGATCGCGCACCGTACCGCCGCCGACGCCGGTGATCAGCGCGAAGAAGACGAGCGTCACCATCGTCTGCCCGCGCCGCGCCGCTGCAAGCGCGCCCGAGGCGGCGAACACCGCCATCCCGGCAAGATCGAACCATGGCGCGAAGGCGGGAACGAGAGTGTCGGGCGGCATGCCGGGACCGCTATCAGATCAGGCGCGCCGCCGGGAGGCGTGCTCAGCTGAAATTATGCTTGAGCGTGAGGTACGGCAGGATGTGCTGATTGCGGACGCGATCCTCGACCCGATAGGGCAGGGGCGTGCGGCGATCGGGCTGGAAGAACAGCCGTTCGCGCCGCGAGGAAAGATTGCCGAGATTGTCGACGCCGAGCGTGACCGTTGTGCTTCTGCTGGGGCGATATTCGACGAACGCGGTGACATAGGGATTGCCGGGATAGAGCGTGTCCAGCTCGTCCTGGCGATAGGTGGTGTAGGGATCGTCGCCCTGGAAGCCGACGCCCCAGGCGAAGCTGCCGAGATCCTGCCGCCAGTTCACTTCATAGACGAAGGGCGAATTGCCGGAGTATTTGCGGTGGCGGCCGGTATAGGGATCGCGTACCGAGGTGCCGACATAGGACAGCCGGCCCGAGATGCGGCCGCCCTTGATGCCGAACCGGCCGACCGGGATGTCGAAGGTGGCGCGCGCGATCTTGCTGGTGCCGTCGCCAAGGTTGCCCGGCGCATCGAAGCCCTCGGGCGTGGGCACACGATCCTGCACCAGCGCGGTACGGGTATAGCCGAGCTCGATCTTCACCTGGCCGTCGCCCAGTACCTGCTTCTCGATCGTCGCCAGCGCTTCCCATGACCGTTGCGGCAGAAGATCGGGATTGCCGCCGTTGACGCGCTCGTTGGAAAGCTCCGCGGCGCTGATGAAATCCTCGAACTGGAGCTGCGCGACGGTGCGGGCAACCGAGGCCTGGGCGCGCCAGCCATCGCCGATCCGCCAATCGACGTTGATCTTGGGCTTCAGGAAGCGGAGCGAGCGCTCCGCCTCGGCATCGCCATCCACCGTCAGGCGGGAGAATTCGTAATTAAGCGCCAGATCCATGCGCAGCTTGGGCGTGAGCGAGCGGCTGGCGTTGGCGAACGCCTCGACGCGATATTCCGTGACGGTGGCATCGTCGACCGGCAGATCGATGCGGGTGCGCACGCCGTCCGCGCCGAAGCCGAACAGATCGACTTTGCTGCGCAGGCGATTGAGCGCGCCCTCGACACCGGTCTCTACCGACCAGTCACCCAGATCAGGCCGCGTCCACAGGCCGCGCAATACCGCCTCGTCGCGCTGGCTGCGAACGTTCTGCTGATAGCCGTCGGTCACATTGCCGCGCACGCGCAGCAGCGACACTTCGCGATCCGTCCGGTCGCGCCGGGTGGCGAGGCCGATCAGCTTGAGGCCGCCGCCCATGAAGGGGCGCTGGACGTCGCCGCCGACTTCCCACTCATCGAAGTAGAAGCGCTGGTTGAGGCGATCGTCGCGGACGGGGCCGAAGGCGGGGAAGACGTCGTTCGTCTGATCGAGGCGGAAGCGATCGAAGGCGTAGCGGGCGTTGAAGCGCGCGGTTTCGAACTGCGATGCCTTATAATCCCACGATCCCGAGATGTAGGCGTTGGGATCCTCGATCGCATTGAACTTGCGGCGATATTCCACCTCGTCGCCGGACGGGAGGGCGCGGACGCGGTCGTAGCCCTCCTCGCTCGTCTGGTTGTTGTTGACGCCGATCGCGGCGTTGAAGGTGGAATTGCCGCTCCGCTTCAGTGCGGAGACGCTGCCCTCGGGAAGGAGCTTGCCGTCGAACTGGCGGCGCACGCTGCCGGTGACGGTGCCGGCAACCCCGCCGCCACCGGCGAGGATCAAATTCACCACCTGCGCCTTGCCGCTATATTCCGCGCCGAACAGCGTGCCGGGGCCGACCTCCACCCGCGCCACCTGGCTCGCCGGGATGCGCGCGAGGACGACGTCGATCGTGTCGCTCTTTGACGACGGACGCTGGCCGTTGATGACGACGTTGCCCGCGGCCTGGCCGAAGCCGCGCACTTCCTCGCTGCTGAGTTCCAGCGTGAAGCCGGGGACGCGGCGGACGATCTCGAGCGCGTTGGCCGGCTGGAAGCGCTGGAAGAAGGCAGCGTCATAGGTGGTGCGGCCAGCGGCATCGACCGTTTGCGCGGCGGCCGGGGAAGGCGCGAGGGCAAGCACCAGCGCAAGCGTGCTGGCCAGTTCGATACGCATTACTCACATTCCCCGTTCGCGACCCCTCGCAGCGCCGACATACGCAAGGGACGGGCCAAGCGCCATCAGCGTTACGGCGGTAGGGAATTGGTGTGCGGCGGAGGGGAACCGTGTCCGGAAGCGGACGAGAACTGTTCGATTGCGGACGGTTCAGGCGTCGCGCCAGTCCTCCAGCGCCGCGTCATAATCGTCGCGCGCCTTGATCCGCTTACGATCCAGCGCGGCGCGTTCGGCGACCTGTGCCTTGTCGAGGGCGCGACGCTTGGCGGCGAGCGCTTCCTCCTCGCGCTTCAGGGCTTGGCGTTCGGCTTTGTGCCGGGCTTCGGCGGCGTCGAGCGCTGCCTCCGCTTCGTCCAGCTTCGCGCGCGACGGCTTGGGCCTGGCCTTGGGTTTCGGCTCTGTCTTGGGCGCGGGGCGGGCAGGGGCGGTCGATTTTTTGGCGGATGGCTTGCGCGGTTTCGGCGCTTCCGGCTCGTCCGGCGCCGTGCGGGGGACGCGGATCACCTCGCCGGGGCGGGCGAGCGGTTCAGCGGTCAGCGCCGGATCGGACACGACTTCCGCGATGCCGCGCGCGAAGAGATCCGCGTCGCTGCCCCATGCCTTCAGCGCCGCCTTCTGGCTGGTCGCCGCGACATAGGCATCGTGGAACCCCGCAGGGGTGCGATAGACCTTCAGCTTCGCCATGCGCCCGCTTGTCGCCCGGCCGCGGCAAACCGGCAAGCGCCGTCTCGACACCGCCATATCAGCCGCCTATCGGTCTCGCGACATAAGGATTTTGGGGGAAAGAATGCCGACAGCCAGCAAGGTGCTCGATCGC
This sequence comes from Sphingomonas sp. 179-I 2A4 NHS, assembly GCF_045369135.1. Lineage (NCBI taxonomy): Bacteria > Pseudomonadati > Pseudomonadota > Alphaproteobacteria > Sphingomonadales > Sphingomonadaceae > Sphingomonas > Sphingomonas sp. 179-I 2A4 NHS. Next base: position 19,499 of record NZ_JBIQFL010000009.1, on the reverse strand, counting down.
GTCCTAGTGCTCGAAATGGTTCGCGTGACGGAGGCTGCGGCGATCGGCGCCTCCACGCTCATCGGTCGCGGCGACGAGAAGGCCGCGGATGCGGCGGCGGTCGAGGCGATGCGCGAGGCGCTGAACACGCTCGACATCGACGGCACGGTGGTGATCGGCGAGGGCGAGCGCGACGAGGCCCCGATGCTGTACATCGGCGAGAAGGTGGGTGCGGCGCAGGGCACCGGCCCGAAGATCGACATCGCGCTCGACCCGCTGGAAGGCACCACGATTTGCGCCAAGGCCGGGCCGAACAGCCTCGCCGTGCTGGCGATCGGCGAAGAGGGCTGCCTGCTCAACGCGCCCGACGTGTACATGGACAAGCTGGCGGTTGGACCGGGCCTGCCGGAGGGGATCATCGACCTCGACAAGACGCCGACGCAGAATGTCGAGGCGATCGCGGCCGCGAAGGGCGTGAAGCCCAACGAGATCATCGCCTGCGTGCTCGATCGCCCGCGCCACGAGAAGCTGATCGCGGAGCTTCGCTCGATCGGCTGCGGCGTGGTGCTGATCGGTGACGGCGACGTTGCCGGCGTGATCGCGACCACCAACCCCGACACGACGATCGACGTGTACATGGGTTCGGGCGGCGCGCCGGAAGGCGTGCTGGCCTGCGCGGCGCTGCGCTGCGTCGGCGGGCAGTTCAAGGGCCGCCTCCTCTTCCGCAACGAGGACGAGCGCGCGCGTGCTCGCAAGTGGGGCATCACCGACCTCGACAAGCAGTACGACCTGAAGGAGCTGGCGAAGGGCGACTGCATCTTCGCCGCGACCGGCGTCACTGACGGATCGCTGCTGGAGGGCGTCAAGCGCCGCGGCAAGACGATGACCACCGAGAGCGTGGTGATGCGCGCCTCGTCCGGCACGGTGCGCTGGGTGAAGGGCGAGCACCGCCTGGATCGCTGATGCTTCCCGCGCTGCTGCTGGCGCTGGCGATTGCAATGATCGTCGGCGGGTGGTGGCGCAGGAAGAGCCTGGCGTCGATCATTGCCGAGCGATTGCGGGGCCCGGTGCCTTCGCGGCCGCGCTCCTCGCTCGCCTGGGCGGCGGGGATCCTCGTCATGTACGGCGCGACGTCACTGGTGGCGCTGGCGCTGGTGGGGCGGCTCGACGCGCTGGTGGTGTTGCCCCCGGAACTGGTGCCGGCGGTCGCGACGCTAGGCATCGCGCCGATCGACCTGGCGGAACTGGGACGGCTTGGCGTGGCGATCGGCGGCGGCTTCGTGCTGGGCGCGGCGCTTGTCGTGCTGGCGCTGAAGCGCGGATGGCGCTGGCTTGACCCGCCCTATCGATCCTCCGCCGTCGCGATGCGCGGGGACGAAGTTGGCGCGGCGCTCGCGCTGTCCGCCGCGGCGGGGATCGGCGAGGAATTGTTCTTTCGGCTGACCGTGCCGCTGTTGGCCGCGAGCGTCTTGGGCAATGCGGTGGCGGGTTGCGTTCTCGGCTGGGCATTGTTCACGCTCGCGCACCGCTATCAGGGGCGCGGCGGGATGGTCGCGGTCGGCGTGGTGGGTGCCGTACTCGGGTGGCTGTATCTCGCGACCGGACAGCTGTGGGTGGTGATCGTGCTGCACGCGCTGGTTGATGCGAATGCGTTGGTGGTGCGACCGTGGCTGGAGCGGCGGCTGCGGCGCGGATAGATGCGCCGGAAAGTAGGGAGGAGCGGGACCCCGGATTCAGTCCGGGATCAAGGCTCATCTGCCGAGGCTGCCGTCCTTGCCCTCGGCAAGAACGGCGCCTGAAGTTTACTTGCTGCGCTCGACCTGTTCGAAGTCGAGCTCGACCGGCGTGGCGCGGCCGAAGATCGACACCGACACCTTGACCTTCGACTTGTCGAAATCGAGTTCCTCGACGGTGCCGTTGAAGCTCGCGAACGGGCCGTCCAGCACCTTGACCGAATCGCCGATCTCGAAATCGACCTTGACCTTGGTCTTCGGCGCGGCGGCGGCTTCTTCCTTGCTGTTCAGCATGCGCGCGGCTTCCGCCTCGCTCACTGCTTGCGGCTTGCCCGACGAGCCGAGGAAGCCGGTGACCTTCGGGGTGTTCTTGACGAGGTGATAGACCTGATCGGTCATCTCGAGCTTGGCGAGCACATAGCCCGGCATAAACTTGCGCTCGACCTGGATCTTCTTGCCGCGGCGCGCTTCCTGCACCGTCTCGGTCGGCACCTCGATCTGCTCGACGAGGTGCTCCAGCCCCATGCGCGCGGCCTCGGCCAGGATCGAATCGCGCACCTTTCCTTCGAAACCGGAATAGGCGTGGATGATGTACCAGCGTGGCATGTTGCTGACGCGTCCTTTTCTTACTTGGCCAGGCTAAGCAGCGCGTTGACGATCGCGTTGAAGATCGTGTCCACGCCCAGGAAGAACAGCGCGAGGATCGTCGTCATGATCATCACCATGACACCAGTCATGATCGTCTCGCGCCGGGTGGGCCAGACGATCTTCTTGGTCTCGGTGCGGACCTGGTTGATGAACTCGATCGGAGTCGTCTTTGCCACGTGCCTTGCCTTCAATCATTCGAGCCGAAAACGAGGCATAAGCTCTCTACCGCTTTCCCGTCTAAGGGAACGGTGAGTGGCTGTCCGCGCTGTCGGATGCGTCGCGCGAGATAGCGTTGCAGGGGCGCGAGGGCAAGAGCAGCGGGTTGCGGAACGTGGCCGCAGCGGCATTACTGCCGAATCCGTTCGACCAAGTCGCTGACCAACTTCGCGGAAGGGCTGGCAGGGGAGCTCGGATTCGAACCGAGGGCCTTCGGTTTTGGAGACCGACGCTCTAACCAGCTGAGCTACACCCCTGCAGCGACACCGCCCTTAGCGGGCAGTGCGGCGCTGTTCAAGCGGCGCGGGATGCGGATCGACTGCGCACCGCCACGGCGCGTGCCTCGTCCACCGGCAACGGCCGCCCGTAGAAATAGCCCTGCACGCGCGAACAGCCGAGTTCGCGCACCATTGCCAGTTCCTCCGCCGTCTCGACGCCTTCCGCGATCGTCGCCAGATCAAGGCTGTTGGCCAGCGCGACGACCGCGCGGATGATCGCCACCGCCTCTCGCGTGCCCTGGGATGCCGCCTGCACGAAGCTGCGGTCGATCTTGATCGAGGAGAAGCGTGTGCGGGAGAGATAGCCGAGCGAGGAATAGCCAGTGCCGAAATCGTCGAGGCTGAGCCGCACGCCGAGATCGAGCACGCGCTGCAGCACGGTGGCGGCCTGCGCGCCTTCCTTGATGAAGACGCTTTCGGTGACTTCGAGCTCCAGCCGGTGCGGCGCCAGGGCGGAGGTAGCGAGCGCCTGGGCGACGACGGTGACGAATTCGGGATTGTGCAGCTGTTCGGGCGATACGTTCACCGCGACGCGGGTGTCGCCGGGCCAGCGGGCGGCCTCCTCGCAGGCGGTGCGCACCACCCATTCGCCGATCGGGCCGATCAGCCGGGTCTCTTCGGCAAGCGGGATGAATTTGGTCGGCGGAACGAGGCCGAACTCCGCGCTGCGCCAGCGAAGGAGTGCCTCGAAGCCAGTCAGGCGCTCGCCGGCAGCATCCACCACCGGTTGGTATTCCAGGTGAAGCTCGCCCTTCTCAAGAGCCTGGCGCAGTGCGATCTCGAGGACGCGGCGCTCCTCCGCCTCGACGTGTAGCTGGGGCTCATAGGCGTGGAAGACGCCGCCGCCGGCGTCCTTTGAGCGGTAAAGCGCGAGATCGGCCGAGCGGATCAGCGTTTCCGCGGTGCGGCCGTCGCGGGGCGAGCACGCGACGCCGATCGAGGCGCCGATGTACAAGGTGTGCTGATCGACCTCATAGGGCCGGGAGAGCGTGTCGATGATGGTCTGCGCCAGCCGCGTGATCCGGCTGGCCTCCGTGGCGTCGTTGATCACCACTGCGAATTCATCTCCGCCCAGCCGACCGATCAGTTCATTGTCGGTGATAAGCTGGTTGAGCCGTTCCGAGACGCGGCCGAGCAGGCGATCGCCGATCGGATGGCCGAGCGTGTCGTTCACTGCCTTGAAGCGATCGAGGTCGATCATCATGAAGGCGGCGCGAGTGCCCCATTTCTCCGCCTCGGCCAGCGCCTTGGCGAGCGCCTCGTTGACGAGCAGGCGGTTGGGGAGGCCGGTCAGGGCATCGAACCGCGCCATGCGATTGATCTTGTCGACCGAGGCGCGTTGCTCCGTGACGTCGGAGCCGACGCCGCGGAAGCCGGCAAAAATGCCGCGATCATCGATTCGGGGGCTGGCGGAGATCTCCCACCAGCGCTCCTCGCCCGCGATGACGACCGGCAGCGACAGGTGGCGGATGCTGTCGCGATGCTTCAGCTTTTCGGCGAGAAGGCGCAGGCCGGCGGAGAAATCGCCACTCTCCCATGCGGGGCCGGCGAGCGCCTGGAACAACGGCATGCCTTCCAGCTCCGCGGTGCTGCGGCCGAGCGCGGCCGCGAAGCGCGGCGTGACGTTGACGAGGCGGCGCTGCGTATCCGTCTGCCACAGCCAGTCCGAGCCGCCTTCCTGATATTCGCCGAGGAGCAGGCTGACGGTTTCATCGCGATCGCTGAGCGAGAGTTCGGAGCCACGCAGCAGCACCAGCGTGCGCGCGCGGGAGATGCAGGCGGCGGTGAGCAGCCCGGCGAAGAGCAGGGTCGCGGCGGCGGCAAGGTAGCTCTGCTGCAACACGAGAGGGACGGCCATGGCGAGCGCGAGGCCGAGCACGAAGCTGAGCGCGCCCAGCACCAGCGAAGCCATGGCGACTGCCGCCGCCGTCATCAGCACGCACAGCACCGTCCACAACGGGAGGAGCGTATCGGGCGCCGCCTGTGCCCCGAACCAGAGGGGAGCGATGCTCCACACGGTGGCGAGGACGATCCCCTCCACTCCGGTGCCGCGAAGCTGCGCGAGCGAGGCGTGGCCCTCCTCGAAATGGGCGGTGCGCAGCCGCCGCAGCGTGACGACTGCGGCCGCGAGCGCTACCGTCATCCCCCAGCCGATCAGCCACGGGAGCGGCAGCTGGCCCGCGAAAAGCTGCATGACCAAAGCCGCGGCAATAAGGTTCGCTGCGAGCAGGACCAGCGCCAGTTGGCGACCGCAGAACAGCTGAGTCGCGCGGACCCGGCCCCACAATATGGGATCGTCGCCTTCGCCCAGGCCGAGCAGGAGGCGGAGCGGAACGGGCGACGTGCGCACTGCTTCTGGCGAGGAGGTCACAGATGTAACCGGTAGCGCGCTACGGTTTACGGATCCTTTCAGTCGTCCGAAAAAGTGCAGCAATACTGGCTTTTAGCGCCGCTCCGGAGCGATCACGTCGCGGGCGCCAGGGCGAAGCCAATGCGGGGAACGTGGATCACGACCTCGCCCGTGCGCGAATCGCGGTGGCGCACGGCAAGGTGGTGCGGCGACGAGCCAACAAGCGTACCGCTGATCGGCTCGCGCCCGTAATCGGTGGCGGAGACGGTGACTTCCCTTCCCGCGAGCGCGGCATCCCGGGCAGCGACCTCGGCTGCTTCCGGCTTCGAATCGCGGGCGATGGCGATCGCCTCTTCGCGAGTCGCGCTGCTGCGCTGGCCGTGGCCGATGGCGCGCACGCGATCATACCAGTCGCCGAGGCCGGGCAGATCCTCGAACGCGTCGGCTGCGGCAGCGTGGAAGGAGCGGACGAACCAGAGGTTGTAGTAAGCGTTGGCGTCGAGGAGGCCGGGGCGATCGCCCGACAGGAAAGCGCGGCCGTCCGCGAGCTGTTCGCTGACCAAGGCGGCGTGGCTGCGTAGTTGATCCGCCATGTGCGGCACGGCGGCGCGCATCGCGGCGGGATTGAATGGCTGGCCGCTGAGCTTTTCGCGGTCCCGCTTGAAGGCTTCGTCCACCGAATCGCCCAGGCCGCCGAATATCACCGTCACGGCGGCCTGGAAGAAGGCGCGATCGGTCCACTGTGCGGTTGCCTGATCGATGCCAAGGCTGCCCGACGGGAACAGGGTGGGCGTGGGGAAGCGGCGTTCCAACTCGCGGACGATCAGGACGCTGTCACAATAGATGTCCGCGCCGATCTGCATCACCGGAATGCGGCGGTAGCCGCCGGTCAGGGCAAGCAGATCGGGCTTGGGCATGATGACCGGCTGGTCGACCGCGGCCCAGGCGAGGTTCTTGATGCCCAGGCACACCCGCACCTTCTCCGAGAAGGGCGAGCTATCATATTGATGCAGCAGGATCGTCGTCATCAGCCCTCCACGCGCGCTGCTCAGCGGCAGCGTTGGTGGAAGGGGTAACGTGTGCGAGGATTAAGTCGATCGTTTTCTTTTGGCCGACCGAACCCAGCGATCAGGCAGCAACGGCGTAGGGCTTGATCTCACCCGAGAGGTACAGGTTGCGGGCCTTGGCGCGGCTGAGCTTGCCCGAACTGGTGCGCGGCAAGGTGCGCGGCGGGATCAGTTCGATGACGCAGTTCATGCCGGTGACGGCACGGACGCGGTCGCGAATCTCGTTGCGCAGGCGGCTACGCTCGGCATCGTCGGACGTGCGGCACTGGACGAGCACCGCGGGCGTTTCCTCGCCGCCCGGCGTGGTGATCGCGAAGGCGGCAATGTCGCCCTGCTTGAAGCCGGGGAGCTGCTCCACGGCCCATTCGATGTCCTGCGGCCAGTGGTTGCGGCCGTTGACGATGATCATGTCCTTGGCGCGGCCGACAATATAGACGTAGCCGTCCGACAGATATCCCATGTCGCCGGTATCCAACCAGCCGTCTGCCATGCAGGCCTCGGTCGCTGCGTCGTCACGGAAATAGCCCACCATCAGCGACGGCCCGCTGCACCAGACCTTGCCGATCGCGCGCTCGGGAAGCGGCGTGCCGTCTTCCTCGCGGATTTCGACCGCCATGTCCTTCACCGGCTTGCCGCAATTGACGATCGCACGGTAGCGCTGCGGGCGATCCTGGCCGGCGGGAACGCCGGAGAGCTGCGTCTCCTCGACCAGCTCGACGCGGATCCCCTCACCCGGCGGCATGATCGAGACGGCGAGCGTTGCTTCCGCGAGGCCGTAGGAGGGAAGGAAGGCGCTGGCCTGGAAGCCGGCATCGGCAAAGGCATCGACGAAGCCCTGCATCACGTCCGGCCGGATCATGTCCGCGCCATTGCCGGCGAGGCGCCAGCGGGAGAGATCGAACCGGTCGGCAGCCTTGGTCTGGCTCGACATGCGCCGGGCGCAGATGTCGTAGCCGAAGGTCGGCGAATAGCTGATCGACGTGCCGGGATTGCGGCTGATGAGATCGAGCCACGCCAGCGGACGGCGGGCGAAATCCTCGGTCTTCAGATAATCGACCGACACCTGATTGGCGATCGGCGACAGGAAGCAGCCGACAAGCCCCATGTCGTGATACCAGGGCAGCCAGGAGATGCAGCGATCGGTCTCGATCAGCTCCATGCCATGGGCGTGCGCCGCGAGGTTGTTGAGCAGCGCGTGGTGAGTGATCGCGACGCCGTGCGGGAAGCGCGTCGAGCCGCTGGAATATTGCAGATAGGCGATGTCATCGCCCGATGCCTTCGGCAGGTCCACGGCATTCGCGTCACGCGAGAGCAGGTCAGCCCAGTCGATCCCCTGCGTCCCGACCGCGGCGGCGGCGGCGCCTGCCATCTCAGACAGTTCGGGCGGGTAGATCAGCATCTTCGGATCGCAGCTCGTCAGCTGGACGCGCAGTTGATCGATGTAGGATTCCTTGCCGCCGAACGAGGTCGGCAGCGGCAGCGGCACTGGCCACGCGCCGGCATAAACGGTGCCGAAGAAGAGTGCGGCGAATTCGGCGCTTGTTTCCGCGACCAACGCAACCCGGTCCCCCGGCGCGATGCCGGCCGCGATCAGCCGATAGGCCGCGGCCTTCGCATCGGCCTGAAGTTCGCGGAAGGGGTAGGGCCGAACCAGCGTGCCGCGCGCATCATGGAAATTGAGCCCGCGTTCGCCCCCGGCGGCATAATCCAGCGCCTGCCCAAGCGTTTCGAACTCGGAAAAGATGCGCGGCTGCGCATCGCTGCTCGGGGTAGGCAAAAGGGTCGCGGTCGTCATGTGTCTGCTCAAGTCTCATGGGCGGTGCACGGATGCACCGACATTTGGCCCCAGCCGTGAACGGTCGCCGCGTTCAAAATCCGATGGCAGTGTGGCAACAACAAGGCGCATGTCTACGCCGCGCCGCCCGCCGCCCCCGCTCGATACTGCTGCGCTGGAGGCGCTGGCGCTCCGGTACGTCGAGCGATTTGCCACGACAAGAGGAAAGCTGGCGGCATATCTGTCGCGCAAGGTGCGCGAGCGGGGGTGGACCGGTGCGAGCGCCGACCCGCAACAGATCGCAGATCGGATGGCGCAGCTTGGCTATGTCGACGATCACGCCTTCGCTGAGGCCAAGGCGCGGTCGCTGGCACGGCGTGGCTATGGCACGCGCCGTGTATCGATGGCGCTACGCGCGGCTCATGTCGGTGAGGAGGATGCCGCCGACGCGCTCGAGGAAAGCGCCGACCAGGCATTTACCAGCGCGCTGGCGCTCGCCCGGCGGCGGCGTTTCGGCCCCTTTGCCGCGGCGGTGACGGACGAGCGCACGCGCGAGCGGCAAATCGCCGCTCTGGTCCGCGCCGGGCATAATTACGCGCTGGCGCGGCGGATCGTAACGGCAGAACCCGGCGATATACTTGAGCCCGATCAATAAGGCGCCGGATCAACTTCTCCGTTTTGCAACGAGACGTTTGTGCGATGCGTCAACCGTGCTAGCGTCGGCACGGGGAAGCAGAGAGAGATGCGCAGCCAGCCGTTTGATGCCGCGGACGACCGCGAAGGGCCAGCCGACGTCGACGCGCAAGCGGCGGACGAGGGGGTGGCCGTATCCGGCACGCTCAAGTGGTTCGACGTGACGCGGGGCTTTGGCTTTCTTGTGCCCGACCAGTCGGAGTTCGGCGACGTTCTGATCCACTTTTCGGTGTTGCAGCCGCTTGGGCGGCGCAGCATCCCGGAAGGATCGCGGATCGAAGCGATCGCGGTGCGCCGCGAGCGCGGCTACCAGGCGCGCGAAATCGTGTCGCTCGACCTCAGCACCGCCGTCGAGCCCGCCCCGCGCACGACGAACCGCGTCGATCCCGTTAGCCTGATCGGCGAGGCGGGAGACTGGGAGCCGGTGACGGTGAAATGGTTCAACCGCCTGAAAGGCTATGGTTTCCTGGTGCGAGACGATACGCCGGGTGATATCTTCGTTCACATGGAAACGCTGCGCCGCGGGGACATCGTGACGGTCGAGCCCGACCAGCGGCTGCGCGCACGCGTCGTCGAAGGGCGCAAGGGGCCGATGGCGGTCAGCGTCGCGCAGGAGGATTGAAATGAAGTTCCATGGTCTGGCAGCGATCGCGCTGCTGATCGGCGTATCCGCCTGCACCGGCCAGGACGCGGCGGCATCGGCGGGCAACGAGGCGGCGAAGGCGCCGCTGACCACCGTTACGGTGACGAGCCAGACCGGCCGCCACGTCTTCAAGGTGGAGATGGCGCGGACCCCGGCGGAGCAGGAACGCGGGCTGATGTTCCGCACCGACATCCCGAAAGATGGCGGGATGCTGTTCGCGCCTTATCCCGCAGACGGCGGCGGGCCGCGCGAGGCAAGCTTCTGGATGAAGAACACGCCGTCGCCGCTGGATATCATCTTCATTCGCGCGGATGGCACGATCGCCCGCATCGCCGAGAATACGGTGCCCTTCTCAGAAGCGCAGGTGCCGTCGGGCGAGCCGGTGGCGGCGGTGCTGGAGATCAATGGCGGCCGATCGGCTGAACTGGGCATCAGCGAAGGCGACAAGGTGAGCTGGAAGTAGCATCCGCCAGCGCCGCTGGCGGCGACGAGTAGCGGATACGCAAAAAAAAGGGCGCCCAAGCAAACTTGGGCGCCCTTGCTGTTTGACGGCCGGCGGACCGGGCCGGTCCGCCAATGGGTGATTTAGATCCCGTTCGCCAGGTTGGTGTCCGGATCGTTGGTGCGCAGGTCGTCCGCCTGATTCTCGCCCGTTGCGCGAACCGCATCCGCCTGGTTCTCAAGCGCGTCGCTGGCCACGTCCGACGAGACGTTATCGGCCATATCCTCAAGATTGTCGGCGCGGGCCTCGGCATTGGCTTCGATATTGTCGGCAGCCTGTTCGCGCGGGCTGGAATTGCACGCCGCGAGCGACATCACACCTGCAGCAAGACCGCCAATAACTAGCTTCTTCATCTGTTTACCCCTGTTCGTTTCGGTTCATCAACAGCAGCAATGGCCAAATCCCCGGCTTTGTTCCCTGGCATGCGGCGCATCGACCCGAGAAAGCACTGCCGCACGGCATTGAAGGGGCGAGCGCCAACCGCTAAGCGCGGGGCCGTCATGGGCATCAATCTCAACCCCTTCACCTGGTGGAACGGCGCCACCATCGGTACCTGGTTCGGCCTGCGCGGCAAGACGCGCGTCGGCGAGGACGCGCTTGGCAACGTCTATTGGGAAGGCGGGCGGGATACCGCCGGCAACCCGCGGCGCTGGGTGATCTACAACGGTCCAAACGATGCGAGCCGCGTCCCGCCGGAATGGTTCAGCTGGCTGCACCACCATGTGGACGGCGCGCCCGACGAGGCGCTGCCGAGCCCGCGGCCGTGGCAAAAGCCGGCCAAGCCGAACATGACCGGGACGCCAGAGGCCTATCGCCCGTCGGGCGCGCTGGAAAAGGGCGGCCATCGCCAGGCGGCCACAGGTGATTACGAGGCGTGGAGCCCCGACGCGTGAAGCCGGCGGTCGCGGCCGGCGGTCTTGCCGCCGCGGCGTTGATCGGCGTCGGCGTGTGGCAGGGTGCGCGCTGGCTGGGCGATGACACGCGCCAGACGCCAGTCGCCAGTCAGCAAGTGCCGGATGCCGCGGAGGCCGAAGTGCCTTCCGATGTGGTGACGGTCGAGGGAGATACGGGGCCAGTAGACGCCGGCAGCACGCCGATGGCGGAGCGCGTGGCGGTCGTCGGCCTGCTCAACAAGCGCAATGGCGTCAGCCGCGATCTGACGATGAAGCCGGGTCAAGCGCTGCGCGTCGGCGATACGATCGTCCGGCTGCGTGCGTGCGAGCGCACCGCGCCGTGGGAGCAGGAGCAGCTGACCGGCGCGTTCGTGCAGCTGGACGTGCGCGGTGCGGATGAGAAGTGGCGGCGGGCGTTTTCGGGATGGCTCTACAAGGAGCGTCCTGCGCTGAACGTCGTCCAGCACCCGATCTACGACGTCTGGGCCAAGAGCTGCACGATGTCCTTCCCGGACAAGGGGCCGGCGACAGAAGTGCTGGGAACGCCATCCACCGCCCGGAAATCGCCCGCACCCACGGCCCAGGAATCTCCCGCGGCTGCGGCACCGAGCACTTCCGAGAGCGCATCGCCCAGCAACGCAACGTAATCCGCGCGTTCGATCTCCACCGCGCCCATCGAGGCGAGGTGATCGGTCATGAACTGGCAATCGAGCAGGGTGAAGCCGCCAACCCGCAGCCGCGCAACGAGTGCCGCGAGCGCGGCCTTGGACGCGTCCGTCGTTCGGCTGACCATCGATTCGCCGAAGAAGGCGCGCCCCAGTGCCAGGCCATAAAGCCCCCCGACCAGCGAGTCGCCTTCCCAGCATTCGATCGAATGGGCGAAGCCGGCGATATGAAGCTGCCGGAAGACGCGTTCGATCGAGTGGTTGATCCAGGTTTCGGGCCGATCGGTGGCGGCTTCGGCGCACATCGCGATGATCTCGTCGAACGCGGTATCGGCGGTCAGCCGGAAGCGTTCCGACTTCAGCGTGCGGCGCAGCGAACGGGAAAGATGGAAGCCGTCGAGCGGCAGGATCGCGCGCTGCCGCGGTTCGACCCAATAGACGCCGGGCGCGTCGCGCGCATCCGCCATCGGGAAGACGCCGACAGCATAAGCGCTGAGGACGGTGGCGGGATCCAGCGACTGGCGTGGGCGGTGGCGGGCCATCAGGCCGGCACCATATCACATAACGGCGCCGCCGCATCCCGGGAGGAGCGGCGGCGTATTCGTTGCTCTTACGAGCGGCAGGTCTGCGAGCCCTTGCCCGGCTGCTCCAGCGTGATGTTCTCGGGCGTGCCGGTCAGCTTCCAGCCGCCGTCGGCAACCAGCGGATCGCCGGCGTTCGCAGCGGTCAGCGTGACGGGCGTGCCGTCCTTCTCGGTGCGGACGATCGCCTGCTTGTCACCCTGGAAGAAGGTGACATAGGCAAGGCTGTTGTCCTTGCAGCGCATCGTCTTCTCGGCCTTGATCGCCGGGGGAAGCTCAACCGCACCCGCATTGGCAAGCTCGGTCGCCATCGGATCCGGGTTGGTGTCGAGCACTTCGGGAGCGTCCGACTTGGAGTTGCAGGCAGCGAGCGCGAGGAGCGCCGCGGCGGCGAAATAAAGGGGGCTCTTCATAGCGGCAGCCCGCTTCGCGCATGCAGCAATCTACGTCAAGATCACTGCCGGACATATTGTATCAAAGTGCAGAATATTAAGCTTCTGTTCCCTTGTTGTTCCGACCCTGATACGAAAGTATAAGTCGCCCACGGCGCGTGTCGCACTGCAGGAATGAAGATGGCCAAGCTCCAGAAACGCTATGTCTGCCAATCGTGCGGTTCGGTCGCCTCGAGGTGGCAGGGACAGTGCGTCGACTGCTCGGAGTGGAACACGCTGGTCGAGGAAGCGCCGGCGGTGGTGACGCCGTTTCAGGCGAAGCACAATCTGCAGGGGGGCGGGCGCGCACTGACGATGGTGGCGCTGGACGCCGAGGTGCCGCTGCCGGCGCGCATGGCAAGCGGCATTGCGGAGCTCGACCGGGCGCTGGGCGGCGGCTTCGTCGAGGGAAGCGCGACGCTGATCGGCGGCGATCCCGGGATCGGCAAATCGACGCTGCTGCTGCAGGCAGCGGCGCGGCTGGCGCTGGGCGGGGCGGACGTCGCCTATGTCTCCGGCGAGGAAGCGGCCGACCAGGTACGGCTGCGCGCACGGCGGCTGGGGCTGGGGGAGGCGCCGGTGCGACTCGCTTCCGCCACGTCGGTGCGCGATATCCTGACCACTTTGGGAGCGGGGCGACCGCCGGCCCTACTGGTGATCGATTCGATCCAGACGATGCATTCAGATCTGATCGAGGGCGCGCCTGGCACCGTCAGCCAGGTGCGGGCCAGCGCGCAGGAACTGATCCGCTTTGCCAAGGAGCGCGGCACGGCGCTCGTGCTCGTCGGCCATGTCACCAAGGATGGCACGATCGCCGGCCCGCGCGTGCTGGAACATATGGTGGATACGGTGCTGAGCTTCGAGGGCGAGCGCAGCCACCAGTATCGCATCCTGCGCGCGATCAAGAACCGCTTCGGCGGCACCGACGAGATCGGCGTCTTCGCGATGCAGAGCGAAGGGCTGACCGAAGTGTCGAACCCGTCGTCGCTGTTCCTGACGCAGCGCGACGAGAGCGTGACGGGGGCGGTGGTGTTCCCGGCGCTGGAAGGGACGCGGCCGGTGCTGGTGGAGATCCAGGCGCTGGTCGTCCGGCTGGCGAGCGGGGCGACGCCGCGGCGGGCGGTGGTCGGCTGGGACAGCGGGCGGCTGGCGATGATCCTGGCCGTGCTCGAAGCGCGCTGCGGGCTCAGCTTCTCCTCGGCGGAAGTTTATCTGAACGTCGCGGGTGGATATCGCGTGCAGGATCCGGCGGCGGATATGGCGGTGGCAGCGGCGCTGGTGTCCGCGCTGTCGGAGCGGCCGGTGCCGGCGGATGCGGTGGCGTTCGGCGAAGTCGCTCTGTCCGGCGAGGTCCGAAGCGTCGCGCACGGCGCGCTCCGGCTGAAGGAAGCGGCGAAGCTTGGCTTCGGCCAGGCGCTGGTGCCGGCATCGACGACGGGTGAGAAAGCCGCGCTACGACTGGCGGGATTCCCGACGCTGGGCCGGCTGGTCGATCATTTGCTGGGCCGTGGATGACGGCAGCGCATTTCATGGGATGACGCCGGCTGGAGGCAACCCTAAGCTGTTGAGGAAACGGGGGAGAGGTCGCATGCGTCGGTTGGGCATGGCGATGACGCTGATCGCGTCGTCGGCGGCAACGCAGGTTTGGGCACAGGCTCCTACGCCGGGAGGTGGGCCGGCGCGAAGCGCGCAGGGCGACGTGGCCGTCACCATCTACAACAACAACCTGGCGCTTGTGCAGGACACGCGGCAGCTCAATCTTCCAAGGGGGGTGAGCCGGCAGGACTTCCCCGACGTGTCGAATGGGATCCGGCCGGAAACGGTGCGGCTGTCGACCGATGGCGTGACGATCATCGAACAGAATTTCGATTACGACCTGCTCTCCCCGCAGGCGCTGATGGAAAAGGCAGTCGGCCAGACGATCACGATCCTGCGCACGAACCCCGCGACTGGCGCGGAGACGCGCGAGCGGGCGACGGTGCTGGCCAATAATGGCGGCGTGGTGCTGCGGATCGGCGACCGGATCGAGGTGCTGCGCGACGACGGCCTGCCCGTGCGGGTGGTGTTCGATTCCCTGCCGCCCAACTTGCGCGCGCGGCCGACGCTGTCGGTGACGGTCGATTCCGCCCGCGCCGGGACACGGCCGGCAACGCTCAGTTACCTGTCGAACGGGTTCGGCTGGAATGCAGACTATGTCGCACTGTTCGATGAGGCGAGGAGCACGATTGACGTGCAGGGCTGGGTGACGCTGCGCAACAGCAATGACACGCCGATGGTGAACGCCGATGCGGTGCTGGTGGCGGGGGCGCCAACGGCCAATACATCGCGGCGGGCTCCAGCCGTCGGCAATTACGCGCCTGGCACCGCTGCTGGTACCGAGACGGCACCGCGCGGGCGGCTCGGGGACTTCTATCTGTACCCGCTGGGACACCGCACGACGATCGCCGCCAAGCAGCAGAAGCAAGTGAGCTTCCTCAACGTGTCCGCCGTTCCCGCACGCAAGGCGTACGAGTATCGCGTCCCTGCCCTCCACACGCAGAGCGAGCCCGGAAGCGCCTCAACCATCTTCGCCTTTTCCTCGTCCCGTACCGGTGGGCTGGGCGATGCGCTGCCCGCCGGGACGGTGCGGCTCTATATTCGCGATGCGGCCGGCCAGCCGCAGTTCATTGGCGAGCGTGCGATCGGCCATACGCCGATGGGATCCTCGCTGGCACTCGTCACCGGCGAGGCATTCGACGTGAAGGTTCGCCCCGAGGTGGTGAAGCGGGAAGAGATCGACGGCGACGAAGGGCGCCGCGTTGCTCGCTATCGCGTCACCGAGGATGGCGAGACGCGGACGATGGAGGTGGACCGCGCCACCCAATTCTATCGTACGACGATGAAGTACGAGGTGACCAATGCGCGCCCGGAGCCGGTGACGGTGGATGTCGTGCAGGCGGGGCTCGACAATCACTGGCGTGACACGCGTGTTTCCTCGGAGAGCCTGAAGGGCGAGCAACGTTCGCTGGACGAGCGGGTGTGGCACGTACCGGTGCCGGCCAACGGCAGCGCGACGCTGACCGCCGTCATCGAAACGCGTTACTGAGCGCGCGATGCGCCGCCGCGCTCCGCATCGTGCCCCGGGGATCGCGCGCCTGTGCAGCGGCGTGCTACTGGCTGTCGCCATACACGCGGGGGCGATCGCCCAGACAGTGGTGACGTCGACAGAGCCGGACCAGCTTTCCGTCACCCTGTACCGCGCGCCCGATCGTGCGCCGAGCACGCCGCTCAGCCGCACATCGGCGCAAGGTTTCGCACTCGTCACCGAGACGAGGACGGTAACCCTGCCCGCGGGGCCTTCCGTGATCCGCTTCGAGGGTGTGGCCGGGAACATCATGCCGGAAACGGCGATCGTCGCCGGCTTCCCGCAGGATGTGGTGGAGAAGAACCTCGATGCCGCGCTGCTCAGCCCGCGCAGCCTTTATGATCGCGCACTTGGCCGCCGGGTGCTGATCCGGCGAACCAATCCGGCGACCGGGCAGGTGATCGAGCAGCAGGCGACGATCCGCTCCGGCGCGGATGGCGCGGGAGTGATCGAGGTTGCAGGCGGCTTTGAGGCGCTGAGTTGCTCCGGCCTTCCCGAGAAGATCGTGCAGACCGATGTGCCGGAAGGGCTGAGCGCGCGGCCCACGTTATCGATCGCGACGACGGCGGCGCGGCCGGTCTCCGCCACGATCACCTTGTCCTATCTTGCCGGCGGGTTCGACTGGCAGGCGGATTATGTCGTGACGCTTGGTTCCGATGCCGAAGCGGAAGGCCGGGCGAGCCTTGCTGCTTGGGTGACGCTCGCATCGACCGACGTGACCAGCTTTCCCGATGCGCGCACGCAGTTGGTGGCGGGCAAGCCGAACCGCGAAAGGGCGCCATCGTTCGGCAACTACGACATGGGCTGGCTGGAGCTGAGCTGCTGGCCAACCCAGGTCGCCTATTCACGCGACGAGCGCTACGACATGGCTGGGGTGCTGCCTCCTCCTCCGCCACCGCCGCCTCCTCCGCCGGCCCCGGTGATGGTCACCGCGATGCGATCATCGGCGCCTGCCGCGGAAGTGATCCAGGGCGAGCTTGGCGACTTCAAGCTCTACACCGTGCCGGCTCCCACCACGGTCGCTGCGAAGGGGCAGAAGCAAGTGGCGCTGACGACGCGCAACGGGGTTCGGGTGCAGACACTTTATGTCAGTGACGGCTATTCGTCGGGGGTGCCGAACGCGCGCCGCGTTTTGCGCCTGCGCAACCGGAAGGCGGACGGGCTCGGTCTGCCGCTGCCGGCGGGTCGCGTCGTCGTGCTTCAGGAGGGTGGTGATCGCCCGATCCTGCTGGGAGAAACGTGGCTGGACGACAAGGCGGTCGACGAGGAGATCGAGCTCGGCCTGCCTGGCTCGCCCAGCGTCTCTGCCAGGATCGAGGAGTTGCCACGGCAAGGTAAGGCGCGCTCCTTCGTTCTCACCGTGAGCAACGCCAATCCCTGGCCGATCGCTTACGAGGCGCGGTTCGCGACCGGCACCGGGCAGATGAGGGCGGCGCGGCGGCTGGTGACGCGCAAGGGAAAGCAAGTTTGGGCGACCACCGTGCCGGCGAACGGGACGGCGACATTGCGCTATTTCTTCCGCAAACCCGGCTGATCGGCATCATCGGCCTGATCGGAGTCAAACGTATCCACCGCCTCGTCATGCCCGGTGCCCGACGACAGGAAGGTCAGCCCCATCAGCGCGCCGGCCATCAGCACCGACCCCGTCACGCCGCCGATCGTCGCCAGCGTCGCGATCCAGCCCAGTTCGCCGTAGGAGCGGCCGACCAGCCACACCGCGATCAGCGACGCCACAAGGCCGATGACGGCCGTCCAGGCCAGCAACCGGCGAAAACGGCGCCAGGCGAATTTTGCGTATTCGGGATCGTCCAGCTGGCTCATACTTTCCATCTGCTACGGAGAAGCGCATTCTTCCAGCAGAGAAGCGATTGATAAAAGGAGCGGAGCGATGACGATCGCGGCAATCCTGCACGGCAAGGGCGGAGAGGTGATCTCCACCACGCCCGATCAGACGGTGCGTGCGGCAGTCGCGCTGCTGGCGCAGCGGCGAATCGGGGCGCTGCTGGTGATGGAGGGCGACGAGGTCGCCGGCGTCTTCTCCGAACGCGACGTGATCTATTGCCTGAAGGACGGTGATACGGGCGTGCTCGATCGCGCGGTGCGGGACGTGATGACCGCGCCAGCCGTCACCGTGACGCCTGAGGATCCGGTGCTCGGCGCGCTATCGCTGATGACGCAGCGGCGGATCCGGCACTTGCCGGTGGTCGACGGCGGACGCGTGATCGGCGTCGTCTCAATCGGCGACCTCGTCAAATATCGCATCGACCGGGTGGAGGCGGAGGCCGAGGCGATGCGCGCCTATATCCAGCAGGCGTAAGCGATTAGCGCGGGCGGAGCAGCGCCAGCATCTCGCGCAGGAGCGCGCGACCGAAGACGAGCAGGCAGGCGGCATAGGTCGCCCCCCCGACCGCGACCAGCAGCGCGAGCCGCGGTAGTGGCGGCAGGTTAGTCGCGCGATCGGCGAGTACCACGGCCGCACCCATGATCGTGGCGGCGAGGAGCGGCGTCGCCACTGCGCGCGCAACGTCACCCAGCCGGGCGCCGATCACGGGGAGCGCGCGCCAGCAGCTGATCGCGAGATAGAGCGGGTAAGCAACGATCCAGGCGAGCGCGAGCCCGGTCACGCCCCAGCGCACACCGACGAGAAAGGCGAGCGCAAGGATCACCGATCCGGCGGCACCATTCTGCACCCCGATGCCGGGCCGGCCCAGCGCGTCGCACGCCGGGGAGAACAGCACCTGCAAGGTCATGAATGGCATGGCGAGCGCGAGCAGGCGGACGATCGGCGCGGCCGCGGCCCATTTTTCCCCCAGCATCGTCAGCACCAGCGGCTCGGCGGTTGCTGCGAGGCCGATGTAGAAGGGGAGGGCAGCGAACATCACGATCCGCACCCCCTTCACGAAGGCAGCGGCAGTGGCGACGCGATCGTGCTGGATCCGGGCATAGGCGGAAAAGGCGACCTCGTTCAGCGGCGGCACGAACTTCGAGACGAAGATCTGCGCCAGGAACAGGCTGGTCGTGTAGATCCCGAGTGCATGCACATCGAGCGTGCGGCCGGCGATGAACACGTCGACCTGGCTCTGCAGGAACCAGAACAGCTGGCTGGCGGCCATGACTCCGCCGAAGCGGGCAAGCGCCCCGGCGCCGCGGAAATCGAACAGCGGCCACATGAGCGACTTTGCGGCCATGGTCATGCCGATCGCGCGGGTGGCGAAGAGCGCCATGGGGGCAAACACCAGGGTCCACACGCCCCAGCCGGACAGCGCGCCGATCAGAGCCATGCCGGCACCGGCCAGGGAGGAGATAATGTTGACCCGCGCCTGGAGCCGGAAATCCATCGCACGGCTGAGCAGCGCCTGGGGCAGCGCCATAAAGGGGGTGCCGAGATAGATCAGCGCCTGGACGCGGAGCAGCTGCGCAACCTCGGGCTGGCGGTAATACGCCGCGGCCAGGGGGGCGAGCGCGACCTGGATCAGGGCGAGCGCCACGTTCACCACGATGAGCATGCCGAACAGCTGCCGGATCTCGCGTTCGGTCACCTCGGGTCGCTGGACGAGGCCGCTGGCGAGGCCATAGCCGTTCAGCATGTTGAGGAACGCCATGACGACGCCGGTCATCGCGAATAGGCCGTAATCGCTGGGTGACAGAATGCGGATGACGAGGAAGGTCGCGGCCCATTGCACCATCTGCGCCGCGATCTGGCTGCCCGAGCGCCATATCACCGCGTTACGCACCTGCCGGGCGAGCGATTCCGTCTGATTCGATGCGGCGGTGGGGGCGACCATGTCGGATTCGCTACGGGGTGGCGGCTTCACAAGCCATTAAAACCGGCGGGAAAGCGTGGTTTTTGGGGGTGTGTGTAAGAAAGTTGCAAAAAGGGTTTGACGGGTTGGGGTGGTTTACCTAGATGGGTGTCACCGCA
>NZ_JBIQFL010000008.1:0-142091 GCF_045369135.1 Sphingomonas sp. 179-I 2A4 NHS | reverse complement strand
GCCTTCAATACCATGTTTTATATAGGAAATATAATGGTCAGGACAGCGAAATCAGCGCCTTACTTGGGAAATGTGGGCTGATTGCTTGCTGCCGCCCTGGCGAGTGTCAGGGCGGCGAATATTTGGTCGCCGCCACGCTGCGATCAATCCGTTGCTGCGGGAACCGATCGCTTGACACTGCGTTCGCCCGCGCCTAGTTGAGCCCCCTTCCAACACCCCGGTCACCGGCAGCGTTGTCAAACGCTTGCCGTTTTCCTGCGTGGTGGAGCGTCATGCGACGAGATGGGGTGCGTGTACCATGCCGCACCCTGTGGAGCACGAGGAGATAGAAGTTCATGGCACGTATCGCGGGTGTTAACATCCCGACCAACAAGCGCGTTCTGATCGCGCTTCAGTACATTCACGGCATCGGTCCGGCCAAGGCCAAGGAAATCACCGAGAAGCTGGAAATCGCTCCGGAGCGCCGGGTGCAGGACCTGACCGATCAGGAAGTGCTCCAGATCCGCGAGGCGATCGACGCCGGCTACACCGTGGAAGGCGATCTTCGTCGTCAGACCGCGATGAACATCAAGCGCCTGATGGATCTCGCCTGCTACCGTGGCCTGCGCCACCGCAAGGGCCTGCCGGTCCGCGGCCAGCGCACGCACACCAATGCGCGCACCCGCAAGGGCAAGGCGAAGCCGATCGCAGGCAAGAAGAAGTAAGCTTCGCGCTTCTTCTTCGGTCGAGGGGCTGGTTGCAGGCACGTTGCCTCCCGGCCTCCGCTTGAAACAAAGGTCAGGATTACCAAATGGCACAGGCACCGCAGCGTATTCGCCGTCGCGAGCGCAAGAACATCACCGCCGGCGTGGCGCACGTCAACGCCAGCTTCAACAACACCATGATCACCATCACCGACGCGCAGGGCAATGCCATCAGCTGGTCGTCGGCCGGCATGATGGGCTTCAAGGGCTCGCGTAAGTCGACCCCTTATGCTGCCCAGGTCGCAGCCGAGGACGCGGGCAAGAAGGCCGCCGAGCACGGCGTGCGTACGCTCGAGGTTGAGGTGAAGGGTCCGGGTTCGGGCCGCGAGTCGGCGCTTCGCGCGCTGCAGGCGGTCGGTTTTCAGATCACGTCGATCCGTGACGTGACCTCGATCCCGCACAACGGTGTGCGTCCGTCGAAGCGCCGCCGCGTCTGATGCTTCCGGCGCCCGGCTGACGAGCCGGTGCGCTTTTTACTCCCGGCCGGACGTGCCCCTGTCCGGCCCAACATCAGGGGACACGAGCCTTGTCCGTCAACGCAAAGAACTGGCAGGAACTTAAGAAGCCCAACGCGCTCGAGAAGAAGGGCGGCGACGGCAAGCGCAAGTCGACCTTCGTCGCCGAGCCGCTGGAGCGCGGTTTCGGTCTGACCCTCGGCAACGCGCTGCGCCGCGTGCTGCTGTCGAGCCTGCAGGGCGCCGCCGTCACCTCGATCAAGATCGAGAACGTGCTGCACGAATTCTCGAGCCTCGCAGGTGTTCGTGAGGACGTGACCGACATCGTCCTCAACGTGAAGCAGATCGCGCTCAAGATGCAGGGCGAAGGCCCGAAGCGTCTGCAGCTTTCCGCGACCGGCCCGGCTGAAGTGAAGGCTGGCGACATCGCCGTCTCGGGTGACATCGAGGTGATGAACCCCGAACTAGTGATCTGCCACCTCGACGAAGGCGCGACGCTCAACATGGAGCTGACCGCCGACACCGGTAAGGGCTACGTCCCGGCCACCGTGAACCGCCCGGCCGACGCGCCGATCGGCCTCATCCCGGTCGATGCGCTGTACTCGCCGGTACGTCAGGTCAGCTACAAGGTCGACCCGACCCGCGTCGGTCAGGATCTGGACTACGACAAGCTGACGCTGACCGTCGAGACCGACGGCACCGTCACCCCGGAAGACGCGCTCGGTTACGCCGGTCGCATCCTTCAGGACCAGCTGTCGCTCTTCGTCCACTTCGACGATTCGGCGGTTTCGCGTTCGGCACCGGTCGGCATTGCCGCTCCGACGCCGGCTGGCGAAGTCGCCAGCGACACGCAGCAGATCAACCGTTACCTGCTCAAGAAGGTCGACGAGCTCGAACTGTCGGTCCGCTCGGCCAACTGCCTTAAGAACGACAACATCATCTATATCGGTGATCTCGTCGGCAAGACCGAGGCGGAAATGCTGCGCACCCCGAACTTCGGCCGCAAGTCCTTGAACGAGATCAAGGAAGTGTTGTCCTCGATGGGCCTGCGTCTTGGCATGGAAATCCCGGGCTGGCCGCCTGAGAACATCGAAGAGATGGCCAAGAAACTCGAGCAGGAAATCATGGGCTGATCCTGCACCGGCGCAGCATGGCTGCGCCGGAGACAGGACAGGCCCGGCCGGCGGGTCGGCAACGCCGATCCCGACCGACGACGTGGCTTCGCCACGTCGGACCGGCGAAAAGTTTCCGGGGCCCCGGCACAATGCCGGGGTGACGTACACAGGGTGGCCCACACGTCCCACCTGGTCCGGGGTACCTCATACGGCCCCCGAACGAACGAGAAGGACATACCATGCGTCACCGTGTAGGCGGTCGTAAGCTTCAGCGTACCTCGGCACATCGCGCCGCGCTGTTCCGCAACATGTCGGCCGCGCTGATCAAGCACGAGCAGATCACCACCACGCTTGCCAAGGCGAAGGAACTTCGCCCGTACATCGAAAAGCTGATCACGCTGGGCAAGAAGGGCGGCCTGTCGAACCGTCGTCTCGCGCACGCCCGTCTGCTTGACGATGCGCAGCTGGTGAAGTTGTTCGACGTGCTGGCGCCGCGCTATGCCGGCCGTAACGGCGGTTACACCCGCGTCATCAAGGCCGGCATCCGCGCGTCGGACGCGTCGCCGATGGCGATCATCGAGTTCGTCGATCGCGACGTCTCGGCGAAGGGCCAGGATTCGGGCCCGGTGATGACCGACGAGGACTTCGACGTCGCTGCCTGATCCGGCACGAACGTTAAGATCCACGAGAGGCCGCGTTCCCCACCGGGAGCGCGGCCTCTTCATTTGTCCGGCGTCTGTCGCTACAGGCGCGCGATGGAACACCCCGACAGCATCTTGATCGTCGATTTCGGCAGCCAGGTGACCCAGCTGATCGCACGCCGCGTGCGCGAGGCCGGCGTCTACAGCGAGATCGCGCCCTTCCAGTCCGCCGCCGAAGCGTTCGAGCGGTTGAAGCCCAAGGGCGTCATCCTGTCGGGCGGTCCCGCCTCCGTCGTCGATGACGGCAGCCCGCGCGCCCCGCAGATCGTGTTCGAAAGCGGCGTTCCGGTGCTGGGCATCTGTTACGGCCAGCAGGTGATGAACACCCAGCTCGGCGGGCGAGTCGAGAAGGGTTATTCGGGCGAGTTCGGCGAAGCCTTCGTCGAGGTGGAGACGGGCTGCGGGCTGTTCGACGGCCTGTGGCGCGAAGGCGAGCGGCATCAGGTGTGGATGAGCCACGGCGATCACGTTGCCGAGCTTGCCCCCGGCTTCGTCCCGGTCGCCACGTCGCCCGGTGCCCCGTTCGCCATCACCGCGGACGAGAGCCGCCGTTTCTACGGCATGCAGTTCCACCCGGAGGTCGCGCACACCCCCGACGGCGGACGGCTGATCAAGAACTTCGCGCGCCACGTCTGCGGTCTCGCCGGCGACTGGACGATGGCCGAGTTCCGCGAAACCAAGATCGCGGAGATCCGCGAGCAGGTCGGCAAGGGCCGGGTGATCTGCGGACTTTCGGGCGGCGTCGATTCGGCGGTTGCCGCAGTGCTGATCCACGAGGCGATCGGTGATCAGCTGACGTGCGTGTTCGTCGACCACGGCCTCATGCGCGCAGGCGAAGCCGATCAGGTCGTCAGCCTGTTCCGCGGCCATTACAATATTCCGCTGGTCCATGTGAACGCCGAGGCTTTGTTCATGAACGGCCTCGCCGGTGTCACGGATCCCGAGGCCAAGCGCAAGTTCATCGGCAAGACCTTCATCGAGGTGTTCGAGGCCGAGGCGAAGAAGATCGGCGGGGCCGAGTTCCTCGCGCAGGGCACGCTTTACCCGGACGTCATCGAAAGCGTCAGCTTCACCGGCGGGCCGTCGGTGACGATCAAGAGCCACCACAATGTCGGTGGCCTTCCCGAGCGCATGAACATGAAGCTCGTCGAGCCGCTGCGGGAATTGTTCAAGGACGAGGTGCGCGATCTCGGCCGGGAGCTTGGCTTGCCGGACGTGTTCGTCGGTCGCCACCCGTTCCCTGGGCCGGGCCTCGCGATCCGCATCCCGGGCGAAGTCACCAAGGAGCGCTGCGACATCCTGCGCAAGGCAGACGCGATCTACCTGGAGGAGATTCGCAACGCCGGGCTCTACGATGCGATCTGGCAGGCTTTCGCGGTGCTGCTGCCGGTCCGCTCCGTCGGCGTGATGGGCGATGGCCGCACCTATGACAGCGTGCTGGCGCTGCGTGCCGTCACCTCCACCGACGGCATGACGGCGCAGGCGTTCGAATTCCCGGGCGGCTTCCTTTCCCGCGTCACCACGCGGATCATCAACGAGGTGCGCGGCATCAACCGGGTCACCTACGATTATACGTCGAAGCCGCCGGGCACCATCGAGTGGGAGTAAGCGTTGCGATGGTCCTGCAGCCATCGTCCAGTTGAAACGAGGGAGCTTCTGACATGAGCACGACGCGACCTGCTGGACGCCCGGTTTCCATGCTGCGGGCCTTTCTCGACAATTCGGCGTCGGGCGGACTGGTATTGATGGGTGCCGCCGCGCTGGCGCTGCTGGTCGCCAATTCGCCTGCCGCACCGCTCTATTTCGGCGCGCTGCACGCGTATCTCGGTCCGCTCAGTGTCACGCACTGGATCAACGATGGGCTGATGGCGCTGTTCTTCCTGCTCGTCGGGCTGGAGATCAAGCGGGAGGTGCTCGACGGCCAGCTTTCCAGCTGGAGCAGGCGCCTCCTCCCGGGTGCCGCGGCGATCGGCGGCATGGTGGTGCCAGCGCTCATCTTCCTCGGCTTCAATATCGACAATGCGGAAACGGCGCGTGGCTGGGCGATCCCCTCGGCGACCGACATCGCCTTCGCACTCGGCGTGCTCTCGCTGCTCGGCGATCGTGTGCCGACCTCGCTCAAGGTGTTCCTGACGGCGCTGGCGATCATCGACGATCTCGGCGCCGTGGTGATCATCGCACTGTTCTATTCCGGCGATCTGTCCGTCGGCCATCTCGCCGGCGCCGGCCTCGTCACGGCCGTACTGATCGGGCTCAACCGCTTCGGCGTGCTTCGCCTGACGCCCTACCTGATCCTCGGCGTTCTGCTTTGGTATCTGGTGCTTCGCTCCGGTGTTCACGCCACCATCGCCGGCGTCGTGCTTGCGCTCACCATCCCGCTGCGCCGCGTTCTCGGCCGGCCGGACGAGATGGACCATTCGCCGCTCCACCGGCTGGAGCATCACCTGCATGGCTGGGTCACCTTTCTGATCGTCCCCATCTTCGGCTTCGCCAATGCCGGCGTTTCCTTCGCAGGGGTTTCGCCTGCGGTGCTGACCGATCACCTGACGCTCGGCGTCGCGCTTGGCTTGCTGGTCGGGAAGCTGGTCGGCGTGTTCGGCAGCGCGTCGCTGCTGATCAAGGCGGGCGTCGCGGACATGCCGGCGGGCGCCAGCGGCTTCCAGTTGCTCGGCGTATCGCTCCTGTGCGGCATCGGCTTCACCATGAGCCTGTTCATCGGCCTGCTCGCCTTCGCCGATGATCCGCTGCTGCAGGAAGAGGTGAAGATCGGGATCCTCGTCGGATCGCTTGTCGCGGGTCTCGCCGGGTGGATCGTACTCCGCATCGCTCGCCGCGAGCAGTACCCCGCCGCCTGATCCGGCGCGGAAAATCCGAGAGGCCTGACCGTCACTCCGGCCTCGAGCCGGAATCCCGCTTGCGCATCGGCGCCGGTTTTCAGACGGCACCAACCAGTCGCCCTCCGCGCCCCCCCTCAAGCTCAGGTCTCAGCCGAGCGCGATACGCGCCGATCAGCCGCTCGGCCCAGGACTCCGGCGACAGCGCCACGTCCGGCATTCGCTGATACCCCGCCACGCTCGCTGTCCAGCAGCGAACGTCATCATCGAACAGCGTCCGTATCGCCGCCGCAAAGGCGCCGGTGTCGCGCGGCGCCACCGCCAACCCGGCGCCTGCGCGCACGATATCGCCCGCCAGAAAGGCGGTATCATTGGCGATGACCGGCAGTCCGCTCCATAGCGCCTCGACTGCCACCAACCCGAACGGCTCGGGATAACGGCTCGGCATCACCAGCAGCCGCGCCCCGCGTGCAATCCTCGCGATTTCTTCAGGCCCCCGTCGCCCCATGAAGCTTACCTCGGGATATTCCCGCGCCAGTTGCTCGCGCATTACGCCATCGCCGATCATCCGCAGCTTCACGCCCGCCGCCCGGCACGCGCGCACGGCGAGGTCGGGCCCCTTCGTTGCCTCCAGCCGCCCGACGAACAGCACCTCATCATTGTCCTCCGCCGCGATCCGCGTCTGCGTCCACGCCGTCACCGGATTGGGGAGGGTGTGGATGCGCTCGGTTCCGATGCCCGCACGCATCAGGAAGGGGCGCATCGCCTCGTGAATCGCCAGCACCGGGGGTGACTGGCGCGGCTGATAATAACGCCGCTGGACAGCCTGCCGCGCGACCCGCCACAATTTGTGCGCATAATGCCGCCGGTCGCAATTCGCCGTGACACAGGCCGTGCTCATCGGCGTCAGCGGGCAGATCCTCCCGCTCTTCAGAAATGCCTGGCTGCCATTGGGGCAGGTGAGGAAGAAGTCGTGCGCCGAAAGCACCAGCCGATCCTCCACCGGGCGAAGTGCTTTGAAGACGCTTGGCGACAGGATCTGCGCCCAGCCGTGAAGGTGATAGACGGTGCGCGGCGTATCGTTCGTGGCGATCCAGCGCCCGATCATTGCCTCCGCCGCAGCATTGTACAGCCCGCCGATCATCGCCGTCGCCTTACCAGCCGCTTCCAGCCGCTTCTGCCCCAGAGCGACCACCTCGACCCCCGCGCCGACCAGTGCGTCGTTCCGTCCATCATCGCCGCAGATGAAGGTGACGGGCATGTCGCGCGCGCGGAACAGCTGTGCGGAAAGCAATGCCAGCGCAGTCGCACCGCCCATCGGCTGTGCGATGTCGTTCAGGATCACGATCCGATCGATCATGCCGCCGCCACCGCCAGACGAAGCGTGCGCCCCAGCTCGGCGATGCTGACGCTTGCCTCGTCGAGCAGCCGTTCGTGGCGGACAGGTTCGATCCCCTCCGCCGCCGCCAGGTTGACCAATGCGACCATCACCGCCGCATCGACGCCGGCGGTATCCACCATGAAGTCGCTTCGATCCGAGAGCGCGAAGAAGCTGTCGAGCTTCGGATCCCACCTCAGGCCGATCGGCGGCACCTTGCAGGAATAGGCTGCGATGCACGCATGCATGCGGTGCGCGATCACCACGGTCGCTTGCGATAGCTCGGCCACAAGATCGGCCGGCCGTGCGAACGCTGGCACCGCGCGGACAATCCCCGGGGCGGCAAGCTTGCTCCATGATCCTTGTTGGCGATCCAGATAGGCGCGGTCCTCGGGGCTGCCGTTGGTGAACAGCGCCACCTCCCAGCCGTCCGTTGCGAGTGCCGCGATCGTCGCGCCATACCAGGCACCAAGCGCTTCATCCCCGCCGGCCGCGCCGCCGTGGTAACGAACCGCCAGCGGGTTGGTGATGCACAGCGCGACGCGGCGCCGAGACGCCCTGTTTTCCGGCAATGTGTAGCAGCGTGCGGCAAGCAGTCCCGGATCACGCGCGATGTCAGCCGGACGGATGCCACGTTCGCCGAGCCGCCGGTTCCAAATCTCCTGCGACCGCTCATCACGCACCGCGATCGCCGCGATCCGTGCTTCCCCCAACGCACGCGTAAACAGGCGCTGGCCGGTCGAACTCCAGTTGTCGGCCACGCCCACCGCATGGACGGCGACCGGCAGTGCGCGCTTCCGAGCCTCTGCGAGTCCCGAGGCGATCTTCACCGGGAAGTTGAGATCGTCGTCGGCAAACAAATTGCCCCCACCGATGACGGCAGCGTTGCATGAAGTCAGCGCCATCCTGAACGCCGGGCGCAGCTTGGCGCGCGACAGCATGCTCAGCACCGTCAGCGCCGCGGCGCGACGCAGCGGCTGGGGTAGCCATTCCAGCGTGCGCATCGCTGCCGCACGATGGCGGCCATGGCGATCGTACTTGGTGCGGCCGGCCAGATCGATCGGGATCAGCTCGATGCAGGGGTGATGACGCCGAAGCTCGCACTCGAGACATTCCGCCAGCAGTCCGTCGCCCAGGTTCGGGCTGTATTTCACGTTGAGGATAGCGACCTTCACGCGCGACTCCGGTTGCGTTCGCCTCTGCGCCCCCCAGGCGCCGACCGGTGGATGCTGACCGCCTGTCTATCGCAGCGAGCGCACGGATAATGGCCAGATTGCACCATCCCGGATTTACAAGATCCCGGCTGCACCAATTTCCATGCTTGAGAAGGAGTTGATCGATGGATTGAACTTCGGCGCGTGGAGCAGGCGTGCGCCTCGCTCAAGGTCATGGCGCGGCATCGATACGCGGGATCGGAGAAAGAGCAGCGATGCGACCGGTGATGTTCTACTGCGGGGATTTATGTAATCTTGGCGACCTTGCACTGTTGCTGCAAAACCTCGAGCATCTGCCGTCCGGATCGGTCGCGTACGTCCGCCGCTGGAACCCGCTGCCCCCGGAAATCGTGCGCCAGGTGAACGCTGCCGGCGGCCGGCTGGTCGACGGGCGCGGCATCCTCTCCTTCATTCGGCTCGCCTCGACGTGCGACGTGGTGATTGGCGGTGGCCAACTCGTCCGCGACAACGTTTCGCTCGCCAGCCTGATCGCGCAATATGCCGGCGCGCGCGCCGCACGGGCGCGGGGCGGGCGGGTGACGACGCGGGGCCTCGGCGTCAGCGCGCTCCGCGACCCGCGCCGCCGGACCATCTGGCGTGCCCTGCTGCGTCTGGCGGAGGAGGTGCGCGTGCGCGACTCCGCCTCTGCCGCGAACGCCATCGCATTGGTCGGCAAAGAACGAGTGCGGCAGACGGCAGACGCGGCATTCATGCCCGGCCGCCTTAACCAGCGCGCCGGGAGCGAGCCGCAGGCGCGCGATCGGATCATCATCGCACCTTGTATCGATCGCAGTGAGGATCGGGCCACCACCGCGGCGTCGATCACTGACATTGTAAACGCCGCACGCGCGCAGCGGCCGGCTGATCAATTGCTGTTCGCGTGCCACGATCCGCGACCGGGAATGGATCGGGATGCCGCCGAACAGCTGATAAGCGCCTCCAGGCTTGAAAGCGCGAGGATCAGCGCGAGCTATGATCTTGACGCTCTGCTCAGCGAGTATCGGCATGCCTCATTGGTGGTGACCAATCGTCTTCACGCGATCATCTTCGCGTTGCTGTCCGGCTGCGCAGTCGTGGTCCTGGACGATGGCAACGCCAAGACGCAATTCATTGCCGAGCGTTTCGGTCTTCCGCTGCTCGCCGGGGATGCCGGATCATACATCGCGAAGGCGGTCGAAAGCGCCCTGAACTTCGACGCCGCGTGCCGACGCGGTCATCTCTCGGACATGTCGACTTTAGCAGCCGCCAATTTCGCATGAATGTCGCGTGACATCGGGCAGTTATCGGTGCAATTCCGTACAAAATAAGCGGCATTAGGTATTTCACCGCAACAAAGCTAAAGAAGCAAGAGTGAGGCAGGGGCAAGATGCATAAATTGTGTATCTATCCGTAGCGGACGAGGATCTCGTAAGAAGGGGGTCGGATACTCCCAATCACGATGATAATGCGTGCCGGTGATCCGGAGGAACTATGGGCGGCGATAGGGCCGTTCTTCTGGTCACCTAACCGGGAGAGTATCGATGGCAGTTTCACTTGATGTGACCACTCCAACCACGACGGATAATGACCCGACGCCCACGGGCTATGCGACGGTTACCGGACAAAGCACCGGCAAAGTCGCCGGCTCCGATGCTGCAGAGCGGGCGACGCTGAATGACCTCATGCAGGACAAGGACAAGGTCATCAACCTGGGTGGCGGTGACGACGTATTCGTCTTCGGGCCGAACACTCCGAATGTCGATCTGAACGGCGTCGTCAAGATGGGTACTGGCTTCGACCGGGTATTTCTCAACTACCGCGTCGAGGACTTCGTCTTCACCACCCGTTCGGATGGAGGGATCAAGATCCAATATCTTGCCGACGCCGACGGCAAGGGTGATGCAATAACCTTCTATGATGCGGAACAGTTCACGTTTCGCAACGTCGATCGAGCGACTGGCATCAATTACACCTCGATCACCTATACCTACGACGAGTTGTACGCGCTGGTGACAGCGGCACAGGCGGCGCAGGTTTAACGCACCTGCCATGGATAAGGTCGCGGGAAGGCCGGTCGAGCAAGAGTTCGGCCGGTCTTCTTGATTGTATCCGGGCTTATGAAAGACTTGCGCGTCAGAGAAATGCTTCCGATGTGAACGGAACTCGCAGGCACGGACATTGATCAACGCCCGGCCGTCCAACACAATAACCTGATTATACCAGCAGCAACACAACAGTGACTCGCGGCGGCAGCGCCTCGCGGGATTGGGGAGCCGTGATGTATCTGACTGCTACAGGGGCATCGGCCGCTGCCGCGCAGGGCCGCGGCTCCGCTGCACCACATTTTGATAGCGTCGTTACGCGTGCGATGGATGTAGTGGCGGCGCTCATCGCGCTCGTCTTCTTCCTTCCGCTGATGCTGATCATCGCGCTGCTCATCTATGCCAGCGATCCGGGCCCTGTGCTCTTCGCACACCGGCGCGTCGGGAAAGGGGGGCGCCATTTCCGCTGCCTCAAGTTCCGCAGCATGGCGGTGGACGCCGAGGCGCGCCTGGCGGAGCTGTTGGCGAACGATCCGGCGGCCCGCGCGGAGTGGTCGAGGGACCATAAGCTGAAGCGCGATCCGCGGATCACCACTGTCGGGAGCTTCCTGCGCAAGAGCAGCCTCGACGAGCTGCCCCAGCTGTTTAACGTGTTGCGCGGCGAAATGGGCTTGGTCGGCCCCCGCCCGATCGTGGATGCGGAGGTCGATCGCTACGGTCGCTACTTCAGCCACTATTGTAGCGTGCGCCCAGGGATCACCGGTCTGTGGCAGATCAGCGGGCGGAACGACGTCTCATACCGCCGTCGAGTCGCCTTTGATGTCGCCTACAGCCGCTCCCGCTCCGCCCTGATGGATGCCAAGATCCTGGCTCTGACCATCCCGAGTGTCGTTTTCGCGCGTGGGTCCTACTGAGGCGCTTTCAATCCAACCCTCTCAGCCCAGGATGAGATGATACAGGCCGGCCCACAGCAGCGCGGACAGGCCCGCTGCGTTGATCATCGCGGAAAGATGCAGGTCGGAGCGGGGCTTGGGATGCAGCTTCAACTGAGCGCCACTTTCGCGGCGCTCGACACGTGCATTGCGACGCACAGCGCCTGCGGCCAAGGTGCGCATCAGCCATCCTCTCTTATTGTTCTCGGCTAACAGAAACGTCGCCGCATTTGCTCTGTTCCGACTCGGTGAGGTGCAGTGAGAGGATAGCGCGTGGTCATCTCTTCTACGTGACGTCTGTTCGATAATCGCAAGCGCGTCGCCCGAACTTTTTCACGTATTTTGTGTAAAAAAGGTGGCTGAAGAGTCGGGCGCAAAACCGTATATTCCTCACCCATCCACGAAAATTGTACTTCAAATTCGGGTGGGGGACGTCCTCGATCTCTACAAGTCTCGGCAGCGGTCAAGATCCGCCAGAACACTCCAGCATCGGAGAGACCTAGCTCATAATCATCGTTTCCTCAGCAACTCGCCTTGATCTCCGCTTTCGCCCGGTCATAGGATCATCCGATATCGAGCGAAAAGCTCTGCCGCGAACCGGAGATTAACGCCTGATGGGTATTGGTCGCAGCAGCGAAGGGAAAGAGACTATGCCGCTTGCTGCGACGATCGACCTGCTGGACCGCGAATTGAGCGACCGTGCGACGCGGGTCAGCGTCGAGCGCGGTTCGACGCTGCGGGACGAAGGCGGCGCCCCACACGAGGTGCTCGTGCACGATCTCTCGCGCACCGGTTTTCGCTTTTCCTCGTCGTCCCACATCCCCGTCGGCGCATCGGTCCGCTTGGGTCTCGCTGGTCCCGGATCGGCGAATGCCCGTGTCGTCCGGCGCGACGGGGACGATCATGGCTGCGAGTTTCACTGGCCGCTCACCGCAGCGCAACTCGACTCCGCTTTTACCTGTGCCGAGGTGTCAGGCATCACGCCGGGAGACGAAATGGGCGTCGACGATCCTGGGCGCCGCTGGCCGCGGATGGTCCGCTTGGCAATCTTCGTGATCGGTGGCGCCGCCGCCTGGGCGGCAGTGTTCGGGCTGGTAAAGGCACTCGCCTGAGGTCTCGGCCCTGAACGCGTCAGGACCGAAGCGTCAGAAATAGCGTTCCCCCACCCGGATCGTGTCCCCCGGCATCACGCGTATCGGCGTGTCCCGCAAGGTGACGGTCCGTTCCGCCTCCTCGCCGCGCTGCACGAAAACGCGCTTCTGGTTCGCGCGATACGTATACCCGCCGGCAGCGGCGATGGCCTGCTCGATCCGCATGCCGTTCACATAAGGATATTCGCCGGGCCGATTGACCTCGCCCAGGATGTAATACGGGCGATAGTTCAGCACCTCGGCCGCGACCCGTGGTTCATTGACATAGGTCTTGAGCTTACCCGCGATTGCCGCAGCTACTTGATCAGCCGTCAGGCCCTTCGCATCGACGGAGCCGATCAATGGGAATGCAACGGTGCCCAGCGCCGAGATCGCGTAATCGCCGCTCAGCTTTTCCTCATTATAGACGTTGATCCGCAACTTGTCGCCCGAATCCAGCATGTAGCCGCTTGGACGACTATTTGATGAGGCAGTAAGTGGCGGCGGAGTCTGGCCGCACGCGACAAGTGCTGGGGCAACGCAACAGCTAGTCAGCAAGATCACGGTCTTCCACATGCCACCATCCTCCATGTTATCGCCTGCGCCTCATCTGTGCGGATGATCGCTGCGGGTGATCGTCACCACAGCGTTAGCTTGCGCAGCGCGCGATCAGTTTCGATTTAGCTTCACTTCGGACGCAGTCGTCGCGCCGCGATCGGCGCATCCGTCTAAGATGTTCCCTCATCGTCGGGCGGTTTGCTCGGCGGACTGGCTGTCGGGGGTGAACATTGGGGCATGCGCGGGATGGGCGACAGGAGCGCGCTGGCCGGCACGGGCGATACGACCGGCGAGGGCGATCGCGGCGAGGCGGAGTCGCGGCCGTGCGCCTTGTTGCCATCACCGGCCTTATTGCCTCTCCTCCCGGCGCGGCGCAGGTTGCCGCGGGGGACGCTAGGCCGCCGACGGGACGTGAGACGGTGACCGGTCGCGCGCGACCCGGCTACGCCCCGATCGGCATTCCGGTCGGCGGCTTCCGCCTCTTTCCCTCGCTCGAGGCCCGCGGCAGCTATGACAGCAACATCTATGCGCTCCCGGGCTCGCCGGTCGATGATGTCGCGCTGGTGCTCAGTCCGCGGCTCACGCTCCGCTCGGAAGAAACGCGGCGCTACGATATCGCGCTGATCGCCGATGCCGCGATCACGCGCTACGCACAGCAGACGATCGAGAACAACACCAGCGGGGTCGTTTCGGCCACCGGCCGGATCGAATTGGATCGCGATACTCAGCTATCCGCCAGCCTCACCGCGGCGCGGCGCATCCAGCGCCGCGGCACGGAGGACGAAGCGCTGGTCGGTGCACTGCCGCCCGTTGCCTATCGCGAGCTCACCAGCACGCTAGGCGCGGAACGGCGCTTCGGCCCGGTCACCGCCGCGCTCGGCGGCACGGTCAGCCAGTTCCGCTATGGATCCACCCAGGTCGACGGACGGCGCGTATCCCTGCGCGATAACAATGCCGAGCAGGCGGGTGCGAATGCGCGCGTTGCGGTGGCGGTCGGTCCGGCCGTCGGCGTGTTCGCGGCGGCACGATACAATGATGCGCGCTACGCTCGCAGCACGCGCCTGCCGAACCGCGATTCTGCCGGTTACGCGCTGCTTGGCGGGGTCGCTTTCGCCAACTCGCTTATCAATGGCGAGGCAGGCGTCGGCTACATGCGCCAGACGTTTAAGTCGCCGCTGTATCGCGACATCAGCGGGATCAATTACGGCGTCCGGCTGAACTGGGGCCCGACGCCGCTAGCCGACATTCATCTCGATGTCGGCCGAACGTTCCAGCGCAGCGCCCTGATCGGTGCAGCCGGCATCCGGCTCGATCGCGCCACGATCAGCGCTGATTATGAACTGCTCCGCAACCTGCTGCTCGACAGCGGTGTCACCTATACAATCGCCGATTATCGTGGTCTCGACCGGCGCGATCGCCGCCTCGAGGGCGCGTTCGGCGTCCGCTATCTGGCGAACCGCAACCTGTCGCTGGTCGGCTCGATCTCTGGTGCGAAGCAGCGCCGAGGCGCCAGTTCGCTGCTCAGTCGCGACTATGACCGCGTCCGCATCACCGCCGGCGTGCGGCTGCAGCTGTGATGCGCGCGCGCATGCTCCTTTCGGGTCCAGGCGCCGCATCGGTGAAAGGTGAACAAGCGTGACGAACGCAGTGGCCACCGTCGATGCACTGCGCGCTGGAACGCAGCTTGCGATCCCGTTTGAATATGCCGCCCCGGTGCCGGAGGACCGGATCGACCTCCGCGGCATCTGGTCGATCTTCCGACGGCGGATCGGCACCTTCCTGGCCGTGCTTATGCTGGTGCTGCTCGCCGGGGTGATCATCACCCTGCGGCAGACCCCGATCTACACCGCGCGTGCCAGCGTCGCGCTGAAGGGCACGCCACCCGTCGCGCCGCCATCGCTCGAGGAGGGCGGCGCGCCCCCCAGCAATCCCACCGACCAATATGTCGATACCCAGGTGGCGGTGATCAGCTCGGACGGGATGGCGGAAAAGGTCGCCGACGCGCTCAATCTCGAGGCGCGCCAGGACGTGCGCGTGGCGGAAGCCAGCCGGCCGGGGATGCTCGCACGATTGTTCGGCTCGTCCGGGAGGGAGGCGCGGCCGCGCACCGGCGAGGAGCGGCGGCTGGCGGCGATCGATTACGCGAAACGCGGGCTCGACGTGCGCCGCAGTGGCAGCACCTATGCGCTCGACATTGCCGTGGAATCCGAGGATCCGGTCGAAGCGACGCGGCTCGCCAATGAATATGCGCGGCAATATGCGCTCGCCGATCTCGGTGATCAGCAGGCGCAAACGCGAGACGCCAATACGCTGATTGCACAGCGGCTCGATCAACTGCGCGCCCGCGCCCAAGCGGAAACCGCGGCGGTGCAGCGCTACCGCATCGATAACAACCTGCTCAGCACCACGGGCACGTCGCTCACCGAGCAGGAAATCTCGACCTATAACCAGCAGGTCGCGACCGCACGGGCGGCGGCGGCCGAGGATCAGGCGCGGCTCGCCACGGCACGCGCGCAGCTTCGCTCGGGCTCGGAGGGCGATGACGTGGGTGAGGCGCTCGGCTCCCCGGTGATCGGATCGCTCCGCACGCAGCAGGCAGCGATCGGCGCACGGCTGGCGGATCTGACGGCACGGTACAGCGCGGTCCACCCCGATGTGGTCCGCGCACGCAGCGAGCTGGAATCGGTGAATCGCCAGATCGCGTCGGAAATCGATCGCGTCATCTCGAACCTCGCTGCCCGCGCCCGCGTGTCGCAGCAGCGGCTCGCCTCGCTCACCGGCACGCTCGGCCAGGCGCGCGGCGCCCTGGCGCAGAACAATCGCGCGATGGTCGATCTCAAGGATCTTGAACAGCGCGCGCAGACCTCGCAGGAACTCTATCAAAGCTATCTCAACCGCTACAAGCAACTGAGCGCACGCGAAGGCACCGAGCAGCCGACCGCCACCGTGCTCACCAATGCGCGTGTGCCGGATCGGCCAACCACGCCCAACCGCGTGCTCAACATGGCGCTGGCGATCGTTCTCGGCACCGCGCTCGGTATCGCGGCGGCCTTCACGCGGGAGCTTCATTTCGCCGGCCTCACCACCGCGGGTGACGTCGCGAAGAAGCTCCACGTTCGCTATCTTGGGCTCGTGCCCAGCGTCGGCAGCGTCACGCGCACAAAGGAGACGCCGGCCTCGCTGATCGTCAACGATCCGCGATCGTTCTTCGCCGAATCCTTCCGCTCGCTGCGCGCCTCGATCCGCTTTGCCGCCGGTACTGAGGCGAAGGTGATCGCGATCACCTCGGCGCTCCCCGGCGAGGGCAAGACGGCAACCGCGATCTGCCTCGCCCGCTCCTTCGCTTTGTCCGGCGAGCGCACCGTGCTGGTCGATTGCGACCTGCGCCAGCAGGGCGTCAGCCGCCGCCTGCCGGGGCGGGAAGGGCGGCCCGGCCTGATCGAGGTACTGCGCGGCGCGAACACGCTCGATGAGGCATTGTCGAAAGATTTCCAGACCGGGCTGGAAGTGCTGCCGGTGGTCGATGCGCATGATCAATCAGAGCTGCTGACCGGGGAGGAGATGGATCGCCTACTCGCGACACTGCGCGCCCGGTTTGATGCGATCATCCTCGATACCGCCCCGGTTCTGCCGATCGCCGATGCGCGGCTGATGCTGGACAAGGCGGATGCCAAGATCTTCGTCGTGCGCTGGCGAAGCACCCCTGATCACGCGGTGCGCGCCGCCTTCCGTCAACTCTCGCACGAGCGCGCATCGGTCACCGGCGTGGTGCTCACGCGCGTCGATCTCAAGAAGCTCAGCCGCTTCGGGCTGGGCGACGATGTCTCCTATTACGATCGGTACAAAAGCTATTATGGCTGATGCAGACGCCATGGTGCGCAGCGCGATCGAGGCTTGTCCTTCGGGCTTGCCGCGCCAGGTGATCGAGGGCCGCCCGCCCGGCTGGCCGCGGCGTGTCGCCATCGTCCACTACTGGCTCGTCACGATGCGTGGCGGGGAGCGGGTGGTGGAGCAGCTGCTGCGGCTGTTCCCGCACGCCGATCTCTTCACCCACGTCTATGCGGCGGACGGCGTGTCCGATCTCATTCGCGGGCAGCGGGTGACGGAGACGTTCATCGGCCGCTTGCCCGGCGCACGTCGCCATTATCAGAAGTATCTGCCGCTCATGCCGATGGCGCTCGAGCAGCTCGATCTCACCGGCTACGATCTGGTGATCTCCAGCGAGTCCGGCCCTGCCAAGGGGGTGATCGTGGCGCCCGACGCCACTCACCTTTGCTACGTCCACTCGCCGATGCGTTATCTGTGGGATCACTACCACCAGTATCGCGGCACTGCCGGCGCCGTCGCCCGCGCGATGATGCCCTGGCTGTTCCATCGCCTGCGCGGCTGGGACGTCGCCTCGGCCCAACGGGTCGACCGGCTGGTGGCCAACTCACGCTTCATCCAGGGGCGGATCACCAAATCCTGGGGCCGTCGCTCCGCGGTGGTCCACCCGCCGGTTGAGGTCGACCTGTATACCCCGGTGCCACCCGATCAGGTCACTGATCGCTACCTGTGGGTCGGTCAGATGACGCCGTACAAGCGCGCGGACATCGCGCTGGACTCGTTCAACCAGCTCGGCCTGCCGCTGCTGATGGTGGGGACGGGGGAGATGGCGGCGGAGCTTCGCCGCCGCGCGGGCCCGACGATCGAGATCGTCGAGCGCCTCGATTTCAACGGCCTGCGCCGCGCCTATGCCACCTGCCGCGCCCTGGTGTTCACCGCGGAGGAGGATTTCGGCATTGTCCCCGTCGAGGCGATGGCCTCGGGTCGCCCGGTCATCGCTTACGGCTGCGGCGGCGTGCTCGACAGCGTGGTGCCCCAGCGCACCGGCATCTTCTTCGAGGAGCAGAACGCCGGTTCGCTGGCGGAAGCGGTGCGCACCTTCGAGGATTGGCTTCCCGGCTTCGATCCGGTGGCAGCGGTGCAGCAGGCCCGTCGTTTCGCGCCGGCACATTTCGATGCCGGCATATTGCAGGCACTCGCCCTGTGATGATCCGACGCGCCGCACTGGCCGCCGCGCCGCTGGCGGCCATGCTGCTTCTCGCGCAAGGCGAGTTCGGCCCAAGGGTAATGCGCGCGGTGACGCGGTTCACCGCGGCTGACGGCACGGCGCCGCCGTCAGCCGGCGCGATCACCACCAGCGCGGCGGCGGCCGCGGCGGCGCTGCAGGCCGCGCCGGCCAGCGGCAGCGCCGCGATGCCGCTCGGCGTCCAGACGCATTTCAGCCAGGGCTGGGCCACCAGCCTCGTGGATCGCGTGCGCAGCAGCGGCGCCATGGGCGTGCGGGACAGCATTCCCTGGTCCCGCGGGGAGCCGACGCGCGGCCGCTACGCGATCGACAGCGCCGCACCCGCGGCGCTCGACGCCATATGCCGCGCTGGCGGCTCGCTGCTCCTGACGCTCACCCCGCAACATCCGGCCTATGACAATGGCCGGACGGTCAACAGCGATGCCGGCATCACCGCCTTCGCGCGCTACGCCGGGGAGCTTGGCGCGCGCTACGGCACCTGCCTCGCCGGGATCGAAATCGGCAACGAGATCAACGACAGCCGCAACCTCAACTATCCGGCGGGCCTCAACTGGCAGCCGCGCTACGTCATCCTCGTGCGCGCCGTGCGACGCGAGTTGCGCCGTCGCGGCTCGAATGCGGCGGCGGTCGGCGGATCGACCAACGTGATCGGCACCGGCTTCCTCGACACCTTGTTCGCCGCCGGCTTGCTCAATGCCGCGGATGCGATCGCGGTCCACCCGTACCGATCCGACGCGGAGAATGTCGATTTCGAGATCGCCCATCTCCAGGCGGTGATGCGCCGGCGTGGCAAGGTGCTGCCGATCTGGGCGACCGAGTTCAGTGACAATTTCGCCAGTGACACGCTCGCCGCCGAACAGCTGGTGCGGATGGTGACGCTGCTCAGCGCCGCCGGCGTCGCGCGCTCCTACTGGTACGCGCTGATCGACCAGCGCTGGTTCCGCAACATGGGGCTCTACGCGGCAAACGGCAGCGAGAAGCCGGCCGCCCGTGCCTATGCGCAGATGATCCCGCTCACCCGCGCCGCCCGCGCCACCTCGGTCGATGTCGGTGACGCTGGTATTCGGCTCTACCGCTTCGGCAACGCCGGCTTCGTGCTGTGGGGTGGGGGCGGGCGTGTCACGTTCAGCGGCAGGCCGGTGGTCCGCGATGCCTACGGCCGCGCGGTGCAGGGCGGCGGCGCCACCGTCGAGGCGGGCACGATCCCGCTCGTCATCACCGGGGCCAGCGGCGCGCGCCTCGCGCAGCGAAGCGGCATTCTCGCCGATACGTTGTTCGGCTATGGCAAGGCGCCCTGGTCCTATCTCGCGCAGACGAGCGACCGGAAACTCCACCCGCTCGACCTGCTCGACGGCCAGTTCGATACGTCGTTCGGCTCCCGCTTTTACAGGCCGCTGCGGATCAGCGGCGTCAGCGCCGCCGTGGCGGGCACGGGCGGTTCGCCGACTCGTGCGATCATCCGCTATACTGCACCGGCGGCGCGAACGGTCAGCCTCGCCGCCTGCTTCATGAAGCAAGCGAACGGCGACGGCGTCGACATTGCGATCGTCGCTGCCGGGCGAACGATCTGGAAACGGGTGCTGAAGACGCAGGAGATTGTGGCGCCGATCGACGTCTCGCTCGCTCGCGGCGATCAGCTCGACATCAGCGTCGGGCCCAACCAGACGAGTGGTGGGGACAGCTTCAGCTATCGCGCGCGATTGTTCACGCAAGGCAGCGGGCGCACGGTTGCCTGCCCCAACCGGGCCGTGCCGGCCGGCTGATCGATGCAGCCGACCTTCATCGGCATTGCGCAGCTACTGATCGGCGCCGTGCTGCTGGTCTGGGGCAGCATCCCGGCCACGTTGGCGTTCGTTATCGTGTCCGGCCTGATGGGCGGATCGGCCGCGCTCCTGCTGCCAGCGCTCGGTGGTTCCTCGATCCCCCCGATCAACCTCGCCATGGTCTTCCTCGTGCTTCGCCTGCTGCGCGACGGCGCGGCGCAGGGCCCCCGCCTGCTGATGGCGCTGCGCGATCTCGCGCCGCTCGCCGTCTTCGTCGGCTATGGCCTGCTGATGGCGTTTATCGGCCCCCGCCTGTTCGCGGGGCAGATCGACGTCACGCCCATGCGCGGCCAGTCCGCCAGTTCGTACACGAACATGATGGCCTATATCTACGCCGCGGTGCCGCTGCGCCCGACGCCGCAGAACATCACCACTTCCATCTATCTCGCCGGCACGCTGGTGCTCGCGCTCGCTGCTTACGTCGCGATCGGCAATCCGCGCGGCCGCGACACGTTGGTCAAGTCCGGCGCCGCGGTCGGCCTGATCCACGCCTTGCTCGGCGTCGTCGCGCTCGTCGTGAAGGGCGCGCCGGCGGATCAGGTCATCCAGTTGTTCCGCAACGGATCCTATGCGATCCTCGATCACAGCTACCAGGGCTTCGTGCGCATCACCGGCATTTTCCCGGAGGCGTCCGGCTACGGCACCTATGGCCTGGTGTGGATGGTGTTCCTCGCCGAGTGCGCCGTGCGCGGCGTGCGGCCGCGGCTCACCGGCGCCGCAGCGCTAGCGCTGTTCGCGGTGCTCGCCGCTTCCACCTCCACCACCGCTTACTTCGGGCTCGGCCTGTATATCGCGGTGCTGGTGCTGCGCATGCTCCTCTTCCCGCGCGCGATACGCCCGGCGGCGATGCTTGGCGTATTGGTGGTCGCGGTCGTCGGCGTGTTGCTCGTGCTAAGCGTAATGGCCGGCAGTCACCGGTTCGCGGCAGAGGTCGGGAACCTCATCCTTCACTTCACGGTCGACAAGGGTAATTCGCTGTCCGGGCTGCAGCGCAGCTTCTGGGCGCGGCAGGGGCTCGACGCCTTCGTCGCTACCGCCGGGCTCGGCATCGGCCCCGGCAGCTTCCGCTCGTCCAGCATCGCCACGGCCATCCTGGGGTCGACCGGCGTGATCGGCGCCAGCGCCTTCCTCTTCCTGCTGCTGCGCCTCTGGCAGCCGTGGAAGCGCAGCACCTTCGACGCTCAGGCGCCCGATCCTCGCGCCACCGGGGCCGCCGCCGCCTGGGCCTGCCTCGTCCTCTTCGCCACGCAATCGATCAGCGCCGCGACCTCCGATCCCGGCGCCGATTTCGCCATCCTCGCCGGCGCCGCGCTCGCGTTGCGGCGGATACGCGTGGCGATGCTTCACCCCGCGGCCATGTCACCCGCCGGTACGCCGGTCTTCGCGTGAGCCGGTGGCCCTTGGGTCAGCCGGATCAGCGCCTCGCGCGCCCGTGCGCGGACCGGCACGATTCCGATCGCCCATGCCACCGCGCCGCACAGCCCCGCCGCCAGCCCGCCCACCGCCGCGCTTGCCAGCAGCGTTGTCACCATCATCGCCGCCAGGCAATCCGCCGCGTCGCGATCCGCGTCCCGAGTCTTGAGCAGGAATTCTGCCGGCCCGGCATAAAGCAGGTTGCGCACGACGGTGATGAACACGGTGGCCAACGCGAAGACACCAAAGTCCCCCGGCGACAAATATCGCGTGGCAACCAATGTCACCGTCAGCGCGAACAATTGTGTGCCGCCGCGCGCTGCCATGGCGAGCAGCGCGTCGGCCGCGCTGCCCAATGGTCGGTTCATCCGCTGGCGAGGCGCATTATATGGCGCAGCAATTCGCCGCCCGCGCCGCCCCAGCTGAACTGCCGCGCCCGCTCGGCCCCGGCCGCCACCTTGGCCGCGCGCAGCGTGTCATCGTCCAGCGCGTGGATCGCCGCGCGCCAGCTCGCCGGATCGTCGACATCGGCATAGAGCGCGGCGTCGCGGCACATCTCGGGCAGCGCGCCCGCCGGCGCGACGATCGCCGGGCAGCCGCACAGCATCGCTTCCATCGGCGGCAGGCCGAAGCCCTCGGTGCGCGACGGCACCAGCAGGCTGTGCGCGCCTTCGTACAGCGCGCGCAGCGTGCGATCGTCGCAGGCGCCGACAAACACCGCGTCCGCCGGCACCGACAGCCCGCCCGCGGCAAGCGTCCCCCGATCCGGCCCGATCACCACCAGCCGAACGCCCATGTCGCCAGCCGCAAACGCGTCGAACACCACCTGGTTGTTCTTGTACCCCTTCGCGCTGCCGAACAGCAGCGCATAACCGCGCGGCCGCAGCCCCAGTCGCGTCAGCCCCGCCGCATCGGCCGGTGCCTCGCGGATATGATCGGCGCCATTGTACAGCACTGCGCTGCGGACCCGCGGCACCACGCCCAGCACGTCGAGCATCTGCCGCGAATAATGCGACACCGTCAGCACCGTCGCGCTGCGCCGCGCCATCAGCG
Source organism: Sphingomonas sp. 179-I 2A4 NHS (assembly GCF_045369135.1). Taxonomy (NCBI): domain Bacteria; kingdom Pseudomonadati; phylum Pseudomonadota; class Alphaproteobacteria; order Sphingomonadales; family Sphingomonadaceae; genus Sphingomonas; species Sphingomonas sp. 179-I 2A4 NHS. Next base: position 119,650 of record NZ_JBIQFL010000008.1, on the reverse strand, counting down.
GGGTCAGCCAGCGATAACCGAGCCGCTGGCGCAGCGGATAGCCGCTGTCGGGAAACAGGAATTGCGCATCGTGCAGCAGCAGGATCTGCCGCTTTGCCGCGACCGGCGCCAGATTGGCGAGGTTGACGATCACCGCGTCGCTGGCGGCGCGCGGCAGGCCGCCCTGTTCCCAGCGCTGGCTGTCACCGCTCGGCACGGTGACGAGCTCGATCCAGTCCAGCGCCGGCTGCCACCGCCGCCGCTCCGGCAGCATCAGCCGGGCGCGCGGCCGCTGCTGCCGGGGCAGGGCGCCAAGCAGCGCATCGCACTCGCGGATCAGCCGGTCGGCCACCCGGTGCACACCGTTCAGCCCACCCGCGTAGAATTTGCCGTTGAAGACGATCGGCCGCATCGGTGCGGTCAAAGCGTCTCGGCGCGGCGCGGATCGATCCGCCCGCGCACGAGATCGGCGATCGCCAGCGTATTGCCCCACAATCGTCCGCGCCGGTCGATATGTGCTTCCGGCCGGATGCTGCGCAGCAGGTTGGAGAACAGGTTCTGCGTCAGCAGCCGCCGGCCCAGGCCCGGCTGCATCGTGCCCTTGCGCGCGAGATAGACAACGTTCGCCACCTGAGAATAGCCGAGCTTGCGTCCTGACGTGCGCCCGCCCTTCACCCCCATGTGAACGCCGGTCACGCGCCCGGTGGAGACAAGGTGCCCGCGCCGCGCCAGCTGCATCGAAAAGTCGATATCCTCCAGCCAGCCGTATAGCGGCAGTTGCTCGTCGAACCGCAGCCCCGCAGCGGCGCTCATGCGGATCGACATGTTGCAGCCATAAAGCGCCTGGCGCCGGCGGAACTCGGGCGGGATCGCTGCCGCCTGCCGCCGGTTCAGTGCAATCGCCTCTTCGACGGAATATCCCGCCCCGTTGATCCCGTCCGCCACCAGCTCGCCGGTAATGCCGACGATATCGGGCTGCTGGTGGAAGATCAGCTCCACCTGCTCCAGATAGTCCGGGGCCGGCACGAAATCGTCGTCGAGGAACGTCACGATGTCCGCGCCCTCGCCGAGCAGGCCGAGCCCGTGATTACGCTGGTGCGCTGAGCCGCGCGAGCCAAGCGCCACGCGGACCCGCGCGTTCCTCTTGCCAACGCCCGCGACGTCGCTCGTCGTCACCCCCACCACGATCACCCCGTCCGGCGGCCGCGTCTGCTGCTCCAGCAAGGCAACCGTGCGCGCCGCGAGTGCGGCACGCCCGACAGTGGCGACAATGACGAACAGCCGGCTCATGCTTCCCCCGTTGGCGCAACGATCATCCGCTGCAGGATTGTCGTTCATTCGCTTTACGAACGATCGCGCCAAAGAACAGGAAGGTAGAGAGTAGTAACATCCGCATTGGATATTTCCTTGGCAAGCTAAGCTATTGATCGGTTGCCACGCTCGACTTTCCGAAGTCCCATGCTAGTCCGATCAAGGTGATAGCCGTCCTTTCCCGTCAGGATGATGTCGGCTGAACAACGGGGATGTCGGTCCGGGGATGGCAGGCGAGGGGCATGAACTGGCGATCAACGGGCGTTTCCTCACGCAGCCGACGACGGGGGTACAGCGCGTCGCGCGTGAACTGACCCGGGCGATCGACCGACTGGTGGCGAACGGCAGGAGCGACGTGCGGCTGCGCCTGTTGTGTGAGCCCGGGGCGCGGGCGGCGGATCTCGGTCTCGCCGTCACGGAAATCGAAACCGTGCGCGGCGGCCGCGGCCATTGGTGGGAGCAGGTCGCCCTGCCGCGCGCCGTGCGCCAGGCGCGGCTTTTATGCTTCGGCAACACCGCGCCGATCGCCAGCCTCATCGGGCCGCGGCCGGTGGCGGTGATCATCCACGATCTCTCCTACCGCCTCTATCCGGAGGCCTACAGCCGCCGCTATCGCCTGGCCCATTCGCTGATGCTGCCGCTGATGCTGCGCCATGCGGATCCGGTGATCACCGTGTCGGAGACCGAGCGCCAGGCGCTGTTGCGGCTCGCCTCCCGCGCGCGGCGGCCGATCGTGGTGGCGCAGAACGGCGGCTGGCGCGACGGGGAGGCCACGCCCCACATGCTGCCCCAGACGCGGCCACCGCCCCCGCAACCGGATCACCCGCGGCAGGGCTATCTCCTTTACGTCGGCTCCTTCTCGCGCCGGAAGAACTTTGATGGCGTGCTCGCGGCGGCGATCCGGCTGGCGCGCGAGGATGGGCTGAAAAGCGTCTTCGCCGGCGCCGGTGGTCCGATCCTTACGCCCATGGAGACGGATGTGCCGGCCGACGTGCGCGATCACATCCGCTTCGCCGGCCAGGTAGAGGATATCGACGAACTCGCGGCGCTTTACGCCGGTGCGCGCTGCCTCCTGCTTCCGTCCTTCTATGAGGCATCGCCGCTCCCCCCGGTGGAGGCGATGCGCTTCGGCTGCCCGGTCGTCGCGTCGGACATTCCGGCAATGCGCGAGCGCTGCGCCGATGCGGTCGAATATTGCGATCCCGCACGGCTCGACGATGTCGTCGCCGCGGTCCGCCGCGTCACCCGCGATGATCACCACGCCGCCCGCCTCGCCGAACGCGGTCTGGCCCATGTCCAGCGCTTTTCCTGGCGCCGTCAGGCGGAGATGGTGCTCGACGCGATCGGTGCCGGCCAAGGCACTGAGAATTTTGCGAACGATGCGGCGAAAGTCGGAACCGGGAGTTGATGCGTCGCACATCGATAGGGGAAGCTTCCATGGGCGATGATCGCGAAGCCAGGATCCGTGACCGGGCGTACCAGATCTGGGAAGAAGAAGGACAGCCCGAGGGCCGCGGTGCAGAGCACTGGGCGCAGGCCGAGCGTGAGATAGACGCGGCGCCTGATGTGGATAGCGGCGAAACCGCACAGGATCCGGGTGCGGCGACGAAGCCGGCAGCGGCCGTCTGAGCGGCCGCGGCATTGCTACCCCCAATTGACCGGCTGTTGCCGGGGTCGCCCTATCCGTTGGGCGCGACGTTCGATGGCCTCGGCGTCAATTTCGCTATCTTTTCCGCCAATGCCGATGCGATCGAGCTATGCATCTTCGATCCCGCCGGCAAGCGCGAGATCAAGCGCTTCTGGCTGCCCGAATGCACTGATGAGGTGTTCCACGGCTATCTGCCCGACGTGGAGCCCGGCCTCCTCTATGGCTATCGCGCGCACGGGCGGTATGAGCCTGAGGCTGGCCACCGCTTCAATCCCAACAAGCTGCTGCTCGATCCCTATGCGCGAAAGCTCCACGGCCAGATCCGCTGGACCGACGCGCTCCACGGCTATCGCATCGGCTCCCGCCGCGAGGATCTGAGCTTCGACAAGCGCGACAGCGCCGCCGCCATGCCAAAGGCGATGGTGGTCGACGATCATTGGGACTGGTCACGCGATCGCCGCCCCAACACGCCTTGGTCGGAGACGGTCATCTACGAGGCGCACGTCAAGAGCCTGACGAAGCTGATGGAGGAAGTGCCCGCGCGTGATCGCGGCACCTATGCGGCGCTCGGCCACCCCGCCGTCATCCGTCACCTCCAGCGGCTCGGCGTCACCGCGATCGAGCTTCTCCCGATCCAGGCCTTCACGCAGGATCGCTTCCTGCAGGAAAAGGGCCTGCGCAACTATTGGGGCTACAACACGCTCGGCTTCTTCGCCCCCGAGCAGGCCTATATGGCGCGCGAGCAGCAGGACGAGCTTCGCCGCGCCGTCTTCCGCCTCCACCAGGCCGGAATCGAAGTGATCATGGACGTGGTGTACAACCACACCTGCGAGGGCTCGGAACGCGGCCCGACGCTCTCCTGGCGCGGGCTCGACAATGCCAGTTACTATCGCCTCGTCGCGGACAACCCGCGCTACACGATCAACGACACCGGCACCGGCAACACGCTCAACATGAGCAAGGCGCGCGTGATCCAGATGGTCGCGGACAGCTTGCGCTATTGGGCGACCAGCTTCGGCATCGACGGCTTCCGCTTCGATCTCGGCCTCACCCTGGGGCGCGAGGCAACCGGCTTCGATCCCGGCGCCGCCTTCTTCGATGTGGTCCGGCAGGATCCGGTGCTCAGCCGGCTGAAGCTGATCGCCGAGCCGTGGGATGTCGGCCCCGGCGGCTATCAGCTCGGCCATTTCCCGCCCGGTTTCGCCGAATGGAACGACAAGTACCGCGACACGGTGCGCAGCTATTGGAAGGGTGATCCCGGCACCCGCGGCGATCTCGCCGCGCGTCTCTCCGGCTCGGGCGACCTCTTCGACCGCCGCTCCCGCCGCCCCTGGGCCAGCGTCAACTTCCTCGTCGCGCATGACGGCTTCACCCTCGCCGACACGGTGATGTACGAGGAGCGGCACAATGAGGCGAATGGCGAGGATAATCGCGACGGCCACGACAACAACCATTCGCGCAACTGGGGCGCGGAGGGGCCGACCGACGATCCAGCGATCAACGACGCCCGTGGGCGCGTCATGCGCTCGATGATGACCACGTTGCTCGCCTCGCTCGGCACGCCGATGCTGGTCGCTGGCGACGAATTCGGCCGTACGCAGCAAGGCAACAACAACGCTTATTGCCAGGATAACGAAATCAGCTGGCTCGACTGGAATGCCGCCGCGACGCCGGAGGGGCAGCAGCAGATCGATTTCACCGCTCGCCTGACCGAGCTTCGCCGCCGCTACCCCGTGCTGCGCGCGCCGACCTTCCTCTACGGACAGGATTCGCCCGGCCACGGCGTCAACGATGTCGAATGGTGGGACGAGCGGGGCGAGCGGCTCAGCGACGAGGATTGGCAGAATCCCGAGGGCCGCGCGCTGATGATGCGCCGCGCGGCAATGAACGACGCTGGCGAGGTGGAGGCGGTGTCGCTGCTACTCAACGCCAGCAGCGATCCCGTCACCTTCCGCCTGCCAAAGCCCGACACGAAGCGCACCATCCTGATCGACAGTGCCAAGCCCGATCAGGGCGAAATCGACATCGGCAGTGAATATGAGGTCGCGCCGCAGGGCGCCGTCCTCCTCAGCTGGACCAGCGCATGGGAGGAATGAACGCCTGGGGGCCGGAGCCGCTGCCCGACGGCACCACCCGCTTCCGCCTCTGGGCACCGGGCACGCCGCAGGTCGTCCTCGACTGCGACGACACGCATCTGCCGATGACGCCGCAGGACGACGGCTGGCATATCGCTGATCACTCGGCGCCGCCCGGCACCCGCTACCGCTTCCACATCGGCGACACACCTGTCCCCGATCCCGCCTCGCGTCGCCAGCATGGCGGCGTTCACGGCTGGAGCATCGTTCCCGATCACAGCCATGACTGGCGCGTGCCCGAATGGCGCGGCCGCCCGTGGCACGAGGTGGTGATCATGGAGCTTCACGCCGGCACGCTCGGCGGTTTCAGCGGCGTCACCCAGCGCCTCCCTGTCATGGCCGCGCTAGGCGTCACCGCAATCCAGCTCATGCCGATCAACGCCTTCGCCGGCGACCGCGGCTGGGGCTATGACGGTGTCCTGCCCTATGCCGTGCATGAGGCCTATGGCTCCCCCGCCGAGCTGCGCGCGCTGATCGACGCGGCGCACGAACTCGGCCTCAGCGTCTTTCTCGACGTGGTCTACAATCACTTCGGTCCCGACGGTAATTACCTCGGCCTCTATGCCGATCGCTTCTTCCACCGCGACGTCGCCACACCCTGGGGCGGCGCGGTGGCGGTCGACGAGGAACCCGTGGCGCGCTTCTTCATCGACAATGCGCTGATGTGGCTGCGCGACTATCGCTTCGACGGCCTTCGCTTCGACGCGGTCCATGCGATCGACAACCCCAGCTTCCTCGACGCCATGGCTGCCGAGATCCGCGCCGCGCTTCCCAACCGCCACGTCCATCTCGTGCTGGAAAACGAACATAATGACGCGGACCGCCTCCACGCCGCCGCCTATGATGCGCAGTGGAACGACGATTTCCACAACGTCATGCATGTGCTGCTGACCGGCGAGACCAGCGCTTATTATGCCGACTTCGCCGATCGTCCCGCAGAACGCCTCGCCCGCGCGCTATCGCAAGGCTTCATCTACCAGGGCGATCCCTCCCCCAACCAGGACGGCCGCCCCCGCGGCACGCCCAGCGGGCACCTTCCGCCGACCCGCTTCGTCAACTTCCTCCAGAACCACGACCAGGTCGGCAACCGCGCCATGGGAGAGCGGCTGACCCTGCTCACCGATCCGGCAAAGCTGCGCGCGGCCACTGCCCTCATGCTGCTCGCCCCGAACATCCCCTTGCTCTTCATGGGCGAGGAGGAGGGGAGCGAAAGCCCGTTCTTCTTCTTCACCGATTTCCACGACGATCTCGCCGACGCGGTTCGCGAGGGGCGACGGCGGGAGTTCGCCAAATTCCCCGCCTTTGCCGATCCTGCGGCGCGCGAGCGTATTCCTGATCCCAACGCGCCGGAGACGTTCGAAAGCTCACGGCCCCAGCCGGGCCCCGCGGCACCCAGCTGGACGGCACTATACCACCAACTGCTGACGGTCCGCCGCGAACGGATCGTGCCGCAGCTCCACGACGTCCGTTCGCTCGGCGCGGAAGCGACCGGCGATGCGGCGGTTACTGCGCGCTGGCAGCTGGCGGACGGTACAATCTTGACCATGGCGATCGATCTCGCCGACCATCCGGCACCATTGCCCACCATTGCCGGCCAGATCTTCACCATTGATGGCCGTTTCATCGCCGGGATTGCACGGTGAACGCGCTCGATTCCGCCGCCACCGCTGCCGGTCTTCAACGCCAGTGGGTCGACGCCGACGGCCGCCCGCAGCAGGTGCCGGATGCGGTGCTGGAGGCGATCCTCGCGAACCTCGATACCACGCCTCCCACGCACCGTTTCCTCTCCGCCGAGGCCGGCGCCACCCTCCCGCTCGATCGCGCCTACGATCAGGCGCTGCTGGTGCTGGAGGACGGCACCGAGATGCTCGCCCCCATGACGCTCGACGGCGACCTCCAGGCGCCCGACGCGATCGGCTACCATCAGCTTCTCATCGATGGCGACGCGATCACCCTCGCCATCGCCCCCCGCCGCTGTCCGCAGCCGACCGGCCTTGGCTGGGGCGTGGCTGTGCAGATCCCCGCGCTGCGCGGCGCCCGCGACACCTCGTTCGGCGATTTCGGCACGCTCGCACAAAGCGCCGCGGCGCTTGGGCAAGCCGGGTGTAGCGCCCTCGCGATCAGCCCGACGCACGCACTATTTCCCAGCGATCCGCGTCGTTTCAGCCCCTATTCGCCGTCCAGCCGCCTCTTCCACAATGTGCTTCTCGCCGATCCGGGGCTGATCGGCGCCCCCCTCCCGCCAGAGCCCGCCGGGGACCTGATCGACTGGCATTCGGCCATCCCGGCGCGGCTCGCGCACCTTCGCGCCGCGTATGACGCGCGGTCGGATGCGGTGCGCGGGGCGGTCACCGCCTTCCGCCGCGTGCGCGGTCCGGATCTCGAATGCCACGCCCGCTTCGACGCACTGTGCGCCGCCTTCGCCTCCAGCGATTGGCGTGACTGGCCGGCAGCGTACCACGACGCCGATGGCCCCGCGGTCAGCCGCTTTGCCGGGGAAAACCCGCAGGAGATCGGCTTCTACGCCTTCCTCCAATGGCTCGCCAACGAAAGCCTGAAGACGGCGCAGGCCGCCGCGCGCGAGCGTATGGCAACCGGCCTCATCGCCGATCTGGCGGTGGGCGTCAGCCCGTGCGGCAGCGCTGCGTGGAGCCATCCGGCGGATCTTCTCACCGGCCTAACCATCGGCGCGCCGCCCGATCCGCTAGGGCCGGACGGACAGAGCTGGGGCATCACCACCTTCGATCCTTTCGCGCTCGCCCGCGCAGGCTTCGCGCCCTTCATCAAGACGATCCGCGCGGCGCTTGCCCATGCCGGCGGCATCCGGATCGACCATGCGCTCGGCCTCGACCGGCTGTGGGTCATCCCGCAGGGCGCGGCCGCGAGTGAGGGCGCGTACCTCACGATGCCCGGCGCACATCTGAAGCGCATCGTCGCGATCGAGGCGCACCGCGCCGATGCCCTGGTTATCGCCGAGGACCTCGGCACCGTGCCGCCCGGCTTCCGCGACGATCTCGCGGCGCGCGGCATGCTCGGCATGCGCGTCCTCTTGTTCGAGCGTGATGCGGCAGGCGCCTTCGTCCCGCCCGAACGCTGGCCCGGGGCGGCGGTGGCGATGACCGGCACGCACGATACGCCCACGCTCGCCGGCTGGTGGACCGGTCGCGACATCCACTGGGGCCGCCAGCTCGGCCGCGGCGGCATGGACGCTGCGGACCAGCAGCGCACCGCCGAGAAGGCATCGCTGTGGCACGCGATCGGCGGCAGCGGCGACGTACCAGCCGATCCGCCGCTCGATCCGATCCTCGATGCCGTGGCGGCCGCGCCCCAGCCGCTCGCCATCTTTCCGATGGAGGATCTCCTCGGGCTGGAGGAACAGCCGAACCTGCCGGGCACGATCGACGAACACCCCAACTGGCGCCGCCGCATGCCCGATGACACCGCGGCCCTGCTCACCCGGCCGGAAGTCGCCGCGCGCACCCGGCGGCTCTCCGACGTGAGGCCCGGATGATCCCGCGCGCGACCTACCGCCTGCAGTTCCACGTCGGCTTCACCTTCGCCGATGCAGAGGCGATCGTGCCCTATCTCGACGATCTCGGCATCAGCCATGTCTATGCCTCCCCGATCACCAGCGCGGTGCCGGGCTCCACCCACGGCTATGACGTCGTCGATCCCACCCGCATCAATCCCGAGCTTGGCGGTGAGGAGGGCTTCCGCAGCCTCGTCGCGGCGCTTCAGGCGCGCGGCATGGGTGTCATCATCGATATCGTGCCCAACCATATGGGCGTCGCCGACGGGGCCAACCCCTGGTGGAACGACGTGCTGCGTCGAGGCCCAGACAGCGAATACGCCCGCGTGTTCGACATCGACTGGCGTCGCCCGGTCCTGCTCCCCGTGCTCGGCACCCCGCTCCGCCAGGCGCTGGGCGACGGCGCCATCACCCTGGAACGGGACGAGGATCGCTGGACGATCGTTGCTTACGGAGAGCACCGCTTCCCGATCCGTGACGAGGATCAGGCGACAGCGGCCGACGTGCCGCTCGAGGTGCTGCTCGCGCGGCAGCATTACCGGCTCGGCTGGTGGCGAAGCGCGAATGACGAACTCAACTGGCGCCGCTTCTTCGCGATCAACGAACTGGCGGGCGTGCGGGCCGAAGACCCCGCAGTGTTCGATCTTACCCACGCGCTCTACTTCCGCCTGTATGACGAAGGGCTGATCCGGGGCGTGCGCGTCGACCATGTCGACGGCCTCGCCGATCCCGCAGGATATTGCCGCCGGCTGCGCACCCATCTCGGGGAGCAAGCGTGGATCGTGGTCGAGAAGATCCTGGGTCCGGGCGAGGAGATGGCGTCGGATTGGGGCATTCACGGCACCAGCGGTTATGATTTCATGGAGCAGGCCTCAGCCGTGCTCCACGATCCCGCCGGGGCGCTGCCGCTCGGCGCGCTGTGGCACGATGTGAGCAGCCGGCCCGCCGATCTGGCGCCGGAGGAACTGCTTGCCCGGCAGCAGCTCCTCGCCTGGCAATTCACCGGCCAATTGGAAGGCTGCGCCGCCGCCTTCGCTGCGCTTGCCGCCAGCGCGCGCGGCGCCGAAGGTTTCACGGTCGCCATGCTGCGCCGCGCGATCGAGCGGCTGCTGTGGGTCTTCCCGGTCTATCGCACCTACGGCACCGGCAGCAGCGCACCGGCGAACGACGAGGCCGTGCGCGCAGAGGTCCGCCGGCGCGTTGCGCCCCACGTGCCGCCGGGGGAGGAGCCGGTCGTCGCGCTGATCCTCGATTGGCTCGCCGGCACATCGCCGGGTGACACCGCGCTCGCGGCCGAAGCGGTGCGCCGTTTCCAGCAACTCTCCGCCCCGATTGCGGCCAAGGCGCTCGAGGACACCGCCTTCTACCGCTACGGGCGCCTGCTTTCGCGCAACGATGTCGGCTTCGATGCCGCGTGGCTCAGCCTGTCGCCGGCCAAATTCCATGCCGCGATGAAGGATCGCGCAGCGCGCTGGCCGGCGGCGATGCTCACCACCGCGACGCACGATCACAAGCGCGGCGAGGACAGCCGCGCGCGGCTCGCCGTGCTCAGCACCATCCCCGATCGCTGGCGCGCGGAAGTCGCCCGCTGGGAAGCGCTTGCCGATCCGCTCTCCGCCGGCGTCGACCGCGGCGATCGTTACATGCTCTTCCAGTCGCTGCTTGGTGCCTGGCCGGCGACGCCCGAGGCCGATTTCGCTGACCGCATCATCGCCTGGCAGACCAAGGCGCTGCGCGAGGCCAAGCTCCGCTCCTCCTGGGAAGCGCCCGACGAGGCCTATGAGGATCGTTGCAACACGCTCGCCCGTGAACTGATCGGCAGCTCGGACTTTCGCGACGCAATGGACGATTTCGTCCGCGAGATCGCGCCTGCCGCCCTACGCAACACGCTGGCCACCGTCGCGCTGCGCCATACTGTCCCCGGCGTTCCGGATCTCTACCAGGGCGCTGAGCTGGACGACCTCAGCCTGGTCGATCCCGACAACCGCCGACCGGTCGACTTCGCGGCCCGAATCGACGCCCTCGCCGATCCCCCGCCCAAACTGAAGCTCATCCGGGACCTGCTGGCGCACCGCCGCGCGCATCCCGACCTGTTCCTGCGCGGCAGCTACGAACCGGCCGACGTGACGGGCGACGCTACGGTCATCGCCTTCGAACGCCGCGTTGATGGTAGGGCGCTACGGCTCGCCGTCCTTCTCCGCGGATCGACCACTGGCGTTGCAATAACCTTCCCCTCGGGCGCTCAGCGCGATGCCGCTGAGCTGTTCGCCAACAGCGACGTGTGGTTCGAGATCGGCTGAAGCCAGATCGTCATCAGCCTCCCTCATGCCGCAAGCGATCAAGAAAATGATATAACACCCCCTTGATACATTATCTCATGCACTTTAGGGGGTCCTTCCAAGTGCTGGGAGGGCCTTGGTGAAACGAATCTCGATCTTGCTTGCCGGTAGTGCGGCGATCTGTTCCCCTGCGATGGCGCAGGAAGCGCCGCCGAACGACGCTGCTGTTCAGACTATGCCGGCACCCGTCGCCTCGTCCAGCTCAACCCATGTCGAAAATGATCGCGAGATCGTGATCACCGCGCCGTTCGTGCGCGATCTCGATATTCTCGCCGGTAAGTCGGTCATTTCGGGCGATCAGCTCACCCGCGACATTCGCCCGCAGATCGGTGACACCCTGGTCAGCCAGCCCGGCGTCTCCGCCACGTCGTTCGGCCCCGGCGCCTCGCGCCCGGTGCTGCGCGGCTTTCAGGGTGAGCGCGTTCGCGTGTTGACCGACGGGCTTGGCTCGCTCGACGTGTCCAACACCTCGGCCGATCACGCGGTGACGATCGATCCGCTCACGGCCGAGCGGATCGAGATCCTGCGCGGCCCCGCGGTGCTGCTGTTCGGCAGCCAGGCGATCGGCGGCGCCGTCAACGTCATCGATCGGCGCATACCGCGCGTGGTGCCGGAACATGGCTATCACGTCGATGCGACCGGCACTTACGGCTCGGCGGCCGACGAACGCAGTGTCGGCGCCGGCGTCGACGCGGCGCTCTCGTCGCAGATCGTCGTCCATGTCGACGGCAGCTATCGCAAGACCGACGATCTGCGCATCGGTGGCTATCAGCTGTCGCCGGAGCTTCGGTCGGATCTGCTTCACCTCGCGGAGCATCAGGCGGAGGACGGCCATGCCGATGAAGCCGCCGAATCCACGGCGCTTGCCAACCGCCGCGGCCGCCTGCCCAACAGCGGCACGGAAACCTATACGCTGGGTGCCGGCGTCGCGCTGATCAACGACGGCGGCAGCCTCGGTTTCTCGGTCGGCTATTACGACACCAAGTACGGCGTCGCCGAGCGGCCGGAGATCGCCGATCCGCACGGCCACGGCCACGATCATGACGACGGGCACGATCACGGCGACGACCATGGCGGCGGGCATGATCACGACGCCGTCACCATCGGGATGAAGCAGTTCCGCGCCGACATGCGCGGCGAGGTGAACACCTACGGCAGCTTCATCGACAAGATCCGGTTCCGCGCGGGCTTTGCCGACTACGACCATACCGAGTTTGAGGGCGGCGAAGTCGGCACCGTGTTCAACTCGCAAGCCTTTGAGGGCCGGCTGGAACTCGTCCAGGCGGATCGCAACGGCTGGCGCGGCGTCACTGGCTTCCAGGGCTTCACCCGCGACTTCTCTGCCGTGGGTGAGGAGGCGTTCGTCGCACCGAACGTCACCGATCAATACGGCTTCTTCACCCTGCAGGAGTTCAACTTCGGCAAGCTCGGGCTAGAGGCAGCGGCGCGCTACGAACATACCAATGTGCGCGGCACCAACGTGCGCCTGGGGCTGGACGATGACGCACCCGTCGCCACGATCAGCCGCCAGTTCGATGCCTTCTCGGGCGCACTCGGTGTCTCCTACGCGGTCGCCCCGGAAGTGAAGATCGGCATCAACGGCTCGCGCGCCGTGCGTGCGCCGTCGGGCGAGGAGCTGTTCTCCAACGGCTCGCACGTCGCGACCCAGGCCTATGAAGTCGGCAATCCCGATTTCCGCAAGGAGAAGAGCTGGGGCGCGGAGGTCTACGCCCGCGGCGTCGCCGGACCGCTGACCTTCCAGCTGAGCGGCTATGCCACCTGGTTTGACGATTACATATACGAAGGCGAGACCGATCTTGAACGGAACGGCCTGCCGGTGTTCCAATATCGTCAATCCGGCGCGCGCTATTATGGCGTGGAGGGCGAGGTGACGGCCAAGCTCCTGCGCCGTGGCAGCTTTGAGCTCGATGGCAATGTCGTCGCCGATTATGTCCGCGCGACGCTCAACAACGGTGGCGGCCCGGTGCCCCGCATTCCGCCGCTGCGCGTGCTCGCCGGGCTCAGCGCCAGGAGCGGCCCGATCGGCGGCCGCGTCGAGGTGGAGCATGTCACCCCGCAGAACCGCATCGCTGCCTTCGAGACGCCGACCGACGATTTCACCCTCGTCAACGCCTCGCTGTCGTGGAAGCCGTTCGGCACCGAAAGTGAGACGACGCTGATCCTGTCGGCGAACAACATCTTCGATGTCGATGCACGCCGGCACGCGTCCTTCACCAAGGATTTCGTGCCGCTTGCCGGCCGCGACATTCGCGTGGCGGCGCGGATTAGCTTCTGATCCCTGCTTCGGCCGGGCTCAGTTGTGCCCGGCCGAAGGATAGCAGATCGCGCGCATCAGGCCTTTGCGGTCGAACGGCCTCCAATCGTCCTCCGGCTGCGCCAGCCGGTCGGCGATGGCGTAAAGCACGGCCGGGTTGACCGCGAGGCCGCAATGGCTGCCGTGCACCTCGATATTGTCGCTGTTGGCGGCGAACGGCTCCACGCAATTGCGCCAGGAAACGATGCCGTCCTCCCGGCTCCAGATCGCGGTGGAGGGCACCGGCGGCGGCGTGGTCCCCTCACGCAGTTGCGCGCGCGCGACCGGATCGTCGATCTTCTGCCCGCTCAGCAATTCGTAGATGCGCCACACGTTGGTCGCCCGCGGCGTGCCCGCAAAGGGTGAGCCGAGCGAGATCACCTGTCGCACCGCTTCGGGCATCCGCCGGCTCATCACGCGCGCCATCATTCCGCCCAGGCTCCAGCCGACCAGGCTCACCTTGCGTCCCGTCGCGCTGTGAATCTCTTTCACCCGCGCCGCCAGCTTCTCGCCTTCCCGGCCTATCGCACGCGGGCCGAGGTTCAGGCCCAGGTCCCAGCTGTGCACATCATAGCCGAGCCGCGCGAGGTAATGGCGCAGCACCGCCGTTGCCCGGTCGGAGGTGGAGAAGCCCGGCAGCACCAGCACCGGATGGCCGTCGCCGCGCGGCGCGCTCGCCAGCAGCGGCGCCGCCCAGGGCAGCGAACCCAGCTCGAACAATGCTCGCGGCAGTTCCGTCAGCGCCAGGAACGGGGAGGGGGGCTTTGCCGGTGCGGCCGGATCGCTGGCGGCTTTGGCCATGCGCAACGTCTCCTGAAGGATCACAAGGTCAACGCGCACCCAGATGCAAAGTTCGGCGCCCGCTCCCGGATCAGTTAATGTCGAAGCTCGAGCCGCGCTGTTCCGCGGCAGTGCGCGTCGCGTCGTACGCGAGGATCGCCAGGTCGTGGGCATTGCCCGTGCGATCGCGCACTTGGTTGCGCAACAGCGCCTCGCTGCGGAAGCCAAGGCTCTCGAACAGCGCGATCGCGCCTTGCTGGTCCGGCGTCATCGCGGCGGTCAGCTTGGCGAGGCCGCGTTCGTGCGCGACCCGCAACATCGCCTCAAGCAGGTCACGGCCGACCCCGACGCCGCGGCGCTCGTGCGAGACGAGCAGCCGCACCTCGCCGACGTGTGCGGACCAGCCCAGCGGATCCTGCACCAGCGCGGCGGTGCCGACGATCACGCCGTCATCCTCCGCCACCAGGCTGTCGATCCACCCCTCCGCGACCGCGCCGAGCCAGGCCGCGATCACCCGCGGATGCTTCAGGTCGCGGCCAAGGAACAGCAGGTCATGATCCGGCAGGCTGTTGGCGAAGGTGATCATCGCGTCGCGATCGGCAATGCGGAACCCTCTGATACGGTGCGTCATAAGGCCTTTCGGCAAGCCATCCGGCGGGGGCGGGCCCGGTCCGGCCCGCGACGAAGCGGACATCGCCGCCCGTTGGAACGATCGCGTTCGCCTCGATCTTCGTGCGATCGGGCATGATCCATTCCATGCCGCAAAGACTTTCATGGCCCATCGCGAGCGTCAAGGCTGTTGCTGCGGCTCCTGCGACGCGGTGAGCGACGGCGCCCCTGCGGTGGTCTCCAGCTGCGAATCCCCGCCCAGCGTGCGATACAAGGTGACAAGGTTTGTCGCCCGCACCAGCCGGGTCTGCACCACGATCTGCTGTGCGGTGTAGAGCGACCGCTGCGCGTCGAGGCTGGTCAGGAACGTGTCGATCCCGCCGCGATAGCGGGCTTCGGTCAGTCGGAACGTATCGGCCGCGGCGCTCGCGAAGCGCTCGTTCGCGGCAAGCTCCTCGCTCACCGTCCCGCGCCGCGCCAGCGCGTCCGCCACTTCCCGGAACGCTGTCTGGATCGTCCCTTCATAGGTGGCGAGGGCGGCGCGCTGCAGCGCGGTCGCCTGTGCGATCCCCGCCCGCCCGGCGCCCGCGCGGAAGATCGGGTAATCCGCCGCGGCGCTCACATTCTTGGTCAGCGCGCCGCCGGTGAACAGCGAGGAGAGGGCGGTGCTCGCAAAGCTGAACAGCCCCGTCAGCGAGATCGTCGGGAACAGCGCGGCGCGCGCGGCGCCGATCTCGGCGTTGGCGGCGCGCAGGTCATATTCCGCCTGCACCACGTCCGGCCGGCGCAGCAGCACGCGGCTGTCGAGGCCGGCCGGCAGCTCCGCGATCGTGCCCGCGGCTTCTTCGATCGATCGCGGCAGCAGCGCCGGATCGACGGGCGCGCCGACCAGCAGCTGAAGCGCGTTCACGTCCTGCGCGATCGCGGTCCGCTGGCTGGCGATATTCGCCTCTGCCGTGGCCAGGATTTGCTCCGCTTGCCGCAGGTCCGTGCGCGGCGCGATTCCGCCTTCCACCCGTGCGCGCGTCAGTTGCACCGACCGCCGCGCGATCGCGGCCGTGTCTTCGGCCAGCTTCATCAGGCTCTGATCCGCGGCATAGGTCAGCCACGCCCCCGCCACATCACCCGTCAGCGTCAGGCGGACGGCGCGCGCCGCGGCCTCCTGCGAGAAATAGCGGTTGAGCGCCGCGTCGCTCAGTGATCGCACGCGGCCGAACAGGTCCAGCTCGAACGCATTGACGCCGGCCCGCGCGGTGTAGGTCGTCCCGCCGACGGTGAAGGCGCCGCCGGCCGCCGCGGCGCCTACTTCGCGGCGGTTGATGGCGCCGCCCACGTCGATCTGCGGGAACAGCTCGGCGCGCTGGATGCGATATTGCGCCCGCGCTGCCTCGATGTTCGCCACCGACGCGCGCAGGTTGCGATTGTTCGCCAGCGCCTGGTCGATCAGTTGCTGCAGCCGCGCATCGCGGAAGATGTCGCGATAGGAAACGCTGGGCAGCGCCGCCTCGGTCTGGCGCAGATAGGCGTCGCCCACCGGCCAGGACGCCGGCACCGGAAGTGCCGGCTGGACGTACTTTGGCGCCATGCTGCATGCCGCCAGGCCATTGCCGATCAGCGCCGTGCCGAGAAGGAGCGGGACAAGGCGGCGCATCACGATTGCTCCAGGCGCGGCGTGCCGCCGGGCGGCAGATTGTCGTCGGCCGGCGGGTGGTAGCCCGGCTCCTTCCCGCGCATTCGTGCCATGGTGTCACGGAAGCCGCGCCGCACCAGCACGAAGAACAGCGGGATGTAGAAGATCGCCAGCACCGTCGCGGTCAGCATGCCGCCGATCACCGCGGTGCCGATCGCGATACGGCTGTTCGCGCCAGCGCCGGTCGAGATCGCCAGCGGCAGCACGCCGAAGATGAAGGCAAGGCTGGTCATCAGGATCGGGCGCAGGCGGATCCGGGCGGCGGTCAGTGCGGCATCGATCACCCGCGCGCCCTTCTTCTCTTCCTGCTCGGCGAACTCGATCATCAGGATCGCGTTCTTCGCCGCGAGGCCCATCGTCGTCAGCAGGCCGATCTGCAGATATACGTCGTTGGTCAGCCCCCGCAGCGTGACGAAGGCGACCGCACCGATCAGGCCGAGCGGGATGACGAGCAGCACCGCGATCGGGATCGACCAGCTCTCGTACAGCGCCGCAAGGCACAGGAAGACGACGATGATCGACAGGCCGTAGAGTAGCGGCGCCTGTCCCGACGACAGCCGTTGCTGATAGGAAATGCCGGCCCAGGCGATGCTCGTCCCCGGGATCTGGCTGGCCAGTTCCTCGATCCGCGCCATTGCGTCGCCCGAGCTGCCGCCCGCGCTTTGCCCCTGGAATTCGAACGATTCGATGCCGTTGAAGCGCGAGACGGTGGTCGGCGCCTGCGACCAGCCGGTGGTCGCGAAGCTGGAGAAGGGCGCCATCTGCCCGTTCTGCCCGCGCACGAACCATTGGTAGAGGTCGTCGGGCGCCTCGCGATAAGGCGCGTCGCCCTGCACGTACACGCGCTTCACGCGTCCGCGATCGACGAAATCGTTGACGTACCGGCCACCCCAGGCGGTCGAGAGCGTTGTGTTCACATCGGTCTGCGAGATGCCGAGCGCGGCGATGCGCTGCGGATCGGTCTTCACCTGCAACGTGCCGATATCGGGCAGTTCGCTGAGGCGCACCCCGGTCAGCTTCGGATCGGCATTGGCCGCCGCCAGCAGCTTGTCGCGGGCCGCGGCGAACTCAGCCTTGCTCAGCCCACCGGTGTTCTGGAGCTCGAGCGTGAAGCCTTCGGACTGGCCGAGGCCGCGGATCGCCGGCGGCACCAGCGCGAACACCTGTGCGTCGCGCAGGGCGCGGAACGCCGCGGCGGCACGCGCCACGATCGCGTCGGCGGAGTTTTCCTTGCCCTTGCGGTCGGCCCAGTCGGTCAGCTGGACGAAGCCCTGGCCCGTATTCTGCCCGCTGACGCCGCCGCCACCGCCGCCGGAGACGGTGAACAGCGTCTTCACGTTGTTCTTCTCGTACGTCTCGAAATACTTCTCCACCTGCCGCTGCACCTGCATCGTCCGGCCGAGCGTCGCGCCGGCCGGCAGGCGATATTGCACGATCACGCCGCCCTGGTCCTCGGTCGGCAGGAAGCCGGTCGGGAGGCGAAGGAACAGCACCGCCAGCAAGCCGACGGTGGCGAGATACACCGCCACGAACAGCCACTTGCGATCCACCACGCGGCGCACCGCGGTCACGTAGCGCTCGGTGCCGCGCTCGAAGCTGGTGTTGAACCAGTCGCGCGCACGCTCCAGCCGCTCGTTCACCCACGCAAACCGGCTGCGCTTGGGCGTCTCGCCGTCGCCATTCTTGGCGTGCCGCTGGCGCAGCAGTGTCGCGGTAAGGGCCGGGGAGAGGATGATCGCCACCGCCACGGACAGCACCATCGCGGAGATGATGGTGATCGAGAACTGGCGATAGATGACGCCGGTCGATCCGCCGAAGAACGCCATCGGCAGGAAAACCGCCGACAGCACCAGCGCGATCGCCACCAGCGCCACGGTAATCTCGCGCATCGACTCGATCGTCGCTTCGCGCGGCGTCATCTCCGGGTTTTCCTCGAGCAACCGCTCGACGTTCTCCACCACGACGATCGCGTCGTCGACGAGCAGGCCGATCGCCAGCACCAGGCCGAACAGCGTCAGCGTGTTGATCGAGAAGCCGGCGAGATAGAAGACGGCGAAGGTCCCCAGCAGCACCACCGGCACCGCGATCGTCGGGATCAGCGTCGCGCGCCAGCTCTGCAGGAACACGAACATGACGATGATGACGAGGATGATGGCCTCGATCAGCGTCTTCACCACCTCGTCGATCGACAGCTTGATGAACGCGGTGGAATCGTTCGAATAGGCAACCCGCATGTTCGGCGGATAGGTCTTGGCGACGCGCGCGATCTCCGCCTTCACCAGTTCCGCGGTCTTTAGCGCATCGGCGCCGGGGGCGAGCAGCACCGCGATGCCGGCGCCCGGATGGCCGTTGATCCGGCTGCTCGCATTATAGCTTTCGGAGCCGAGCTCGACGCGCGCGACATCGCCGACGCGCACCGTCGCGCCGGAGGGCAGCGTCTTCAGGATGATGTCACGGAACTGCTGCGGCGTCTGCAGGCGCGATTGCGCCGTCACCGTCGCGTTCAGCATCTGCGTGTTCGGCATCGGCTGGCCGCCGATCTCGCCTGCCGCGACTTCCGTGTTCTGCGTCTGGATCGCGCTGATCACGTCACCCGGCATCAGCTGGAAACTGGCGAGCTTCGCCGGATCCAGCCAGATGCGCATCGCGTACTGCGAACCGAACACGTTGGTGTCGCCGACGCCCGGCACGCGGCCAAGCGGATCCTGCAGCGTCGAAACCATGAGGTCGGAGACGTCACGGTTCGTCATCTGGTCGCTGGCGTCATAGACGCCCGCGATCAGCAGGAAGTCGGGGTTCGACTTGCGCACCACCACGCCCTGCTGCTGCACCTGCGCCGGCAGGCGGCTCAGCGCCTGCTGGATCTGGTTCTGCACCTGCACCTGCGCGATGTCGGGATCGGTGCCCTTCGCGAAGGTGGCGGTGATCGAGACGGAGCCGCGCGAGGAGGAGGAGGAGGAGAAATACAGCAGCCCGTCGATGCCGGTCAGCTGCTGTTCCAGGATCTGGGTGACCGAATTCTCAATCGTCTCGGCATTGGCGCCGGGATACGTGGCGCGGATCGACACCTGCGGCGGCGCCACGTCGGGATATTGCGCGATCGGCAGCGACAGGATCGCGCCCACGCCCGCCATCATCACGATGATCGCGAGCACCCAGGCAAAGATCGGCCGGTCAATGAAAATGCGTGACACGTTAGGCGGCCTTGCCCTTGGCCTGCTGTTGCTGCTGCTTCAGCTGTTCGGGCGACGGTGGACGCACGATCTCCGGGGACGAGGCCGGCACCGGGCGCAGATCCGCGCCCTGACGCAGATTGCCCGTGCTCTGCGTGATCACCTTGTCGCCCGGGCGCAGGCCGCCGGTGACGACCCAGTTCTCGCCGATCGCCCGGCCCGCCTTCACAGTGCGCTGAACCGCCTTGTTGTTCGGCCCGACGATCCATACC
Source organism: Sphingomonas sp. 179-I 2A4 NHS (assembly GCF_045369135.1). Taxonomy (NCBI): domain Bacteria; kingdom Pseudomonadati; phylum Pseudomonadota; class Alphaproteobacteria; order Sphingomonadales; family Sphingomonadaceae; genus Sphingomonas; species Sphingomonas sp. 179-I 2A4 NHS. The sequence goes on along the minus strand of NZ_JBIQFL010000008.1, from coordinate 99,871 downwards.
GTGGCGTTGCCCTGCGGATCGCGCGAGACGGCCTGCTGCGGCACCAGGAAGGCGCTTGCGTCGATCGCCTGGGCGAACACCGCCTGCACGAACATGCCCGGCAGCAGCAGTGCATTTGGATTGGGGAAGCGCGCACGCATCGTCACCGTGCCGGTCTGCTCGTCGACCACCACTTCGGAGAATTCGACCACGCCGGTCGCGCCGTAATCGGCGCCGTCGGGCAGCTTCAGCCGCACCGTGGCGGTCGCCGGCAGCACGCCGCCGCTGGAAAGCGCGCGGCGCAGCTGCAGCATCGATGCTGCCGATTGCTGGATATCGACATAGATCGGGTCGAGCTGCTGGATCGATGCCAGCGGATCGGCCTGGCTCGTCGTCACCAGCGCGCCGACGGTGAAGATCGATCGCCCGATCCGCCCGGTGATCGGCGCCGGCACGGTGGTGAAGCGAAGGTTGATGCGCGCCGTTTCCAGCTGTGCCCGGTTCTGCGCGATCGCGGCCTCGGCCTGGCGCTGCGTCGCGACCGCGTCGGTATAGTCCTGCTTGCTCACCGCCTCGATCTGGGCGAGCGGGCGAAGCCGCTCGGCGCGGATCCGCGCGGCTTCCGCAGTGGCGCTCGCGCTGGCGACATTGGCCTGTGCCTCATTGGCGGCGGCGCGATAGAGGCTGGGGTCGATCTGGTAGAGCGGCTGGCCCTGGCGGACGACCGACCCTTCCTTGAAGAAGCGCTTCTGGATGATGCCGCTCACCTGCGGCCGCACCTCGGAACTGCGATAGGCGACGGTCCGCCCGGGCAGCTCGGTGATCAGCGGCACGCGCGTCGGCTGGACGACGACATAGCCGACCTGCGCCGGCCCGCCCCCGGGCCCGCCGGGTCCGCCCGCTCCCTTGCCTTCGCTTGCCTGTTCTCCGCCGCTGCATGCGGCCAGCACCAGCGCCCCCGCCAGGGCGAGCCCTCGTCCGTTCATCAGATGCATCAATCCCGCTCGCAGCCCGTCGCTCTCATCAACGGACAAGCCGCCTCGCCGCGCTGAACAAACAGACGATGCATTATATCCCGTTCTCCGCAAGAGGGCTGCTTTCTCCGCATGAGGATCGCTCCAGCGCGGCGCCGCGACACCGCGGAAACTTATTGAAACGCTGGGCGATAGTGACGGCCGTAACCGCTTTCGAAGCGCCGTTCCACCCCTCGTCGTTGAGGATTATTACGTAGTCATCGCAACCTTTTGCCTGTGGCATCGTTAGCCGGAGCGGAGGGGGTATAGCCAAAGATGCAGCCCCGCCGGTACGAGAAGGGGCAGTGCGTGGGGTTCAATTCCGGGTGTCATCGCTGGTTGGCTGCTGCGTTGCTTGCGGCATCGACGGCAGCCGGCGGACAGATGGCAAAGCCCGGCACCGCGCCGGCGCAGGGGCCGGATGCGCCGAAGCCACGTCCGGGCGACAACCAGACGTCCGCTCAGCCAGCGCCGGGAACGCCGGCGGTTGATCCGCAGGGCAATGCCCCCATCGTCCCCGATGCGACCTTCGATGCCGCACTCCCGCCGCTGTCGAACGACATCAATGCGCCGCTCGAGCCGATGCCGGCGGACGCCGGCACGCCGGCACAGCCACCGATCACGTCCGCACCTGCCACTTCAGCGCCATCCACCGCCACGCCGGCCCCGATCGTTCCGACCGGCACCATGCCGCCGCCGGCACCGCTCGATGGCGAACTGGCGCAGCCGCTCACCCCGCTCAGCAGCACCGACACGGTTCCGCTGGTGACCGCCGCCGATGTCGCCGACGCGGATGCACCCGAGATCCGCTACGAAACCGAAGTCCGCGGCCTTGCGGATATTGGGCTGGAAGGCGAGTTCAAGTCGCTGTCGGCGTTGCGGGAAGGCGACGGAAAGGCCGCCAACGCCACGCAGGTGAATGCCCGCGCCCAGGAGGATGCGCAGCTCGCCATCCGCCTGATGAAATCGATGGGCTATTATGATGGCGTCGCCACTTCCACGCTGGAGGCGGTTCCCGGTGAGCCCGGCCGCCTTCGCGTTGTCATCGCCGCCACGCCCGGTCCGCTCTTCACGCTGGCCAAGGTCACGGTCGACGCCGATCCGACGGTGCCGCCGGACCTCGTGCGCACCCAGCTGCCGCTCAAGGTCGGTGATCCGATCGAGGCGGCCCGGATCCAGGGTGCGGAGGCCAACGTCAGCCTCGTCCTGCCGCAGCGCGGCTATCCCTTCGTAAAGGTGGGTGAGCGCGACATCCTGCTCGATGATGAGACGTTCACGGGCGATTACACGCTTCCGGTGGAAACCGGCCCGCGTTCGTCGTTCGGTCGGCTGCGCATGGAGGGCGATCCGGTCTTCGATCTCGATCACCTCTCGATCTTCCCGCGCTTCAAGCAGGGGCAGCTCTACGACAATCGCCTGGCCGACGATCTGCGCGAGGCGCTGGTCGCGACCGGCCTGTTCGATCGCGTGGGCGTGGAACCGGTGCGCACGGGGCAGCCGGGGCCCGACGGCACCGAGCAGGTGGATCTGCTGGTCAAGCAGGCAAAGGGCAAGTGGCGCAGCCTCGGCGGCAGCGCCGGCTATGGCACTGGGGAGGGCGTGAAGCTCGCCGGCGGCTGGACGCACCGCAATCTCTTCCCACCCGAAGGCGCCGTCATCCTCGCCGCAGTCGCCGGTACGCAGCAGCAGGGCGCGGCAGCCACGTTCCGGCGGCAGAATGCGGGCAAGCGCGACCGCACCTTTGCCGCCGGCATCACCGCCGATCACTCCAACTATGATGCGTTCGACGCCTTCACCGGCACGGCCTATGCGCGCTGGTCATACGATTCCACGCCGATCTGGCAGAAGCGTTTCACCTATGTGTTCGGCGGCGAACTCGTCCTCACCAACGAAAGCGTGTTCGACTTCGAGCGCAACGAGCGCGTCCGCCGCACCTATGGCATCGCCGCGATCCCCACGCAGGCCGTGTGGGATACGTCGAACGATCTGCTCAACCCGACGAAGGGGTATCGCCTGAAGCTCAATCTCAGCCCGGAAACCTCCGTTCAGGGCGAGGTGCGCCCCTATGCCCGCACGATGGTGGAGGCGACCGCCTATGTGCCGGTCAGCGACAGCCTCGTTATCGCGGGGCGCGCACGTGCCGGCTCGATCTTCGGCATCGCGCGCGACGATATCGCGCCGTCGCGGCGCTATTACGGCGGCGGCGGCGGCTCGGTCCGTGGCTATGGCTATCAGCGGCTCGGCCCGCTCGAGCCGGTCTCCACACTGATCCCCGACGAAGACGGCAACATCGATTACGCCGATCTGCGCCCGATCGGCGGCCGCAGCATCAACGAATTCTCGCTGGAGGCGCGCTACCGCTTCGGCAATTTCGGCATCGTCCCCTTCATCGATGCCGGCAATGCCTATGAAAGTACCTTCCCCAAGGCGTCGGACTTGCGCTTCGGCGCTGGCATCGGCGGGCGGTTCTACACCAATTTTGGGCCGATGCGCGTCGACGTCGCGACACCGCTGAACCCGCGGCCGGGTGATCCGAAGATCGCGCTCTACGTCTCCGTCGGTCAGGCATTCTGATGGCCATGGACAACGCCCAGACCGTCCCGGCCGAGGAAGTCACCGTTCACCGGCCGCTCTGGCAGCGCATCCTGAAGTGGATCGGGATCGCGCTGCTCGTGCTCCTGTTCCTGCTCGTCGCGATCATCTTCGGCATCAACACCGATCCGGGCCGCCGCCTCGTGGCGGACCAGATCGGTGGGTACCGCACCGCCGGCGGGCTCAACATCAAGGTCGGGCGGATCGACGGCTCGCTCTACGGCCGCATGGTGCTCAGCGACGTGCGCGTCAGCGATCCGAAGGGCGTGTTCATTTCCTCGCCGCGGCTCGATGTGGACTGGCGGCCGTTCTCGTTCATCAACAACCACGTCAACGTGAAGAGCTTGGAAAGCCAGCTCATCACCATGACGCGCAATCCCGAATTCATCCCGCAGCCGAGTGACCCCAACGCGCCGCTGCTGCCCGATCTCGATATCGATATCGATCGGCTTCGCGTCGCCCGCTTCGTCATGGAGCCCGCGGTCGCGGGGCAGCGCCACATCGCGCAGATCAACGGCGCGGCACATATCGCCGATCGCCGCGCGCAGCTGACGGTCGACGCTGGCGCATTGCGTGCGCCCGGCATCGCAGGCGGCGACACGCTGAAGCTCCGGCTCGATGCCGTGCCGGACGAGAACAAGCTTGATATCGATGCGCGCCTCTTCGCGCCGGCGGGCGGCCTCGTCTCTGGCCTCGCCGGCACCAAGGCGCCGCTCACCGCCACGATCGACGGGCGCGGCGACTGGAAGTCGTGGCAGGGCAAGGCCGTCGCGACGCTGGGCGCCGGCCGGCTCGCCGATCTGAACCTCTCGGCGCGCAACGGGCATATCGAGATTCGCGGCGCCACGCGCCCCGGACTCTATCTCGAGGGGCCGGTCGAACGTCTCACCGCGCCGCAGCTCGATGTCGCGATTGACACTACGTTGGCAGAACGCCGGGCCGATACCCGCGTCAAGCTCACCTCCTCGGCGCTCGCTGTAGACGCTGGCGGCATCCTCGATTTCGCCAACAGCCAGTTCGGCAATTTCGCGGTCGATGCGAAGCTGCTCACCCCCGGTGCGATAGCGCCTAACCTGCGCGGTCGCGACGTGCTCGCGCGCGTCGTCCTGAACGGCGCATTCGCCACGCCCACCGTCGATTACAAGGTCCGCGCCACCGCGCTGGGCTTCGCCGAAACCACGGTCGAGAACCTTTATGCCGAGGGGCTCGCGCGGGTCGACGCCGATCGCATCATGGTGCCGGTGCACGCCCGCGCGCGGCGGATCAGCGGCCTCAACCCGGCGCTCGGCGGGCTGACCACCAATGTGCGGATCGACGGCGATCTCGCGATCGACATGCCGACCATCCTGTCGGACAATCTGCGCATCCGGTCGGATACGATCGATGCCACCGCGATCGTCGCCGCCAACATGGAAACGGGGCGCTACACCGGCGCGCTGAAGGGCCGGGTCAACAATTTCCGCGTCGAAAGCGTCGGCATCATCAATCTCAACACCGATGCCGAACTGGTGACGAAGCCCAACGGCGGCTTCGGCATCGTCGGCCGGGTCGGCATCCAGACGCGTCAGATCTTCAACGATGGCGTGCGCAGCTTCCTCGGCGGCAATGCCACGATCTTCAGCAACTTCGGCTATGATACCGACGGCATCGTCACCTTCCGCAGTCTGAAGGTGAACGCGCCGCAATTCCGCGTGACGAACGGGCAGGGCCGGTACGACCTCAATACCGGCGCGGTGCTCGTCTCGGCAGACGCTTATTCGAACCAATACGGTCCCTTGTCCGCGCGCGTCACCGGCAGCGCTGCTGCGCCGGTGGTGACGCTGCGTGCCCCGCGGCCCGGGGTCGGCGTCGGTCTCGTCGATCTCAATGCGCGCATCGTCGGCCGCGGCGGCGCCTACGCGGTGACGGCGACCGGTGGCACCACCTACGGCCCATTCACCGCAGACGTTCTGGTGCGGCCGGGCGCGCAACTTGCGATCGACATCCGGCGTATCGTCTTTGCCGGCGTCAACTTCTCCGGCCGTGTCGTGCAGACCGCGGCGGGGCCCTTCTCAGGCCGGGTACAATTCGCCGGCTCTGGCCTCACGGGTGCAGTCCAGCTCGGCGCGCAGGGCAAATACCAGCGCGCCGACGTCAACGCCCGCGCCTATGCCGCCACCATCCCGGGCGACGTCGATTTCGTAATCGGCCGCGCCCTCGTGACGGCAAGCATCGTGCTGTACGATACGCCGCAGGTGGTCGCCGACGCGCAGGTCGCCGACCTCCGCTACGGCCCGACGGTGATCCAGACTGGCCGGGTTAAGGTGAACTATGCCGGCGGGCGCGGCACGGCGCAGGCGCTGTTCACCGGTTCGAACGGCGTGCCGTTCCGCCTCGCCGCCAACGCCCGGCTTGCGCCCAACGACTATCTCGTCGCGCTGCAGGGCCAGGCAAATGCGATCAACTTCCGCACCGGAAACCCTGCGCGGATCACCGCCAGCAACGGCACCTATCGCCTCGCGCCGACGCAGATCCTGTTCGATCAGGGCCGTGCGCGGATCGCCGGCACCTATGGCAGCGGCGTCACCGCGCAGCTGCGGCTCGATGCGCTCGATCTCTCGGTCGCGAATGCGCTGGTTCCGAATCTCGGCATCGGCGGCAAGGCAACCGGCAGCCTCGATTTCGCGCAGGCGAATGCCAGTGCGTTCCCGCAGGCCGATGTGCGCCTGGCGATCAACGGCTTCACCCGCTCCAGCCTCGCCACCGTGTCGGATCCGGTCGACGTGGTCTTCGCCGGTCGCCTCGTCAGCGACGGCGCGGAAGCACGCGCGCTGTTCAAGCGCGGGCCGACCACCGTCGGACGGATGCAGGCTTTCCTTCGCCCGCTCGGCGCCGGCGGTTCGTGGGTGTCGCGCCTGATGGCCGCGCCGCTCAGCGGCGGCATCCGCTACAATGGCCCGTCGGGCGTGCTGTTCAGCCTGGCGGCGCTCCCGGAACAGCAGCTCAGCGGCCCGATCGCGATCGCCGCTGATTTCGGCGGCCGCCTGTCCGCGCCGCGGCTGAACGGCGTGATCCGCGCCGATGCGCTCACCTACGACAATGAAACGTACGGCACGCGCCTGTCGCAGATGGCGATCCGTGCGCGCTTCAATAACGATCGGCTGCAGCTCGACAGCCTCACCGCGCGGGCCGGCAGCGGCACCGTCCAGGCACAGGGCTATGTCAGCCTCGCCGCGGAGCAGGGCTATCCGCTTCAGATCGACGCGCGCCTTAACGATGCGCAGCTCGCCCGATCGGATTCGATCGGCGCCACCGCCACCGGCACGGTGTCGATCACCAACGGGCGCGGTGGCGGCCTGATCAAGGCCGATCTCACCATCCCCGAGGCACGCTACGAGATCATCCGTCAGGGCGCGGCCGAGGTGCCCGAGCTCACCGGCGTGCGTCGCAAGAGCGACATTCGCCCCGCGCGCATCACCGATCGCCCGCCGCCCGCATCTCCGCCGGGCCTGTTCCGCCTCGACATGCGGATCCGTGCGGACAACCGCCTGTTCGTCTCCGGCATGGGGCTGGAAAGCGAATGGGAGGCCGACATCCGCGTCGGCGGCACTTCCGCTGCCCCGACGATCAGTGGCGGGCTCGATATCGTGCGCGGCACCTATTCCTTCGCCGGCAAGCGCTTCGAGGTGGATCGCGGCCGCATCCGCTTCGTCGGCGGCCCGCTGACGGATCCGGAGATCGATATCCGCGCGACGACGGTCAACGCGGGTACCACTTTCGTCATCAGCATTACCGGCACCGGCCAGCGCCCGCAGATCAGCTTCACCTCCACGCCCAGCCTGCCGCAGGACGAGGTGCTGAGCCGCCTGCTCTTCGGCACCAACCCGGAGAATCTGTCGGCGACCGAGGCGATCCAGCTAGCCGCAGCGCTCAACTCGCTGCGCGGCTCGGGCGGCGGCTTGAACCCGCTCGGCAAGCTGCGCTCCGCCACCGGCTTCGATCGCCTGCGCATCCTCGGCGCGGACGAAGCGACCGGCCGTGGCAGCGCGCTGGCGGCGGGCAAGTACCTCACCGACAACATCTATATCGAGATCGTGACCGACGCTCGCGGCTTCACCGCGACGCAGCTCACCATCGCGCTCACCAAGTCGCTGAGCCTGCTCACCCAGGCGGGCTCGTTCGGCGGATCGAACGCGGAGCTTCGCTACTCGAAGGATTATTGAGGGTAGGTCAGGCATCGTGCGCCGCCCGTGATGATGGGCGGGGCACTACGCCGACGCCCCGGTGGCGATCGGTCCTTTTCCGCAACCGATTGATGCGATACGATGCGCGTCAAGGAAGAGGATCGCGCATGAAGCAGCACGTAGACGTCATCATTGTTGGCGCCGGCCTGTCCGGCATCGGCGCGGCGCATCACCTGCAGGAACGCTGCCCGGACCGCAGCTACCTCATCCTCGAAGCGCGCCAGGCGATGGGCGGCACCTGGGACCTCTTCCGCTATCCCGGCATCCGGTCAGACAGCGATATGCACACCCTGGGGTACAATTTCCGTCCCTGGACGAAGGCCAAGTCGATCGCCGATGGGCCATCGATCCGCGAATATATCGAGGAAACGGCGCGCGATGGCGGGATCGACCGGAACATCCGCTTCGGCCACCGCGTCACCGGCCTTGAATGGTCGACGCCTGACGCGTGCTGGACGATCAGCGCCGATGGCCCAGACGGTCCCGTCCAGTTCACCTGCAACTTCGTCCACATGTGCTCGGGCTATTACGATTACGATCGCGGCCACACGCCGCATTTCGAGGGGCAGGAGGATTTTGGCGGCCGCATCGTCCATCCGCAGCATTGGCCCGAAGATCTCGATTACAGCGGCAAGCGCGTGGTGGTGATCGGCAGCGGCGCCACCGCAGTCACGCTGGTGCCGGAAATGGCGAAGCAGGCCGCCAGCGTCACCATGCTGCAGCGCTCGCCCACCTATGTCGTCTCGCGCCCCGGCCAGGATGCGCTCGCCAACTGGCTGCGCGCCAAGCTGCCGAGCAAGGCGGCGTACGGCATGACGCGGTGGAAGAACGTCATCATGGGGATGATCTTCTACCGGATGACACGCACCAAGCCTGAAAAGGTGAAGCAGAAGCTGCTCGATCAGGTCCGCGAGCATCTCGGCCCCGACTATGACGTCGCGACCCATTTCACCCCGCGCTACAATCCCTGGGATCAGCGGCTGTGCCTCGTGCCGGACGCCGATCTGTTCGATACGATCAAGGCTGGCCGCGCCGATGTCGTCACCGACACGATCGAGCGGTTCACGCCCAATGGCATCCTGCTGACGTCGGGTCGCGAACTGCCGGCGGATATCATCGTCACGGCTACCGGGCTCGAGGTGAAGCTCCTCAGCGGCATCAGCCCGGTGGTGGACGGCGTGCCGGTGAACCTCGGCAAGGCGCTCCAGTACAAGGGCATGATGTTCTCGGACGTGCCGAACCTCGCCTTCACGTTCGGCTACACCAATGCCTCGTGGACGCTGAAGGCAGATCTCGTCGCCATGTATATGTGCCGCGTCCTCAACACGATGAAGAAGCGTGGCTTGCGTCAGGCAACGCCGCGCGTTGGCGACGAGACGATCACGCCCGAGCCGTTCGTCGATTTCAGCTCCGGCTACATCCAGCGCGTGGCCGATCAGTTGCCCAAGCAGGGCAACCGCAAGCCGTGGAAGCTCAACCAGAATTATGCGCTGGACGTGATGGCGCTGCGTTTCGGCTCGGTCGACGACAGCATGGAGTTCTCGAACCCCGCGCCCGCCCGCGCGAAGGCGGCAGCATAGGCGGCTAAAGCGTCACAGGCTCCGGCCGGGACGCTTGTTATTCACACCCCCACCCGCCGGCGGGGGCAGGGGGTCTATCCGTTCCTCCCGCCGGCGGGCTCTCAGGCTGCCTGATCCACCACCACCCGCGCGATCAGATCCCGCTGGATCTCGTTCGATCCGGCATAGATGGTGGACGCACGGTTGTTCAGATACTTCGGCATCGCGATCGCGATCGCGTCCGGCGCATCGTCGATGTCGCCTTCCCAACCGGCGGCGATCTCCAGCGCCAGCAGGTCGATGCGCTGCGAGGCTTCGGTGCCCAGTACCTTCAGCATCGACGGGCGTACCGCATCCGCCGGGCCGCCGCCTTCGAGGCCGGCAAGCTCGATTGCACGCAGCGCGTCCACCGCGATCGCCTCGCGCGCCAGCCGCTCGCGGTTGCCCTCGTGCTCGAGCCATCCGGTCGCTTCCGCGGCCTCGCGGATCATGTCGAGCGATGCCGCAAGTCCCGGCGCATAGCGGCCGGATCGCTCGAAGGTCAGCAGGTGCTTCGCCACGGTCCAGCCGTCGTTCTCCGCGCCAAGGCGGCCGCTCACCGGCACGCGCACGTCGTCGAAGAACACCTGGTTGAACTCATGCTCGCCGGCCAGCGTGTGGATCGGCGACACGGTGATGCCCGGTGTCTTCATCTCCAGCAGCAGGAAGGTGATGCCGGTCTGTGGGCGTCCTTCGGTGCTGGTGCGCACCAGGCAGAACATGCGGTTCGCGAAATGCGCGTGCGTCGTCCAGATCTTGGAGCCGTTCAGCACATAATCGTCGCCGTCGCGCACCGCGCGCAGCTTCAGCGACGCGAGGTCCGAACCGGAGCCGGGCTCCGAATAGCCCTGGCACCAGCGATCCTCGCCGGACAGGATGCGCGGCAGCAGCGTCGCCTTCTGCTCGGGCGATCCATAATGCATGATCACCGGCGCCACCATCTTCAGCCCCATCGGCGACAGGCCGGGGGCGTGGGCGCGGGCATATTCCTCCGCCCAGATGTAACGCTGGATCTCGTTCCAGCCGGTGCCGCCATATTCGACCGGCCAGTCCGGTGCGGCCCAGCCCTGCGCGTGCAGGATCCGCTGCCACGCATCGGCAATGTCGGGATGCAGGAACACGCTGGTCCCGCGCCGGGCGCCGCGGCGAAGCTCCGGCGTCAGCTTCTCGGACAGGAAGGTGCGCACCTCATCACGAAAGGCGCGCGCGTCTGCGCTGTTCAGGCTCTCCATGCCGGCATCATGCCCGCACGCCGCACCGCCTCCAAGCTGACCATTGCGTCAGGCCAAGGTCGCGCAGGGCAGGGGCGTCAGGCGTGCGGTCCCAGGAACCCGTGGCCAGTCGCGATCTGGATCATCCGCGCGCGCGTCGTCGCGCCCAGCTTCTCCGCCGCATTGCGCAGGTGAAATCGCATGGTGGAAACCGACAGCGACAGAATCGTCCCGATCTCGGCGTTGGTCTTCCCCGCCGCCGCCCAGCGCACGCACTGCGCCTCGCGCGCGGAAAGCTGCCCCGGCGGCGTCCGCTTGCCGTTCGAGGTGAGTTCCGCGTGGGTGCCGAGGAAGCGGAAGGCGAGCGCGAAAAGCTCCGCGGCATGCGCGTCGAACGTCGCCTTCATGTCGATCGGCTCGTTCGCCACCCACAGCACCGTGCCAACCTTCCCACCGGCCAGATGGACCGGGGCGATCAGCGCGCCGGTGAAGCCGAATTCCTGCGTCACCCGGGCGCAATCGATCGCCTCCAGCATTCTGGTTGGCCGCCACGATCCCAGCTGTCCGTCGGCATACCAGATCGGCTCGGCGAAGACGCGCGCGGCATGGAGGAAGCTGGCACGCAGCGCGAGGCTGCGGTTGCGCCAGTAATTGGGCACGCTCTTCACCCAGGGCATGCGCTCGGCGTAGGCTTTGCCGTTGCGGTCGGCCATCGGGGCCGGGTCGCCAATGTCGCTTTGCGCTGCAACAAAGGGCAGGTTCGCGCGCACGCCGGCCGCAACCACCTGATCGGCGAGTGCGTCCACCTCCTCCCAGGTCAGGGTCTCGCGCGCTTCCGACTGCATCTCTTCGCTCCCGCAGCATCGCTAGCTTGTGCCTCCCCCCGCGGCAAGGCTTGCCTCTTGCGCTTGCGCGCGGTTCACGGCATCGCTGCCGTAACTGATGTTATGGTAAGAAAAGGGAGAGGATCATGGCTGGTCGGTATGCGGGCAAGCACGTCTTCGTCGCGGGGGCATCGAGCGGGATCAACCTCGCCATCGCCCACGGTTTCGCCGCGGAAGGCGCGAAGGTAACGGTGCTCAGCCGCAGCGCTGACAAGATCGAAGCTGCCGCCGCCGGCATCCGCGAAACCGGCGCCGAAGCGATCGGCATCGCCTGCGACGTGCGCGATTATCCCGGTCTCGAGGCCGCTTATGCCGAGGCGACGGGCAAGTTCGGCCCGATCGACGTGCTGATCTCGGGCGCGGCCGGCAACTTCCTCGCGCCGGCGGTGAAGCTCTCGGCCAACGCCTTCAAGACGGTGGTCGACATCGATCTGCTCGGCACGTTCAACGTCTTCCGCGCCAGCTACGATCACCTGGTGAAGCCGGGCGCCTCGCTGATCGCGATCACTGCCGGCCAGGCGGTCCATCCGTCGGCGTTCCAGATCCACGCCTGCGCCGCCAAGGCCGGCGTCAACATGGTCACCAAGTGCCTCGCGCTCGAATGGGGTCCGGCCGGCATCCGCGTGAACGGCATCTCGCCCGGCCCGATCGGCGATACCGAAGGGATGAAGCGTCTCGGCGGCGATCCGGCGCGCGAGGCCCAGATCAAGAAGCGCCTCGCGCTGCGTGATTACGGCACCAAGGCCGACATCGCCGAAGCCGCATTGTGGCTGTCGAGCCCGGAGGCGAAATACGTCACCGGCGCGATCATCAACGTCGACGGCGGCAGTGACCTCGGCGACGCGAGCGCCGACGCACTCGGCTGATCCGGGGCGGGGCGGGGGGGCACCCCCGCCTCGGCCGGTTGCAGTGCTGAGTTCAGCCCTTCACCCCGATTCCCAGGTCCGCCGGCCCGAACGCATCCGGCAGCAGCTGCGACAGCGTGTAGCTGTTCACCGCATCGCCTTGTGCGCCCGCGCAATGCACGCGCACGTCGCGGCCGCCGATCTGCGCGGCTTCGTTGATCACCTGGCGGCACCTGCCGCACGGGCGCACCACGTCGCTGCCCGTCACCGCACCGTCGCGGATCACGCCGCCGATCACCCCGATCGCGACCACGTCGCTCAGTCGCCCCTGCGCGCTGGCGCTGGCGATCGCCACCGTCTCGGCACACAGCGACAGGCCGTAGCTCGCATTCTCGAAGTTGGCACCAGTCACCACCGTGCCATCCGCCAGCAGCACCGCCGCTCCCACGCCGAAGTTGGAATAAGGCGCATGCGCATGGCGCGCCGCCTCCCGCGCCAGCGCGATCAGCCGCGTCGCTTCGTCCGTCATTTTGTCACTCATGGTGCTGCCACATTCCAGTTCACCGGCCCGTCGATGCCGTCGATCCGCCGCATGTCACTCGCCCGCCACATCCGCCACGGCCGGGCGGCATAATCGGGCGGAAAGAAATTCCCCGCCGCCCAGATCGTGCGGGGCAGGGCAGTGGAAAGGTCATAATCCCGCTCGAACCGACGCGATACGCGCAGCAGCACCGGCTTTCCGGTATGCGCCTCGATGATCGCCGCGGCCTTGGCGATCTCCTCCACCAGCGCGCTGCGTGCCGGGCGCGCGGCGCAATCCTCGCGATAATCGAAGTCGATCGCCGCCGGCAGGTCGGCATCGTCGCGCGGCACGATCGTGTTGAAGGCGTTGGCCTGCGCCTCGCCCGGCTGGCACAGCGACCATACGTGCACCGCGCCGCGCCGCAGCCCGGCCGCACCAATGCCTTCCCAATTCTCCTCGAACCGCGCGTCCCGCCGCTTTGCGCCATAAGTGGCGGTGGCATAGGCAAAGTCCGCCCGCCCGCCGACCACCGGCCATTCGATCGCGCCATTCGCTTCGCCGACGTCGATCCCCTGCACCGGGAACTTGTCCACCGACGGCCGCCATTGCGCCGCCGCCTGCCACGCGGCGAACGTCGCCGTGCACAGGGCGACCACGATCAGCGCCCATCGGCCCAGCCCGTACATGTGTCTCAGCCCTTGATGTGGAGCACGCAGATCAGCGTGAACAGCCGCCGTGCCGTGTCGAAATCGACGTCGATCTTCCCCTCCAGCCGCTCTTTCAGCAGCGCCGCCGCGTCATTGTGGATCCCCCGCCGTGCCATATCGATCGTCTCGATCTGTTGCGGCGTCGCCTGACGTATCGCCTGGAAGTAGCTGTCGCAGATAGCGAAATAATCGCGGATCGGCCGGCGGAACCGTCCCATGCCGAGAATATGCGCCTCGAGCGGCGTGCCGTCCTCGCGCTTGATCTGCATCACCAGCCGGCCTTCCTCGACCGACAGCGCCAGCCGGTACGGCCCGGCATAGCCATCGGGATGCTGCTTCTGCGGCGCGAAGTGGTTGCCCTCGATCAGATCGAAGATCGCGATCCGCCGTTCCTGCTCGATATCGGCCGATCGCCACAGGATGGTGCGCTCGTCCAGTTCGACATCGATGATCCGCGGATCGGCCATCTTGTTGCGATAGAGACCAATCGCCGCGGCGACAATTCTCGTAATCCACAGGCTGCCCCGGTTTCCGTTTGCCGGTTGCGCGGGTAGAAGCAGCCGCCTGATGGCGACACTGGCATTCCCGCAACCGGCCCCGGCCGAACCGATCCACCTGCCCCGCAATGTCGAGGCCGAGGCCGCGATGCTGGGTGCGATGATGATCGACAACCGCCTTGCCGACGACATCGTCGACCGGCTGGAGCCGGCGCATTTCTACGAGCCGGTCCACGGCCGCATCTTCGCCGCGATCAAGACGCTGCGGGCCAGCGACATGCTCGCCACCCCAGTCACGCTGCGCCCGATGTTCGAGGCGGACGAGGGGATGCGCGAGCTTGGCGGCCCGGCCTATCTCGCGCAGCTCACCGGCTCAGGCGCGGGCCTGATCGGCGCGCGCCAGTTCGCGCAGCAGATCTACGATCTCGCCATGCTCCGCTCGCTGGTGACGGTCGGGCGCACGCTGGTGGAGCGCGCGATGGATACCTCGGAGGAGGTGAACCCGCGCGCCCAGATCGAACTCGCCGAGGAAGAACTTTTCAAGGTCGCCGCCGACGGCACGACCGAGAATGCGATCAAGAGCTTCGCGCAGGCCACCAAGGTCGCGCTGAAGATGGCCGAGACCGCGCTCAATTCCGGCGGCAAGGTCTCGGGCATCACCACCGGCTTCGACACGGTGAACGCTCGCATCGGCGGCATGCACCGGTCGGACTTGATGATCCTCGCCGGCCGCCCCGGCATGGGCAAGACGTCGCTTGCCACCAACATCGCCTTCAACGCGGCGCAGCGCTGGATGATGGACATGAAGGCCGGCATTGCGCCGAGCGAATCGATCGGCGCGAAGGTCGCCTTCTTCAGCCTCGAAATGTCCGCCGATCAGCTGGCGACGCGTATCCTGGCGGAGCAATCGCGCATCACCTCGGAAAAGCTGCGCCGCGGTGACATCAGCCGCGCCGAGTTCCACCAGCTCGCCGCCGCAGCCGCGGACCTCGAGAACCTGCCGCTGTTCATCGACGACACCGGCGGTCTCTCGATCAGCGCACTCCACACCCGCGTCCGCCGCCTCCAGCGTCGTCACAACAACGAAATCGGCCTGGTTATCGTCGATTACCTCCAGCTCCTCTCAGGCAGTGGCAAGGCGAGCGACGGCAATCGCGTGCAGGAAATCTCCGAAATCAGCCGTGGTCTGAAGACGCTGGCAAAGGATCTCCACGTCCCCGTGCTCGCGCTGTCGCAGCTCAGCCGTGCGGTGGAGCAGCGCGAGGACAAGCGCCCGCAGCTGTCCGATCTTCGTGAATCCGGCTCGATCGAGCAGGACGCCGACATGGTCTGGTTCGTGTTCCGCGAGGATTATTACGTCGCGGCGAAGGAGCCCAAGCGCCCGACCGAGGGAGACGCGGCCAAGATCTTCGAGGATCACGCGCAATGGGCCAGCGACATGGAGCGCGTGTACGGTCTCGCCGAACTGATCATCGCCAAGCAGCGGCACGGCGCGACCGGCAAGGTGACGATGAAGTTCGATCCCAGCGTCACCCGCTTCAGCGACTACGCCGGCTACTAGGCGCCACCCTCATCCCGGGCTTGGTCCGGGATCCCGCTTCTTCTGCTTCGCGCGTCGCGGCGCCCGGCGGGGGCAATCTCCCCGACCGGCGGCGCCATCAGAACACCGGCTCCTCGCCCGGCTTCTCGGGCACGTGGATGCCGCATTCCACCTTCTCCCAGCCGCGCCAGCGGCCGGCGCGTGGGTCTTCGCCCGGCAGCACCTTGGACGTGCAGGGCTTGCACCCGATCGAGGGGTAGCCGTCCGCCTCCAGCGGGTGGCGCGGCAGTTCGTGCTCGGCGAAATAGGCCTCCAGCCGCGCCTTGTCCCAATCCGCCAGCGGGTTGAGCTTCAGACGGCCGTCGTCGATCTCGAACCGTGGCAGCGCGGCACGGGTCGCCGACTGGAAGCCCTTGCGGCCCGAGATCCAGGCGCCGAACGGCAGCAGCGCGCGGCGCAGCGGCTCCACCTTGCGGATTTCGCAGCAGCCGTCGGGATCATAGGACCAGCGAAGGCCATTGCCGTCCTTCGCCGCCAGGATCCGTGGGTCGGGGCGATAGACGCGCAGCTCGGTGAAGCCGAGGCGCTCGGCAAGATCGTCCCGGTATTCAAGCGTTTCGCCGAACATCTTTTGGGTGTTCGTGAAGATCACCGGCACGTCGCGGTCGACCTGCGCCACCATGTGAAGCAGCACGGCCGATTCCGAACCGAACGACGAAACCGCCGCGATGCGGCCCTTCAGCTCGCCCGTCAGCAGCTCGCGCAGCATGTCCTGCGTCGAGACGCCGGCGAAGCGCGCCTCCATCGCCGCCGCATCCGCCTGGGTGAAGGCGGGTGCGACGTCGATCATGTCGAGGCGCCGCGCGGCCTCAGCCATGGCGCAGCTTCCACACCGGCACCGCGGCGTCGGCCGCGGCCTGGTAATGATAATCGTAGCGCTCCAGGCTGCGCTTCAGCGTGTCCGGATCGATCGGCGCTTGCGGAGCGAAGCTGTCGAAGCCGCAGCGGCGCATGAACGGGATCTGGTCGACCAGCACGTCCCCGGCCGCGCGCAGCTCGCCCGTATAGCCCGCCTCGCGCAGCACCCGCGCGGCGGAATAGCCGCGCCCGTCACGAAACGTCGGGAAGCTCACCTCGACCAGCGCCAGCTGGCCCATGTGCGGCAGCAGCGCGCGCGCATCGTCGCCCGCCTCGATCCGCACCGCGCCGGCGTTGGTCTGTCCTTCGAGGAAGGCGTCCAGCGTGATCGCCGGCTCGTCATGCGCCTCGTCGTCGCGGAAGCGCAGGAGATTGTTATCCATAGATCGCCTCCTTGAACGCGTCGAAGCCGACGCGGCGATAGGTGTCGAGGAAGCGCTCGCCCGGCTCGCGCACCGCGACGAACTTGTCGGTCACGCGCTCGATCGCATCGACGATGCCGTCCTCGTCGAAGCCGGGGCCAGTGATCTTGCCGAGGCTCACGTCCTCCGCGCCCGATCCGCCGAGCAGCAACTGGTAGTTCTCCTTGCCCTTACGATCGACGCCCAGGATGCCGATGTGGCCGGCATGATGGTGGCCGCAGGCGTTGATGCAGCCGGAGATCTTGAGCTTGAGCTCGCCAAGGTCACGCTGCCGGTCGAGATCCCTGAAGCGCGTCGCGATCTTCTGCGCCACCGGGATGGATCGTGCATTGGCGAGGCTGCAATAATCGAGGCCCGGGCAGGCGATGATGTCGCTGATGAGGTCGAGGTTCGCCTCGGCGAGGCCAGCCTCGGTCAGCGCCTGCCACACGGCGTAAAGATCGGCCTTGCGCACGTGGGGCAGGACGATGTTCTGCGCATGCGTCACGCGCAGCTCGTCGAACGAATAACGCTCGGCCAGGTCCGCCATAACTTCGATCTGGTCGGCCGAGGCATCGCCCGGAATGCCGCCCACCGGCTTCAGCGAGATGTTGACGATGGCATAGCCCGGCGCCTTGTGCGCGCGGACGTTCTGGTCGAGCCACACCGCGAAATCAGGATCGCTGCGGTCGATCTCCTCGGAAGCGCCCGCCTCGAACGCGGGCGCCGCGAAGAAGGCGCTGATCCGCTCCAGCTCCGCCGCCGGGGGATCGATCCCCAGCGTCTTCACATGGCCGAATTCCTCCTCCACCTGGCGGCGATATTCATCCGCGCCCAGCTCGTGGATCAGGATCTTGATCCGCGCCTTGTAGATATTGTCGCGTCGGCCGTAGCGATTGTAGACGCGCAGGCACGCCTCGACGTAGCTGAGCAGATCGTCCGCCGTGACGAAGTCCTTGATCTCCGGCGCGATCATCGGCGTGCGGCCCATGCCGCCGCCCACGAACACGCGCCCGCCGAGCACGCCGTCGCGCTCCACCAGCTCGATGCCGATATCGTGCAGCCGCATCGCCGCGCGATCCTCCGGCGCCGCGATCACGGCAATCTTGAACTTGCGCGGCAAGTAGCTGAATTCCGGGTGGAACGTGCTCCACTGGCGCAGCAGCTCGGCCCACGGGCGCGGGTCCGTCACCTCGTCGGCGGCGGCGCCGGCATATTGATCCGAACTGATGTTGCGGATGCAATTGCCGCTGGTCTGGATGGCGTGCATCTCGACAGTCGCCAGCTCGGCGAGGATGTCGGGCGCGTCTTCCAGCTTGATCCAATTGTACTGGATGTTCTGGCGCGTGGTGAAATGGCCGTAGCCGCGGTCGTACTTGCGCGCGATATGCCCCAGCATCCGCATCTGCCGGCTGTCGAGTGTGCCGTACGGCACCGCGACGCGCAGCATGTAGGCGTGCAGCTGCAGATAGAGGCCGTTCATCAGCCGTAGCGGCTTGAACTGGTCCTCGGTGATCTGCCCGGCGAGCCGACGCTTCACCTGGTCGCGGAATTCCTCCACCCGGGCGTCGACGATCGACTGATCATATTGGTCGTATTGATACATCAGCAGCGGTCCACAAATGCCGCCTGCGGTCCCTTGGGGCGCAGCGGCGTTATTCCCATCACCCGGCGATCAGATCACCCAGCTGCCGGCGTTCGCATCCGCCGGCTTCAATGTCAGGTCAGGCCGCACCGTCGGCCCCAGCGCGCGGATGCGATCCTTGATATGTGCCGGCCGCGGCCCCTCGGGCGTCTCGGTCGCGTCGATCACATACGGCCCATTCACCCGCCGCGCGCCTTCCTCGGCCGTGGCGATCGCCTCGCCCTTGTCGCCGACGTCCACCGCATCCTCGACATGGCGAGACCAGCCATCGCCGGTCCACCACGTCACGTCCCCCGTCGCCAGATCGTTTCCGGTCAGCAATTTCATGCGTTCATCGACTCCGCTGCACGCGCCCATCCTGCGAGCCGGTCCTCGGCATCGCTCAATTCCACCACTTCGCCGACGACGATGATCGCCGGGCTCGCGACGCCCTCGCGGTTCACCATCGGCCCCAGGTCCGCCAGCAGCGTCTTCAGCGCGCGGTGCCCGGGGAGGGTGCCTTTCTCCAGCACCGCCACCGGCATGTCCGGCGCGACGCCATCGGCCATCAGCTTGTCGGCGATCGTCTCCGCCGTCGCGACGCCCATGTAGATCACCAGCGTGCGCCCCTGGCCGGCAAGGCCGGACCAGTCCTGGTCGCTCAGCCCCTTGCACTGGCCAGCAACGAAGCTGACCGCGCTCGAATGATCGCGATGCGTGAGCGGCAGCATCGCTTCCGCCGCGCAGCCAAGCGCCGCCGAGACGCCGGGGATCACTTCCACCGGCAGGCCCGCGGCGCGCACCGCCTCCACTTCCTCGCCGCCGCGCCCGAAGATGAACGGGTCGCCGCCCTTAAGCCTGACGACGACGCTGCCGGCGCGAACATGCGCGACGATCAACGCATTGATCGCTTCCTGGGGCAGCGTGTGCCGTGCGCGCCGCTTGGCGACGGAGATGCGATGCGCATCGGCCGGCGCGATCTCCAGCACCCGCGGGTCGATCAGCCCGTCATGCACGACGACATCCGCCGCCTTCAGCGCTTCCACCGCGCGCACCGTAAGGAGGCCCGGGTCGCCCGGACCCGCACCGACGAGGATGACGCGTCCACGCGCATCGGGATCGAGAAGGCTTGCCATCCTCAGGGAGATGAAGCCTGCCGCGACGGCCGGCAACCGAGCGATCCTTCGCGCAGGCGTAGGTCAGCTATTCCCTATGGCGAAGGTCGGATCAGGCGCACCCTTCGACATAGCCGAGAACCGGCATCGTCCCGACGTGCATCAGGCTGACCTTGCCGTCCTGCCCGATCTCGAAACGCAGCGCCGGATCGCCGCTCGCCGCATTGGGCGCGGTCAGATACTTCGCCGGCCGGTCCTCATATTTGTGCGGCTCGGCGCGGAAGCCGCCGAACGCCTGGCGCACCTCGCGTTCGGGCGTCCCGATGCCGATGCCCTCGATCAGCTTCACGTCGGATCGCTGTCCCACGGTGATCCGCCGCACCTTGCCCTCGGTCACGATCGCATAGACGCCAGGATAGTCGGGCGAGCTGACCGTGCGGCACCCCTCGTCGATCTGCGCCCCGCGCTCCGCCCAGCCGCTGCCGCGCGGCACCGCTTCCCCGATCCGCAACGCGCCGAGCCCCTCCAGCGCCAGCGTCTTGCCCGCCACTCGCGTCACATCCGGCGAAGGCGCTGCGGTGGGGCTCGCGCTCACGACCGGCGTCGGCGCCGGCGAGGGGACCGGCGCCGCCGTCACGTCCGCGGCAGGCCCGTTGGCCGGCAGCGTCTCATTCGATCGGTCGGGTTCGGACGAACAGGCGGCCAGCGCCACGGCAAGCGCAATCGCGCAGGAAAGGTTTCGCATCCGTCCTAAACGGAGAACCGCCGCCCCGGTTTCCCGTCTCAGGCGTCGCGCAGGCCGATGCCGATCGAGGCGCGCGCGGCCTCGGCTTCGTTCGATACTACGGGATAAGCGCAATAATCGGCCGCGTAATAGGCGCTCGGCCGGTGGTTCCCGGACCAGCCGACGCCGCCGAACGGGGCAGAGGAGGAGGCGCCGTTGGTGGGGCGGTTCCAGTTGACGATGCCCGCCCGCGCGCCGGCCCAGAAGCGGTCGTACAGTGCCGGCGTCTGGCTGATCAGCGAGGCGGACAGCCCGTAGCGGGTGTTGTTCGCCTCCGCGATCGCGGCGTCGAAATCATCCACCCGCACCAGTTGCAGGATCGGGCCGAACAGCTCGATATCGGGCCGCTCGCTCACGTCGGTCATGTCGATGATGCCGGGCAGCAGGAACGGCCGCCCCTCCACCGGGCGCTGCAGATGGCGCACCGGCCGCCCGCCACGCATCAGCAGCGCGAGGAAGCTTTCGGTCAGCTGGTCTGCGGTCTCATTGTCGATCACCGGGCCCATGAAGGGGGCAGGGTCGTCATGCGGCGCGCCGACGATCAGGCGCGAGAGCAACGCGTTGACCTGCTCGATCAGCGGCTCGCACAGTTTCTCGTCGACGATCAGCCGCCGTGCGGCGGTGCAGCGCTGGCCCGCCGTTGTGAAGGCGGACTGGATGATGATGACCGCCGCGGCATAAAGATCGGGCGTGTCCCACACCACGATCGGGTTGTTGCCGCCCATCTCCAGCGCCAGGATCTTCTCGGGCTTTTCGGCGAAGGCGCGGTTGAGCGCGATCCCGGTGCGCGCCGATCCGGTGAAGAGCAGCCCGTCGATCCCGTCATGGCCGGAAAGCGCGCGCCCCTCGTCCGGCCCGCCGATGACGAGCCGCGCGCATTCCTCCGGCACGCCGGCCGCGCGATAGCAGTCGATCAGGAAGGCGCCCGTCGCCGGCGTCTTTTCCGATGGCTTGAAGACCACCGCGTTGCCCGCGATCAGCGCCGGCACCATGTGGCCGTTCGGCAGATGCGCCGGGAAATTATACGGGCCCAGCACCGCCAGCACGCCGTGCGGCTTGTGGCGCAGCGCCATGCGCGATCCCATCGGCGCGTCCAGCCGCCGCTGCGCGGAGCGCTCGGAATAGGCCGAGACCGAAATGTCGACCTTGGCGATCACGCTGTCGACTTCGGTGCGCGCTTCCCACAGCGGCTTGCCGGTCTCGCGCGCGATGATGTCGGCGAAGGCCTCGTGCCGCTGCCGCACCACGTTGGCGAAGCGGCGCATCGTCTCGATCCGGAAGGTCAGCGGCCGCGCCGCCCAGGTCGACCAGCCGGAACGCGCGGCGGCGACTTCCGCGTCCACGTCGCCGATCGCCCCGCGCCACAATTCGGCGCCGGTGGCGGGCTCGAGGGAAACCAACTCGCTCACGGATCAGACCTCTAGCGTTCGCCCGGCGTATAGCGGGCAATCCTTCCTTTTGTCCTTACGTTGGTTCTTTACGGCCAGACAAGGCGCGCCCGCCGCGGACGGTTCATCGCAGCGCTTCGCCCATCGTGCGGATCGCCGCGACCTTGGCGTTGAAGGCGCTCCAGTCGTCGCCTTGCGCGATCGCATCCCAGATCGCCTCCACCTCGTTGATCTGCATCCCGCACGGCTCGCCGGACCAATAGGGATGGTCCCGCCCGGCGCGCAGCTGCCGCGCGTCGAGCCCGGCGCGCACCTCGTCCCATTCCGCGCCATAGCTCGGCGGCAGCGGCTGGCCGAACACGTCGAAGAAGAAATCGTTGATCCCGACGCCGGTCTCGCGCAACGCGCGCTCGGTCGTCTGGATGAAGGCCACGTCAGCCTCGGGCTCGCGCGGCTCGCGTCCCATCCGCCACAGCAAGGCACGGGTCACCGCCGGCTGATAGGCGGGGCCGAACCCGTCCAGCGCTGCGATCAGCGGCTCCGCCTCGGCCAGCAGGCGAAGCGACGCGGCAAGCTGCATCACGTCCCAATGGATCGCCTGCGGCTGCCGCCCGAAGGAATAAAGCCCCGCGGCATCAAAATAGGCCGCGACGAACTCCGGGTCCCACGTCGGCGCGAACCGCCACGGGCCATAGTCGAAGCTTTCGCCGGTGACGTTGATGTTGTCGGAATTCAGCACGCCATGGACGAAGCCCGCCGCCATGTAGCTCGCGGCGAGCTCGGCAGTGCGCGCCACGACGAGCTCCAGCAGCCGCACCGGATCCTCGCCATCCTCGCCATAAAGGTTCGCCAGCACGTAGCGCACCAGGCGGCGCATCGCCTCCTCGTCGCGGGCATAGGCCACCCGCTGGAACGTGCCGATGCGGATGTGGCTATGGCTCAGCCGCACGAGCACCGCTGACCGGGTGGGGGAGGGCTCGTCGTTGCGTTCCAGCGCCTCGCCCGTCTCGATCAGCGAGAAGCTGCGCGAGGTGCGCACGCCCAGCGCCTCCAGCATCTCGGTCGCCAGCACCTCGCGCACGCCGCCCTTCAGCGTCAGCCGCCCGTCGCCGAAGCGGCTCCACGGCGTCTGCCCCGATCCCTTGGTGCCAAGGTCCATCAGCCGGTCGTCGCGGTCGCGCAGCTGCGCAAAGGTGAAGCCGCGCCCATCGCCGATATCGGGGTTGTACACGCGGAACTGGTGGCCGTGATAGCGCAGTGCCAGCGGCTGGGGCAGCGATCCGGGCAGCGGCTCGAAGCGGCCGAAGTGGCGGATCCACTGCGCATCGTCCAGCTGGTCCAGCCCCACCTCGGCGGCGGCGCGATCGTTGCGGAAGCGAAGGATCGTCTGCGGGAAGTTCGCTGCCTCGACAGGATCGTAGAAGCTGTCGCCCAGCGTCAGGATCGTCGTCTCGGGCCGATAGGCGTGCGGGGCAGCTTGAGGTTCTGGGGCCATGCGTGGATATGGGGCGCGCGCAACGAAAGGTGCAACCATGGCCGCCTGGCAGGATCTATTTTGGTGGTCGAACGATGGCCTGCGCCTCCATGCGCGGGATTATCCGGGGGAGGCGGATGCGCTGCCGGTGCTGTGCCTGCCCGGCCTCACCCGCAACGCGCGCGACTATGAGGTGCTGGCGCGCCGTCTTGCCGGCAAGCGCCGCGTGCTCGCGCTCGATCTGCGCGGCCGCGGCGAAAGCGCCTATGCCAAGGATCCGATGAGCTACGTCCCGCTCACCTATGCGCAGGACGTGGCGGCGCTGCTCGCGGATCAGAACATCGATCGCTTCGTCGCCATCGGCACCTCGCTTGGCGGGATCGTCACCATGCTGCTGGCCGGGATGGTGCCCGGCCGTATCGCCGGCGCGCTGCTCAACGATGTCGGCCCGGAGATCGAGCCCGCCGGCCTCGCGCGCATCCGCGGCTATGTCGGGCGCAACAGCGTCTGGCCAACCTGGATGCACGCCGCCCGCGCGGTGCAGGAGGCCAATGCCCATGCCTATCCCGATTACGGGATCGAGGATTGGCTGGCGATGGCCAAGCGGCTTTACCGGCTGAACAGTGCCGGTCGCATCGTGCTCGATTACGATCTGAAGATCGCCGAGCCCTTCCGCGTACCGGGTAACGAGGCCGGGTCGGACATGTGGCGCGCGCTCGCGGCGCTCGGCGATGCGCCGGTGCTGATCGTGCGCGGCGGCAAGTCCGACATCCTCTCCGCGGCGGTCGCCGAGCGGATGGCCGCCTCGCTTCCCGATGCGCAGCTCGTCACCTTGCCCGGCATCGGCCACGCGCCGACGCTGAGCGAGCCCGGCGTGCAGGGCGCGATCGACCGGCTGCTGGCGCGTGCCGAGAAGGAACCGGCAAGCGACTGAAACGTCAAGGAAGGCACTCAGTTCTTGGAGCCTTCATGACCGATCGATCCGACGCGCACACCGCCATCACGCCGCTTGCCGGTCGCCGCGTGCTGGTGACGGGCGGCACCACCGGGATCGGCCGCGCGATCGCCGTTCTGCTCGCCAGCGAAGGTGCGCGTGTCTTCGTCTGCGGCCGCAACGAGCAGCATCTTGAGGACGCGCTCACCCGCATCCGCGAGGTGGGCGAGGGCGATGGCATCGCGATCGACCTTGCCGAGGAGGAGAATGTCGCCCGGCTGTTCGAGGCTGCGACCGGTTATCTCGGCGGGCTGGACGTCGCGGTGATCAACGCCGCGCGCGGCGCCGAGGGGCTGCTCGACATGACCGAGGCGGATCTTCGCTACACGATCGGCAGCAACTTCACCGCCTATCTCCTCTCCGCCCAGCACGCCGCGAAGGCGATGGGCGCGGATGGCGAGGAAGCGAAGGCGAAGGCCAAGGGCGACATCGTCCTCATCGGCTCGATGAGTGCGTACGTCCTTGGCCCCGGCTCCACCGTCTATGCCGGCATCAAATACGGCATCCAGGGCTTCGCCATCGCGCTCCGGCGGGAGCTTGGCCCCAAGGGCGTGCGCGTCTCGCTGGTCGAACCCGGCCTCACCGGCAGCGACATGGTGGAGGGCACCAGCGAGGAACAGGCAGAGCGGATCAACAAGGAGGAGATGCTGCGCGCCGAGGACATCGCCGTCGGCGTCCATTACCTCCTCACCCAGCCAAGCCGCACCGTCGTGCAGCAAGTCACCATCTCGCCGCGCATGCAGGATCAGGAATGACCTTCCCGCTCGACCACCTCGTCTTCACGCCTCACGACGTCGACCTGTCCCGCTCCCCGCTCGCCGGGCACATCGACGAGGAAACCTACGCGCTGGGCGCCTTCAACCCGGGCATGACCCGGCTGCCCAACGGCAACCTCCTCCTCATGGTCCGCGTGGCAGAGGCGCTGCGCACCCCGATCCGCGACGGCCACGTCCGGGCGATCCGCTGGGAGGAGGGCCGCTACGTCCTCGATCCCTGGCCGCTGCAGCTCGTCGACACCGCCGATCCGCGCAAGTTCATGATGCGCGGCGGCGGATGGAAGGTGATGGCGCTCACCTCGCTCTCCTGGCTGCTCCCGGTCGAGCTCGATCCCGACGGCCGCCGCGTCGAGGCCGTCCACTACGATCGCGCCATCGCCCCGCGCGCCAGCTACCAATGCTACGGCGTCGAGGACGCCCGCATCACCCGCATCGGCGACCGGTACCTGATGACGAGCTGCTCGGTCAGCCCGGAACGCCACTCGACCACGCTCTACACCAGCAACGACGCCATGGACTGGCAGCTCGAAGGCATCGTCCTCGATCACCAGAACAAGGACATGCTGATCTTCGAAGGGCTGATCGGCGGCAAATACTGGGCGCAGACCCGCCCGCTGGGAGACCTCTATTTCGCCTATCCGCCGGGCAGCGACTGGCGCGCCGGCCCATCGATCAACCTCGCCTCCTCGCCGGACGCGCTGCACTGGAAGCCGAGCGAGCATCCCGGCATCCGCCCGCATGCCGCCACCGTCGCCACCGCGCGCATGGGCGGCGGCGCGCAGCCGGTGCTGGCGGACGTGAACGGCCAGCAGGGCTGGCTCACCCTGTGGCACGGCGTCGAGCCGTCCGGCATCGTCGGCATCTACCGCACCTACTGGACGCTGCTCGACAAGGACGAGCCGTGGCGCACGCTGGCCACCGATCACCATCCGCTGCTCGAGCCCAATCCCTTGCTCACCGAGCCGCTGAAGGACCAGATGTACCTCGACAACGTCGTCTTCACGACCGGTCTTGCCGACGGCGGGGATCGCTGGATCGTGGCGAGCGGCGAGGCCGATCTCGCCTGCCGCATCACCCATATCCCCAAGGCGCATCTCGGCCGCTGACGCCCGCCCATCGCCGCCGCCGGGCGAGGAGGGCGCGTGGCCGGTCAGCCGTGCACCGCGCCCGCCCCCGCGCCCACCAGGCCAAGCGCCGCCACGCCCATCCAGATCGCCATCGCCACCATCATCACATTCTCGGTCAGCGAGACGAAGCCCAGCGGCACGTTGCTCGATCCGCCGACGCACGCGCATTTCAGCTCGCGCCGGTCGACATACACCGCCTTGAAGACGGACACCGCGCCGATCGTCCCGATGAACAAGGCGATCGGCACTGACAGCCACGGCAGTACGCCAGCGATCATCAGCACGCCCGCCAGCGCCTCGGCAAAGGGATAGATGTACGAATAGGGCACCCAGCGCTTCGCCAGCAGGTCGTAATTGAGGAACATCGTCGCAAAGCTCTCGACGTTCTGCAGCTTCAGCAGCGCCAGCACCGCCATGCTGAACCCGATGAACCATTCCGCTGCGCGCAAGGTGAAGGGCGATCCGAACGCCGCCTGGCTCGCCGACAGCGCCATCAGCGCGGTGATCGTGAACAACGCGGCGACGGGCTTGTAGGTGGTCGCCTTGGGATCGACGACGGTCTTGCCGAAATGCCGGCGCAGATCGTCATAGCCGCCGATCCGTGCGCCATCGATGAACGTCTGCGGCGTCGTCTTCACGCCATGCTCGGCCTTGAACGCGTCGGTTTCCTCGCGCGTGCGCAGCCAGTGATCCTCCACCGTGTAACCCTGCCGCCGCAGCAGGTCCTTCGCCTTCAGGCCATAGGGGCACACATGCTTGTCCATCACCATGCGGTACAGCACGGCGCGGCGTGCCCCGGCGGCTGGCGCCGGCGCGCTCGAGCGATCGATCTGGGTGGTGGCGGTCATGGCAGCGGCTCTCGACTGGTAATCAGGCTGCCCGCGATATAGGGTCTGTACCATGGTACGGAGTCAAGAGGTGGTCGCACCGCGTGGAGCTGCTCCCGGTCTCACGATCGCCGGCCTCGCCCAGGCCGCGGACGTCGGCGTCGAGACGGTGCGCTATTATCAGCGCCGCGGCCTGCTCGAGACGCCGGACAGGAGCGGCGGCGGCGCGGGCGGCGGGATCCGCCGCTATGGCGAGGCGGACGTTCGCCGCCTGCGCTTCATCCGCTCGGCCCAGGCGGCCGGCTTCACGCTGGATCAGATCGCCGAGCTCCTCGCGCTGGACGCCACCAGTGATCGCGCCCGCGTCCGCGCACTGGCGCAGGAGAGGATCACCGCGCTCGACGCCAGGATCGCCGAACTCGACCGCGCGCGCTCGTCACTTCGCCGGCTCGCCGAGGAATGCAGCGCCACCGCCGCCGGCCCATGCCCGATCCTCGCGTCCTTCGATCACCCGCCGGAACAGTCCGGCCACGCGAGGGCAGAGGGACCAGCAAAGCTGGCGAAGGGGTAAGCCGCACAAGCGCCGGCCGAGGCTCAACCCAACCAAACAACCCAATGCACGTCACCCCGGCCCCCGAGCCGGGGTCCCGCGTCAAGTCAGGGGCAACCCGCACCCCGCCCACACATCAGCCGCGCAGCCCCACCGCGGTCTCATCCCGCCGCAGCGTCAGCACCTCGACCCCGGTTGCCGTCACCGCCACCGTATGCTCGAACTGCGCCGACAGCTTCCGGTCCCCGGTCACCACGGTCCAGCCGTCGTCCTGCGTCTCGGTGCGCCGCGTCCCCTGATTGATCATCGGCTCGATCGTGAAGGTCATGCCTTCGCGAAGCCGCACGCCCGTGCCCGGCTTGCCGAAATGCATTACTTGCGGCTCCTCGTGCATTTCGCGGCCGATGCCGTGGCCGCAATAATCGCGCACCACAGAATAACCGTTCTTCTTGGCATGCCGCTCGATCGCGAAGCCGATGTCGCCAAGGTGCGCGCCGGGCCGCACCGCGCCGATCCCTTTCCACATCGCTTCCTGCGTCACCCGCACCAGCCGCTTTGCAGCCGGGGATGCATCGCCCACGATATAGGTCTTGCTCGAATCCGCGATGAAGCCGTTCTTCTCCAGCGTGATGTCGAGGTTCACGATATCACCCGGCTTGATGGTCTCGTCCGCGCTCGGCACGCCGTGGCACACCACTTCGTTGATCGAACAGTTCAGCACATAGGCGAAGCCATATTGTCCCTTGCTCGCCGGGCGTGCCGCCAGGTCATGGGTGATGTAGCGCTCGACAAGATCGTTCACCGCCAGCGTCGACATGCCTGCAAGGTCGATCCCGTCCAGCATTTCGAACACCCGGGCCAGCAGCTTGCCCGAAGTGCGCATCAGATCCAGTTCGTCAGGCGTCTTCACCATGTCACGCCACCGCCTTGGGATGGGGCACCGGCGCGATCGCGCGCGCCAGGCGCAGGCGCACGATCTCGTTGAACGATGCGGTCGGATTGGCCTCCGCCAGCATCCCGATCGTCATCCAGAATTCCGCCTGCGCGTTGATCGATCGACACATCACGTCGCTCGCCCGCCGCACCTGTTCGTGCAGCCCGTCGTTGATCTTGACGATGCCCATGAAGGTAGCTCCCGCTCGAATATACGAAACGTATATGCGGCGTATAACCGCGGCCGGCAAGTTCGGTCCTCGAAATGGCCTCGCGGCACCCCCCTCTGTCCTACACGGCCCGTCCTGTGTCATGGGGGCACCCATGACATCGCCGACCCGCCTTGCCCTGTCCGCCGCGAATGTTGAGGCCGCCGCGAAAAACGCGCCAGCGCCTCAACTTCCTCAACATTCGCGCTGCCCGGAAGGCCGCTGATGGCAGCCCCGCTGAACATCCTTCACCTCCATTCGACCTTCGATCTCGGGGGGAAGGAGGCGCGTGCCGTTCGCCTGATGAACGCCTTCGGCGATCGCGCGCGGCACACCATCGTCTCGGGGATGGAGGGCCGCTACGGCGCACGCGAGCGGATCGCCAAGGGCGTGAAGTACGAGATCGCGCAGAACCCGCCGCCGCTGCAGGGCAAGCCCTCGGTCGGCCGCTACGATGCCATCGCGCGCTACATGCGGCGCTTCGATCTGGTGCTCACCTATAATTGGGGCGCGATCGACGGCGTCATGGCGCGGCGCGTGTTCGGGCGCGGGGTGCCGCCGATCGTTCATCATGAAGATGGCTTCAACGAGGATGAGGCCGGCGGCCTGAAGCGCGAGCGCAATCTCTACCGTCGCCTCGCGCTCAGCGCCGCGCATGGCCTGGTGGTGCCCTCGACGTCGCTGGAACGGATCGCGCTCGAAACCTGGAAGCAGCCGCGCGCCAGGGTCCATCGCATCATCAACGGCATCGATACCGCGCTCTACGCCAAGCGGCCTGAACCAAAGGCGATCCCCGGCTTCGTGCGCAAGCCGAAGGAAACCGTGATCGGCACCGTCGCTGGCCTGCGCGCGGTGAAGGATCTGCCCGCGCTGGTGCGCGCGGTCGGCGGCCTCTCCACGCGCTTTCGCCTCGTCATCGTGGGCGAGGGGCCGGAGCGCGCCGCAATCGAGAGCGCGGCACTCGCGATGGGGATCGAGGATCAGCTGGTGATGCCGGGCTTCCTCGATCGGCCCTATCGCTTCATGGGCCATTTCGATCTGCTGGCGCTGTCCTCCCTGTCCGAACAATTCCCGATCTCGGTGGTGGAGGCGATGGCCGCTGGCCTGCCGATCGTCTCGCCGCCGGTAGGCGACGTGCCGATGATGGTGTCGGCGGAAAACGCGCCCTTCATCACCGAATATCCGGGCGAAGTGCGGCTGCGCGATGCGATGCAGGCGCTGATCGCCGATCCCGAACTGCGCAAGCGGGTGGGGGAGGCGAACCGGCGCAAGGCAGTGGCGGAATATGACGAGCGCCAGATGATCCAGCGCTATGCCGCTCTTTACGAAGAGGCGGTCGGCCGGCCCGGCGCGCTGGGCGCAAGGGCCTGACATGGCTACGCGCGCAATTTTCTCGCCCCACGCAACCTTTCTCGTTAGGGCGCCTTATTCTTCATCCAAGAGGTAATCGGAAAGCCGTGGCTACTGCCGTGTTCAAGGGGCTCAAGCCCATCGTCTACAACGGCCGCGAAGTCTGGCCGCTCGTGGAGGGCGGCAAAGGTGTTGCGGCAACCAATCACGCATCCGCGGGTGCCTGGGCAGCAGCCGGCGGTATCGGTACGGTCAGCGCGGTCAATGCCGACAGCTACGATCCCGAAGGCCGCATCATCCCGCAGGTGTATCACGCGCTCACTCGCCGTGAACGGCATGAGGAACTGATCGCCTACGCCATCGAGGGCGCGGTCCAGCAGGTGCAGCGCGCCTGGGACATCGCCGGCGGCAAGGGTGCGATCAACATTAACGTGCTGTGGGAAATGGGCGGCGCGCAGCGCGTGCTGCAGGGCGTGCTGGAACGCACCCGCGGGCTCGTCTCCGGCGTCACCTGCGGCGCCGGCATGCCGTACAAGCTCAGCGAGATCGCGGCCGAACATAACGTCCAGTATCTGCCGATCGTCTCGTCCGGCCGTGCCTTCCGTGCGCTGTGGAAGCGCGCCTATTCCAAGGTGTCGGAGCTGCTCGGCGCGGTCGTGTACGAGGATCCGTGGCTCGCCGGCGGGCACAACGGCCTCTCCAATGCCGAAGATCCGCTGAAGCCGGAGGATCCCTATCCGCGCGTGAAGGCGCTGCGCGATACGATGCGCGAAGGCGGTATTCCCGATACCACCCCGATCGTGATGGCCGGCGGCGTCTGGTATCTGCGTGATTGGAACAACTGGATCGACAATCCGGAACTGGGCACCATCGCCTTCCAGTACGGCACGCGCCCGCTGCTGACGCAGGAAAGCCCGATCCCGCAGGCGTGGAAGGAACGCCTGATGACGATCGAGGAGGGCGATGTCCTCCTCCACCGTTTCTCGCCCACCGGCTTCTATTCCTCCGCGGTGCGCAATTCGTTCCTCCGCAGTCTCGAGGCGCGCTCGGAACGGCAGATCGCCTTCTCCACGCAGGAAGCTGGCGATCACGTCTTCCAGCTCGACGTCGGCGTGAAGGGTAAGAACTTCTGGGTCACCAAGGGTGATCTGATGCGCGCCCGCGAATGGTTCGGCCACGGCTTCACCGATGCGCTGAAGACGCCGGACAACACCTTGGTGTTCGTGACGCCGCAGGAGAAGGCGGAAATCCGCAAGGATCAGGCCGATTGCATGGGCTGCCTCAGCCAGTGCCTGTTCTCCAGCTGGGCGGATACGGAGACGAACTCCACCGGTCGTCTCGCCGATCCGCGCAGTTTCTGCATCCAGAAGACGCTGCAGGATATCGCGCATGGCGGCGATACCGAAGCGAACCTCATGTTCGCCGGCCATTCCGCCTATAATTTCAAGCGCGATCCCTTCTACTCGAACGGCTTCGTGCCGACGGTGAAGCAGCTGGTCGATCGGATCCTGACCGGCGATTGATCCGCCCGGCCGGGTGGTCGGGGAGGGAAGGGGCTAGGCCCAACCCTCCAGCACCTGATCCGGTGGGCGGTGTCCGTCGGCCCACATGCGGATGTTGGTGATCACCTTCTCGCCGGTCGCCAGCCGCCCCTCGTAGGTCGCCGATCCCATGTGCGGGGTCATGACGACGTTGGGCAGCGCCAGCAGCCGCGGGTCGATCGCCGGCTCGTGCTTCCACACGTCGAGGCCCGCACCGGCCAGCCGTCCCGCCTCCAGCGCGTCGATCATCGCATCCTCGTCGACGATCCCGCCCCGGCTGGCATTGATCAGGAAGACATGCGGCCGCAGCAGCCCGATCCGCTCCGCATTGATCAGGTTCTCGCTGTCCGGATTGCGGGGTGTATGGATCGTCAGGATGTCGATGGCGGACAACATCTCGTCCAGGTTCGGATGCCACTGCGCTTGCAGTTCCGCCTCCACCACCTTCGGCAGCCGGTGCCGGTTGTGGTAGTGGATCGACAGCCCGAACGCCCGCGCCCGCCGCGCCACCGCCTGCCCGATCCGCCCCATGCCGACGATGCCCAGCGCCTTGCCGCCGATCCGGTGGCCAAGCATCCCGCCCGGTGTCCAGCCCTTCCATTCGCCCGAGCGAACGAGCTTCTCGCCCTCCGCCAGCCGCCGCGGCACGGAAACGATCAGCGCCATCGTCATGTCCGCGGTGTCTTCGGTCAGCACGCCGGGGGTGTTGGTGACGATGATGCCGCGCGCCCGCGCCGCTTTCAGGTCGATGTGGTTCACCCCGGCGCCGAAATTGGCGATCAGTTTCAGCCGCTCGCCAGCCTCGGCGATCAGCTCCGCGTCGATGGTGTCCACCACCGTCGGCACCAGCACGTCGCAGTCCTTAAGCGCAGCAACCAGCTGGTCGCGCGGCAGCGGCTGGTCGCTGCGGTTGTTGCGCGTATCGAACAACGTCTCCAGCCGATCCATGACGGCATCGGGGAGTTCGCGGGTGACGACCACCTTCGGATTGGCAACGCGGCGAGTGTCGGCCATGGGAGCGGGCTTGGCGAAGCGCTCGTCGTCCGTCAACGATCGGTTGAGGCTGGCGGTTGAAGCGGGTCGATACCCGCGACTACAGGTGGGGCAATGCGGCAGGGGCGAAAGATGCGGCGGATGACGGGCTTATGGGCGGCGCTGATCGCGATCACGGCGCTGTCCGCTGGCGATGTCGCGGCGCAGGCGGCGAAGGAAAAGCCGAAGCCGCCCTATTTTGCCTCCATCGGGGCAGGGAAGGCGCGCATGCGCTCCGGCCCCGGCCGCACCTTCCCGGCCACATGGCTGTATGTGCGCGCGGATTTGCCGGTGCGCGTGGTCGACGTGTTCAAGGAATGGCGCAAGGTGGAGGATCCCGGCGGCACGCAGGGCTGGATGCTCGGCGCGCTTATCAGCAGCACCCGCACGGCGATGGTTCAGGGCTCGGTCACCGAATTGCGTGACCGGCCTGCCTATGGCGCTCGTGTCCTCTGGCGTGCGGAGCCGGGCGTGATCGGCCGGATCAGCCAATGCGCGCGTGGCTGGTGCCGCTTCGACGTGAAGGGGCAGGCCGGCTATGCCGAGGCTAGCCGCCTGTGGGGTGTGGGCGCAGAGGAGACGCTGCCGTGAGCGCGATCGAGAGTTTCGACATGGACGCCTTCGTCGCCGCGACATTGGCGGAGGATCTGGGCCCAGGCATCGATGTTACTTCCGATGCGGTGATCCCGGCCGACGCTCGCTTCACGGCGGTGATGAACACACGCGATGCTATCACGGTCGCCGGGCTAGAGATCGCCGCTGCATTTTTCCGCCGGCTCGATCCGGAAGCCACCATCGAAATGCTGCTCGAAGACGGCGCGCGAGCGGAGCGCAACGTGCAGTTGATGCACATCGAAGGTCGCGCACGGGCGTTGTTGACCGCAGAACGATCCGCGTTGAACACCGTCCAGCACCTCTCGGGCATAGCAACGCTTACCTCGACCTATGTCGATCGCCTCACCGGTACCGGCGCGATCCTGCTGGATACGCGCAAGACGATCCCGGGGCTTCGCGTGCTCGAGAAATATGCGACCCGCATGGGCGGGGCGCGCAATCATCGCATGGGGCTGTGGGACGCGGCGATGATCAAGGACAATCACGTCGCGGTTGCCGGCAGCGTCGGCGAGGCTGTTCGACGCGCGGTCGCGGCTGGCGTGCCGGAGATCATCGTGGAGGTTGATCGGGTCGACCAGATCGAGCCTGCGCTTGCGGCAGGGGCGACGCGCCTGCTGCTCGACAACATGTCACTGGAGGAACTCCGCGCAGCGGTGGCGCTGATCGCCGGGCGGGTGCCCTGCGAGGCTTCTGGCGGGGTCACCCTCGACACGATCCGCGGCATTGCGGAAACCGGCGTGGACTTCATCAGTGTCGGGCGTCTCACGCAGTCGGCACCGGCGGCTGACATCGGCCTCGACTTCGCCCTTGCCTGAGGATCGGATCATGGATCGTCCCGCATCGATTATCCGCTACGAGCAACTCTACCTCGCGGCGGTTGGATTGGGGCTGCTCAACACGGCGCTCACTTGGAACCGTTCGCTGGCGCAGTTCGCGGCCAATCCGACGCTGGCGCAGGTTTCGTGGCTGTTGCCTGCAACCGCCACCGCTGGCCTCTTGATGAGGCTTGCGGTGTGGTACTTCACGGCGCGCCGACCGAGCCTGATCGTCAAATGGGTGGCGGTCGTCCTGGCGGCCTTTTCTGCCATCGTCCTGCTGTTCGCCATCATGGCGCTGGCGAGCGGGGCAATGCCGTCCGCCGCTGCCGGCATCACCGGTATCGGTTCTGCCGTCCTTTATATCGTCGCGACAACGTACCTCTTCCGGCCCGACGCGCGCTTGTGGTTCGGCGAGGCCGACAACATCGAACAGGAGCCTGTGGAATGATCCGTGCCCTTGCCGGCGTGCTGTTGCTGACGCCCGGTGTCGCGGCGGCGCAGGCGTATAGCTGCGGTATTCCGGATGCGACCGCGCTTCAGGTTCGGCCCGACCTGCCGAGCGAGAAGGAGCCGCAGCGGCTGTTGCCGATCGGCCATTACACGCTCGCGATCAGCTGGTCCCCGCAATATTGCCGCAAGCCCGACGCCGCCATGCGGTCACGTTTCCAATGTGGGGGCTCCAACCGCTTTGGGTTCGTTCTTCATGGCCTGTGGCCGGATGGGATCGGCAAGGAGTGGCCGCAATATTGCAAGGCCACGACGCTCCTGTCGGAGAAGACGATCCGCGCGAACATCTGCGCCACCCCGTCGGCGCAGCTGCTGCAGCACGAATGGGCAAAGCACGGGACGTGCATGCCGGGGGAAACCCCCGACAGCTATTTCCGCCGCGCCACCGCGCTTTACGGCAAGCTGCGTTATCCCGACATGGTGGCGCTATCGCGTCAGCCGCTATCGGCGGGCAGGCTTGCGACCGCTATCGCGCGAGTCAATCCCGGTATGCGGGCGAACATGATGCGCATCACCACCGATCGGCAGGGCTGGCTGGACGAGGTATGGATCTGCATGGACAAGCGGTTCCAATACGCCCGCTGCCCGGCGCATCAGGGCGGCGTGAAGCCGAACGCGCGCGTGCGGATCTGGCGCGGGCCGCGCTGAGGCAGATTGAAACTGATCCCGTCGTCTTTGGTCGGGGAGGACGATCGGGACCCCGGCTCAAGGCCGGGGTGACCACTCTTGAACCGACGGCCAGCGGCGGGGCGGCCAGCCAGGTTCAGCGCTTGCGAGTCAGCTCGCGCATCGCGTCGTCGAGGCCAGCGAGCGTCAGTGGGTACATCCGGTCATTCATCAGTTCGCGGATCACCTTCACCGACTGCGAATAACCCCATTGCGTTTGTGGCACCGGATTCAGCCACACGGCGGCGGGATAGGTGGTCGTCAGGCGGTTCATCCAGACAGCGCCCGACTCCTCGTTGAAATGTTCCACCGAGCCGCCCGGATGGGTGATCTCGTAGGGGCTCATCGAGGCGTCCCCGACGAACACCAGCTTATAATCGTGCGGGAACTTGTGCAGCACGTCCCACATCGGCGTGCGTTCCGAGAAGCGACGCTTGTTGTCCTTCCACACGCCTTCGTAGGGGCAATTGTGGAAGTAGAAGAACTCGAGATTCTTGAACTCTGTGGTCGCAGCTGAGAACAATTCTTCGCAGAGCTTCACGAACGGGTCCATCGATCCGCCGACGTCGAGGAACAGCAGCAGCTTCACCGCATTGCGTCGTTCGGCGCGCATGCGGATGTCGAGCCAGCCCTGCCGCGCCGTGCCGTCGATCGTGCCGTCGATGTCCAGCTCGTCCTGCGCGCCCTCGCGGGCAAACTTACGCAATCGGCGAAGCGCGATCTTGATGTTGCGGGTGCCCAGTTCCTTGGTGTTGTCGAGGTTCTTGAACTCGCGTTGGTCCCACACCTTCAACGCGCGTTTCTGCTTCGATTCGCCGCCGATGCGAACGCCTTCGGGATTGTAGCCCGAATTGCCGAATGGGGAGGTGCCGCCGGTACCAATCCATTTGTTGCCGCCCTGGTGGCGTTTCTGCTGCTCCTCGAGGCGCTTCTTCAGCGTCTCCATGATCTCGTCCCACGAGCCGAGCGACTTGATTGCTTCCATCTCCTCGGGCGTCAGGAATTTGTCGGCAACGGCTTTCAGCCAGTCTGCCGGGATTTCGGCCCCTTCCTGCGCGAAGCTGGTCTCAATGCCCTTGAAGACCTTGGCGAATACCTGATCGAATTTGTCGAGCAGGCCCTCATCTTTCACGTACACTGAGCGCGAGAGGTAATAGAAATCCTCCGGCGTGCGATCGATCACTTCCTTGTCCAGCGCCTCCAGAAGCAAAAGGTGCTCCTTCATGCTGGCCGGGATCCCGGCGACGCGTAGCTCGTCTAGGAAGTTGAGGAACATCGGCTATCCGCCCCATCATCTGCTTTTCGCAGCGTGATGGCAGATGTGAGCGCGTGGTGACAGCCCGAAGTTGCGACCGGCCCCCTCAGCGGAGCGCGCCGCTGGCGCGGGGCACATAGGCATCGATCAGCGCGCCGACATAATCCGGGTTGCGGCTCGTCAGTTCCTCGCGCGGCTGATTGGGCGAGTAGATGAAGCCATGGACCTTGTAGATCGTGCCGCCCAGCCCGCCGGCGTCGCGGAACCAGACCTTCACTTCGCTCCAGTCGTTGCGTTCGCTGACGTCGAACACGGTCACGTCCTGCTCGGCGCGGCCGCGCTGCCCATCGAAGCGCGACCAGTTCGCGTGCGTGAGCATCAGCACGCGGTCCTCGACGATACGGCTGACGACGGCGACGTGACCCAAGGGGAGCCGAGACTGTTTGGCAAAGGCAATGACTGAGCCGACGCGCGGTTTGCCACTGCGGCGGTATCGTCCTTCCGCCTGATCCCACCAGGTCCAGGCATCGCCGTAGATCTGGATTCCAGAGGCCTCGCGCGCAAAGGGCACGCATTGGCCGACATAGTCGAGCAGCGAACGCGCTTCGGCCGGGATGGCAAAGGCGCAAGCGAACGCCGCGACGAGAGCGAGGGGGGAGCGCTTCATCACGCGCCATTGGTAACCAGCCGGATCTAATCGGAAGGTTGCCGGCTTTGGTTAACGAAGCACTAGGGTGCCCTCGTGATGAGGATTTCGGAAGCGTAACGATCTCAACGGATGCGATCAGGACGCAGGCGAATCAGGTTCTTGCCGGGCCTTTCCATGCGTGATGTTGCGCCGCCGAGCTTGCGCCTCCGCGTGCGTTCCGATAATCGCCTCGCACCACGGGTTGCCCGGCATCGGGTCGGGCCGGCCGGGAGCATGCGCTTCATGGTGTGCGGGTGTAGCTCAATGGTAGAGCAGAAGCTTCCCAAGCTTACGACGAGGGTTCGATTCCCTTCACCCGCTCCAAATCTTCAGATTTCACTAAAGATTTGAAAAACAACAGTAAAAACCCACGGTTTTTGCCTGTGCAGGTACTGTGCAGAAAAATTTGCGGAATTGTCGCGCAGCCATGCGCGGAAAATCTGCTTCTACCCTCCCCAATATCGCCCATCAAAGCGGTGCTGTCTCCGGTTGATTCGAGCCTTGTTGTGGGCCATCCCTCGGTCAATTCGGTTATGGCGCGCAGCGCCCATATTAAGGCTGAAAGCGGCAGGAT
Organism: Sphingomonas sp. 179-I 2A4 NHS; assembly: GCF_045369135.1. Lineage (NCBI taxonomy): Bacteria > Pseudomonadati > Pseudomonadota > Alphaproteobacteria > Sphingomonadales > Sphingomonadaceae > Sphingomonas > Sphingomonas sp. 179-I 2A4 NHS. Next base: position 62,093 of record NZ_JBIQFL010000008.1, on the reverse strand, counting down.
AGGACGATGCGAGCAAGGCGCAGACAGGACGAAGAACACATGAAGGCGCGAGCGCGCCGCGTCATGACGCTATGGTCGCGCGGCCTCTCCGATGCGCCTGCGCATTCGCCGCGCGCGGTCGGGCGCAATGCCTCTACGCATTGCCGCCCGTGTTCCTGCTGGCTGTGCAGCGGCCATAAGGACGTGCCGCGCAAGCGGGAGCGCGGCTTCGAAGAATATCAGGGCTGAAAGCCCTCTGTCCGGCGCGGCCCCAAAGGCCGCGCCGCCTGTTCAGGGGTGGGTCGGGCGGGATAAGAAATAGCCGCCGTCACCATGACGGCGGCTCCGCAAGATGCCGGAGGGTTGCCCCCTCCGGCGTTTTCGTTTCAGGCGGCTTCCTGCAATGCGGTGGGCGGCTGCTGCAAACTGTGGAGATAGTCGGCGGCGCGCTGCGCATGGGCGGCGGCGCTGAAGATGGCGCGCTTGTCCTCCTTCAGCACTTTGAGCCAGTTCCCAATATAAGCGGCATGCTCGTCACGGGGTTCCGGCGACAGGCTGAGGTCGGCGCAAAGGAACGCTGCGCCAAGCTCCGCGACAAGTTCCTCCATCGCGTAGCCTTCATCGCCCCAGCGTTTGCGGCCAAAGTCGCGCTCCAAGCGGTTCGCGCCCTTCGTCCAGTGGGTCATTTCATGGGCAAGGGTGGCGTAATAGGCTTCGGCCTCGCGGAAGGCTTCAAAGGGCGGCATTTGCACAAAGTCCTGCGCGGGGCTGAAAAACGCGCGGCTGCCGCCGTGGCGAATATCCGCGAGGGTCGCGGCAAAGAAAGCCTCGGCATGCGCGATGCGCTGCACGGTGTCGGCGGGACGCTCGGCCAGCGCATAGAAATGCGCGGGCAATCCTTCCACCTGCTCCACGTTAAAGACGGTGTATCCCTTCATGAACGGAATATCGCGTTCGGATTCCTGTCCGTTCTCGTCGGTTTCGGTTTTGGTGATGGTGTTGGCGTAAACGACAAGATTGCCCTTCTCGCCCTTGCGGACGTTGCCGCCAAGCTCCTGCGCCTGCTTGTAGGTCATCCAGATAGGCGCGTTATATCCACGCTCGCAGGCTGCGCCCCAGAGCATCAGGACGTTGATTCCACGGTAGGGCTGACCGTTCGCGCGCAGCGGGCGGGTGATGCGCCCTGCGGCATGCTCGGCGCTCCACGGCTGGAACCACGGGCGGACGCCATTCTCCAATGCGGTCACAATGTGGGCGGTTACTCTCTCATAAACATCTTGTTTCATTGCCTTTTCTTCCTTGGCTGATGGGTTGCGCATGCAACCGACTAGCCACGCGGCAATGAGCGGGGATTCAGCCGTCCAGACCGGAAAACGGGGGATGGCGCGGGCCGGAGCGCAGCGACTACACGGCCCCCGTTTTCTGCCCCTTACGGCTTGGTCTTGACGGTGAAGGGCGGCACGCCCCCGAAAAAAGAAAGAAGCAATGCGGACGAAGGCCGCGCTTTATCCGCGCGCGGGATTGTTACCGAATGGCCGAGACGCGCCTGCATGGCGGCTCGGTGCCGCAAGGCATAAAGCCCAATCCGGCTATGCCGGACGCGCCCATATTGTCAGTGATTGGAAACCGTCGAAACACTACGCGCCAGCAAAGCTACGGCTTCCGCCTGCCTATGCGTTCCGGTCTTGGCGAGGATACGCTTGAGATGGCTACGCACGGTCGCAAGCCCGATGCCCATATTTACGGCTATATCTTCAAGCGAGGCTCCCCGCCCAAGGGCGGCGGCAACAGCACCTTCTGTACGGGTAAGTCCAAAGAGTTCACGCAGTCGCGCCACGGCGATTGGCGCTTCGGGGTCACGGATAAATACCAGCACGGCAGGCCGCTGTTCGCCAAAGGCGGAAGCTGAGGGGCGCAGGGGTGCAACCTCTAGCGCCAGCGGCATGCGGTGCGGACGTGGAATGGAGAGCGCCGCGCCGGGCTTGACGATCCTGCCCCGCGCGGTGTCCATCGCACCCTGCACCAGAGATAATAGTTTGTCGTGCAGCGCAGGCGGGCGCAGCGCCAGCCGCCCACGAATAACGGCCAGTTCCACGTTATCATGCAACAGGCGTTCCGCCATGCTGCTGGCTTGAATGACACGGCCCGTGCCGTCCACCATCAGAACGCCGGTATCCAGCCTGTCGAGCGCCTGTAAGGCTGCGGCATAGGATTGTGATACCGCCGAGAAACGCTGCCCGAGACGTAGCGCCCGCTGCAAGTGCGGCAAGAGCAGAGCCACCTGCCGCCGCTCATGGCCTGTATAGGCTCCGGCACCTTGCGGCCTGTGGATGCCGAGAACTCCAACTGCGCCCTCGGCTGCGGGGAACACCGCCCCGAGCATGTGGTGAATATCCAGATGCCGGAGCCATTCCTGATAAAAGCCGCTCCGCGTCTGTTCCTCGCGCGTCACCAAATCCTCGTCGGTGATGATCCGCGACATGCCGTAGGCGACGCTGCGCTCCACCCATAAATCCTTGCGGTGCCAGTCATCCGCCCAAGCCTGCTCCCGCTCCGACACCATGAGGTTTTCCGTGCATTCGAGAAGGTTCACGCGAGCATTGTCGCCGTGAAGCTTAAGAACGGTGCTCGTCGAGCCGAGGGTTTCCGCGATGCGGTTCGCGGTGCCTGACCACAAGGTGTCGTCTATGGCCGCATCGTAAATATGCGCGATTAGTCCCGAGACGCGGGATGACGCATAGAGTTCTTGCGACGGCATGGCCGTGTAATACCCCCTCAATCATCTGGCAGTGCGGATCAACTTTAGCGCCGCACCAACAACCTCGCATGAACAATGCGGCGGGATTGCTCTGCCGTCCTGCCGTGCCTGATTTCTCCCCTGTTTAGGGGACGAATGGGCCTCCGCGCCACCTTAACCATAGCGGGAAGGATTTTCACGCACGGAGATGACATGAGCAAAGCCCGTTCCCTCGTCGTGCCGCTGCTGCTCGCGGCGGGGCTTGCCGCCTGCGGCCAGAACGCCGCGACGGCGGAGAATACCGCTGCCGCACAGGGGGCAAATGAAATGGCATCCGGCAACACTCCGGAGGTTGCCGCTGCCACAAGCGAAGCCGCTGCACCTGCTGCGCCCGAAGCCGTTCCGGCCAAGGCGCAAGTGGCTGCTACCATCGTGGCGCTGCCGCTCAAGCGTGGTTACTACGTCGAGAGCGATACCCCGTGCGGCCAAGCCTCCAACGCCACCACGACGCTGCTGCGCCGTGAAGGCATCGGCGGCGCACGGGATTTCTGCGAGTTCAAGAAAATCGAGCAAACAGGGCCGAACACGTACCGCGTGACGGAAGCCTGCGGGGACTTGCAGGACAGCGCCCCGCCGGAAACCAGCACCTCCATCTACACCGTCACGGGGGATACGGCCTTCACCGCTAAAAGCGAGCACGGCTGGGAGCGCAGCGCCCGCTACTGCGCGCAATCGACCATGCCGCCTGACTGGCGCGCCAACGATATCAGCGACGTGACGGGCTGACGCCGCAATTCATCCATTCGATAAGGAGATTCCCGATGCAGCGAAGGGCTGCGTTTTGTTCCGCTCTTATCGGCGTGGCGCTGGTCACGCTCACGCCCGCCTTTGCACAAACAGCCTCCACGCCTGCGGCCAAGATGGATATTGCGGGGGTGAGGATCGGCATGACCGAAGCGGAAGCCCGCGCGGCGCTCAGGGCCTTCGACCCGTCGATGCGGATTATCCGCACCACGACGCGCTATAACTACTCGCCCGGCGAAGGACGTCCCGAGCAATCGACGCCGGAGTTTTTTGACCGTCTGGAAGTGCGCACCGCCAACGGTGCCGTTGACCTGTTCACGGTCTATTTCGCTAATCCGCCCGGCGAGGCGCGGGTTGTCGCTATCGAGCGCCACAATCTGCCGCACACGCAGAACCCGCCGACGCAGCAGCAATTCCGCGCCAGCCTCACCGCCAAATACGGCCAGCCGTCTTTCGTGGGTGAAGGCGAGATTGTCTGGGAAGAAGCGGGCAAGCCGCGCTGCTCGTTCTCCCGCGCGCAAAACCGCCCCGTGGGCGGTGGCCTTACGCGCGAGCGGCTTTTTCCAACGCTGAGTCAGGCGCAGCAATCCCGCACGAGCATCCTGACGCTGCCCGCCGATATCGCCACCTGCGGGCAAGTGCTCTCCTACGTTCACGGCACATATGGCCCTGTCACCATCGCCAGAGCGTCGCTGCTCGACATGGGCGCGATTTGGGCGGCGGACATGCGCACCACCGCATGGGTGAACGGCCTCAAGGCCGAAGCCAAGCGCAAGGCAGATGCGCAGGCGCAAGCGCCAAAACTTTAGCAGGAATGAAGCCGTAAGGGGATGATATGGGACTGACCACACTGAGTGGAGCCGTGAGCGGCATCCGTCATTCGACCGAAACGCGGGGCACGGTAGGCCGCAACGGCGGTTCCGTGAAAACCGGACAGGTCATCGCGTTTCGCGTGGGCGAGCGCTCCGCACAAATCAAGCTGGCCGATGTGCCGGATATCCGCGACGGGGATGAGGTGACGCTGGCCGGACGCGAGAAGAACGGCGTGTTCAAGGCGCTGGCTCTGCGCAACGACAAGACGCGCGCCGTCTATAGCACCCCGACGACGGTCGGGTATCTGATGGGCGCGACGCTCCTCGCGCTCGGTGTGATGACGCTGGTGTTCCTGATCGGCGTCGTGTTCATCGCGGGTGGCCTGTGGACGCTCTATGAGGCGTATAACTACACGCAGGCGGCGAACATGCTCAGGGCTTGAGTGCTTCCAGCCGCGCGCCGATGGAATGCACGCGGTTTTTGCTCCGGCGGTATCGAGGTTCGGGACAAGTTACAATCGGCGCGAGGCAATGTCCCTGCGGGTCCGCCCCCATACGTCCTGTTCATCATGCACCCTGCCAGCGGCCTTGCCTGCTGGGCGCAAGCCCTTGTGGGCTCCTTCTCTCCGTTGCGGTCCTACGGATGCACCCGGCAATGCCGCTGGCGTCATCGGGGGGCATGAAAGGCCGTAGTGGTTGCGGCCTCAAGCAATAGGGAGACAGCCCATGCGCCTCATCGTCGCTTCCGAACTCGACAACCTGCCGGAAACCGCTCTGCACTCCAAATTCTACCGCGTGCAGCAGGAACTCGCCTTCACCGAGCCCGCCACCACCGAGCGCGCGAACGCGCTGGCGTCCCTCGAAAACATTAACCGCGCGATTATCACGCGCCGCCTCAAGGGGCCGGGGTTCTGACCCCGCCCAAAGCAAAGCCGCCAGCGGACGAAACGCCGCTGGCGGCTTTTTTCGGAGGAAGTGTGCTTACGCAGCCAACAGATTGCCGTTGGCAACCAAGGTATCCACATCCGGCAAGGAACTGAGGCCGCTCAGGTCCGCGATGGCTGTCCAGCCATGCTCCGTGCCCGCGCCGTCCAGATCGACGCTGAGACGCATGCCGGAATAGGGCGTGCCTTGGAATTTCACGAAGTCAGCGAGATTGTGCGTGAGCGGATCATAAGCGCCGTTCAGAACGTCGCGAATGTCGATGACATCGCCCTGCGCCAACGAGAAGTCGGCGACGGTGTCGATGGAGCTATCCAACGCAGAACTATCAAAGTGGAAGATATCTGCGCCCGCGCCGCCGCTTAGATAGTTGCTATCGAAGCCGCCGCTCAGGAAATCGTCGCCGTCACCGCCGAAGATGTTATCATTGCCTGCGCCGCCGATCAGCGTGTCATTACCCGCGCCGCCGTCGATGTAATCGTTACCCGAGCCGCCCTCGATGGTGTCACCATAGGCCGTGCCATACGCGGTTGTGCTGACATTCGGCAGGCGCATATGCAGCCCTGCGGTCAAATCCCAGACCGTGGTGTCGTCGAAAACGATCTGCTCGACATGCCCTACAGTCGCGCCCGCGCTGCTATAGCCACCGTTGGCCACGGTGATTTTATCGGACGCGCCGTACTGGATGACAAGCTGGGACGAGCCGTAGAGCACGGTATGCCACATATAGACGTCGCCCGAAGATACGCCCTCAAGGCGGATGGTATCCGTACCCTCGCTTGCGGATTCATAGATTGTATCAAGGCCGTCTCCCGCCTTGAAAACATAGGTGTCGTCACCCGCGCCGCCGTAGAGATAATCGTCCCCACCATTGCCGATGAGCGTGTCGTTTCCGGCATAGCCGTACAACTGCTCCGCGCCCGTGCCGCCCTTGATGAGGTCGCCATAGGCGCTGCCATACAGGCCCGCGTTACGGCTATCGATGTTCCACAGATAAAGCCCTTCGCGCAGATCCCATGTCGTGCCGTCATCGAACATGATGAACTCGACATACTCCCCGACGCGCGATGCACCTGAAACGTCCTTCGACGCGTTGATGGTGAACGAGTCATCGTTCGTGTAGCGGATAACCAGCCCACCGTAGTTGTCCGTCCAGAGGCGGACATTCGCAGAGTCGATACCGCCAAGGAAAACAGCGTCCGTGGTCGTGCTGACGGTTTCGTATATGTTGAGGCCGTTGCTGTGCGGCGTATCTCCCGCGCGCAGGACATACACATCGTTAAAGCCGGAATCGTTGAGCAGCCAATAGCCCGACGCAAAGGGCGTAGTGAAACGAAGCGCCAAATCTTCCCCGAAATAGCCGCCCGAAAGGTTATCGGCTCTGAGGTCGTAAGAGGGATTACCGAGAAGGTCTTTCATGCCCGACTGTGCAAGGAAATGGGTAGCAACAAGGCTAAACGCCGCGTTCCAAGCTTCCCGCATCTGCGTACCTGCGAGGCCGGAGACAATCGATTCCGGATCGTTCCCGAAGTAGACGCCATTCAGCTTTTCAAGGAAGGAAATCATTCGGGCGTCGAGCGCCGTACCCCGGCTGTCGGGGTCCATATCCGCAACGCCAGCCCATTCATACATGATATCGGTTAGTGCGGCGCGGAGATCGAAGTTGGAAGCGAACAGGTCTGAGGCTGATTTCTCTGCAAGGGAGGCAACCATGTCTAACAAATTTTGGTTTTGACCGACGGCAATATCAAGGGTGGAGAGCTTCCCGTATCCACGCTGGCTCGGCAATCCTAGAGCGTTAATACTAAGCTCATAGTCCATATCGTAGCGTGTATTCACTGCGTCGAAAGAAAACCACACATCCGCAATCGTATGCGTCTGCCCGTCCATCGTGAACGTGCTTTCCTGCCGAACATTGTTGCCGTTGAGGGTATAATTGACGTCGGCGTAATTAAGGTTGATGCTCGTGATATCGAGACTTGCCAGCGTGTGTAACTCGTTAACGCTGCTCTGACCGTCGCCGTTATCATCCGTCCAGACAAGCAAATCGCCAAACTGGTCATCGTTCGCATCGACGACCCCATCGTTGTTGCTGTCATATGCGGCAAGCGACTGAAAGCCGTTCGCCAAGCCGTTCTGCGGCTGGTTGCCGAATAGCTCTAAGTTGTTGTCGATCGTACCATTCTGGTCGAGGTCAACTGCTAGGAGCCCCATACCTGCGCCGATCCATCCGGTTGCATTGCGGAATCCGTCTGAATCAATGTCCCAATAAACAGCGCCGGTGCCGTCCTTTGAAGTGAGATTGAGCCCGTTCCCTTCCAAGTCCAGTACAAGAGGAGAGCCGGTATTAACGGCTATTCCGAACACTTCGTTGGCCTTCAACATCAGCTTGCCAAGATCGGTGACTTTATCATGTAGCAACTCGCTGGCGGCATCAATCAGGTGGCCGGTGAATATGGACGCCTGCTCTTTTATATACTCAAGCTCTTGTCCGGTCGCTTCCCACGCCGCAGCGATTTTGCCGGGCAGAACATCCCACAAGCTCTCTAGAAACTCAGCAGCGTTCAACCCCAGTTGCTTCGCACTCTCAACATATCCCGCAAGGTCGTTATCTAAAAAGTCCTTTACGGCAAATCCTACGTATCCACCTGCTGCAAGGGCTAGGCCTGTTGCAGTTAGAGTCGTCCCAACAAACGGAATCAGAAGTGCAGTCGTAATCGCAGCGGCAGAAGCCGCCACCATCGCTTTCGTCGGCTCAGATGTCGCAATACCGCTGTTCCAATCATTATATGCTGCGATAATCGGATCGCTCATCGCAGCTATTGTTCCAGCCGTAGAAACGTAAGGAGCGAGGGCCGATAGAAACTTTCCGTATGTGGGAGGTAACGTTGCAGAGAATGTAGATTCTATCAAGCGAGGCCCCGTGGCGGTATTCAGCATAACGGTGTTCGTCATCGCCAAAGTAAGGTCTTTCGTCGCGGCCAACCCTCTTTGAGTTGCCTCAAGACCAAATGCAACTGCCCAATCAATAGCCGCAGATTCTATCTTTTGCTGTCTTTGATATTCCAAAGACGCGTCGGTTGTTGGAGATGCTCTTCGTACATATTCCAATAGCTCTGCATCAGCACCAGATAAATAAAGATTGTTATATATCGTTGTTGATAGACGATTACTCTCTCCGTAAGTTGAAAGTAATCTATCAAATGCCTGTTGTGTGCCTGTATCGAGTTGTGTTGCTGAGAATGTCATTTTATCTCCTTATGATTTTTTATATTTATCGGTTTCTAAATCTCTTTCTTTGGCAAGTTCGTCTAGCTGTCTTTTAAAATCATCAAAGTATCGAAAGGCCTTTTCCAAGGTTAGGGCGTAAACAATCGCTATAGAGGGCACCATTGAAACACATGTGCCAACAGCTACAGTTATAAGGACGGTGCTCAACGGACTATCATGATCCAGTCTCGCATAATGCGATATCCCGGCTACGGCCTTATGGAAGTTCATCAGTACTAGAGAAATGATAATGAGAATGCATAACGACCTCACTATCCACTTCGATCTGACTTTATCGTCAAAGAACGCAGGATGTGCGAGAACCGGAATGTCGCCGCATGCGATATCTAATGAGAGGCGAATACGAAAATAAAACAGAATAAATAGTATTGATAGTGGATACCTAATGATATCTCCAAAGTTTTCTGCTATTGATGCCTGGGTATCAGACATATTGATAAAATTGCTAAAGAATCCTATATCGAAAATATGGTCGAGTAGAAAAATAGAAGAAATTATTAATATAAATGTCACGCACAATCTAGATAATAGATAGACTAAATAGTCTGCGTCTCGTGAGAGCCTCAGTTCTTTAGGTAGTATCAACGCAGTCAATATGCCTTCTTCATGACGCGGATAGCCCTTTTCTGGAACAGGTATTATTCGTTCTAGCAAATTCCTTAGATTGTTTATCAAATATATATTCCGACTATATGGTGATTCTTGTTCATATATATTTCAACATTGACGCCATTAGTTCAATAGAAAGTTGTCTCCCATAAACGCTGAGATTACAGCTTAATATTATTTCTGAATATTTTGTGAGTCCTGCCATTGAAGCATTGTGGCAAGGCAGATTTCGGTATGGGTTTGGGCGCAGGCGGCGGTGACGGCTGCGCAAGAAATTTCGATTTGAATCCCGTTCGGGCGAGAAGTGCGCGAAGGCCGCGCGCGCGGCGGTTTTTCACGCTGCGCTTCTTCGCTGGATTCATGAAACGCGAGAGCGCGCGCCGCACCGTCGGCATGAACGTGGGCACAAGCTCGGGCGGGTCTTCAAACCCTTCACTGTCTTTCGCGGTCGCGCCTGTATCTGCCGGTTCCGATGATTGCATCGCGTCCAGATGCAAGAAGCGCGACATGGCAGCGGATATCGCCGCCATGTCGGGAAGCCAGCCGAAGAGCCCTTCGGCGGCGGCTTCGCCCTGCTGACCTGTGGCAACCTTTTTCTTCTTTTTCTTGCGGCCCGGTTCTGGTTGCAGGAAACGCGAGCCGCTTACTTTGCGGGTCTTGGCGGCGGTTCCGCCGCGCGCCCCTCTTGTCGCTGCCGTTCTGCCTCGCGGCGGTCTTCTTCGACCTGCGCCAAGAGCCGCGCCGCGCGCGCCGAGTCCTCGGCATAGCGGATACGCTCCCGCGCAAAGACTGCCTGCTGGTCGCGCCGCTGCTGGTCGTGGCGCTCTTTCAGTTCCTCGATATGTTCGGCCCGATCCTGCCGGATGAGTGTGCGAAGGTCGGCGCGCTCGATGGCCTGCCGCTCTCGCAGGTGTTTCCATGCGGTATCTCTCTCAAGGCGCTTTTCCGCGCCGCGTCCCGGATTGAGGCGGTTTTGCAGGGCTTCGATATATCCCTCGATGCCAGATAATTTCCCGTCACGGATGAAGCGTTCGCGCTCGGCCTGCTGCTGGCGTCTCAGCCCCTCTATCTTTTCGCGCGCTTCAAGGAAGAGCACATGCCGGAGTTGGCGCAGTTCTGCACTGTGCCATGCGGTGAGTTTGTTCGCCTCGGCCTGTTCGCGCGCGGCCAAGGCCGCCGCGACGGCGGGCGCGAGTTCCGGCGTGCCGGAATCCTGTTCCCGCGCGTCCGGTGTCTCGCCCTGCGTCTCCGGCGCTGGCGCGAGATCTTCGACGGGCGGGCGCTGCATCTCGAATGCAGGCGGCTCGGCATCCTGTTTCCGGTCGCGCTGCTGGGCCTTGGCTTCGCTGGCGGTGGGGAGCGCATCGCGCTCAACATCCGCCATGAAGGCCCGCGCTTCGGCGGCCTTCATTTTGAGTTCGCGGCTCAGGCTGTAAACGCTGCCCTCCGGCCCGACGAGCACGAAGTCCTTGCTGTCGCCTCGCGCGAGCACATAGCCTGCTTCTTCCACGGCGGCCTTGAACGCCATGCCGCTGTCACAGGATGATTTGAGCGCGGCAAGCTGCGCGCGCCGCTCTTGGGTGGAAAGGCCGCTGCGTTCGGCCTGTTGGTGCTCCGCGTGGCTGACATCCGCGCGCGGGAACTCCGGCTGCTTGGCGCGGTCGCGCTTGGCGTGTTTGCCCGGCACATGCTCATGACCGAACTCGCGTTCCAGCTTGAGGCTGGCGCGCTCATGGGCGAGATAGTTGTTGCTATCCGTGCGCATAGTCATGGTTTCGAGGTCGGTGCGGCACCAGACGATATGGATGTGCTGGCGGCCTTTCTTTTCGTGCAGGACCACGGCGCGGGGTTGGCCGTCCAGCCCGAGTTCCTGTTCCAAAACCTCCACGGCACGCGCCCATTGCTGGGGCGTCATCTCATAGCGGGCGTCGGGGTCGATATTGACGTGATAGAGGCCCTTCTTGCCGCGCGTGCCCTCCGAGAGGGTTTGCCAGTCGCGGAAGGTTGCGGCGAGGTCATCGAGGCCGGAGTCTAGTTCCAGCACCTCCATGCGCTCGTTGGTGTCGGTGCGCTGAAGGTGGGCGGCAAGCTGGCGGGGTCCGGCGCGTGAGCCTCCTTTGATAATCATGCCGCAGCCTCACGGTTTGGGCGGCGGGATGAACTTGGACAATCCCGCTGGCGGGATGGCCTCCGGCGCTGCCGGTGCCGGGATTGGAGCCGGTGCAGATGTCGAGGCCAGCGGCGATGCCGCCGCTGGGGCGCTATCCGGTTCCTTGCCAAGCGCGCCATAGATGAGGGTGCGAATGCGCGCGAAGTCGGCCAGCGCTTCGCGCAGGTCCGGCAAGACGGTTTCCGCCTCGCCACCTGTATGCAGGTAGCGGGCAATCTGGTTCAGATTGCTGCCGGTCTTGCCAAGGTGGCCGAGGATTTGACGCAGCGCAGCACTGTCGGCAGGGATGCGCCGCTGCGCGCGGGGACCGGCTTCGCCGATGAGCGCCGCACGGGCGAAGGCGGCGGCGGCCATACCCGCCCTGTCGGCGCGGGCGAGAAACGCCGACTTCTCGTCGGGCGTGACGCGGGCATAGATGGTGGCGGTGCGTTGCCGCCGTTCCGACTTGCGCCGCCCGGAAGGGCTGTGCTCTGAGCCGCTATCGCTCAAGCGCATCTCCTTTCTGCCGGACGTATCCGGCTGCGGGGTCGAGGGGGTATCCCCCTCCGTCAGGGTGCAGGGGCATGAAAGCCGCCTGCGCGTCGTCCAGAGCGCGCAAGCTCTGGCCGTGGGTGCCGGGACGCGGAAGTCTCCGGCGAGTGGTCGAGGGGTGCGATAACCCCTTGTCTGGTTCCAAGGACGACGTGCCTTGGTGGGTGCCGAGGGCAAAGCCCCGGTCATGGGTCGCAGGGAGCACGAAGGCTCCCCGCACGGGTGCAGGGGTGTGAAACCCCTCGCTCGGGAGGGATGCAACGGGAGGGCGAAGCGCCTTCCTTGCCAAGCCAGCACCTTCAGGTGCGGGGTGCGGACGGTCAGTCCGCACATGGCTTGCACACTCTCCTAAGCCATAACTTAGGATAGCACGGGACGTGCTGGGGTGTGGGGTAGCGAGTGCTTGCGGCAAGCCGGGGTATCGCCGTCTGCATACAACCGTATGCGACTCACTCAGCGCGGTATGAGCCGCAGGATAGCACGAAGGCGGGCGATGTGGCGATGCTTTCATCCCGCGCGGCCCTCGTCGCCGCCGCCCGTGGCGAGCACGTCGCGGGCCTCGTTGAGCATCTGCGCGAAACGGGCCGAGCCGCCGGTGTCGGGATGCACCTTCTGCATCAGCCGCTTCCAAGCGGCTCGCACCTCGGCGGCGGTTGCGCCTTCGGAGAGGCCGAGAAGGTCGAGCGCTTCCGCGCGCGTCATTTTGCCGTTGGGTTTTGCGGCGCGCTGACGCGCGCCGCCGGACTGGCGGCCATTCTGGCCGCCGTCCGATTTGCCGCCCCGCACAAAATACGGGTTGTCGTCGTAGGCTAAGGGCGGCTCCCAATAGAGATGCGGATAGACGCTGGCGAGCGAGGCGAAGGCGTCGGGGAGCCGCCAGTAATCGACGGGCCGGACATAGTGCGGACGGTCGGCGGGATTGAGGACAATCGCCACGTCCCGGCCCAAAGCCAGCACCTCGTCGGGCATCAGCAGCGGGCGGCCTGTTTCCCCGTAATTCACGTTCTCGCTCTGGCCACCGCCGCCGGGGCCGAAGTTCTGGCCCTCGCCATGGCCGACCGTCTGCACGGTCACTTTGCCCAAGGTTTCGGAGAGGTAGTTCGCGCTCTCAAGGTCGTTGACGTTGCAAAACCATTTGTAGGCGCAGTTCGAGAGGATGGTGCCCGCCGCCGCGCCGTAGAGGTCTTTGAGCTGGTCGAGGCCCTGCACAATGAGGGTGAAGTCGATGCCGTAGCCCGACATGGTGGCGATATCGCGGGGCAAATCCTCGATGCGCCCCAAGGCCGGAAACTCGTCCATCAATATCATGCAGCGGTGCGGCGGACGCCCGCCAAGCGGATACCGCTTGAACGTGTGCATCGCCGCCGTGGTCATGAGCCGAAGCCATGTTCGCTGCGTGTCGATGCGGTCGGGCGGGATGACCAGATAGACCGCCACCGCCTCGCGGATGAGGTCGGCCATGTCGAAGGTGGATTTGGCGGTGGCGGCTTTCACCTGCGGGTCGGACAGGAACTTGGTCGCCTCCGACAGATTGGACATGATGCCCGAATAAGTTTCCTGCGCGAGGTCGAGATACGGGCTGACCATCTCCCGTATCGCCCCGCCGAAGGCGCTACTGGCCGCCATCGGCACCAGAAACCTCTCCGTGAAATCCCTCCGGCTCAGGCTCACAATCTCCCGCGCGCGGGCGAGCGTCTTTTGCTCGCCCGGCTGGTCGGTAATCCACAGGAGCACCGCGGTCAGGACGTTGGCTGCGCTGCCCTGCCAATAGCGGTCTTTGTCGCCGGGGGTCGTTGGACAGACCGCCGCAGCAAGCGCCTGCGCCACCGCGACGGCGTTGGGGTCGTCGCGCACCAGCACATCCAACGGATTGAAGGTCGCGGGCGCAAGGCCGCGCTCCTTGAACGTTTCCGCCAGTTCGCCCCACGGGTTGATGACGTGGACGGCGCTATTGAGCGCACCGCGCCGGATGCGCGCCGTGATGGCGGCGTTCTCGCCCTTGGGGTCGATCACGATGGCCGAACCGCCATAGCGCAGGAGCGTCGGCACGATGACGCGGGTGCCCTTGCCCGTGCGGGTGCGCGCGACAATCAGCGTATGGTGTTCCGGCGTCGAGAGCACAGGCGCGCCCGTCTGCTGCTCGATGGGGATGGCAGAAAGCTCCGGCGCGCTGCTCTTGCCGAAAAACACGCCCCGATGGCCGTCGTAGGGGTCGGAAAGCCGGTCCCGCACCTCGGCATAGCGGGCGCTGCCGTAGTTGTCGGAAAGGGCGGGTTTTGGCTTCGGTTTGCGCCGCTTGTCCTTCACCAGCCAAATCAGCCCGACGACGCCCACGAGCACGGCCAGCGGGCCGAACAGGCTGGAAAACAGACTGCCGAGAAAGCCGATGCTGTCTCGGAACAGGCCCACGGCCATGTCCTTGCCAATCCCTGCAAGCTCGGTGACGTAGTTCCAAGGGGTCGGCTGTTTGGGCGGGTCGTATTGCGCCCGCAGCGCCGCCATGCGCGCGCGGGCGATGCTGTCGGCGGCGCTGCTCAGCATCAGGTCTTGGCCCGTGCCGATGCCCTGCCATTTGCGGCGCAAGGCGGCTTCCGCTGCTTGCAGTTCGCCAGCACGCCTGCGCCATGCCGCCGCATCAATCTCGCCTGCCTTGCGGCGATACTCGCCCTGCGTCACCTCCACGCGGACATCGGCCAGCAACGCCGCATCGCGGTCAAAGACGCGCTGCTGCGCGGGCGGCAGCACAAGCCCGCGCGGCTCTCCGCCCTGCCGGAATATCGGATTGTCCTTCTGCCAGCTTGGCGCGGATTCTTGCGCGGCGGCGGACAACGGCGACGCGGCAAGCGCCAGCGATACGGCGACGGCCCGTAAGGGCTTCGTCGCCGCGCGCATCAGAACGGCCCTCCTTCGGAGGGCGGCGTTCTGCCCGCTGCCGTGCCAGTCGGCACCGCCAATTCCGGCGCGCCTTCGGCGGCGCAGAGGGCGTTCCACAGTTCCGCATAGTGCGGATGGCTGGTCGGGTTGGTTACGATGGTATGCAGCAGATTTTCGAGGTGATTGGCGACGATCTGCGTCAGCAGGCGCGACGGCGGCGCGGGATTCCGCCCGACTCGGGCCGAGTCGAGTTCTTCGATCTGCGCGAGAAGCGCGAGCAATCCCGGTTGCACCTCCACGGTCAAGGACGCGGCGTCGCCCGCGTCATTCATCGCGGCGGAAAGCACGGCTTCCAAGCTGCATACATCCGTATGCGCGGCGAAGAGGGCTTTGAGGTGGGCGAGCTTCGGGTGCGGCGGCGCATCGGGCGTATTGCCTGCGCCACGTTCCCAAGCGCTTAGCGCTTCATCTGCGGTTGGTGCGCTCGGCTTGTCCTCCGGCATGTCGCCCCCTTAGTAAACATACACTTGTATGTTTGTGCGGAGCGGCAAGCCGTCTCGGCACATCTTTGCCATGTCCTGCTTCGTGGGCAGGACGTTGCAGATGTACTTGCGCACAAACGTCTTTCCCCTTCACAATCTAAAGAGACAGGGGGCGCGTCAAGCTTACCATACAGAGGCGCGCATGCGCAGATGCCCGAGCGGCACCGCACGCGCGCAGCGCCCCCGGATTGGGGGAGACGTGAAATGGCTGTCCTGCGGCGCTGAGTTCATCGTGGCGGACGTGATCCGCTGGCGCGAGCCGGTCTGGAAACCCCAGCCGCGCCATTCCAAGAAAAGGCCGGTCATCACCGGCCACCGCGTCATCACGGGCCAAGTGATCAAGATTGACCGTGGCGGCTGGGTGCATATTGAAGTGACGGCCTGCACCGTCGAGCCTGCGCCGCAATGGCTGCGCCCGCTCTATCCGCTCAAGCGCGGCGAAGCGATACGCCGCCAGCGCGGGAAAATCGGTCAAGGCAAGATAGACCGCATGGCATGGAGCGACGAAACCGCCCGCGCCGCCATTGTCGGTTCGCGGTTCGTGAAGGTGTGAGGCCGTAAAGGCCGCAAGAATAGCAGCCGCGAGGACGCGGCAATGCCGCGCCCCGCCACAGGTCGGCCTACCACCACGAGTCATAGAATACGGTCTTGCCCTCGGCGATGGCCGCACGAGCGGTGGCGATGAACATCAGGTCATCTTCGCTTTCGCTGCCGTCGGATTCACCGAAGAAGAAACCGCTGGTTGGCGGCAAGTGTCCTGCGCGTACATCCGCTTCCAGACGGTCGAGGTCTTCCGCCGTCAGGGCGAGCGTGATGCAGTTGAACGTATCCGCGCCGCCCTTCTCGAAGTAGAGGTTTTCCATCCAGCCGTGCAGGTTCGGATGCTTGCGCCAGTAGTGAATTTCAGCGGCATCTTCGACCTTGAAGCCGAAGGGCGTTGCCGGTTTCTCGCGGGTCACAAGTGCATACATATCCAGTCCCATTTTGTTGCTCCTTTTGATTGGTGTTGTTTGTCCCGAAGGACGCGGCACCTCGGAGCGGCGGGACCAAGCTGCTGCCGTCATGGGCAACACGGCCCGAAGGGGTGGTGCGGGCAGCCCATTGACGGCAAAGCGCCCGACGCCAGTAACGCGGCATGACTGAGGGGGGAACAACACCGCAGGAGCAAACATGGCGATGGATGTGCCGTTGTGGCGGAAGCCGGACATGGCTCACGCGCCGCAGGTTATGTAAAGCGTGTCTTTACAGGCAACGATCCGTCCGATAGGCTGAAAGCCGATTCAAGGGGCAATTCAACCGGATACCGCACATGCCAAATCAGGCCGATGTTCGGCTAAAGGAACCCGCCCATCCGGGCGGCTTCGTGAAGCATGAAGTGCTAAAACCGCACGGCCTGTCCGTGACGGATGCCGCCGAAGTGCTCGGCGTCACACGGCCTGCGCTATCTGCGCTGCTCAACGAGCGGGCGCACCTATCGCCGGAAATGGCGCTCCGGATCGAGAAGGCGTTTGGCGTCTCCATGGAGACGCTGATGCGAATGCAGAACAGCTACGACATCGCCCAAGCGCGCAAGCGGGCGGGAGACATTAAAGTCGAGCGATATTCAGGACTGAACACGAAGGGGCGGGCATGACGGAGCTGAGTTTTAAGGGCAAAGAGTTTGTCTACAACCACCATCTGGCGGTGCCCTTCCGTCCGCTCGTGCCCGACGAAACCAAAGGTATCGGCCCCGTCGCGCTCGACGGCAATCTCGTCATTCATGGCGACAACCTGCATGCGTTGAAGGCTCTGCTTCCGCTTTACGCTGGCAAGGTGGACTGCATCTTCATCGACCCGCCGTACAACACTGGCAACGAAGGCTGGTGCTACAATGATAACGTCAATGCTCCGATGATCCGGGAGTGGCTGGAAGCCAACCCGATTGGCATCGAGGATGGGCTCCGCCATGACAAATGGTGCGCCATGATGTGGCCGCGCCTTCGGCTGCTGTACGATCTGCTTTCAGAGAAAGGCACGATCTGGATTACGCTTGACGGAAATGAAGTCCACCGCGCCAAGCTGATGCTGGATGCAATATTCGGAGATGAGAACGGTCTTGGCACACTAGTTTGGGAGAAATCCGACAGCCCACGAATGGATGCTCAGAGATTTTCTTCAAGCCATGACTTCATTATAGCCTACGCCAAGAATCCGTCTGACATGATCTTTCACAAGATTGATCTTGATGAAGAAGATGCTCCGGAGCACTACAATCTTTATGACGAAAGTGGTCGAAGCTATTACTTGAAGCCGTTGCGAGCGATGGGAAGTGGAGAAGATACCCGTGAGGCGCGGCCAAGCATGTATTTTCCTCTACATGACCCTGACGGTAATGAAGTTCTGCCCATGCGGCCGGACGGTACCGAGGGTCGGTGGCGTTGGGGGCCTGCTAAGGTCGAGCGTGAAGCAGATCGCATAGAATGGCGGAAGGGGAATAATGGATGGACGCCTTACTATAGAATTTATGCAGATACGACTGGAGGCCGTCCTCCCGAAACGATTTGGTATCATAAGGATGTCGGAAGCTCTCGGGGAGCGAAAGCTCAAATAAAGCAGATTTTCGGAAGTCCCGTCTTTGACACTCCGAAGCCGCTTAAGCTTTTGTCACGTGTGATCGAAATTGCCACTGATACGGATTCCATTGTGCTGGATTCCTTCGCGGGATCAGCGACGACCGGTCATGCGGTTTTAGAAGCCAACAAGCGCGATGGCGGGAACCGCCGCTTCATCCTCGTGGAAATGGAGGATTATGCAGACAATCTGACGGCGGAGCGTATTCGGCGCGCCGTAACGGGCTATGATTTCAAAGGAACGCAGAAGACTGAGCTTCTGCGCGAGCGGCTGCATTGGCGCACGCTCAGCAACAGCAGCGATCTGGTGCACAAGGTCGGAGCTATCGAGAACCTGCACGGCCACGAATTCGACCGCATCAAGAAAGACGTGAGCGACGGTGAATTGATCGTTACCGGCGAAAAGACGGTGGCGGAGCGCGCCGAAGGTCTTGGCGGCACCTTCACCTATTGCACACTCGGCGATCCCGTCGAGCTGGACAAGGTCCTCAGCGGTGAAACCCTGCCGCCCTATGCCGGTCTCGGCGCGGCCCTGTTCCACATGGCGACCAACCATGCGCTCGATCCTGCCGCAGTACGGGAGGATGATTTCTATCTCGGCGCGACGGAAGGCCAACACGTCTGGCTTATTTACAAGCCCGATCTCGACTGGCTGAAGTCGCCTGAGGCCGCGCTGACGCTGGCGCGCGCCAAGGCGTTCGCCGCGTCCGATGCGGGCAAGCGGCACCTCGTCTTCGCTCCAGCGCGCTTCGTGAGCCAGAAGATGCTGGCGGAACATAACGTCCCTGTGGAGTTTGTTCCGCTGCCCTTCGCGCTCTACCGGATAGATCGGAGCTGATGCATGTATCGGCAGCTCGACTATCAGGACCGCGTCCTCTCGACGCTTGACGCCTATCTTGACCTCTTGAAGGAAAAGAAAGTGCGCGCGGACAAGGTGGCGGCGCTTGCGGCGCAAGACCCCGACCTCGGCCTCGCCATACCGGACTTCGCCAAAGAGGCGTGGGAAGCGCTGAAAGCGGCAGGTAAACTGCCCGCTTCCCGCGCGGCCATTCCGTTCTCGCCTCGCATAGACGGCTGCGAGCGTCCTGTGCCCAATGCAGTGCTAAAAGTGCCGACAGGCGGCGGCAAGACATGGCTTGCCGTCTCCGCCGTGTCGCGCGTGATGGGCCGTTATCTCGACCGCAACACCGGCTTCGTCCTGTGGATCGTGCCGAACGAGGCGATTTACACGCAGACGCTCAAGCGCCTGAAAGATCGTCAGCATCCCTATCGCCAAGCGCTCGACCGTGCGGCGGCAGGGCGCGTGAAGATCATGGAGAAGACCGACCGGCTCGATGCGCGGGACGTGGAAACCAACCTTTGCGTCATGTTGCTGATGCTGCAATCCGCGAACCGCGAGACGCAGGATTCCCTGAAGATGTTTCAGGACCGGGGCGACGTGCACGGCTTCTTCCCGCCCGAAGGCGAACAACAGGCGCATAAGGCCGCCATCGACCGCACGCCGAACCTCTCCGCCTATACGGGTATGTTCCCGATGGTGAAGGATTCCCTCGGCAACGCGCTTCGGGTCATCCGCCCTGTGGTCGTGATGGACGAAGGGCACCGCGCTATTTCCGATTTGGCGTTCGGCACACTCTACGGCTTCAACCCGTGTTTTGTGCTGGAACTGACGGCCACGCCGCAGGATGTGCAGCCGCGCGGCGGGCGCAATCCGCGTGAGGGCCGGTATGCGAACGTGCTGGTGGAAGTCACGGGGCGCGAGCTTGATCGGGAAGGCATGATTAAGATGCCGCTCAATCTCGATCCCCGACAGGGCAACGACTGGAAAGCGACGCTCAACGCAGCGCTGGCCAAGCTCAACGCTCTTGATGCCGAAGCCCGCCAGTTTCGGGCGGACTCGGGAAGGTACATTCGGCCAATCATGTTGATTCAGGTCGAGCGCACAGGCGCAGATCAGCGCGAGAGCGGCCATATCCACGCCGATGACGTGAAGGACTGGCTCCTGACGGCGGGTTTCGATCAGGCGGAAATCGCCATTAAAACCGCGCAGCAGAACGATCTCAATGATCCCGAAAACCAAGACCTTTTGTCGCCCACCAATCGGGTGCGAGCGATCATCACCAAGCAAGCCCTCCAAGAAGGCTGGGATTGTCCCTTCGCCTACGTGCTGTGCAGCCTTGCGGCCAGCGCCAACCTCAAAGCCATGACGCAGCTTGTCGGACGCATCCTCCGACAGCCCGGCGCGCTCAAGACGGGCGTTGATGCGCTCGACGAGTGCCACGTCATTACCCATCATGCCGACACCGCCACGGTGGTCGGCGCGATCAAAGACGGCTTGGAACAAGACGGCCTCGGCGATCTGGTTTTGCGTGTGACACAGGACGACAAGAGCGCAGCAGGGAAAGTCTCCCGCAGCATCAAGCGCCGTCCGGCCTTCGCGACTACGGAAATCTATCTGCCAAAGGTCATGGTCGTGGATGGCGAGGATGCTCGCGACCTCGACTACGAAACCGATGTTCTCTCGGCTATCGACTGGCGCGGCTTTGATCCGCAAGAAATCGCCGAACGCATTCCCGAAAATGCGCAAGCAGCAGAAAGCCAGCTACAGCGCATCAGTCTCTCCGACGACGGCGATGAGCTGTTCGTCGGCGAAACGGTTGCCGCGAACACGGAAATCCTCGCTTTTGATCCGGCGCATGCCGTCCGGATGATCTCCGATATTGTGCCCAATCCCTTCGTCGGGCGCGAGATTGTCGGCGCGACGATGGCTGCCCTTCGGGCGCGGGGCTTCGATGACGCCAAGCTCGGGCAACTATCGAGCCTGATCGCGGAAGAGCTTCGCAAGGGTCTCGATACAGCGCGCAACGCGCGCGCCGAAGCCCTATTCAAGGCCGAAGTGGCTGCGGGACGCATTCAGTTCCGGCTGCGACTCGATGGCCGCAACTGGCGGATGCCATTCAGCGTCGAAACAGCCGAACCTGACGATGGACGCCAGCTCCTGAACCGTGCGGGCGGCCCGCTCGAAAAGAGCCTGTTCGCGCCGGTCTATGAGAACGAGCTGAACAGCGATGAGCGGGATGTGGCTGTCTATCTCGACGGCGAGAAGACGCTGGCGTGGTGGCATCGAAACGTCGCGCGCACGCAATACGGCCTTCAGGGATGGAAGAAAGCCAAAATCTATCCGGATTTCATCTTCGCCGTGCAGCGCGACGGCGAGGAAAAGAAAATCACAGTTCTCGAAACCAAGGGCGACCAACTCGACAATCTCGATACGGCCTACAAGCGCGAAGCACTCGCGTTTCTTTCGGACCACTTCCGTTGGGACGAGGCCACGCCGGTTGGCGAGCTAGAACTGGTCAATAACGGCGAGACTGTTGAAGGCACCTTGATTCTGATGAGCGAGTGGAAAGCGAAACTGCCCGCGTATCTGTGACGGGTGGTATTGGGGGGGGCGTATGGATTTTGATGCAGCATTGTCATTTTCGGACAATCTCGCCCGTTTTCGAGCGGAGGCGGAGCGCATAGATGCCGATTGCGCGCGCATCCTTTTCGACAATCTGGCGCTTCTGGCTCGGGACGGTGACGCCACCCGCACCCGGCAGGCGGTGCAGGAATTTAATCGTGCTGTCCTTGCCGAACTTGATGGCTTGCCGGAGGGACCAGCGGAATGAGCCGGTACTTTCTGGCCTCCGCCGCCATCGAGGGTTTCCGTGGCATCAACAATGACGGTGATCCTCTCGTTCTGAAATTCAGGCACGACGCCGTCAATTCAATTCACGCCCCTAACGGCGTCGGCAAAAGCTCGGTTTTTGAAGCGCTGCATTTTGCCCTGCACGGCACCGTGCCGCGTCTCCAAGACATGCAGGACGCCGAACAGGGCGGAAGCTACATCGTCAACAAGTTCCATCCGGGCCAACAGGCCACAGTCGCACTGGTCTTCAAGAGCGATGACGGAACAGCCGATGTGTCGATCACCGTCACGCGGACGGCGGCGGGCGGCAGGCTTGTCACCTCTCCGTCCGGCCACGCCGATCCGGACGGCTTTCTCGCCAGCCTTTGCGAGGATTTCGTGCTGGTCGATTACCCGCGCTTCGCGTCCTTCGTGGATTGTTCCGCATTGGATCGCGGGCGCTCCTTCGCCTCGCTGGTCGGTATGAGCCGGTATTCCCAGCTCCGGCAGGCGCTCGACGGGGCCAAGAATACCCGGAATATCAACAGCGACCTCGGGCTTTCCGGCCTTGAAACGGAAGTGACAGCCGAGAACCGCGCGCTCGGTGCCGTCGAACAGCGCGTTCTAACGGCGCATCAGGAAGTATCCGGCGCGGCGGGCGGCCAGATTACAGATACTGCCACGCTGAAAGCGCAGGTGACGGCGGGATTGGCGGGCATTTCCCTCTTCGCGCCGCTCCTTACCGATATTTCGGTGATGGACCTCGACTTCGAGGCTGCCGAGAAAATCGTCGATCAGGAAGAAGGCGGCGCGGCCCGCAAGACCCTCGACGGCCTCAATAACACCGCGACGACGCTGGGGGCGTTGCAGGTGTCGGCGGCGGAAGTTGCTGAAATTGAGGCCCTTGTAGCAGCGGCGAAGGCGCGCGACGACGCGATGCGGAAAGTCGGCGCCGCGAGCCTCCACGCCTTGTTGAAAGACGCGTTGTCGGTGGTAACGGGCGAGGACTGGCACGATCCGACGATGTGCCCCGTCTGTGAAAAGCCGGGCGACGGGCCGCTTCAAGACCAACTGGAAGCGAAGATCGCCCTCTATGACGAGGCCGAACAGCTCGACGCGGAGCTAAAACGGCAGATTCAGGCCGCTGGGTGCATCGCTAAGCTGCGGCAGCTTGAAGAGTATGCGAGCCTTGGCGTCGCCGCCGCTGATCGTATTGCGCCGATCATGACGCTGGCGGCGCGCCAGTCGTCGGTTTCCACGGCAGACGTGGAGCGCGCAAGGGATGCCCTCGTCGCGCTTGAAACGAAACGGGCTGAAGCACTCGCGGCGGCAACAGCCGAGATTGGGAGACTGCAAGCCAGCCTGCCGCCCTCGCTCGTCGCCGTCACCCGCATCCTCGGGCAGGCGAAACAGTTCCGCGATGCGATGAAGGAATATGAAGACGCCCTTCCGGCGCTGGCGACGAAGCGCGCCAAACTGGCGAAGCTCAATCGCTGGAAGACGTTCATCGCGAACGTCGCAGGGCAGTTCGCAACGGCAGAAGGTGCGCTCGCCAATGCGCGCATCACAGATATTCAAGCTAGTTGTCAGGAGCTTTTTGGATATCTGATGCGGGGCGGACCGGATGTTCGTCCGACATTGAACCGGGCGCAAAACACTGAACAGGTGGACTTGAAGCTCGCCGATTTCTTCGGACTTCAAGACCAAAGCGCACGAGCGCTTTTGTCGGAGAGCTACCGCAACGCGGTGGCGGCCTCCATTTTCATGGCGGCGGCGACTCGGCACCAAGGCGTTCCGCGCTTCATGGTGCTGGACGATGTCACCTCAAGCTTCGATGCCGGACATCAGTTCAGCCTCATGGATACGATCAGGACGAAGCTGCGCTTTGGGGCGCCAAACGGGCTACCCGGCGGGCTTCAATTCATCATCCTCAGCCACGACACGAGCCTCGAAAAGTATTTCGACCGGCTCAACGGCACCACAGAATGGCACCATCAGAAACTGCAAGGTATGCCGCCCCGTGGTCGGCTGATGATCGCGGCCCAGCAGGCGGATCGCCTAAAGGCGCAGGCCGAGCAATATCTGAACGCTGGGCAGGTCGATATTGGCGAGCCGATTGTGCGCCAGTATCTCGAATACAAGCTCGGCCAAATTATCACCCGTCTGGAAGTCCCGGTGCCTCCCGACTACGCCACGCGGGGCGACAAGCGCACCTTGTCCACCTATGTGGATGCAATCACGTCGGCGGTTTCGCTCTATCAGGCGGCAGGGCGCTGCGTTTTGTCCGCGCAGCAGATCGCTGATCTACAAAACCATCATGGGCCGTCCATCATGGCCAATTACGTAAACCATTATGAAACGGGAGCGGGTAATCCGTTCAACGCCTATGCATTGCTGGGCGTTCTCCAAAGCGTTGACGCTCTTGCGGATTGCTTCTGCATGATCGACCCCGTTACCAACCAGCGCCGATATTACCGGCGCCTCGACAGACAATAGGCTTTGGCCAGCATCACCCTCAGAAGAGGGTGAGCTGGCGGGCGGCGGCCTCGTGCCGCCGCCAGCCCGGCGAGGCCGCTTCCTCGTCAAGCCATGTGCGTACAAGCGCCACCGGCCCGCCCATCGCGGCGACGGCATTTGCCGTCGTGAAGTGCGAGCGATAGCCGGTTTCCGTGATGGGAAGCGGCGCGCGCTCTGGCGCAATGGCCTCGATTTCGAGGTGGGCCGTGTCGAGGCCGTAGTCGTCGGCAAGGCTGAGCCAGCGCGGTTCGTAGCTGATGGAAATGGTCACGCCGTTCCAGACGGTTTCGTGATGCTCCGTATAGCGTTTGCAGAGGCGGCTCATGCTGCACCTCCCTCTGAGAGGGGAAGTTGGGCGGCTTCGTCCTGAGCCGCACCGACGATGTAGAGCACCTCTTGGAGGTCGCGGCGGGCGTCGCCGGTGATGCTATCGTAGTTGTCGAGCATAAAGCTGACGTGGTCAAAGATGCTGTTAAGCCCACTGGAGAGGCGCTGGCTGCGGGTCATGCTGCACCGCCTTCCGCCGCTTCGTCGGCTTTCGGGGGGAGCAGAACAATGCGACCGTCTAGCGGATAGAGGTCGAGTTGCAGGGTATGGCCGTCGCCGTTCTGGTGGGGCCAAGCGGCCCCGATGCGCGTCCAGAAGGATTTGCCGCCTTTGGCTTCTCTGACGTGCCACGCAATCAGCGCGGGCACTTTGGTTTCGGATTTTTTCGTCATGTTTTTTCTCCTTGGTTTGCGTTTCCCTTTCGGGCGTGCCCACGGAGAGCCAGGCGCGATGGCGCGGCGTCACACAGGAAAATTGGGGGGACCGGACGCCTGCGGACGGGGGAGCCGAGGCTTCCTGTTGACGCCATGAGCGCCCGCGCATGGCAGGGGGCATGACGCTGCCCGATGGGAATGCAAACAAGACAAGGGGAATTCAGGACGGAGCCGAGAACAATGCCAACGCCTGCAAAGCGTAAGTGGCAGTTCTAGAGGTCAGCGGCATATCCTGAGATATAGCGATTTGGGGGTAAGGGTGGCCTGCATGAAGGCAGGCCCCGCTATCCATTTCCTCTGGTTCGCCAGCGGCTGAGGCAATGGCTTCGCGGAAAGACGCGATCACAAGGGGCGCTTGAAGCTCGGCGCGCCTTTTTCCCGTGCCCGCTTGGCCGGATTCCACGACCGGGAAGCGCCAGCGGCGCGTCGTGACCTCCGGCAGAAACGCATAGCTCTGTTGCATCGGCCATCGAACTCGACGGCTGGTGCGATGCGCGCTAGCGTTTGGGGCGGTTCGGTTTGTCCGTCTGCTTGGCTTTGATGGACTGCACCTCTTTGGCCTTGGCTTCCAGCTCGTCGATTTCGGCGTTCATTTCGGCATGCATCGCATCCCAGCCGCCGATGCCCATAAGCACGCGGTCGGCATGTTTGATGGTGTTCACATGCCCATAGTGCTGCTCGATCATTTTGACGGAGGTGCCCATTTGCTGGGCGAGGATATAGACATCCACCCCGGCGGAGAGCCGGAGCGTGGCGTAGGTGTGGCGGAAGCAGTAGGTTGTGCGGGGAATGCCGCTCGGTCCCTCGCGAAGGTCGGTGTATTTCAATAACTCTTCGACGGTGTCTCGATAGAGCCATTTTGCCGGTTTGCCGTTGATAATCGTAAAGACGTGATCGTCAGGCTTGGTCGCCTTGGAAAGCTCGCGGATGCGGTCGAGGTATTTTGCAACACTGATCGGAGCAATCAGCTTGCGGGTTTTGCCCTTGCCCTGAACGTAGAGGACAAGGATTTCCTGTCCGTCTTTGTCTTTTGCGGTGGTGATGTCCCGCCAGCGCAGGTTCTTCGCTTCCGGGGGGCGCATCCCCGTGTTGCACATGATGAGAATGAAATTGTAGCAGACTTGGCGATACCAGACGCCCTGCGGCGTGGTCGCCTCCTTCATCCACTTGCGCCCTTTGGTGTGCAGCTTGCGGTATTCCTCAAGCGTGAACTCGTCGCGGCGGTTTGATTTGAGCTTCGGCATGCCTTCAAAGCGATGATGCGCGGGAACATACCGCTTGCTGATCGCAAAGTTCATGATGGCTGCGAAAATGGTCATCTCGATGCGGATAGTGGAATCGCTGATGACGCTCTTGCGACGGCCTTCGCCGTTTTCACGTCGCCACAGCGGATATTCCGACCAGCGGTCTTGCGTAACCAGATGAATCTGTGTGCTGCCGACATAAGCCTTGAGAGGCCCGTCGATCTTGCTTCTGATATTTTTGCAGCGGGCTTGGCTGACCTCGCCCGCGTTGGCGCGCCGCTGTTGGGCGTCGGCATATTCCTCCGCCACCTGCGAGAAGGGGCGGTTGAATACAGGAACATCGTGTTTCACACGAAAACGGATGTCGGCATACTCGTCCATCGCGCGGTCACGCGCGGTCTGTCGGTCTGCCGTGCGCAGCGAGATTGTCTTGTAGCGGTCTTCGTTCTGGATCCTGATCCGGCAGTAATACTGGTCGTGCCCGACGTCGCCGCGTCGGAAGATGATAAGGCCGGGCTTGATCTGCTCTTTATCGAGGATGAAACTCATTTCTCCGCTTCCCACTGTGCAGAAACTGTGCAGATTGGCGGCGTAAGTGCTTGATATGCCGTACCTGTGTAGGTTCTGTGTGGGTCATTGTAGCAAAAAATGTTGTTTATTTGTAGTGGCTTGTTATAATCCCTTCACCCGCTCCACGGCTTCAATGTTGCGCAAGAACCAGCGGTACGTGTCTGCAATTCCGGCCTTGAGCGTAATGGTCGGTCGCCATCTCATCGCGACGAGCCGGCCGGAATCCATCAGTTTGCGCGGTGTACCATCGGGCTTCGTAGCGTCTCGCCGGATGTGACCTTCAAAGCCGATCACGCGGCATATCAATTCGGCCAGCGCCAAAATGGATATGTCGCGGCCGAACCCGGCGTTGATCGGGCTTTCGCCGGAATAGTGGTTCATGAGGAAGACGCATGCGTCGGCGAGGTCGTCGACATGCAGGAACTCGCGGCGCGGTTCTCCGGTGCCCCAGATCTTCATAGCTGATTTACCGCAAGTCTTGGCGTGGTGCGCCTTGCGGATCAGGGCCGGCAGGACATGGCTTGATTGAAGGTCGAAATCGTCGCCCGGGCCATAGAGGTTGCATGGCATTACCGAAATGAAGTCGCATCCATGCTGCCGGCGGATCGCCTGGGCCAGCTTGATGCCGGCGATCTTGGCGATAGCGTACCATTCATTGGTCGGTTCAAGTTGCCCGCTGAGGAGTTCGTCCTCGCTGATTGGCTGCGTCGCATGCTTCGGATAGATGCAGGAAGAGCCGAGGAGGAGCAGCTTCTCGACCCCGCTACGGCGAGCGGCTTCGAGCACATTGGCCTGGATCATCACGTTTTCGTAGAGGAACGTGGCTGGATGGGCGGCATTAGCCAGGATCCCGCCGACCTTCGCCGCGGCCAAGAAGACCGCGTCCGGCTTGGCTGCGTTGAACCAAGCGCGCGTCTGCGCCTGGTCGCTGAGGTCAAGCTCTGACCGGGGCGCGGTGATGATTGCGCAACCTTCATTGACGAGCCGGCGGACGATTGCTGAGCCGACCATGCCCCCATGGCCGGCCACAAAGACGCGCTTTCCTCTCAGTTCGTATCCGTCGCTCGTCACCAAGCATCTCGAGCGATCGGCGCGTCCCGCATGACGAGGAGGTCTGCATGGACCATCTCGCGTGCGAGTTCGCGCGCGGAAGTATCGTGAGACCAGCCGAGGCGCTGCTTGGCCTTTGCGGAATCCCCGATCAGAAGGTCGACTTCAGTGGGGCGGAAGTAACGTGCGTCAACTTCGACGACGCAATCGCCGCTCCGTTCGCAAAAACCCTTCTCGTCCGCGCCGCTGCCCTCCCATCGCAGCCGAATGCCCACTTCCTCGAACGCCCATTCCGCAAATGCCCGGACGGTGGTGCACTCGCCGGTAGCGAGCACGTAATCATCCGGCTCCTCCTGCTGCAGCATGAGCCACATGCCGCGAACATATTCGCGTGCATGGCCCCAGTCGCGTTGCGCGTCGAGATTTCCGAGCCACAACCGATCCTGTCTCCCAAGCTTGATCGCCGCTGCCGCACGGGTGATCTTGCGCGTGACGAAGGTTTCCCCGCGTAATGGGCTTTCGTGGTTGAACAGGATGCCGTTTGACGCGTGCATCCCATAGGCTTCGCGGTAATTCACGACCGTCCAGAAGGCGAAAAGCTTCGCAATCCCGTAGGGGGAGCGCGGGTAGAACGGTGTCGATTCGCGCTGCGGGACGTGCTGTACCAGCCCGTACAATTCGCTGGTGGACGCCTGGTAGAAGCGCGTCTGTCTTTCCATGCCAAGAATGCGGATCGCTTCGAGCAGGCGAAGCGTGCCGATCCCGTCCGCATTCGCGGTATATTCCGGCGTCTCGAAGCTGACTGCCACGTGGCTTTGTGCCGCGAGATTGTAGATTTCGGTGGGGCGTATCTGCTGGACCAGCCGGATCAGGTTCGTGGAATCGGTCAAGTCGCCATAATGGAGGTGGAAGCGACGGGCCTCCTCATGCGGATCCTGGTAAATATTTTCGATTCGCGCCGTGTTGAACGAGGAGGAGCGCCGCTTCAGGCCGTGCACTTCATAACCCTTGGAAAGAAGAAGCTCGGACAGATAGGCGCCGTCCTGTCCTGTTGCGCCTGTTATCAACGCAATCTTTGGATCAGCCATTGCGCGCGCCCCCATTTATTTGCGGGCTATGGTTAACACGCAAATGGATGGTCGCAAGTCTTGGTTTAGGTGAAATCTCGCAATGATACTGCTCGGTCGAATACCGATTGGAACATCGGTGTCGTGAGACGTCCCGTATTCGTGTTGTAGCGCGAACAGTGATAGCTATCGATCAAGACGCGTCCATCCGGCATTCTGTGTTCCGCAAGGTGGCCGAATTTTGCTTTTGGCAGCTTTCCGCCCAAGGCTTTTACTGCAGACTGATGTGCGATTTGTCCCAGCGCGATGAAGACACGCGCCCTCGTCAGCGCCTCTAGCGGCGCTTCGAGGAAGGGGCGGCATGTGCGGATCTCCTCTGGGGTGGGCTTGTTCTCGGGCGGGAGGCAGCGGACAGCGTTGACCAGCATCACACCGCGAAGTTTCAGGCCATCATCTGGGCGCGCATCGAAGGTACCATCGCTGAGTCCATATTTTGCCAAAGTGTCGTAGAGCAGCACGCCCGCGTAATCGCCGGTGAAGGGTCGGCCGGTACGGTTTGCGCCATGCTTTCCGGGCGCCAGCCCGACGATCACCAGCCAGGCGTCCGGGTCGCCGAAGGCGGGCACGGGTGCATTCCACCAGTCCGGATGCTCAGCACGAAGTGCTTGGCGGAACCCCGCGAGGCGAGGACAGAGCGCGCAGTTGCTGGGCGGCTCCGTGCGGGGCAGGGGGGATGGTGCGAAGTTCATGCACGCGCGATAGGCTGAGCGGCATGGAGCGCTCAACCTATGTCATCGCCGCCGGTTCTAATCGTCGCGGCCGGCACGGAACGCCGCCAGCGGAAATCGCGGCTGCTTTGGAACACATCAAGGGGCGCGTGACAGCCGCCGCAATCCGGTCGAGTGCGCCCATGGGCCCGTCCACCCGGCGCTTCGCGAATACTGTGGCTCTGGTGGAAACGCGCGCGAGGCCAGAGAAGCTGCTGCGACGGCTGAAGCGGATCGAGCGGCGATTCGGACGGCGGCCTGGGCAGCGCTGGGGCGCTCGCGTCATCGATCTCGACATCATCCTGTGGTCCGGGGGTGCGTTCGAGGGGCCCGGCCTGACAATTCCGCATCCGGCGTTCCGGGAGCGTGACTTCGTTTTGACCCCGCTCCTCGATCTCGCGGCGGATTGGCGTGACCCGATCAGCGGATTTACGGTCCGTCAGCTTCACAGCCGGTTGACCCGCCGGCGCCCGCTCCCTAGTCGCAGCGGCGCTGGTGCGGGTCCGTAGCTCAGTCGGTAGAGCAAGCGACTTTTAATCGAGAGGTCCCGGGTTCGAGCCCCGGCGGACCCACCAGCATTTCTCCGCTCGCCCTTACGCCATCAGATGTCCGCGACCAGGCGGCCGTAGAGTTCGGGGCGGCGGTCTCGGAAGAAGCCGAAGGCGGCGCGGTGGCGCTTGACGCGATCGAGATCAAGCGTGGCGGTGATCACGCCTTCTTCCTCGCGATTAAGCTCCGCCAGAATATCCCCCCGCTCGTCGCAGATGAAGCTGGTGCCGTAGAAGGTCTGATCGTGTTCGGTGCCGACGCGGTTGGCGGCGATTACCGGCACGACGTTCGAGACCGCGTGACCGACCATCGCGCGGCGCCACAGCCGGGCGGTGTCGAGCGAGGTATCGTGCGGCTCGCTGCCGATGGCGGTCGGATAGAAGAGGACCTCCGCGCCCATCAGCATCATCGCGCGCGCGGTTTCAGGATACCATTGATCCCAGCAGATGCCGACCCCGAGCTTCGCGGGGCCATCCCAGACCTTGAATCCGGTGTTGCCGGGGCGGAAGTAGAACTTCTCCTCATAGCCCGGGCCATCGGGGATGTGGCTCTTGCGATAGACGCCCTGGACGGCGCCATCGGGACCGATCATCGCGAGGCTGTTGTAGTAATGCGGCCCATCCGCTTCGAAGAAGCTGGTGGGGATATGGACCTTCAACTCAGCCGCAAGCGACTGCATCGCGCGCACCGCCTTGTGCTCGGCCGTTGGCTTGGCATTGGCGAAAAGACCTTCGTCCTCGACCCGGCAGAAGTATTCGCCTTCGAACAGCTCCGGGGGCAGGATGACCTGCGCACCCTTGGCCGCCGCCTCGCGCACCAGGCGCGAGACATTGGCGATGTTGGCATCGATATCATTCGAGAAGGCGAGCTGAAGCGCGGCGACGGTGATTGCGGTCATGCGCGGCCATGTAGGGAAAGCCGCCGCCGCCCGCCAGCGTTGAAGGAGGTTGGCATCAGAAGATGGTGTAGCCGCCGTCGACGGTGAACGTGTCACCCGTGTGGAAGCGCGAGGCATCGGAGGCGAGATAGACGGCAAGCCCCCCGAAATCCTCCGGCTCTCCCCAGCGGCGCATCGGCACGCGGGTGATCACCTTGTCGTTGAACTTCTGATTGCCCTGCGCGCGGGACGTCATGTCGGTGGCGATCCAGCCGGGGAGTATCGCGTTCGCGCGAATCTCATGCCGGGCATATTCAACCGCGATCCCGCGGATCATCGGCAGCAGGGCGCCCTTGGTTGCGGCATAGGCCTGATTGCGCGGGGCGCCGTGTACCGCCGACGTCGAGGAGGTCGCCAGCAGCGAGCCGCCGATATCGCCGCGTTCAGCACGCTCGGCCATGTGGCGGGCGGCGGCGCGCAACGTCCAGAACACACCATCGAGGTTCACCGCCAGCACGCGGCGCCACAGTTCGGTGGTCATCGAGTGAAAGGATTCGGCACCTTCGCCGATACCGGCATTGGCAGCGACGAAATCGAGCCGACCGAATGTCTCGACCGCGCGGTTGACGCCTTCGTCAACGGCAGCCTCATCGCCGACATCGACACGTTCGACGAGTACGCGCCCGCCATGCGCCGACAGGCGTGCCTCAGCCGCGGCATTCTTCGTCGGGTTGTTTCCCCAGATGACGACATCAGCGCCGGCCTGGGCGAGCGCATCCGCCATGCCGATGCCGATCCCGCCATTCCCGCCGGTGATCAGCGCCACTTTGCCGGTAAGGTCGAATGGGGCGTAAGGCATTGTTCTCTCTCCAGTTGTTTCTGATTCTTGTGGGGATTGGCGGCGCTGCGACCAGCGCGAATGTTGAGGAAGTTGAGGCTCTGGCGCTTTTTTCTCCAACATCTTCAACATTCGCAACGGTGCTGAGAGCCGGGGGGGCGATCACCGCGATGATCATGCCTTGCGCGTGCGATGTAGGACAGCGCCTGGCGCGGACGAAGGAGCGGGCGGGCGTAGGCCAGGAGCAGAGTGGCGATGCCCTGATCGTTTTCCTTCCACCGGGGCACGACGATGTCGGACGGTCAAAGAGCTTGATCTTGATCAATCCATCTGCGGCAGACAAAAAAATAGCGGCCCGAAGGCCGCTATTTCCTTACCAAATCCAAGAAGGACTTAGTTGCTGTCCGAATCGTCGTCCGAGTCGGCAATGATCACGATGCCCGCGATCACGGCAGCAGCCGCGAGAACGGCGACGATCACGCCACCGCCAGCGACCTTCTCACCCTTGGCAGTCGGCGCGCTGGCGCGTGCAGCCTTGGCAACCGAGAGGCTCGAGGCCGAGTTGGCCGGAGCAGCAATCGCCGGAGCGGCTGCCAGCGAAGCAGCGGCAACGGCCGCCATGTAACCACGAAGCTTCATTACGAACTCCCTTTATTGTCCGTCGCACGCCATCTGGCAGAGAATGTGGTGCAACGCAACGTACAAAACACGATGATTCGGGGGTTATTCAACTAAGAAACGACAAATAGGAAGGAAAACGAGCTACAATATCAGTCGTTCCCAGCAACTGGTTGTTGAGTTTCGGTCTGCAGCAGCCAGCGACGGTCGCGCTCGATCCCCAAGGCGGTCAGCCGCCCGCTGCGATAGGCCCCGGTATCGATCCCGATTCGGTTGTCACACTCATGAACCTCTTCGGTAATCGTGTGACCATGTACCACGAACTTGCCGTGGCTTCCGCTGTGGGTGAGGAACGGCCCGCGAATCCAGCGAAGGTCGCTGTTCTGCTGCGCCTCCAGCGGGACTCCCGGTCGGATACCGGCATGCACGAAGACATAGTCGCCCTCGACAATGTAATCATCAAGATTGCGAATGAACGTCATGTGCTCCGCCGGAAGCCGCTTTGCGATCAGCGCCGCCAGCTCGGGCGCTGTTGTCTCCTCGATTTCCTGCGCGGTGAGGCCATAACTCAGCAGGGTTTCCTCCCCGCCGACACGCAGCAGCAAACGCAGTAGATCGGTATCTCCTTCATAGGAGCCGAGAAAGATTTCTTCATGGTTGCCGGCAAGGCAGCGCGTGTCTGAGCGTTCTGCGCACAAGGCGCGGACCCGCTCGACCACGCCGGCCGAATCGGGCCCGCGATCGACCAGATCGCCGAGGAAGATGAGCCCGGTAGACGCGGGGCCGCGCGCAGCATCGTCTGCAGCGATCTGTTCCAGCAGCTGATCGAGAAGATCGAGCCGGCCGTGAATATCGCCAATGGCATAGATGCGGCGCCCCTCGGGCAGTCGCGCCTGGATCGGTTCGGGACGGCGGCGCGAGAGCAAACGCGAAAGCATAGGCAAGCAATTACTTCAGGAAAGCGCGGCCCTTACCTGACGTTCTTCGCGCCCGCAACATGAGCGGAAGGCCTGCATAGATTATACGGCCAGTCGAAGCGGCTCTGCGCTGCGCGGTGGCGGCTGATCCGGCCAGATGCCGCGGGTATCTAGCACCTGCTTCGCCGCGCGTTCCTCAAGCGGAACCGAGCGGAACACATCATGATCGACGAGGACGATCATCAGCGGACAGCGTTCGATCGCGGTGTCGATGTCGATGAGGGCCGCGCCAGTGCCGTCGAATGCGGGCGGCAGGGCGGTCGCGTATGGTTCCACGATCCGCACCCTGCTGCCGAACCGCTGCGCAAGAGTCGCGGCGACCTTGAGCGCGGGGCTTTCCCGAAAGTCATCGATGTTCGCCTTGAACGCGAGGCCGAGGCACGCGACCGGCACGCCCGGGTTCGCTTCGATCAGTGCGGTGGCGCTGACGATGACATGATCGGTCTTGCCGTCGTTCACTTCGCGGGCCGTGCGGATGAGCGGCGTGTTCTGCGGATCGGCGCTGACGAGGAACCAGGGATCGACGGCGATGCAATGGCCGCCGACACCGGGGCCGGGCTGGAGGATGTTGACGCGCGGGTGGCGGTTCGCGAGCCGGATCACTTCCCACACATCGACGCCCATCTTCTCGGCGACGAGGCTGAGCTCGTTGGCGAAGGCGATGTTCACGTCCCGAAAGGCGTTTTCGGTCAGCTTCGTCATCTCGGCGGCGCGCGCATTGGTGGTGACGCAGGCACCACGCACGAAGCGCCGGTAGAAGGTGAGCGCCTTGCGCGCGCAACGCGGCGTGATGCCGCCGATGACGCGATCATTGTCAATGAGTTCGACGAGGATCCGGCCCGGGAGAACGCGTTCCGGGCAATAAGCCACCGCGTAATCGGCGCCGTCGCCGAGGCCGGGGGCACGAAGATCGGGCCGAAGCTTTGCGAGAAGATCGCGCACCTGCTCCGTCGTGCCGACGGGCGAGGTGGATTCGAGGATCACCGTGTCGCCAACCTTGAGCACGGCGGCGACCGTCGTTGCGGCCTTCAGGACATAGCCGATGTTGGGCGAATGGTCCTCTCCGAAGGGCGTGGGCACTGCGATGACGAAGACATCGGCCGGCTCGATTTGGGTCGAGGCGCGCAGATTGCCGCGCGCGACCACACCGGACACGAGGCCGTCCAGGTCGACTTCCTCGATATGCACCTTGCCCGAATTGATCGTCTCGACGACCGAGGAATCAACATCGATGCCGAGCACCTGTGCGCCGGTTCGTGCGATCACGGCGGCGGTGGGCAGGCCGATATAGCCGAGCCCGAGGACGACGACGTTCAATTCAGTTCCCGACAGCATCGGCGACGATCCTTGCGATCCGTTGGCTGGCGTGGCCATCGCCGAACGGATTGTGGGCGCGGGCCATCGCGGCGTAGGCGGCCTTGTCATCGAGAAGAGTGAAGACTTCGGAAACGATCCGATCCTCGTCCGCGCCGATCAGCTTCGCAGTACCGGCGGCGACGCCCTCTGGCCGCTCGGTGGTGTCGCGCATCACGAGCACTGGCTTGCCGAGCGCGGGCGCTTCCTCCTGGACGCCGCCTGAATCCGTGAGCGCGAGATGGCACAGGCCAAGCGCGCGGATGAAGTGCGGGTAATCGAGCGGATCGATACGCGCGACATTGGCATGCTCGCCGAGGATCGTGTCCATCACCGACACGACGTTAGGGTTGGGGTGCATCGGGAAGAGGACGGCCACATCCTCCCGGGCGGCGATGCGCGCGATGGCGCGGGCGATCGACGCCATGCCGCCACCGAAATTCTCCCGCCGGTGGGTGGTGACGAGCACGATCCGCTTGCCGGCGAAGCGGCCGGCGATCGCGTCGAGGCCGGCGGCGAGCGCCGGATCTGCGGCGATGCGATCACCCGTCCAGTGAAGCGCATCGATCACGGTGTTGCCAGTGACGTGGACGGCGGTGCGGACGTTCTCGCGCGCCAAGGCCTCAGCGGCCGTGTCGGTGGGGGCGAAATGGAGGTCGGCGATCGGGGCGACGATGCGGCGGTTCACCTCCTCCGGCCAGGGATGGTAGATGTTGCCGGAACGAAGACCCGCCTCGACATGGGCGACCGGGATCTTGCGGTAATAAGCGGCGAGCGCGCCGCACATGGCGGTGGCGGTATCGCCCTGTACGATGACGCGATCGGGCTGCTCGCGATCGAGCACCTCGCCGATGCCGGTGAGCAACTGGGCGGTGAGGCGATCGAGCGTCTGCCCCGGCTCCATGATGTCGAGGTCCACGTCCGGCGCGAGGCCCGCAATCGCGAGCACCTGATCGAGGAGGCCGCGATGCTGCGCCGTAACGCAGGTGCGGACGACGAGCCCCGGCGTGTCGGCGAGCGCGCGTACCACGGGGAAGAGCTTGATCGCCTCAGGCCGGGTGCCGAAAATAACGAGAACCTTCATGACACCTTTTCGTAGCCGGACAGGTTTAAGGGGCGACTAACCGCAACGGGGCAAATCGTGCTTGCCGCGCGAGCGCCTCGCCTTATTCCTGCGCGCCTCAACAGGGGGAGAAGTCAGCCGATGTCGTCGATCAAGCCGGTACGCAAGGCCGTATTCCCAGTTGCGGGGCTGGGAACGCGCTTCCTGCCGGCGACCAAGGCGATGCCCAAGGAGATGCTGACGGTCGTCGACAAGCCGCTGATCCAATATGCCGTCGAGGAGGCATTGGAGGCGGGGATCGAGCAGATCATCTTCGTCACCGGGCGCGGGAAGGGGGCGCTCGAGGATCATTTCGACATTTCCTACGAGCTTGAGACGACGATGAGGGAGCGCGGCAAGAGCCTCTCCGCGATCGACGGCATCCGCCAGAAACCGGGCTCGCCGGTCTATGTTCGCCAGCAGGAGCCGCTGGGGCTGGGCCATGCCGTTTGGTGCGCGCGGGAGATCGTCGGCGACGAGCCGTTCGCGGTCCTGCTGCCGGATGAATTGATGGTGGGGACGCCGTGCTTCCTGTCGCAGATGGTGGAGGCCTATCAGCGCGTCGGCGGCAATCTGATCGGCGCGCTGGAAGTGGCGCCGGAAGAGACGAGCAAGTACGGCATCATCACCCCCGGCGCTGTCGATGGGCGGCTGACCGAGGTGCTGGAAGTGATCGAGAAGCCGGCGCCGGGTACGGCCCGCTCCAACCTGATGACGCCCGGGCGCTACATCCTGCAACCCGAAGTGATGCGGATCCTCGACAATCCGACGCGCGGCGCGGGCGGCGAGATCCAGCTGACCGACGCCATGGCGCAACTGATCGGCAAGCAGCCGTTCCACGGCTTCACCTTCGACGGGCACCGCTATGACTGCGGCGACAAGGTGGGCTTCATCCAGGCGAACCTGGCGTTGGCGCTGGCGCGTGACGACATCGGCCCGCCGGTGCGTGCCTTCGCGAAGGATCTGCTGAAGTAGGAAGTCGCCTCAGCGCGCCGAGGGACCGCAGGCGGGGCAGGCCGGGTCCTTCGGCAGGCGCACGGTGCGGAAGCGCAGATCGAGCAGATCGAGCAGGATGAGGCGGCCGGCGGCATCTTCGCCGAAGGGGGTGACGGCGCGGATCGCCTCGAGCGCGCCCATGCTGCCGAGCACGCCGGTGACGGGGCCGAGCACGCCCTGCTCGGCGCAATTGCCCTCCTCGCGATCGGGCGAGGTGCCGACGAGGCAGCGGTAGCATGGCTTGTCCGCTTCCCAGCCGCGATAGACCGCCAGCTGACCTTCGAACTGCCCGACCGCGGCGGAGACGAGCGGGATGCGCAGGCCGAGCGCTGCGTCGGCGACGGCAAGGCGGGTGGCGAAATTGTCGCAGCCGTCGAGGACGACGTCGGCACCGGAGAGGAGCGCGGCGGCATTGTCCGGCCCGATTCGGGCGGCGATCACCTGCGTCTCGACATGCGGGTTGAGGGCGCGGGCGGCCTCAGCCGCAGCCTGCGCCTTGGGGCGGCCGACATCGGCGGTGTCGAACAGGATCTGGCGCTGGAGGTTCGACTGGTCGACCGAATCGTCGTCGATGATGACCAGGCGACCGATCCCGGCAGCGGCCAGATAGGCGATCGCCGGGGAGCCGATGCCACCCGCGCCGATTACGGCGACGCAGGCGCGCTTCAGCCGGCGCTGGCCGGCACCGCCGATTTCCTTGAGGATGATCTGCCGGGCGTAACGGGCACGCTCCTCGGCGCCGAGCGTCAGTTCCACGCGAAGACGAGCGCCGCGCGGTACCAGCGATCCTCGCCCGGCGCCGACACATTGTTGCGGGCCATGCGCGACATCACGCCCGAGGCATATTGTTCGACGGTGGGGCAAGCGATCGCCCGCGGCCGCACGCGCCGGACCTGGCCGTTGGCGGCGATCAGCACCGCAAGATCCACCCGGATGCTGCTGTCGGTCGCGGAGCAGCGGCCGGCGCGCACTTCGTCGCGGACGAACTGCGACAGCGGGCGCATGTCAGCGAACGGACGCTGGAGCGGCAGTTCCGGCAGGGCAGCGAAATCCGCCGGGGCCTCCGCCAGCTCCACGGCAGGCGGGGCGGCCGCCGTCACCTGCTCCGGCGCCTGTGCCAGCACGGCAAGTATCGTCGTGAGTGCGATCATCGTCCTGTCGACCCGAAACCTCCGGCGCCGCGATCCGTATCATCGAGTGCCTCGCACTCGTCCAGCCTTGCCTGTAGCACAGGTGCCGGCACCAGCTGCGCGATCCGTTCGCCGCGCCGGACAAGGAAATCTTCCTCGCCAAGGTTCGCGAGGATCACCTTCACTTCGCCGCGATAATCGCTGTCGATCGTGCCCGGCGTGTTCAGGCACGTGATGCCATGCTTGAGCGCAAGACCCGAGCGGGGGCGCACCTGAACCTCATAGCCCGGTGGGATCGCCATCGCGAAGCCGGTTGCGACGGCTTCCCGCTTGCCCGGCGCGAGCGTCAGATCCTCCGCGGCGACCACGTCCATCCCGGCGGCGCCGGCGGTGGCATAAGCGGGAAGCGGGAGCCCAGCGCCATGCGGCAGGCGCAGGATCTGGATCCTGATCGGGTCAGTCATTGTATCTCCGGTTGATAGGCGCGCGAATATGGGCGCGGGCGACGCTTATTACTGTAGCGCAGCCGCGATCTTTGCGGCGAGCCGTTCGGCGACCGCGGCCTTCGGCGCCCGATCCCATGTCTCGACCGCGTCCGCGGAGACGATGTGCACGGTGTTTGCGTCTCCGCCCATGACATCGCCGGAGACATCGTTCGCCACGATCCAATCCGCACCCTTGCGCGCGAGCTTCGCCTGCGCATGCGGCACGACCTGTTGCGTTTCCGCCGCGAAGCCGACCAGCAGGCGCGGGCGCCGATCGCTGCGGCCTAGCGTGGCGAGAATATCCGGGTTCTCGGCCAAAGCGAGCGTCGGCGTCGCCCCGGTGGCCTTCTTGATCTTCTGATCGGCGCTGGACTCCACGCGCCAGTCCGCGACCGCAGCGACCATAACGGCGGCGTCGGCCGGCAGCGCCGCATCCACGGCAGCCGCCATCTCGCGCGCGGTTTCCACGTCGATGCGGGTGACGCCGGCGGGGGTCGGCAGCGTCACCGGACCGGCGATGAGTGATACGCGCGCACCGAGCGCCGCGAGCGCGCCGGCGATGGCGAAGCCCTGCTTTCCGGACGAGCGGTTCGCGATGTAGCGGACGGGATCGATCGGCTCGTGCGTGGGGCCGGCTGTCACGAGCACGTGCTTGCCCGCGAGTGGCTGCGCCCTCGTGTCGTAAATCGAAGCTGCCTCGCGCGGAGCGGCGAGCCGCTCTTCGATCGCGCGGACGATCGCTGCGGGTTCGGGGAGGCGGCCCGGCCCATATTCGCCGCAGGCCATTGCGCCCTCATCCGGCTCCATTACGGTCACGCCGTCCGCGCGAAGCTGTGCGACGTTGCGCTGGGTTGCCGGGTGGAGCCACATGCGCACGTTCATCGCTGGCGCGGCGAGCACCGGCTTGTCGGTCGCGAGCAGCAACGTGGTGGCCAGATCATTGGCGAGGCCGGCGACCATGCGCGCCATCAGATCAGCCGTCGCTGGCGCGACCACGACGAGGTCTGCCTGACGGCTGAGCTGGATATGGCCCATCTCGGCCTCGTCCTTGAGATCCCACAAAGTGGTGTGGACTTCCTCTTCGGACAAAGCGGCAAGCGTCATGGCGGTGACGAAGTGGCTGCCCCCTTCCGTCAGGACGCAGCGCACGCCGTGGCCGGCCTTGCGCAGCAGGCGGATGAGTTCGCAGGCCTTATAGGCCGCGATTCCGCCGCCGACGATCAGGAGTATCCGGCTCATGATGCGGTTCTTGTCACGGTAATGCGGCGCCTGTCGAGCGCAGCGCGGTAGAGATCGCGCAGCCCGTCCGGCACGAAGGCCAGCCCGACGAGCACGACCGGGGCGACCATCATGCCCCAGTAGAAGTTGTTGAGCCGGGCAAAGCCGGCGATCAGGATCCCATAGGCGGCGAGCACCACGGCCATGCGCATCGTCAGCGGATCGCGCGGCACCGTCCAGCCGAACAGCGCCAGCGCAATGACCGGGGCGACCAGCGTGAAGGGGAACACCTCAAGCACCGTCGCGTGACGCAGCGTCATGGCGTAGAACCACAAGCCGTTCAGGCCGGACCAGCCATCGGACACCAGATCAAGCGGGCCCGTGACCTGCGCCACCGCCATAGCGTGAGCGACGACTGCGGCGGCGAACGCCCCGAGGCCCAGGCACCAGCCGAGGAATTCGCGCCGCTGGCCCGTCACGAGCGCGAAGCCCGCCATGACCACGACGTACAGCGCGGCGGTTTCGCGGATCAGCATCGCGATCGTGGCGAGCGCCACCGACGCCACCCACTCGCCGCGGCGGCGCACTGCCAGCGACCAGGCGATCAGCAGCGCCGCCCAGATCTCGTGCGAGGCCGTGAGTTCCGGCTGGACCGAGACGATGAGCCCGCCGGCGAGAAGCAGTGCGGCGACGATGCGCGGCGCCCGATGCGGCAGGATTTCACTGAGGCGCACCAGCCATGCGGTCGCGGTAGCAGCCGCGAGCAACCACAGGAGGAGGATAGTGCCCGCAAGCGGCAGCGTTGCCTGCACCTGCGCCAGCAGCGGCATGCGGAAGGTGACGAAGGGGCGAAGCGGATAACCGGACCGCGCACGCAGTTCGCGCGCCGTGGCCTGATAATAGTCCGCGCCATGGTGCACATCGTCGACGATGGTTTCGTAGAGGGCGAGGTCGGACTCGCTGCCCTTGTTCTCGACCGCAGGTGGCGCGTCGGGCGGCGGGGGCGGCCGGTATGGCTGAATGGTGAGCGCAGCGATCAGCAGGGCGAGGACGACGAGCGCGGCGCGCGCGCGCTTCGCCGGCCAGCCCGCGAAGCGGGACGGCGCGGCAAGCCAGATCGGTCGGCCGGGCGCCGCCGGCATCTCAGCCGATCACCATCCACGTCGCGGCCACGCTGAGCGCAGCGGTGGCGAGCGCCACCGCAGCATAGCGCCAGCCGCCGCCGATGCGGACGATCTCAATCTCGCGCAGCGGCGGGGCAGGGGGCGCGCCGCCGGGCGGGGGGAAGCGGGCCTCGATCCGGCGGACCAGTTCGGGCAACCGATAGAGCGTCTTCACGTCGGCGACGATGCGATCGGCCACCGCGGCTTCCGGCCCCAGCTCGGTGCGGATCCAGTCCTCGACGAACGGCTGCGCCGTGTCCCACAGGTTGATATCGGGATCGAGCGCGGTGGCGACGCCCTCCACCATCACCATCGTCTTCTGCAGCAGCAGGAGGTGCGGCTGGGTGACCATGTCGAAATCGCGCGTGATCGAGAAGAGGCTGTCCAGCATCATCCCGATCGACATGTCCTTCACCGGCAGGCCGCGCATCGGCTCGCCCACGGCGCGCAGCGCCGTCGCGAACTCTGCGACGTCGTGGTGCGCCGGCACATATTGCGCCTCGAAGTGGATTTCGGCGACGCGGCGGTAGTTGCCGGTGATGAGGCCGTAGAGGATTTCGGCCAGCCAGATGCGCGCGCGGCGATCGATGCGGCCCATGATGCCGAAATCGATCGCGGCGATGCGGTTGCCCGGCAATGCGAAGAGATT
The DNA here is from genome assembly GCF_045369135.1 of Sphingomonas sp. 179-I 2A4 NHS. Classification (NCBI taxonomy): domain Bacteria; kingdom Pseudomonadati; phylum Pseudomonadota; class Alphaproteobacteria; order Sphingomonadales; family Sphingomonadaceae; genus Sphingomonas; species Sphingomonas sp. 179-I 2A4 NHS. The sequence continues at coordinate 20,592 of NZ_JBIQFL010000008.1, read as the reverse complement.
GCCCTGATGGAGATCGGCGTGGAAGAATCCCTCGGCGATCGCCTGGCGCAGGAAGGCGTGCACCAGCGTCTTGGCGAGGAGCGGCAGGTCATAGCCGGCCTCGACGAGCGCAGCGCGGTTCGACAGTTTGATGCCGTCGACCCATTCGAGCGTCAGCACCTTGCCGGACGTGCGGGGCCAGTCGATCGCGGGAACGTGGAAGGCAGGCTCCGCCGTCATCGCCTCGGCAAGCTCGCTGGCGGAAGCGGCCTCGCGGCGGAGATCGAGTTCGCGCGCCGTCCAGCGCTTGAAGGTGGCGATCACGAGGCGCGGCTGGAGCCGTGCGATCTCGCCGCCGCCACCGCGACGGTCCTGTGCCTCGATCTGGGCGGCGGCCCATTCGTAGGTTTCGATCGCGCGGGCGAACTCTTCCTCGACGCCGGGACGCAGCACCTTCACCGCGACCGCGCGGCCATCGGTGGTGATGGCGCGGTGGACCTGCGCGATCGAGGCAGCGCCGACCGGCACCGGATCGAAGCTGGAGAACATCGCCTCGATCGGACGGCCGAGGCTGGTCTCGATCTGCGGACGGATCGCCTCGAACGGAAGCGGCGGCAGCGCATCCTGCAGGCGGAAGAGATCGAGCGCGGCCTCGTCACCGACGATGTCGGGGCGGGTGGCGAGCGTCTGGCCGAACTTGATCGCGGCGGGGCCGAGCGCCTCGAAGGCGTCGGCGTAGCGCGGCTGATCGGGCACCGAGGCACCGACGCGCGCTAGGCGCACGAGGCGGCGGACGCGGGGCGGGGTGTTGGGATCGCGTTCCAGGCCCCTCAGGGCACCGTGGCGCGCGAGCGTGCGGCCCCAGGTGAGCAGCCGCCAGCTATGGACGAGCGGGTGGGTCAACGGGCGCCAGCGCCCCCAAGCAGCGGGGAATGCATCAGATTTTCCAGCCGCTGTGGATCGCGACGAGGCCGCCGAGCAGCGGCTCCACCTTCGTCTGCACGAAGCCGGCGTCGCGAATCATGCCTTCAAAGGTGGGCATATCCGGAAAACGACGGATCGATTCGATCAGATAACGGTAGCTGTCGGCATCCTGCGCGAGCATCTGGCCGAGTTTTGGCACCAGATGGTGCGAATAGGCATCGTACGCTTCCTTGAACCCCGGCCAGGTGGTCGTCGAGAATTCGAGGCAGAAGAAACGGCCGCCGCGGCGAAGCACGCGGTGCGCCTCCCGTAGCGCCGCCGGAATGTCCGTCACGTTCCGGATGCCGAAGGCGATGGTGTAGGCATCGAAGAACTTGTCGGGGAAGGTCAGCACTTCCGCATTGGCTTCCGTCCAGACGAGGCCGTCGATGCCGCGCTCCTGCGCGCGCTTCATGCCGACTTCGAGCATGGCGGGGTTGATGTCCGCCACCGTCACCGAGGCGCCCGATTGCTGGAGGCGGAAGGCGATGTCGCCGGTTCCGCCGGCCATGTCGAGGATCTCCTCGCCGGCGCGCGGCTTGACCCGGCGCACGAAGCGATCTTTCCACAAACGGTGCATGCCGGCCGACATGGCATCGTTCATCAGATCGTAGCGGCTGGCGACATTGGTGAAGACGCCGCCGACGCGCGCGGTCTTCTCCGTGGCGGGGATGTCTTCGTAGCCGAAGGAGACGGTTTCGCTCATGTGCGCGGCTCTAGCGGGGCGCAGGGCGGGGGGCTAGGGGCGTTACGTGCCTGAGCTACCCGAAGTCGAAACCACCGTGAGGGGCCTGCGCCCGGTGCTGGACGGCGCGACCGTCGCCGCGATCGAGACGAGGCGCGGCGACCTGCGCCGGCCATTCCCGCCGGAACTCCGCCAGGTGATGACCGGCGCCCGTATCACAAGTCTCGCGCGGCGCGCCAAATACGGCCTGATCGATACCGATCGCGGGCAGACGATGATCTTCCACCTCGGCATGTCGGGGCGGTGGCGGGTGGATCCGAGCGAACTGCTGCCGCACGACCATCTGGTGATCGACACCACGGCCGGGCGGCGCGTGGCGCTGAACGATCCGCGGCGGTTCGGATCGGTCGACCTGTGGCCCACCGCCGAGCTGCCCGCGTTCCCGGCCTTCGCGGCGCTGGGGCCCGAGCCGCTGGGGCCGGAACTGACCGGCGCGTACCTGCACGAGGCGCTGGCCGGGCGGCGAGCGTCCATCAAGCTGATGCTGCTCGACCAGCGGATCGTGGCCGGGCTGGGCAATATCTACGTCTGCGAGGCGCTGTATCTGGCGCGAATCTCCCCCAAGCGCGCCGCCGGGCGAATCAGCCGGGCGCGGCTCGACCGGCTGGTGGACGCGATCCGCGCGGTGCTGCTGTCGGCGATCGAGGCGGGCGGATCGACGCTTCGCGATTATGCCCGGCCGGACGGCGAACTGGGCTATTTCTCCAAGCAATTCGCAGTCTATGGCCGGGAAGGAGAGCCTTGTGCGTGCGGCGGCACGGTGCAGCGATATGCAGAAGGCGGACGATCAACCTTCTGGTGCCCGGCCTGCCAGCGCAGTTGACCATTTGCGGCATTGGCGTTAAGTGGCGCGACTTCTAGGGCGATGGGTGTTCCCGCCGCCCTTTTTTCATCGACCGATATTTCGAGGACTGTAAATGGCGAACACGCCGCAAGCGAAGAAGCGCATCCGCCGCAACCAGCGCCGGGCCGAGATCAATGGTGCGCGCGTGAGCCGCATCCGCACCTTCGTGAAGAAGGTGGAGGCAGCGCTCGCAGCGGGTGACAAGACGGCGGCATCGGCGGCCCTCGCCGCGGTCCAGCCGGAGCTGCAGCGCGGCGTTGCGCGCGGCGTGCTTCATCGCAACACCGCCAGCCGCAAGTTCTCGCGCCTGACCAAGCGTCTGTCGGCTCTCGCCTGACGAACGCGCAGCGCCGCGACTCGCGGCGCGGCAGGACACGACATCGGGCCGGGCGATCTTCGGATCGCCTGGCTTTTTGTCGTTCGGGGGGCGCCCGACGGACTGAGAGGCAGAAGCGTCATCCCGGACCAGGCCTGGGATCACGAGACGGCGCCCCCGTTAATCGACCAGCGACTCGGCACTGGAGCGCAGCAGCGCCAGCAGCCCTTCCAGCGAATAGGGTTTGCGCAGGAAGCCGAAGCCGTGGTCACCTTCTTCGGCGAGCACGTGGCTGTAGCCGCTGGTGAGCACGACCTGGAGGCCGGGCCAGCGGTCGGCGATGGTTCGCGCCAGATCGAGGCCGTTGATCCCCGGCATCACGACATCAGTGAAAACGAGATCGAACTTGTCCGCCGAGGTCTCGAGCAGCCCGAGCGCCATTTCGCCGTTCTGCGCCCAGGTGACGATCTGGCCGATCTCTTCCAGCAGGCCGCGGGCGAACTGGCCCACCACTTCATTGTCCTCGACCAGAAGGACGCGAAGGGTGCGCAGCGTGCCGAGGCGGGCCGGCTGGAACGGCGCCGCGGCGGCAATCTGATCGGCGCGGGCGACCGGCAGATAGAGCGTGAAGACGGTGCCGATGCCGATCCGGCTCTCGACGTCGATCTCGCCGCCCGATTGCTTGGCGAAGCCGTGCACCTGGCTGAGGCCGAGGCCGGTGCCCTTGTTCAGCCCCTTCGTGGTGAAGAAGGGTTCGAAGATGTGCTTGATCGTTTCCGCGGCGATCCCGCTGCCATTGTCGGCGACCGTGACCGCGACGAACTTGCCAGCCGCGCCAGCGTGGCCGCGGACGCGCGGCAAGGCATCCACGGTCGCAGCCTTGATGGTCAACTCTCCGCCCGCGGGCATGGCGTCTCGCGCGTTGATGACGAGGTTCAGCAGCGCGGTTTCGAACTGGTTGAGATCCGCGTTGACGATGCCTTCGCCGTCGGCATCGATGGTGATGCGGATCAGCGGGCCGACGCTGGTCTCCATCATCTGCTGGAGACCGACGACCCGCTGCGCGACGTCAAAGATCTCGGGCTTCAGCGGCTGACGGCGCGCGAACGCGAGCAGCTGCGACGTTAGGGCGGCGGCGCGATCGGCCGTGTCGGCGATGGCGCTGATGTAGCGATCCCGCTTGTCGGTCGGGAGACTGGGCAGCTTGAGCAGGTCAGCCGATGAGCGGATCACCGTCAGCATATTGTTGAAATCATGCGCGACGCCGCCGGTCAGGCGGCCGACCGCCTCCATCTTCTGCGCCTGGGCCATGGCTTCACGGGCGCGTTCCACCTCCTGCTGCGCCTGCCATCGTTCGGTGAGATCGCGTGTCACCTTGGCGAAGCCGATGAGCTTGCCGGAATCGTAGATAGGATCGATCAGCACGCCGGCGCGAAAGCGCGTGCCATCCTTGCGGACGCGCCATGCCTCGACCTCATATTTACCCGCTTCGCGGGCGGTGCGCAGCGCGCGCTCCGGCTCGCCGGCCTGGCGATCCTCTTCGGTATAGAAGTTGGAGAAATGCTGGCCGATGATCTCGTCAGCCGAATAGCCCTTGATCGCCTGCGCGCCCGGATTCCAGTTCGTCACATACCCATTCTGGTCGAGCATGTAGATGGCGTAATCCTTCACGCCCTGCACGAGCAGGCGGAAGCGCTGTTCGCTGGCGATGAGCTTCTTCTGCGCCTCGCGCTTGTCGGTGATGTCGCGGGTGACCTTGGCGAAGCCCAAGAGGTTGCCGTCGTCGTCGATCACCGGATCGATCACCACGCTGGTCCAGAAGCGGGTGCCGTCCTTGCGCACGCGCCACCCTTCCGCCTCGAAGGTGCCGCACTCCGCCGCCGTCTTCAGCGCCCGGGCGGGGAGGCCGATCGCACGATCCTCCTCCGTATAGAAGCGCGAGAAATGCTGCCCGATGATCTCCTGAGCGGTATAGCCCTTGAAACGGGCGGCGCCGGCGTTCCAGCTGGCGACGTTGCCATCACGATCGAGCAGGTAGATGGCGTAGTCCTTCACCGCGTTCACTAGCAATTCGAAGCGGCGATCGCCGCCCACGGCATCAAGACTGGGTTGGTGCGTCAAAGAAGCTCTCGATGGTAGGTCGAACCTGCGACCGACGGTGAAGTGCCGAACGGGCCCGGCACAGTGCCGCCAATCGGGGGCGGACGCTAGCCTGCGTGAGAGGGTGTTTCACTAGCGCAGATTAAGGCGTGCGCTGCGCTGCGACACTGCGCGGCATCCGGGCCTGTGCGGCGTCGCGGCGCGTATGCGCCGGGCCGTTGTCGCGCGAAAGCAGCGAGCGGATTTGTTGCGTTACCGGCGAAGACTTTCCGCTGCGCATGTAAATGTTGGCGAAGGACACAAGCGCCTCGGTTAAGTGACTATATGGCAACATCGCGTCACAATTCGTTCATGGTCGACCACGGGGCAGATTGCCGCGGCGCAGCGAGGAGCGCAGCATCTGGGCAGAGGGAAGCACGTCAAGCAACGGGGGTACCCGAATGAAGACTTGGTTCACGACGGCAAGTGCAGGCGCGATCGCAGCGATCTTCCTCTTGCCCAGCGGCGCAGCGGCCCAGGCAGCGCCTCAAGATACGCCCGCAGATCAAGCCGCAGAAAGCGGATCCGACATTGTCGTGACGGGATCACGCATTCGCCGCGATCCGCTGGATAATCCATCCCCCGTGGTGACGGTGGACGAAGCGGCGATCGCGAAGACCGGCCTGTCCTCGATCGCGGACGTGCTGCAGCGGCTCCCCGCCTCGTCCGGCGGATTGAACACCAAGTTCAACAATTCGGGCAATCTCGGCAGCCCACCGGACGGTGGCGGCGTCGGCGCCGGTTCGGCAGGGATCGACCTGCGCTATCTGGGCTCCAAGCGCACGCTCGTGCTGGTCGATGGCCTGCGGTACGTGAACGGATCTAGCGCGAGCGGCATTCCCGGATCGGTCGACCTCAATTCCATTCCGGACGTGATGATCCAGCGGGTCGAGGTGCTGCAATCCGCCGCATCCGCCCTGTACGGGTCGGACGCGATCGGCGGCGTCGTCAACATCATCACGCGATCGGGGCAGAAGGGCTTTCGCGCGATGGCGCAATATGGCCAATATCTGTCCGAAGGCGACGGTGAGACGCAGAATTACCATCTGAGCTGGGGCGGCGGCTCCGGCGGACTGAAGGTGGATGCGGGCGCCTTCTACACCAAGCAGGATTCGGTGCGCGCGGCCGATCGGGGGATCTCGCAATTCCCCAACCCCGGGCAGACGAGTTGCACCGATCCGATCGGCGGTTGTTCGAGCTTCAGCGCGCTCGGCCGCTTCCTGGTCAACGGCCAGGACATCACCTTGCGCGCGCCGGTGCTGACGGGCCGTCCCGTCTATGATCCGACGCTGGCCACGGGCGACTTCCGCGCCTTCACCGCGGCGGACCGGTTCAACTTCGCGCCCTATAATTACTTCCTGACGCCGAACGAGCGGTACGGCGCGTTCCTGAACGCGCGCGCCGAGTTCACCGACGCGTTCAACCTGCAGCTGCGCACGGTGTGGAACCATCGCAAGTCGCAGAACCAGGCGGCGTTCCTGCCGCTGGGCATCGGGCCGGACGTGGGCAACGGCAACCTGCTCGATACGCTCTCGATCGACGCCACCAATCCGTACAATCCGTTCGGCGTCACGCTGATCCCGGGGCAGAATTACACCGCCATCTTCCGCCGCCTGATCGAGGCGGGTCAGCGCACCTATTCGCAGAGCGTCGACACATGGTCCGTCACCGCGACGGCGGACGGCAAGTTCGAGCTGTTCGGCCGCAACTGGTATTATGACGCGAACGCCGTGTTCGGCTTCAACAATGCGCACCAGCTGTTCACCGGCAACATCAACGCGGCGCGGCTGCAGCAGGCGCTGGGGCCGGTGAGCCAGTGCACCGGCGAATGCGTGCCGTTCAACTTCTTCGGCGGTGTCGGCTCCGTCACGCCGCAGATGCTGGGCTTCATCGGCTTCGACGAACGATCGCGCAGCGAGCAGCGGCTGACCGACTATACGCTGAACGTGTCGGGCGAATTGTTCGACCTGCCGGGCGGCGCGGTGGGGCTGGCCTTCGGTTACGAGCATCGCGACCAGTTCGGCAGCTTCAACCCCGATCCGATCATCCAGGCCGGGCTGGGCGCTGACATCCCGGCGCAGGCCGCGCGCGGATCGTTCAACGTCGACGAGGTCTATGGCGAGCTTCGCGTGCCGCTGATCCGCGACACGCCGTTCCTGAACCTGGTGGAGCTGAACGGCGCGGTGCGGCACTCCGACTTCTCGACCTTCGGCGGGAATACGACGCTGAGCGGCGGGGCGTTGTGGAAGCCGGTGGCGGACCTCTTGCTGCGCGGCCAATATGCCGAAAGCTATCGCGCGGCGTCGATCGGCGAGCTGTTCGGCGCGCGGTCCCGCTTCGATCAGCCGCTGGCGGACCCGTGCAGCAACATCGCCGGATCGCCCTACCAGACATCGGCGACGGTGCGGGCGAATTGCGCCGCCAATGGCGTGCCGGCGAACGGCAGCTATGCCGAGCCGACCGGCCAGTTGCCAGTGATCACCGGCGGCAACCGCGAACTGCAGCCGGAAACGGCGCGGACGTGGCTGTTCGGCGGCGCCTACAGCCCGGAATGGGCGCGCAGCGGCTTCTTCCGCTCGCTCAGCCTCGAGGTGAATTACTATGACATCAAGGTGAAGGGAGCGATCACCTCGATCCCGGCGGACGTGCTGCTCAGCCGCTGCGCCGAGATCGGGGATCCCTTGTCCTGCGCGGCCGTGGTGCGAGCGCCGAGCGGCTTCATCACGTCGATCAACGGTGTGCTGCTGAACACCAGCGGGCTGCGCACGCGCGGGCTCGACCTCACCTTCCTCGCCCGCACGCGGGAGACGGGGGCCGGCACCTTCGGCCTCTCGATCAGCGGCAATTACCTGCTGAAGTACGAGGAGGAGGTGCCCGCCACCGCCGGCGTCACGGTGATCGATTACACCGGCACCGAGCGCGGCAGCCCCGACCAGGCTTACCCCCGCTTCAAGGGGCAGGCGACGCTGGACTGGGACATCGGCCCGGTCGCGGCGGCGTTCACCGGCCGCTACATCGACGACGTGCGCGAGATTGCGGATGGCAACAAGCTGAAGAGCCGCTTCTACGGCGACGTGCAACTGACCTTCCGCCCGAGCTGGCTGAACCAGCAGCTGGGGCTGACGCTGGGCATCAACAATGTGTTCGATACCGACCCGCCGGGCTGCTTCTCGTGCAGCCTCAACAATTACGATCCGACGACCTACGACGTGCCTGGCCGTTTCGGCTATGCGCGGCTGAGCTACGGGTTCTGACGGGGCGGCCGGGAGGGCGCCGGGCGGCGTCCTCCCTCTCCCGCGGTTTGGCGGACTGGGCTCGCCTTGGCTGCGACGGTGGGGCAGGGGCGAGGCTCACACCATCCGGAGGGCCGCGTGCGCCACATTCTGCTGATCTATGACCTGGCGCCTGATTATCTGGCGCGGCGCGGGCAGTTCCGCGAGGCGCATCTCGCGCTGGCGTGGGAAGCGGCCGATGAGGGCGCGCTGGTGCTGGGCGGCGCGATCGGCGATCCGGTGGAATCCGCGCTGCTGCTGTTCACCGACGAAGCGCGAGCAGCCGCCTTCGCCGCGGCGGATCCTTACGTGCGCGAGGGGCTGGTGACCGGATGGCGGACAGTACCGTGGACGACGGTGGTGGGCGAGCGCGCGGCGACGCCGATCCGGCCGCACGGCGGCTGACGGGCCACGACGTGGCTCAGCGCGGCGGGCCGACGAGCGTCCTGGTGAAGGCAGCGGGCTGGCAGTCGCCACCGGAAGGCTGCACGCAGCGCAGCGGCAGGACCTGGGCGTAAGCGGGCGTACGTGCGAGGCCGCGGATCTGTTCGAGCGACTGGCCGCGGAAAAAGGCGACGACGCGGCTCTGGCCACCGGGGCCACGGAGCGTCGCGAAGCCGATCCCCGCGCCGAACGAGGGGAAATCGGCAGCGAAGCCCGGGATCTTCCAGTGGAGGCCGAGGTCGCCGGCAAGGCTGGCGATGGTGCCGTCGTGGCCGACGATGACGGTGAGGCGTGCCGGTTGCGAGGGGGAGAGGGCGAGGGCCATGCGGCGTTTGAGCGTTCCGATCTCGAGGCTCGACAGATACGGCGGCCGAACGGTGATCTGGTAGGGGACGTTCACCAGCGTGGTCAGAGCGGTGATGTCCGCCCCCGTGGCGCGGCCCCAGCCCACCCGCGACGCCGGCCAGCCATTGGCATATTGCAGCAGAAGCGCGGACGATGCCTTCGCGGCGCGTTCGATCGATCCGTGAACGCGCGGGGGGCGGCTGGTGGTCGCCGGCTCCAGTGTGGATCCTCCGCGGATGCCGCAATCGGCTGCGCTGCTGCCGCATAGGATCCGGTTCAGCCGCGCCAGCAGCGGCTGGAGGCGCCGGTCCCATGCTGCAAGGCCGCCCTTGCCGATCGCGGCTCGCGCCGCTGCGTCGGCACGCGCAGGATCGACCACGAGGTTGCGATTGGCCGCCGAGGGAAAGAGCGGATCGGGCTGGCCGAGCGGCTTGTGCACCGTCGCGAGCGCACAGCCAGGTGCGACATTGGCGGCATATACCTGCGCCGTGCGAATGGTGCGTTCGAAGCTGTTGGCGAGGATCGCGACGCGGCCAGCAGCCGGGCAGCCGTTCGCCGGAACAAGCCCGTAGCGACGCAGCCAGAGGCGGTCAGAGGCCGCGAGCAGCGCGATGGCCCGGGCGCCATGATCCGTGAGCAAGCCGCGTGTATCGGGCCAGCCTGGCCAGGGGGCGGGGAGCCCGGGGATCGCTGGCGGCGCCGCGTCCGGCGAGCGCACGCCGTGCCGCATGAGGATCACCATGCGCTCAACCTGCCATCCGCGGGGAAGCGCGAAGGGCGCTACACTACCAGCCGTGCCATCTGTGCGTGGAGCCGCCGACAGGGCGGCCGGTGTGGCAAGCGCGAATGCGGCGAGCAGCGGGGCGATGAGGCGGCGGAGATGGTTCACGGTTGGGGGCGCGCCTTCGTTGTTGTGGGTGGAGGATACGTGCCGATGCCCAGGGAGGATAGGAGGCATAGGTGCCCCGCGGAACGCAGCTCTCAGGCGGCGTAGGTAGTGCAAAGGCTGGGGGTTGCGCCGGGTGAGGCGTTCAGTGTTTCGGCCTCCCGCTCGCGGACCGAGAAGGACGCTTCGGAGCGAAGCGTCTGTGCGCCGAGCAGCGCGTCGGAGATGATCGGCTGGTACGCGTAGGTCACCTCCACGAAGATCATCGCCGATCCGTCGGTGGCGGCGATCTGCCGGCCTGGCATGCCCATCGCCTGGAGCGATCCGTCCGTGCGTCCCTTGCCTTCCGTACCGTAGCGCGGCTGCGAATCCTGCGTGTTGAGCGCGCCGGTGCAGCGCTGCCACAGGATCCGCTGGCCCTTGGCGCTGTTGGTGAGGCCGTTCGGCACGACGTCGCTGATCACGATGCGGCCACGCTGAGCAAAGCCCATCTGATCGCCGACGATCTTGCCGCCGAGCAGCACTTCGTTGACGTCCGCCTCGTTGATCGAATCGCGCACGCGCGCCGCATTGTCCGCGGTGGTCGCCGCGATCTGGTGCACGCGCAGCATGGCGAGGCCGTAATTGGCGATCTCCAGACCGTAGAGGATGATGGTCAGGACGAGCGGAAGCGCGAGCGCGAACTCGATCAGGGCGAGGCCGCGCGTGTTGTCCTTCAGCCGCCGCAGCATGGCGCGCACCACCATCACGGGCACCGGATCGTCGGCATCGCGCGGGACGTGAAGGGCTGGTTGCGCAGCACCGTCGACGCGCTGATCGTCTGCGTCCGGCCCCAGCCCAAGAGGCCGTTGACCGGCATGATGTTTGGGTATTCGACACGCACGGTATAGCGCACGATGTCGTCGGCCGTACCCAGGCCGGAATTCGACACAACATCATATTGATTGTTGTTGTTCGCGTCTTCGTAACAATCGTCGGCGGCGTCGTAGATGCCGTTGTTGTTCTTGTCGAAGGTAAGCTTCTCGGGCTTTCCGACATTGGTGAAGTTGTAGAAGCTCTCTTTCTTGATCTCCTTCACATTGGCAGCGTTGGACAGCATCGCGACGCGATCCTTGATGATCTGATCGATCTGGTCGCCGGTCTGATCGCCCACGGTGGCGCGGCGCGAGGCTTCGAGCAGGGCACCCTGCAGGATCGAGTTTAGATAGACGCGATAGCCAAGCTCGAACCCCGCCGCGAGCAGGGTGCAGACGACAGGGATGATCAAAGCGAATTCGAGGATCGTCGCGCCGCGCGTGTCCGAAGCGAGCCGGCGCATCACTGGCTGAGCCTCAGCGAGCCGATCTTCGAGCCGATCTCCTGAAACTTTGCGATCAGCGCGGCATTGGTGGAGAGGCCCGAGGCCTGTTCCGGCTTCGAGGCGCAGTTCTGCATGTCCGCCGTCAGCGTGGTGGCGAAGGCGATCACCCAGATCTCGGTACCGGTGGCCTTGGCCGCGTTGCACGCCATGCGGAACCGCTGAAGGTGGCGGTTCATCTGGTTGCTAGCGCCGTTGGTCACGCGCTTGTCGAGGGACTCGATGCCGTAGGTGGAGTAGGTGTCGCTCGGCGACATATCACCATCGGTCATGAAGATGATGTATCGCTTCACGCCGAACCCACGCAGCTTCACCGGATTGTCAGGCGTGGTGAGATCGTTGGTTTCTTCGGGCGTGGCGCCGAAGATTCCTTTAGGCGAGATGAACCGCGCGCCCCAGATCATGCCGATATCGTGGTAGGTACTGCCGATTGCCGTCAGGCCATCGACGTAATTGTCGAACGAAGCCTTGTTATTGTAGTAATTCTGCAGCCGGCGCGACGCGGTGGGGCAATAGAAATCGTTGTTGATGACGCTGGTCGAGGCGCCGGGGCGGAATTCGGTGTCCGGCCAGGACGGGCGCCAGCGGGTAGCGTCGTTATACGGGATCAAGTTTATATCGAGGTCGTAGGCCGACGCCGGCGCACTGGTGGCGCTGCCGCCGTTGATCGTCACTGGGTCCGTATCGCGTTCCTCGATGCAACCCGCCCAGCGCGTGGAATTCCTGTCAATACTGGCAAGGTATGGTGTACCACCTGCGAGATAGGTGGTCAGATCATGTCGGACCGGCCCATAGGTGTAGCCCGATAGAACCTGGTCCTGGAACGTGCAGGTCTTGATCAGCCCGAACCAGGACGTCGAGTACACGCCCCCCTGAGACTCGCACGCGGCGCGGCTCGTCGTCGACTCGGTACGGGGTTGGGTCGTGTAAACAGGGCTACGCGACTGGTAGATCCAACTGTTCACAAAATACGACGAGTTCTTCTGATAGACGGCCTGCCCTACGTTCACGTTGCTCGAGTAGTTGACGAACCCATAGCGCAGCCGGAGGTTGTTCTCGGCAAGCTGGACCTGCGCCGGTTCAAGCGTCGTGTAGAGCGATTTCGCGGCGGACTTGAGGGCCTGCAGCTTGGAGCCGGACTGACTGACATTGCCGCAATTGCCGCTCACGCCCGGGGCACAGTTCATCGACCCGGAGAGGTCGAAGACCAACACGATATCGGTGTTCACGAAGTCCTGCGTCGCGGAGCAGGATGCGGTGATCGGCAGCGTCTCGAAGCCGAACATCTTCATGATCGTGGTGGGGACGGTCGTTTCCGACTGGATGCGGAGCGTGCCGAGCGTCGGCACGGCCATCGCGAGCGTGTAGGGCGCGGACTGGAACTGGCCCTGCGGGAAGTTGAACTGGAAGTATTTGGTCGCTTCGGTGCGTACCGTTGGCGACACGGTAGTGCCGGCGAGCAGGCGCCGGCCGGCGAGGGCGCCGGCGTCGCACGCCTGTCGGAAGCGGTTCTGCGCGACATAGGCGCGCGTCATGTCCACGCCCGAGCCGATGATCGCGCACAGCGGGATCATCGCGGCGGCCATGATCGCCAGCGTGTTGCCGGCCTTGTCTCGGGCCAGCCGCGACACGAAAGCCGCGAGTTTCCTGAGATTCAACATTATCATAAGCCTGAGTGGCTGGATGCCGCCGGGCGGCTAAATAACCTTGAATCTTTATGGTGAACGAAGGGTAGCCAAGCTTGAGGGTAGCGCTCTCGCGCCCGACAAGCGCCGCGACCGTGTTGATCAGGCCGCGATCAGAACTGAGGCGCAACCGTCGGCAAATCAGCGTCCATTTCGTTCAGAATGGCTCCGGCGGCCGCTATCATCTGGGCGTGGTGTCACCGACGAGATGCGGGGACTGGAAGTCGGCCGTCTTGGTGAGCACGACCGATAGTGGACATGCGCCAATCCGTCCGTAGGCGCGAAGAGATGTGTCTTACGACAGCCCTTCAGACGCGCGTAGCAAGCGTGTGGAGCCGGCACGAATGTCGGCCAGATCAAGGCAGTCACGTCGGCTTGTGACTTCCTTTATGCTTTTTTTGGCGACGCGGGGAGAGCGCCTGACTCACACCTTGCCCTCGCTGCCGCGGAGCACGCCGGCATGAGGCTTGCCGCCTTGGGTCAATTGCCGACGCCTTTGGATCCGCGGATGTGGAACGATCGCGGCGGGATTGGTCGGGCGCAAAGCTTTTGTGGATGGCAGGCTTCTGGGTGAGGAGCAGGACCGTCGCCGCCATGCACGCCACTTCGGCGTCGCCCATCCGCCCGGAGCGAGAGGCAGTGGGGTGTCTCCGCCCAGCTATCGGGGGTTCGCCTGTAGCCGCAGATAATTCTGATTGGCGAGATGCAGTTTAATGTCGCGCTGGTAAGCGGCGCGAGACGGCCTGGGATCCGTCTCTTACGACCCCCCCAACGTGTCCCGAGATGCGGCAGAAGACTCCCTACCCGGCAAAGTGCGGGGGGCGCGAAGGTCAGGCAAGGAACCATGCCAAGACCGCGAGATAGCAGGCGCCCAAGGTAACATAGCCTGCGACACGCGAGAACCGCTCGAGCGCGGGCTCAGGGCGGCTCGGTTGAACGCGCATGATCGGTATGACACGAGAATGGAGGCGATCGTAGAGCTCACCTACGGGCCCGCCCACCTCATCGTGCGCCCGTGTCACAGAGCTCGGGGGGACCGGGGCAGTACTGGGGACCTTGGCGCCGACGGTACGCATTTATGGGCTCCTAAAAACCCCAGTACAGTAGCTGTCAACGGATAATAAGTCATTAACAATCGTAGTTAATTCTCGCAATTTATTGACCTTTTTGCAATGTCTTACCCGAGGCGATCACTCGCGTCGTCAGGACGGCGCTGTTGCGCAGGAGAATGGGATCAACGGTCGAAAATAAACGCTCGCGCAGGGCAATCAGCCGATTTACGCTGCGGCGATTTACATATTCCTGGTTGGTGACTTGCTGTTTGGCGTCGTGGAGCCGTGGCTTCGACCTGTCTCGGTGGAAAACAGGCATTCGACCATAATGCCGGAGGTGTGGATGATACGGAGGCGACGTTCGTGGAGATCGCCGTCTCGGATCGTATCGAGGGCACGCACCGGGCAGGACCGAGACGGTGGTGGTTCGGCGCCTGGCTTTGAGATCGCGAAGTGGCTTGCGGATCACTTGGCCGCGGCTTCGGCCGCGATAGGGGCGGCGGGAGGGGCGGCGGCGCAATGACGGGAGCCGATGTGAGATATTTTCGGCCAGCGCGCATTGGCAACGGCAAGCAAGTTGTCGCCTATGCCTTAGGCAGCATCCGAGCACGCTGGTCCGCGCGGCGGTCGAACGTCGTTCAGCGCGGTGAGGGGCGAAGCAAAGGAGCGCACGCCAAGCCGCTGAGCAACGAGTAGTTTTTTTTCTGGAGCTATTACAGCACTCTGCGCGTTAAGGTCGTGGTTGCACGAGACGGCAAAGATGTTCGGTCGTGCCGGGTGTCAGACGATGCCCGGGGTAATGGAGAGGTGTCGCTGTGAAAGGATCTGTTTCGATCGACATGAAGTCGCTGGCTCATGCTCGTGATCGGACCGCGTCTGAAAACATCGAGTATGGTATTTCGCGGACCGTGGGATACGTCGCGCTGCTGGCGGCCGTGGGGTTCGTCGTCAGCCTGATTGTCTGATCCCGTGGAGTCGCGTTCCTGAGGTAGTCCCGTTTTCATTCGGAAGCACTTTGCGTTGAATCGGAATTTGCCATAGGCATTCCGGGGGCGGTCACGGTGGAGATGCCGGGCCGGTGAGCAGAGGGGCTCTGATGGGGGTATCGACCGCGGCGGTCGCCGGTTCGGCCGCGCTGGTGCTAGCATTGCTTGCGCCTGCGCCGGTCGTGGCACAGGTCGCTCCAGCCGATGAATTGCCGCAGGGCATCACGATCGGCGGGCGGGCGCGGCTCGTCTACGATGACAACATTCTGCGCGTTCGCGACGGCGTGCAGGAGGTCGACGGGCGGCAAACGGACGATCTGGTCGGCGTTATCGCCGGCATCGCTTCCCTCAACATCACGCCCGGGATGCAGCGCATCCGTGCGACCGCGGAGGTCGGGCGAGAATATCATACCAACAACCTGTTCCTCGATCGTACCCGCTTGTCGGCAGGGCTCGACTGGGACTGGAAGGCCACGCCGCGTTGTTCGGGCAAGGCGCTGTCTCGCTATTCGAAGGCGCAGGCCGATCTTGCCGAACAGGGCCTGATCGCCGCCAACGCGCGGACGATCTTCGACGTGTCGATGGGCGGCGGCTGCGAGGTCGCGCCGGGACTTCGGCCGACGCTGACGGTCCAGCACCGCGAGGGCTCGAACAGCAGCTTCAGCCGCCGAGCCTCGAACTTCAACACGGAAGCGATCGAGGGCGGCGTCAGCTATAATCGGACCGGCAGGTTGGGCGTCGCGCTCAACTACCGGGACGAACGCTTCACCTATCCCAATCGAATCCGGCCCGAAGACGGTAGCGTCACGGAAGTCCGGCGCCGATTGGTTCGTGGGCAGGTCGGCGGCACTGTTGCCGAGCGAATCTTCTACACTGCGACGGTCGATTATAACTGGGTCGATCCGACCGGAGCGGGTGAGGGGTTCGACGGCTTTTCGGGCGGCCTCGACGTGACAGTCCGGCCGATGCCGCGCTACCGCATCCAGCTTCAGGCACTACGCTCAATCGAACCGGCGCTGTTCGTGTCGGCCGGCTATGTGCTTCAGGACCGGCTGGAACTCGGCACCGTCTACACGATCAGCCCGCGCACATCGCTCAATCTGCGCGGCGGGGTGCTGCGCAACCGTTATAGGGATCTCCAGCCGGTCAATCTGGCCGATATCCGGACCTTCGACAGACTGTTGTTCGTCGCCGCAGGCGCAAGCTACGACATCGCGCCCAACATCCGGCTCGATTCCGAAGTGCGAAGCGACGAGCGGCGCACCGATGGTGCATTCGGAACCTATCAGGGCACGCGCGCGGTCGCGACGCTAAGCCTGGCAATTTAACAGGGAGGCAGCAAAGCTCATGTCGTCACGAATCTTCGCCGCGCCGACACGGCGCCTGTCGCTGGCGCTTGCGGCAATCCCCGCGCTCGCGCCGATGATCGTCCTGCCGACGGCACCCGCCGCGGCGCAGGAAGCGTCCTATGTCCTTGGCCCCGACGACGTGATCGACGTGCAGGTCTATGGGCAGTTTCCGCAGCCGGTCCGCCTGCGCATCCGTGCCGACGGCAACATCAGCCTGCCGCTGCTGGGCGACGTGAGCGCGGTCGGCATGACGCCGGGCGACCTAGCAGCCGCCATCCGCCAGCAGTACAATCGAGGGGGCTACTACACCAAGCCGATCGTCAACGTCGAAGTCGTGAGCTATGTCAGCCGCGGCGTGACGGTGCTGGGCGGGGTCAAGGCGCCGGGGATCGTTCCGCTGGTGCGGCCGACGACGCTGAGTGCGGTCATCGCACAGGCGGGCGGACAAACGGGCTCTTCGGAAGTCGCGATCTTGCGGCGCCGGGGAGGCGCCGAGCAGCGCTTCGTCATCGGCCAAATCGCGGGCACCGACGCCGATCCCGTGCTGCAGGCGAACGACGTCATCGTTGTGCCGGCGAGCGAGCGCTTCTTCGTCTATGGGCAGGTCCGCCAGCCGGGTGCCTACCCGCTAGAGCCTGGAATGACCTTCCGCCAGGCGCTGGCGCAGGCCGGGGGCCAGAACGACTCGGGTACACAGAACCGCGTTCAGCTCTATCGCGGCGGCGCCAAATCGGACATCGACGAACTCGACACGCCGATCCGCTCGGACGATGTCCTGTTCATCCGCGACCGGATCTTCTGACGATGGCGGGTGCGGCCGCTTCGGCAAGGGCAGCCGCGCCCGCTCGCGCGGAACGATCCGATCGCTGGCTGACCACCGGGGCGATGGCAATCATGGCCGGCGCTCTGTTGTTCAACTTCGCGGCGGCATGGGTGAATGCCAATGTCACCGCGCTGACCCCCGGCAGCATCGTTCTCATCCAGGGGCTGCTGCTCGCCGGAGCGTTCGGGATCGGTGTGCTCGGCGGCGACCGCGATCGCCTGACCTGGCTGATGATCCTGTGGCTGATGTTCGTCTGGTGGGTGGGCTTGTCGCTGTTCCGGCAGGCGGCGAGCCCCAAATACCTGGGCGACATTGCCGCGTTCCCGATCTTCGCCTTGATGGGCACGGTCGTGCGTCCGCGGATGATCCCGATCTTCCTCGTCGCCACCCAGATACTGGCGGTGGTGATCGGGCTCTGGGAGGCAATCGATCCGGTCAAGTACGGCGTGGCGATCGATGTCGCGAAATATTATGCCAATACCCGGGGGGTCGAGGCGACGATCTACGATCCGGACCTCAGCGGCCTCTACCTCAATGCCACGCGGCCGGTTGGCCGCCTGCTGCTGCCGCAACTCGACATCCACCGCGTGTCGTCGCTTTTCCTCGAACCCGTGTCGCTCGGCAACTGGACGGTGGTCGTCACGATATTCCTGTGCACCTTCTGGCGACGCATGGCACTCTGGATGCGGGTGGTGCTGATCGCGGGAAACGTTATCCTCCTCGTCATGTGCGACGGCCGCTTCGCGATCATCGCCAGCGTGGTGGTGATCGGCGCCTGTCTGGTCGCGCCGAAGCTGCCGCGCGGCATCGCGCTCGCCTTTCCAGCCGCAACGATGATCCTGCTGGCGAGCGTACGAGGGCTGGGCGCGCTCCCTAGCGGCGGCGACACGCTGCCGGGCCGGCTGGCCAAGAGCCTCTATTATTTCGAACGCCAGTCGCTGATCGAATTGTTCGGGCTGAACACCTCGGTGCCAGGCTATACCTTCGACAGCGGCTGGACCTATTTCACCCAGACCCAATCGGTGCTGGGGCTGATCGCCTTCTGGTGCCTTCTGTGCCTCATGCTGCCGCTGCGGACCCCCGAGGCGAAACGGTTCATCATCGGCGTCACGCTGTTCTTCGCGCTCAGCATGCCGGTCAGCAACTCGTTCATCTCGATCAAGGCAGCGGCCATATTGTTCGTCTGCTACGGTTGCCTTCGGCGGTGGCAGCGCGAGGAAGGCGCCGACCGGGACGCGCCGCTCCTCCCTGTCCGGCCTTCGACCGCCGCGCATGCCGCTTTGCCGCCCCTTCGCGCCACATAAGGGCAACAGTATTCGGCTCGAGATGAGACGTGGGGGGAATCATCATCTTGAAAAGCGTCATCGCCACCACGCAGCCACTGGCCTATACTGTGCTCCAGTGGGCCCCCAGCGGCGGGCGACCGTCACAATCGGATTGCCACTGCTTGTGCGTCCGGTCAGAAGATCAGACGCATATGTCGTTTGCGGACGCTTGGGGTGGGCACCGATATGCTGAACAGGGTTTGGGGCTGGTTCGACCGGCTGGCGGGGAACGTGCCGGAGGACGTGGCGCCGGGGGCGTTGCCTATGGGACCGGTCAGTATCGCGCCCGGCCGTGCCGATGTCGAGGTCGGGCAGAAGGCTTCTGCGCGCCCCCTGGCCGCCGGAAGCGAACCAGCTGCGCTTGCCCAGCAGGTGGATACTCTTTCGCATCTTCAGGCCGCGGTAAACGCCGGGATCATCGGCGAGGCCCGGCGCAGCCGCATTACGGAGGGGTTCAACGCCTCCAAGCCCGTTGGTGACCGCTATGAGCTGAGCGGCCGGATGGCCGAGCTTCGGGCACTGGCGAGCGCAGTGGTCGACGGCGCGAACCATGCGATCATCTATGGCGCACGCGGGGTCGGCAAGACGTCGCTGGCGCGCGTCTTCGGCGATCTGGTCGACGAGGCCGGCTGCGACGTCTTCTATCATTCGGCAAGCGGCGATGCGGAGTTCGAGGCGGTCGTCGCCCCCTATGTCCGCTTCATCGAGGAGACTGCCGGGCGCAGCCAGCCGATGCGGTCGCTTGTGCTCCAGGCGCCGTTCTCCGCTCGCGATGTAGCCGACGCACTGGCCAGTGTGCGCACCCGCCGTATCTTCCTGATCCTCGACGAATTCGACCGAATCACGAACCAGCGCACACGGTCTGAGCTGGCGGCGCTTATGAAGCTGCTGTCGGATTTCCGGATCCCGGTGCAGTTCGTCATGGTCGGGATCAGCAACGATGTCGATTTGCTGATTGCCGAGCACGCCTCGCTCCGGCGGCACATGGCGGCTATCCGCGTCGGCCCGATCGAACCGGCCGCGGCCCGCGCCCTGATGGCGGAGGGGGGACGTCGTGCTGGACTCGATTACGAGCCCGGCGTCGTCGACATCATCGCGGCAATCTCGATCGGGTCACCTTATCATGTCCGGACGTTGGCGCGGGAGGCCGGGCTTCAAGCGTTCGAGGCGGGAGTTGAGACGGTCGACGAAGCGGCGCTCTGGCAGGGAATAGATACTGCCTGGCGAGACTGGTCGGGGGTGAGCGCGTCGGCGGCACGGCGGTTCACGCGGCTTGCTGCATCGGCGGCACTGCGAGAGCCGCTGGTCGCCACGGCGCTGCTGGCGGGCACCGAGTATGTGTTCGACGCTGCTCGCTTGGCTGAGGCGATCGGCGACGCGCGCGTGTGTTCACCTTCCGAGATCCAGTCAATCGTCGTGGCCGTTGTCGATGGGCTGGGGGGAGAACTGCGCGAGGTTGATGGCGGGCTTGCATTTACCGATTCACTTGCGCCGCAATACTTGTTGCTCGCGATGGTGCGTCACGATAGGTCTGCGGCCTGCGCCGACCTTGCTTGTTTCGCGAGCCATCTGGAAGCTGTGACGGCGCGGGTAGGGGGAGTGTCATGACAGCGAGCGACCTACTGGCAGCGCTGCGCGACCGCTGGCGGCTTGGCCTTGCCATCGCGGCGATCATGTTCGTCATCATCGCCTTCTGGATCTCGGTCCAGCCAAGGACCTTTCAGGCATCATCGTCCCTGCTGTTCGACGTGTCCCAGCCTGATCTCTCGCTCGGCGATCAGGAACGCTCGACCCAGTCGGCCACCAATCTGATCGGTACCCAATCCGACATCATCGTCAGCAGCTTCGTCGCCCGCGCTGTTGCGGAGCAACTTGCCCGCCAGCAGGGGCAGAAGCCCGACGATGCGCAGCTCGATCGTCAGGCAAAGAGCCTGATCGCACAGACTGCGGTGCGGCCGGGCAAGGCCAGCAACGTGCTCGAGATCACCGTCAGCGACCGCGATCCCTGTCAGTCGTCAGAACATTCGGCACAGATCGCGGCGTAGATTAGCGGAGTGCGGGCCTCGTCCGGAGGTTGATGTT
>NZ_JBIQFL010000007.1:0-151980 GCF_045369135.1 Sphingomonas sp. 179-I 2A4 NHS | reverse complement strand
GAGATGGCAGCGAGTAGAGGATCGCTGTCGGAAAGCCACCAGTCCGTTCTCCAGCCAAACCCGGCCATTTCGCTTAGAGTCTGATGACATCAAGCTGACGCGTACCCGGCATTGCGGAGATAGTTTCGGCATTCGTCGGGTGTGAATGTGTCGAGCAGGGTGCCGACGCGGCGCCATGTTGCCTCGTGGGATCGCTCGGCAGCCTTTCGCATGAGGTGCTTGAGCTTGGCGAAGACCTGTTCGATCGGGTTCAGGTCTGGCGAGTATGGCGGCAGGAACAGGAGCCTGGCGCCCACGGCTTTGATGGCGCGGCGAATGGCGGGCTTCTTGTGGCTGGACAGGTTGTCCATGATGACGACGTCGCCGGGCGAGAGGGTCGGCACCAGGCATTGTTCTACATAGTCGGTGAAGCTCTGGGCGTTGATCGGCTGGTCGAGCACGCAGGGTGCGTCAATCCGATCGCATCGGAGTGCCGCGAGGAAGGTCATGGTCCGCCAGTGGCCGTAGGGCACCTTGGCGTGGAGGCGCCGGCCGACCGGCGCCCATCCTCGCAAGGGGGCCATGTTCGTCTTCACCCATGTCTCGTCGATGAAGACGAGGCGCGCCGGATCAAGCCGACCCTGGTATTTCTTCCACTGTGCCCGGCGTCGCGCGATGGCGGGGCGGAGCTGCTCGGCGGGCAGCACGCTTTTTTTTGAAGCTCAGACCCTCGGCATGGGCAAATCGCCAGACCTGAACATAGTCGACCTTCACGCCGCGCTCGGCCAGTTCGGCCACCAAACCCCGCAGCGTGAAGTCGCTCGCCACCCGTTCCAGCAGCCAGTCTCGCGTCGCGCCCGATAGGATATTGGTGCGGCGGCCGCCCATTCGACCCGGCGCTGCGCTGCCCGTGTCCCGGTAGCGCCGCATCCATTTAATCGCAGAACTTGGCGCAACCCCGAAGCGGGCCGCAGCCGCATGGCACGACATGCCCTCTGCCGTCACCGCCCGCACCACCCTGTCGCGCAGGTCCATCGAATACGGCTTCGCCATGCAAGCCAGCCTCCTTCACCGGCCTGCACCTTCAATCAGATCACCGCGCCTCTGGGAATCTCCAGTGATTCAGACTCACGTCATCCCGCTCTAGGGTGTCATTTCGCCCTCAGCCGGAACCGACCCCATCTCGCCGCCGTGCGCCAGGACCAGCGCGCTCTGCAATGCCGCATTGGTTGCGATGCCGCTGAGCCGCGCGAGAGCGAAGATGATTGCGAGCTTCACGAGGACGAGGATAGCCACAGCGCCGGCCGTCGCTGCCGGCTCGGTGAGAACGATCGACCAATCGACGCTCATACCGATCGTCAGGAAAAAGAGACCGAGGAAGATATCCCGCAGCGGCCGGAGCTCGTCTGCGAGGTGATGGCGGTAGTTGCTCTCGGCGACGACCATGCCGACGATGAAGGATGCCACCGCCAGGGAGAGTCCGATCAGCTCTGCGAGAAACGCGACGCCTGCGACCAACGCGAGCCCGGCAAGCATCAGCGGCTCGTTGGATCCGGTTCGCGCGATCCAATCGAAGATACGGCCTATCGTCTTGCGCGCGAAGAGCGCGGCACCCGTGAAGACAAGCACGGCTGCGCCCAACCGCAACATCAGGCCGGCAAGGTCCTCCTCAGCGCCTGAGGCAACCGCGCCAACCAGGAGCAGGACAGGCAGGGCGGCCAGATCCTGGAAGAGGAGGATACCCGTCGTTGCTATGCCATGACTGGTCGTCACCTCGTCCTGGTCCAGCAGCTGCTTGTGAACGATGGCGCTCGATGAATGCGCCAATGCAAAGCCCAAGATCAATGATGCTGTCAGGGACAGGCCCGCGAGGAGGGCGACTCCGGCTACGAGCAATGCGGTGACGACGACCTGAAGCGTGCCCAGCACAAAAACCAATCGACGGGCCGCGACAATGCGTGGCCAGGAGAATTCAAAGCCAATGACAAACATCAGCGCGGCGATGCCGAGCTCACCAAGGAAGCGGGTTCCCTCATTCGCTGAGACGAGGTGAAGTCCATAGGGGCCGACGACCGACCCGGCGACGAGATATCCTGCAATTGAAGAGAGGCGGAACTTCGTGAAAAGCGCGACAAACGCCAGGGAGGCAAAAATCAGGATCACCGCATCGGCGAGAAAATGGTGAAGCATAAACCGGGACGCCTCTCGCGGGGATCAAGTGCTTTCCGCCGAGGGCGGCGGGTCGGGGCTGCTCAGCGAGCCGTGGGATGCAGCGACGCTCGGGCGTGGAGAGATAATCGGTTGAAGCGGCCTTCCCACGTTCGCCGATGGCTGTGAGCACCGGCACTCAGCGCCCAGGATCGATCACGCCCGCGCGCGGTAGCGCTGGAAGGACGTCGTCGAGCCTCGTCCCTTCGATCGGTGCCAACCGCCGCGCCCCCCACGGTCTTCGGGCTCTGAGCTGGCAGCACTCGTCACCTCCGTCTTGGGCAAGTCACCAAGCAATCGCTCAGGTCGAGAGGACGCACACTGACATACCTCAGCCGGGTTCTGTCCTGCTGCGTCAAGCGCCTCTTCAGCTTTTCGACGGCGGCTGCGACAGCTCCAGGGTGAGCGCGATCCTGGAGCCGCCGGTTCGGCTGAGCGGACGTCAACAGCGCCCTAACCGTACCGCAGCGTCGCTTCGCTATGCTCCGGGTATCTCAAGGCACTCGACGACCTCGACCGCTTCGCCCGGAAAGATCGTGAAATGAGGATGGTTCTCGAAAAGGCGAGCGGCAGCCTCGTGCGTGTCGGCTTCGACGATGATGTAGCCGGTGAGGCTATTTCGTGCCGCCTCGACGCCCGACGAGGACACCCGCATGGTCCGGCCGAGCGGGCCGCCAGCATCCTTTATGTATTCAGCGTTCTTGCCCATCCACGCCCCCCAAGCAGCCATCCCCTCTGACTGCTTGTCAGGACTTATCGGTGACGCGGCTTTTTCCGCGTCCGTTGCTGATCCGATGTACAACGCCAGGAACTTTGCCATGCCAGATCCTTCGCCTCGCTCGCTCCATCCAGTTACTAGAAGCATCGCGCGCGTCCGCCATCAGAAAACGTCGGCAAACACAGCGTCTGGAGAAGTCTGCTGACCCTTTGGGATCGTCGGCGATGAACGTTCTCCTTTCCGGCCCGGACCTCCGGCGCAGGAACTCTGCCGCCTACTTCAAAGCGTCCAGCTCGGGGGATCGCTCGCGGGGAAAGACTCTTCGATCGCTTCGTCGACTGGGTCGAGCTCCGTTCCCTCCTGCTCTTCCTTGGCCACGCTCTCATCAGGCGCCAGATCCGGCTTCTTGTCCTTGTCAGGATTCATCGACGCTTTGGGGCCCGTCATCTTTTCATCCTCCATTAAAGTGAGCGCGCTGCACCTGTGCATCCGCGCGAACCGACTGAACATTCTGCCTGTCGGGAACGACTAGGCCCTGATTCAGATCAGCGCCGCTCGGCTTGTCTCAAGCGGTCGCCGGCAAGGTCATGCGCGCGTCGTTCCGGACGGACCACGGCCACAGCCTCAAGGCCGCGATAGAGCGCCTGCAGCGATCTACGCCGGTTCGCCCGTCCTTTCGATGAGGCCTGCCCAAACGGCCAGGAGAAGCGCGGCCAGCGCTGCGAACCAGAGGCCGTCGACACCCAATCGGTGAAAGCTAAGCGCGCCTATGATCGCACCTGTGACGAGGCTCGACCACAGCAACAAGTGTGGGAGCCAGTCCCATCTGGGTCCGCCCAGCAGTGCCATGCCGATCCGCTGCCCCGCCTTCACGACCGCACCGGTCATATAGGTGAGGCCGATGCTCACTTCGCCATCGCGCTGGAAAACAAGATTCTCCGCTCCCATCGCAGCAGCCATAAGCAGCGGTGCGAATGCGCCCGCGCCGACGTGCGCGAGCGTCGCGCTCGAGGCGAGGAGCAATGACACGAGTCCCAAGACGGCGGACTTGCGGCGCTTGTGAACCAGGGCGGCCACGAGCGTGGCCGCGATCACGCCCGTGAGGAACGCACCAATCAATCCCAGCGCGATCAACGCCGTCACCGACCGTTCGGCCACCCCGATGGCGAGCCGTGTAGAGTTGCCGCTCATGAACGACACAAACATCCCGCCTGCGGCCAGGAAGCCCAGCCCGTCGACGTAGCCCGCCAGCCCGGTAAGACAGAAGGCGAGCCACTTTCGTCGCCGTTCAAGCACGCCGATCATTGAACCTACATACTCCTGCTGCACGAACCTGATGCCCGTGCGAGGAGGTTGCTTCCAGTCCGCAACCAGACAGCGATAGCGGCAGAGGTTCATCAGGCGGATTGCCAGCCACACAGGCGCTGGGCGCAAGTTCCCTAGGCTTTGCGACCGGGCCGATGCAATGTGAGTGTCTCGCAGGCGGCACAGCGCCTGCTGCTGGGACCGGTCGGCACGGAACGCCGAACGCTTCCCTGCCGCCTTAGCGAGACTGCTGCGACCTCAGCCGATCGCGACTCGCCGGCTATCAAGCCCGGCGAAGCTTGAACCCGAGCCCGAGAAGAACAACGCCAGCGATGATCGCGTACGTTCCGATCACCCAGGCGGCAGACGGCAAAGTCGTGAGCGGATCGATGACCAGCAGGACGACGATCATGATCCCCAGAGCGATCGATAAAGCGCCAGACAGGCCCATCAGCCATTCGCCGCGGATCACCTTGCGCAACGTCACTGCCGCAGCGATTTCGAGGGCACCGGTGACGATCGCCCAGACCGCCAGCATGATAAGCGTAACCAGGGCGTATCCCGCGGTCATGGCTGCGGGCATCAGCACGAACAGGACCGCTGTTGCGATGCCGATGATCCCGCGGAGCACATAGGTCCACCAGCGCTCCTCCTTGCGGCGCGCGCCGCGAACCGCGGCGACGAGGGACAAGATCCCGTCCACGCCCGCATAAGCTGCGAAAACGGTGGCAAAGGCGAACAGCGCGCTGACGGGAAACAGGAACGACACCACGCCGAGCGCGAGCGCGAGCGCACCGCGGAAGACGATCCAGCCCCAGTTCCGGCGCAAGGTCCCCAGCATCGGCAGACCGCCGGCTTCCTGCTCGTCGGATGCAGCATTGATTTTGACTCGAACCACGAATGCCTCCCTTCTCTGCCGCGCGCCAATCGGCGGCACGACGTCGCTATGCCCTTTGCCGCTCGCCGGTGAGGTTCAGCAGCAGCTGGAACAGGTTGATGAGATCAAGGTAGAGGGACAAAGCCCCCAGCACGGCGAGCTTCTCCAGCGACTGAGTGCCGGCGTAGGCAACGTACTGGCTCTTCAGTCGCTGGCTGTCCCAGGCCGTAAGGGCGGTGAACACCAGAACCCCGATGATCGAAACGGCAAACTGCAGGGTATTCGAGGCGAGAAACAGGTTGATCAGGCTGGCAACGATCAGACCGACAAGACCCACCATCAGGAACGTCGACCAGCGTGAAAGATCGACCTTGGTCGTGTAGCCCCATAAGCACATCGTCGCGAACAAGGCGGCGGCGGAAAAGAAGGCCAGGGCTATGCTGGTGCCGGTGAACACCAGAAAGATGCTGGCCAGCGACAGTCCCATGACGGCAGAAAATGCATAGAAGCTGATCCGCGCCGTCGCGACGCTCATGTGCTCGACGCGGAAGGAGAAGAACAGCACGAACGCAAGTGGGGCAAGAATGACCAGCCACTTGAGGGGGGTATTGAAGATGGGCTGGTAGAGCCCGGGCGTACTGGCGACGATTAGCGCGACGATCCCCGTCACCCCAAGACCCAGAGCCATCGTTCGATAGATGCCCAACAAATACCTGCGAAGGCCCTGATCATAAGCGTCGGCGTGCGCCGCCACGCCGCGCAACCCTGCACCCGGACTTCCAAGTGGCGTGTTCATCTGCGCTCCTCCGATCGAAGTTGCAGCGATCCAGCCAGACCGCTCCGGTCAGGGCCTTGGCAGTTGCGTAGCGAATCGCTGGCCTGAGGCTGCTGATCTAAATCACCCCGGTTGGGCGACTCCTGAGGCAGTTTGCGCGTCGTGCGATGCGCAACGCCGCATCCGCACGCAATGCGAGTGATCTCAGTACCAACCAGGTTTGGCAGCACTCTTGATGGTTGAAAATCATCTTCCTAACTCTGCCGAAACCGACCGTTCCACGCGAACGGGAGGCCCATCACATCATGATCTGCTTAGGAGGTAATGCATGCATTTCCGTCCCCTGCACGACCGTGTCGCTGTCCGTCGTATCGAAGCCGAGGAAAAGACGGCCGGCGGCATCATCATTCCCGACACCGCCAAGGAGAAGCCGCAGGAAGGCGAGGTCGTTGCCGTCGGCCCCGGCACCCGCGACGAGCACGGCAAGCTCGTCGAGCCCATGGTGAAGGCCGGCGATCACGTGCTTTTCGGCAAATGGTCCGGAAGCGAGGTCAAGATCGGTGGCGAGGAACTGCTCATCATGAAGGAGAGCGACATCCTCGGTATCGTCGAGAGCGAAGCATAAGCGAGTTAAGCCAGCTTCGGACCAACTATTCACGCGAATATAGGAGGTAAGGATACAATGGCTGCAAAGGAAGTCCGTTTCTCGACCGACGCGCGTGACCGCATGCTGCGCGGCGTGGATACGCTCGCGGATGCGGTCAAGGTGACGCTGGGTCCCAAGGGCCGCAACGTCGTCATCGACAAGAGCTTCGGTGCACCGCGCATCACCAAAGATGGCGTGACGGTCGCCAAGGAGATCGAACTCAAGGACAAGTTCGAGAATATGGGCGCGCAACTGATCCGGGAGGTCGCGTCGAAGACCAATGATCTCGCCGGCGACGGCACTACCACCGCCACCGTTCTCGCACAGGCGATCGTTCGGGAGGGCGCCAAGGCGGTCGCCGCCGGGCTGAACCCGATGGACCTGAAGCGCGGCATCGATCTCGCGGTCAACGCGGTGGTCGACGATCTCAAGGCCCATGCACGCAGCATCAGCGCAAACAGCGAGATCGCTCAGGTCGGCACCATCTCGGCGAACGGCGACACCGAAGTCGGACGAATTCTCGCGGAGGCGATGGAAAAGGTCGGCAACGAAGGTGTCATCACCGTGGAGGAGGCGAAGAGCCTCGCGACCGAGCTGGAGGTGGTCGAAGGCATGCAGTTCGACCGCGGCTACCTCTCGCCCTATTTCATCACCAACCCGGAGAAGCTCCGCGTTGAGCTGGATGATCCCTACATCCTGATCCACGAGAAGAAGCTCTCGAACCTGCAGGCGCTGGTGCCGCTGCTGGAGAAGGTGATCCAGTCGGGCCGTCCGCTGCTGATCATTGCCGAGGACGTCGAGGGCGAGGCCCTGGCGACCCTCGTCGTCAACAAGCTGCGCGGCGGGCTTCACGTCGCCGCGGTGAAGGCGCCGGGCTTCGGTGATCGCCGCAAGGCGATGCTCGAGGACATCGCCATCCTGACCGGCGGCAACGTCGTCAGCGAGGATCTCGGCATCAAGCTCGAGAACGTCACCGTCAACATGCTCGGTCGGGCCAAGAAGGTGGTGATCGACAAGGACGACACGACGATCATCGACGGTGCCGGCCAGAAGGCGGACATCGACGGCCGTGCGGCGCAGATCCGCCAGCAGATCGAGACGACGACGTCCGATTACGACCGCGAGAAGCTTCAGGAGCGGCTGGCCAAGCTCGCCGGCGGCGTCGCGGTGATCCGGGTCGGCGGCGCCACCGAGGTCGAAGTGAAGGAGAAGAAGGACCGGGTGGACGACGCACTCCACGCGACCCGGGCTGCCGTCGAGGAGGGCATCCTGCCCGGCGGCGGCGTGGCGCTGCTGCGAGCGGTCAAGGCGCTGGAGAACCTGTCGCCGGCCAATGACGACCAGAAGGCGGGCGTCGAGATCGTCCGGCGCGCCTTGAAGGCACCGGCGCGGCAGATCGTCGATAATGCCGGCGAGGACGGCGCCTATGTGGTCGGCAAGCTCGGTGAGGGATCAGACTATAACTGGGGCTTCAACGCTGCCACCGGCGAGTATGAAGACCTCGTCCGGGCAGGCGTCATCGATCCTGCCAAGGTCGTGCGCACGGCCCTCCAGGACGCGGCCTCGGTCGCCGGGCTGCTCATCACCACCGAAGCTCTCGTGGCGGAGCTTCCCAAGGACGACAAGGCCGCGCCCATGCCGGCCATGGACTACTGACAGAAAGGGGGGCCCCCCGGCCCCCCTTCGCTTGCTGGACGAAGCGACAGAGCTCAGGTGACGGCTCCGGCGGCTTTGGATCGGGCCCGGATCTCGGCGAGCTTCGCTGATAGTTCGTCCTGCCGAAACGGCTTCATGAGACGCGCGAAATGCGGCTCGATCTCGCTGTTCTCCGCGTAGCCGGAGACGATCAGAACCGGGGTGCGTGGACCCAATTCGCGGCTAAGCGCCGCGCCCGACATACCGCTCATCAAATGGTCGGTCACCAGGACGGTCGGGCTCAGACCGTCCTTTACCAGCTCTAACGCCTGCTCTGCCGATTTTGCCTCGACCACCTCATAGCCGATCGCGTTCAGCATCTGGCTGACGCTCGACCGAACGAGATCGTCGCCGTCGACAAGGAGCGCTGTTCCCTCCTGCGGCGTCTGGCGCTCGACGATCGGTTCTTCACGGCGCGGGAGCTCCGTCGAGACAGGGAGAAGAATCTCCACCCTGGTTCCTGCGCCGGGAGCGGTCGTGATGGTGAGGGTCCCCCCCAGCTGTCGGGCGAGACCGTGGGCCATCGAAAGGCCGAGCCCGGTTCCCTTGCCCAGTCCCTTGGTCGAGAAGAAGGGCTCAATGGCTCGCCTGGCGGTCTCCTCATCCATGCCGCTTCCGGTGTCCGAGACAGAGAGGCTGATATACGGTCCGGGCGTCAGGCCCCTGGCGTCATCGCCGGCCACTGTCTGCGCCGATACGGCGATCTGCAACGTGCCCCCATCGGGCATGGCATCACGCGCGTTCACGCAAAGGTTGAGCAAAGCCATCTCGAGCTGGTTGTGATCGGCACGTGCGGGCGGCAGCTCCTCAGGCACTTCGAGCACCAGCTTGATCTTCGGCCCGATCGTCGAGCCGACCAAATCGGCCATGCCGCGAACCAATGCGGCCATGTCGATGGCGCGAAGCTGCAGCGGTTGCTGGCGCGCGAAGGCCAGGAGCCGCTGGACGAGGGCCCTGGCTCGTTCGGCCGACTGCATGGCGCCCTCGATCAGCCGGCGCTGGCGCTCGGTGCCCACACCGCTGCGGATCAGGATGTCCAGGCCGCCGACGATCGGCGTCAAAAGGTTGTTGAAGTCGTGCGCGACGCCGCCGGTCAGCTGACCCATCGCCTCGAGCTTCTGAGCCTGCCTGAGCGCCTCCTCGGCCCTCTTGCGGTCGGTGATGTCGATGGCCTCGACGATGAGCGCCAACGTGTCGCCATTGGGCCCCCGCATCGGTCTCATCCCGACATCGAACGTGCGGGGGCCAATCGGCAGATGGATGTTCAGCTCCCTTTTCAGGGTTTCGCCGGCCGCAACACGGCCGACCCCGCTCTCCACGACGTCGCGCAGGTCAGGCGACCCGGCAAACCAAGGCGTTTCCCATAAGGGCTTCCCTAGGACGTCCTGGAGCTGCCCTCCAATCCCCGCCATGGCGGTTGCGTTCGCATCCAGCACGGTACCGTCAACATCGATGAGCAGCTGGTACTGGTTGTTCGTCTGGAAAATCGCGCGCATCCGCGCCTCGCCAATGGTGAGCTCGGCGGTGCGCTCCTCGACCTTGCGCTCCAGGAACCCCGCTAGGCTGCGAAGTTCCTCAAGGCGCGCCCGCGCTTCGTACTGACGCCGGCGGCCGCGAAGTGCGGCGCGCGCCAGGCTGATGAGGGTCGTGGGATGAAAGGGTCGTTCAAGGAAGGTGACGTTGTTGAGGACTTCCGGGTAGCGGGCGATTTCGGGATTACGCTTCAAGCCACTGACATGTTGGACCAGGAGTACGAACGGGAAGTCGGACCAGTCAGGCTGCTGCTCGATCCAGGACCTGAGCGCGCTGATGTCGGCGCTGATCAGGGCTTCGGAGGTGACCAGGGCGAGCCCCGCTCCCGCCCGGATCTCGTCAACGAGTTGCTCGATGGAGGCACATTCGATGCCTTTCACGCCGGCATCGGCCAGAACGGTAGCGGCGACCTCCGCATCGCGCCCGAAGGGCGCGAGGATCAGCGCGCGCTCGGAAAGCTCCGGGATCAATGCCGGTCTTCGATCAAGTCGGGCGACTCCGCGAACAGACTGCGCACGCCTCGGGCAGCCCCTTGAAAGGCGACGACTGCTTCTCCGACGCGGACGCCTTCGGCTCCGATGCTGAGCTCGCGGACGGTGTCCTCATGAGCGCCCGTGCGCTTCTTGACGACCGAGATGGCGCGACGAATGCGGCCGCGCATTTCGAAATAGCGCAGCAGGATGACCGTGTCCGCGAGGTAGGTGACGTCAACGGGGGTCTTCGGGTCACCCAGGAGGCCATGCTGTGCCAGGGTGACGAGGGTCGTTGCGCCCTGCCGGTTCAGATACTGCAGCAGCTCATGCATATGGAGCACCAGAGCATTTTCGCCCGGCATGGCGGCCTGGTAGCCGTTGAGGCTGTCCACCACGACCGTCTTTGCGTCGTTGTCCTCGACACATCTACGAACGCGTGCCGAGAACTGGCCTGGCGAGAGTTCCGCCGCATCGATCTGCTCGACCTTGAGGGCGCCGGCTTCGATTATCGCCCCAATGTCGATTCCCAAACCCCGCGCGCGGTCAGCGAGGAGACCGATCTCCTCGTCGAACACGAACATCGCCGCCTTCTCGCCTTTGGCCACCGCCGCGGCGACGAAGGTCAATGCCAGCAGCGACTTTCCGGTGCCGGCTGGACCGAGGATCAGCACGCTCGATCCCCGCTCCAGACCGCCGCCCAAGAGGCCGTCCAGCCCAGCCGCTTCGGTGGTGACCCTGTCGCGTTCGAAGCTGGTGCGATGCTCGGCCGAGATCAGGCGCGGGAACACGCGCGCGCCACCCTTCTCGATCAGGAAGTCGTGATAACCGCCACGAAAGCCCCGCCCCCGATACTTTACCACCCTGATCCTGCGCCGCTCCGGCCCATACTCTCTGGGAATCTCTTCCAGTCGGATGACACCGTGGGCGACGCTATGGACCGTCTTGTCCTCGGTATCGGTGGTCATATCATCGAGCATGACGACGATCGTGCCCTGCCCGGCGAAATAGTGCTTCAGAGCGAGCACCTGGCGGCGGTAGCGAAGCAAGCTCTGCGACAGCAGGCGAATTTCGGACAGGCTGTCCAGCACCAGCCTGGCAGGCTTGGATCGCGTGAACGCCTCGAAAATCCGTCGGGTCGTCTCCACCAGCTCGAGATCTGAGGAGTAGAGCAGGCTCTGCTGCTGCTTCTCGTCGATGAGGCTGTCCGGGGAGATCAACTCGACGATCTCGACGCCATCCAGGGTCCAGCCGTGTTCGGCCGCGGTCGCTCGAAGCTCTTCCTCGCTTTCCGAGAGCGTGAGGTACAAAACCTTCTCGCCCTTCCGCACGCCTTCGAGCAGGAACTGCATCGCGACCGTCGTCTTGCCGGTGCCCGGCATCCCTTCGAGGAGGAACACCCGGCCGCGGCTCAAGCCACCGCTCAGGATGTCGTCGAGGCCCGGCACCCCCGTTGCTGCAGGATCTTCGCTACTCACCGTTCGACTGTCCCCCGTCCAAGCATGGCTGCATTCGCGAAATCTGCGCAGCAGCGGCCGATGCCCCGCTCCGGCCGAGGGCCGGTGCGAAGGGAGGCTCGTCGAACCTGCAGGCGAAGAGGCTGTGAAGCCTTGACTGACGGCCTACGGCGCCCCGCGGGAAAGGGTGCCGGATCAGGAGTGTAACCGTCGCTGAGCTATGTCAGTCCGATGACCTGCCGCGAGCGAACTGACCCTGACCACTTCTTCAATGCGGAGCACCACAGGATGACCGCTCGTGGCACTTTACCCGCCGGTAAAGTGCCACGACTGTTCATTCCTTTCGGGATCAACGCGGGTGATTGCCTGACAACCGGCAAGATGAATGATGGTCGGCGGATCGGTGCCAAACTGAGGGCTGTGCGATCCGCCTCCGCCACCCCCGACCCGGCAGGTGTATGCTCGCCGCAGATCGATCAAAAATGCCGACCATATGCGACAAGAGGGATTCACACGGGAATCGAGATGTGCTTGATTCGTTCTCATGTTCCAGCCCGACTTCTTCGCCGCGTCAAAGGATGCGCAACGAGCAGCGCCGCAGGACACGCGTGCGCTGGACCTGCCGAGTCTCCTTGAGCGCCTCACCGATGTCTGCGAGCGCCCGCGCTACAGCTTCATGGTGCTCAACCTCATCGCACAAGCGAGCGCGCAGAGTGGTTCGGCCGGGCCCTATGTCCAAGATGGTGATCGCCTGGTGCCCGTACGAGACTGGCTCTGCGATGCCCTCGCTCCGGTCGCCCGGCGCGACCCGCGCCGGCTCGCTATCGCCGACAAGGTGCGATCGGAACTCGATCAGCGCAGGGAGCTCCCCTCCGACTCAGACCAAGCCGAAAAGCTGATCGCCGCGGAGGTCCAGAGACGGATCCGCCTCTCCGGTCGCACCAATGTCAGCCGAGCCGTCTCGGAGCTCGTCAAGGCCGGCTTCGTGCGACGCCATTATCAGGGGTATAGGGTCGACCATCAAAATCGCGGTGCGCAGCGTCAGGCTGTCTACACGATCACCGACGAGGTTCGGCGCGCGCTTCATCCGCGGGCGGGCAATACACCTTCGCCGACGACCGCATCGAAATAGGGCGTCCATAGGATTGAGCTGCGCCCCGCCTGCTCCTTCCTTGAAGATTCAGGTGCGGGCACGCTTAAGCGCCTGAGGACGAATATGCGGATTGTGGCACAACCGTTCACTTTGCCCCAGACCGACGGAATGTGGTACGGTGGACGTGGTCTGCCATATTCTGGACGGTAAGATTCATGACGGTGCAAGTGAATATCACGCCGAACGGCCGCATGAGCCTGCCTGCGAGCATCCGCAAACGGCTAGGCCTTGAGGGCGGCGGCGCGGTGCTGCTGGAAGAAACCGAGGACGGCGTGGTGCTGAGGACCGTACAACAGGCCGTTGCGCGAGCCCAGGCGATTGCCAAGAAATATGCGAACCATCCCGATGCGTCCGTGGACGCCTTCATCTCCAGCCGCCGCCTGGAAAGCGGCGAGTGACGGAGGCGGTCCTCGACGCGTCCGCCATCATCGCCTTGCTGAAGGGGGAACGCGGAGGGAGCAAGGTCGAAGGGGTGGTGGCCGACGCGATGGTTGGAATATTCAACCAGGCTGAGGTGGTGAGCCATTTCGTCCGCCTCGGCGCGCCGCTCCATGAGGTCAGGGCGATGCTCGGCGCGCTGCCATATACCGTGGCGCCTGCGGACGAGGCTCTGGCCTGGGAGGCAGGCGCCCTCCGGGCGGCAACCAGCGCGGCCGGCCTTTCGCTCGGAGACCGGTTCTGCCTCGCTCTGGCGATGCGGAATGGCGTTCCGGCCTACACTGCCGATCGGGCGTGGAAGGAGGTCGCCGCGACCGTTGGCGCCAAGGTGATAACAATCCGCTAGCTCAGAAATCGTGGTTCAGCCGCGCTTTGCAAATTGAACATTTACATCCGCCCAGAAGAGGATGACGCCTGCCATGCGGCAATCGCCCGATGAGGCTCTCGCCTCTGCCTTCGAGGATCTGCTCGTCGACGAGGGCAAGGACGAGAACGACATCCAGGCGTTCCTCGAACGACATACCGAGCTGCTCGATACGAGCTCATGGCTGCTCAATCACCGGCTCCATATGAACTGCGTGATCGCGAAGTTTCCGATCGGCGGCCGCAGTGCCGACTTTGCCTATCTTACGAAATCGTCGGACCGCTGGACGCTCGTGCTCGTCGAGATCGAGCGCGCCACCAAGCGGCTCTTCACGTCCAGCAGCAAGCATTTCGGCAACTCCGCCGCGTTCAACGACGCGCTCGCGCAAACCGCGGTCTGGCGCGACCATTGGGAGCAGCATCGGTCTGAGGTGCGCGAGCGGCTGCTTCCGCTGCTCGTCCCCCCGCCCATGGCGCGCAACCGCATCGAACTGCGCCGCGTCCTGATCATCGGCCGCTCCGGCGGCAAGGACTTCAGCCAAGCGCAGCGCGATCGGATCGCGAGCATCGAAGAGGATCAGAAGATCAAGATCCTGACCTATGACTCGCTGTTACGAAGCTACCGCGCAGGCTGGGGCGAGAAGAAGTGCGTGCTCTCGCCGCGCTCAACCGGTTACGCGATCAAGCATCTCGACGGCCTTCCCAAGCTGCTCTTCGCCTATGTCCTGCCCGAGCATCTGGTCGTGCCCTCCGCCGCGGAGGCTCGGCTGAGAGCCGAGGGCTACCAGATCGACGCCTGGCGCAACGATCAGCTGCTCCGCTTCAACGACAAATGGGCCACTGAGCCAACCGACCAGGAAGCCGGCAACACGCACCCTGCGGTTCTTAGCGCACTCAGGGCCGCCGACCGGGCGCGTCCTTCGAAGCCGGCGAAGCGGCGATGAGCAGCCTGCGCTCTATAGACCTCAGCCTCGTCGATGAGATCTTCCGCGGCGGAGAGAAGGGCTATGTACTCGACTTCTCGAACCGAACATTCACCGACTTCTTCGCCCGTGAACTCTCGATTGACATCGACGCGCCGCAATATGCTGCGGACGGCATCTCCAAAGGAAAGCGGCTGCGCTGCTTCCTTGGGCAGGTGGATAACGGAACCGCGGCGCGCACCTTGAGGATCCTCTGGGAGTACCGAGAGGCACTGCGCACGCCCGATATGCCAGACCCAATGCCGCGCGCTGCCGGACAGGTCGCTGCGCTCATCGCAAGACTCGAGGGCACCGCAACGCCTGTCCCCCACAACGTCGTTGCCGCGCCGCTCCTAGATGCGATTGACTTCGCCAGGCTCCGTGACCGGCTGATCGCCGTCCGCGATATGGAGCCGCACGAGCGCGGGTTCGCGTTCGAACGCTTCCTCACCGAAATCTTCGACGCCTGTCACCTGAACGCGCGCGAACCCTTCCGCCTCCAGGGCGAGCAGATAGACGGCAGCTTCGAGCATGCCGGCGAAACCTATCTCGTCGAAGCCAAATGGCTGAACCGACGGATCGGCGCGGCGGAGTTGCATGTGTTCGAGGGCAAGATCGGGCAGAAGGCGGCCTGGGCGCGCGGCCTCTTCATCAGCTTTGGCGGGGTCACCGATGAGGGGCTGCACGCCTTTGGCCGCGGCAAGCGCACGATCGCGATGGAAGGCCGCGACCTCTATGAAGCACTCGACCGAGGCATCGGGATCGATCAGCTGATAGCCGCCAAAACCCGTCGCGCGGCGGAGACCGGGGCGGTGTTCGCACCCCTCGCCGAGCTGTTCAAATAAACCAGACGCAGGTGTCAGGTCGGACGTAGCGGTCGGAGCAGCCTGATCCCGCTCTCGACCGAACCTTCCATCAGGGCGAGCAGCTGCGGGACCAGTTCCTGCATACGGGGCGCGTGCAGATGCGCATCGAGCGCTTCCCGGCTGATCCAGCGCTCGTAAACCACGAATGTGCCGGGCTGTCCCTCGACCTCGTGCGGTTCGTAATCGATGCAGCCCGCATCGTGCCGCGACGGCGTCACCGCTGCGGTCAGAAAGGCTTTCATCTCAGCCTCCCGCCCCGGCTTCGCCCTGGCTTCCCAGAGCACGACCGTGAGGGTGTTTTCGACGTCGGACATGCTGTCCTCCCAGAGCCGGATATGGCGGCGGGTCCAGCGGGACCCACCCCGCCCGTCAGGCCAAGAACCGCTCGAACCAGTCGAGCATCGGCTTCGGATTGTTGGGCAAGTAGTTGTACCCATCAAAGCGGCGGTTGGTGCCCTCGATCCAGATGAGGTCCTTCTGGCTGGCCGGCATGGCGTCGAACATCGCCTGCACGTCGGCGGGCGTGGTCAGCGTGTCGTCGCGGACCTGGAGGAGCATCGTCGGGATGTCGACGGCGCTCGCATACTGGGGCATGTCCATGTCCTTCAGCTCCATGCTGGTCACGCGGCGGAGCGCGTCGGCGACCTCGGGCAGCGCATCCGGCATGCCCATATGGTCCAGGATGGTGCGATAGAATGAGCTCAGCGAGATCGGCTGCGGCGCGACGATCGCCCGGACATCGTCGAACTCCTCGCGATGCTTCGACATGGCGACCATGGTCGCGTTCATGCCGCAGCAGCGGCTGAGAAGGCCGAGCTTCAGGTTCTTGAGATCGGACCGGGAGCGGACGTAGCGCAGCGAGCCGATCACGTCGCGATATTCGCGGATGCCGTTGCCGATGACGCCGCCGCTGCCGGCACCGCTCTGGCCGAAATTGCGCAGGTCGTAGGCAATGATGTTGTAGCCGGCTTCGTGGAGGTGCTTGTAGTCCGGCATGAAATTGACTTCGATGTTGTTACCACTGGCCTCCCAGGCATCGCTGTAGGGCTTCAGATGGCCGGGGAAGCCGTAGCGGTTGGCCCAGATGGGGTGGTTGGCGATGATCACCTTGTCGCTGTCGCCGGGAATGAACCAGCCCTCGATCGTGACGCCGTCCGCCGCCGGGAAGTAGATGTCCTCGAAGATGATGCCGTCATCCGCCGGCGAGCGCAGGATCGGCGACCTCGCCGGATTGTGCATCGCCGAAACCAGCCCCGCGACGAGCTCGGCTCGGGCCGGCTGTGCTGCTGCAGCGTCCGTTACCTGGGTCATGGTAATGTCCTTTCAGAGCTCAGCCGGATGGAAGGTGGCTGATGACGTTCAGGTAGCCATTGCTTGGCCTTGCGATAATCCGGCATAATCCAGACAGGCTGTACGGATAACTGGACATTGGCTGCCAACGTCGACGACCTCACCGCGTTTGTCGCGGTCGCAAGAGCACGCGGTTTCCGAGAGGCTGGGCGCGCGTTGGGTGTGAGCCCGACGACGCTCAGTGAGACCGTGCGGCGCTTGGAGGATCGCTTGGGCGTGCGCCTGCTTCACCGCACGACGCGCAGCGTTTCTCCGACAGAAGCGGGCGGGCGTCTTGTCGAGCAACTCGCGCCTCTGCTCGTGCAGATGGACGCCGCACTTGCCGACCTCAATGTCCTGCGCGACACGCCCGCAGGCACGCTTCGGCTCAATGTACCCGTCGGCGTTGCCCGCCTGGTGCTCCCCTCCCTCCTTCCGGGGTTCCTCGCGCTCTACCCTGACATTCAGGTGGAGGTCGTCGCCGAGGACACCATCCTCGACGTGCTCGCCGCCGGCGCGGATGCGGGTATTCGATACGACGAGAAGCTGGAGCAGGACATGATTGCGATTCCGATCGGGCCGCGGGTCCAGCGGTTCGCGATGGCCGCGGCGCCGGGCTATCTGGCGGCTTCAGGTGTGCCCCGACACCCGAGAGATCTGCTGCAACACCGGTGCATCCTCGGCCGGTTCGGCAACGGATCTCTGCTCAGCCCCTGGGAGCTTGAGCGTGGGGAGGAATCGGTCCGTATCGAGCCCAAGGGGCCGCTCACCGTCAGCATCAGCGGCGCGATGGACCTCGGCGTAGACGTCGCCATCGCTGGGGCGGGGATAATCGGCCTGTTCGAGGAATGGCTGCGACCACACCTGGAGGCCGGCCGCCTTTCGCCAGTGCTACCTGAATGGTGGTCGACCTTCCCCGGGCCATTCCTCTACTATTCGGGTCGCCGACTAGTGCCGCCGCCGCTGCGCGCCTTTCTGGACTTCATCAAGTCAGCGCGGCAGGCATAGCTGCTCAGTTCAGACGGGTCGGTCTCCCGCAGTCCGACTGCTCAAATCGCATCATGCGGTGACGATTGGCCTGTTACGCAGATGGAGGAAGTATGGAACTGGATCGACGCACGTTCACGGGGTCGCTGGTCGCCGCAGGGGTGTCCCTAGGATCGGCAAAGGCGTTCGCTGCTCCTCGAGAGGTCCAAATGGCGAATAACGTTGTCCTGGTCCATGGGCTGTTCGCCGACGGCTCCTCCTGGCTGGAGGTAATCCCGTATCTCCAGGCGCGTGGCCTCAACGTCGTCTCGGTGCAGAACCCGCTGACCTCGCTCGACGAGGCAGTCGCCGCCTGTAACCGGGCGCTCGACCGGCAGGACGGGCCAACAGTGCTCGCCGGCCACTCCTTCTCCGGCATGATCGTGACAGAGGCTGGCGTGCACCCCAAAGTGTCGGCTCTCACCTATGTCGCCGCGCGCGCACCCGATGCCGACGAAGATTATACGGCGCTTGCGGCTAAGTATCCAAAGCCACCCGCCTCTGCTGGGATCGTGTTTGATGGCGATGAGGGGCGGCTCAGCGAAGAGGCCTTCGTGCGCGACTTCGCTCCAGACCTGCCGCAATCCAAGGCCCGGGCGCTCTACGCCGTCCAGTGGCCGTTCAGAAGATCGCTGACCGCGGCGAGGACCACGCGCGCGGCCTGGCGGTCCAAGCCGAGCTTCTACGCGGTGTCCTCGCAGGACCGGGTCATCGACCCCGAGCTGCAGCGCTTCATGGCAAGGCGGATGGGCGCCGAAGTTCTCGAGCTTGCTGCCAGCCATGTGTCATTATTGTCCCGTCCGCGCGAGGTGGCGAACCTGATCCTCAACGCAGCCGGGCGGTCGTGAGGACACTGAGCGCCTAGTCTAGACCGCGAGCATCTCGAAGGTGGCGATATCGAGCAGGAAGCTGCCATCCTCCTCGATGGATAGCGCGGATTTGACTTCGACGCTCGCGCCCGCCTGTAGCGACCGGATCGCGCCAACGTGCGCGGGCGCAGTGCTCATGCGGGCGATCCAGTTGGCGAAGTCCATGCGCAACCGGTGGGTTTTGACGCTGACGATCGCAAACCCGGAACGACCGAGCGCCGCACACCATTGCGCGATGTTGTAATTGCGCACGTGGCTCGGATCCCGCAGCAACTCAATAGCCTGGAGATGGGTGTCGAGCAGTGGATCGGCCAAGGCGAACGGGTCTACGAACATCGCCGTCGCCCCACGCCGGGTCACCCGACGTGCTTCGCGCAGGCCGGCTTCCAGGTTGCGCCAGTGGTGCGCGCTCATCCGGCATACGGTGTAATCGAAGGATGCTTCCGCGAAAGGCAACCGTTCGGCCGCGGCTGGCCGCGTTGCAATATTGCCGATCCCGCGTCGCTGCGCCTCGGTGCTCACCGCATCCAGCATATCGGTCGACAGGTCGCATGCTACCACCTCTCCGATCAGCGGCGCGATGCGATAGGCGACGTGACCGCCGCCGCAGCCCAGATCGAGAGCCCGACCACCGACATGCTCACGCGCAATCTCCTCGATGCGGTCGAGATCGGGACCAGAGGCGTGGGCAGCGCTCGTCACATAGGCCTGCGCTTGTGGCCCAAATTGCTGCGCGGTGGTGTCGTCGTGGGTCATGGCCATAAGAAGTCCTCAGGAATAGGCGCGGATGAAGAAGCGGGCGGTGATCGCGGCCGAGATGAGCAAGGTCGCGGCGCGCACCAGAGCCGGGTTCAATCGACGGCCTAGATGCGCGCCGGCATAGCCGCCGGCCACGGCTCCCAATCCGACCGCCAGTGCCGCCTCCCAACGAACGGCCCCCGCCGCCGCGAAACACAGGATTGCGATGGTGTTCGCGCCCGTCACCGTCAGCGTGCGCGGGGCATTGAGCGCCTTTATGTCGGCGCCTTGGAGAAGGCTCCACGCCGAGATCATCATCAGGCCAACGGCACCGCCGAAATATCCGCCATACCCCCCGAGGAGGAACTGGACGGCGAGGATCGGCGATCGGCCGATCGTCAGGCGCTCGCGCAGCCACGCGCCGACGCGGGGTCCGGACATCAGGGTAAGCGTGGCGACCAACAGCAGCCAAGGCAGCACACGGTCGAAGAGATCGTCCGGCGTCCAGAGCAGCATCAGGCTCCCGGCGAGCCCGCCGGCCAGGGTGATCAGCAGCATAGGAAAGAGCTGGACACCGCAGATGGGACCAAGCCCATCACGATAGACCCAAGCGCTTGCAGCACCACCGTGGTAAAGCGCTACGCTGCTCGTGGCATTCGCCGATACCGAAGGCACTCCGGTCATGATCAAGGCCGGCAAGGTCACGAAGGAACCACCCCCGGCCAGGGCGTTCATCACGCCTCCAAGCAGTCCGGCACCGAGCAGAAGCAGGCAAGTCTCCATGCTACGGCGATGCCGCCGCTGGCGATCATCCACAATGCGGGATATGCGAGAGCAGCTTTCGTCCTATCCGAAGGATGTCCATGCGGTTTGATCTGGTGGATTTGCGGCTGTTCGTTGCGATCGTGGAGGCCGGCAGCATCTCCAAGGGAGCTGAGACCGCGCATCTCGCGCTCGCTTCCGCGAGCGCACGGGTCAGCGGCATGGAGAAAACGCTCGGCGTGCCGCTGCTCGAACGCGGCCGACGCGGTGTGGCGCCGACGGCCGCCGGACGGGCGCTGCTTCATCATGCGCGCTCCATTGGGGCGGCGGTCGAGCAGATGCGGGGTGATCTTCGCGGCTTCGCGTCGGGTCTAAGGGGTGAAATCCGCATGCTCTCCAATACCGCGGCGCTGGTGGAGCTATTGCCGGCAGCGCTTCGCAGCTTCCTTGCCGCCCATCCCGACGTCGACATCGACATCGAGGAGCGGACCAGCGCGGACATTGTGCTCGCGGTGGCAGAAGGACGCGCCGAGTTTGGTGTCGTAGCCAATACGACCGATCTCGGTCGGCTGGAGACGATCCCTCTGTCGACCGATCGACTGGTTCTCATCGTGCCGAAGACGCATGCGCTCGCCAAGCGGGACGCGGTGTCATTCGTCGAACTACTTGACGAACCGTTTGTCGGACTGAGCGCCGGCGCGATCCACACCCACCTCGCAGACCATGCCGCGCGGCTCGGCCGTAGGATCAACTACCGCGTGCGGCTGCGTAGCTTCGAGGCAGTGGCACGATTGGTCGAAGCCGGTGTCGGCCTGGGGGTGTTGCCGATGGCAGCCGCAACTCGTTGCCGCGCGGACGCACTCGCGATCGTGCCGCTCCTGGACGGCTGGGCAAATCGTCGCCTCCTGATCTGCGCTCCAGCGTTTGCTGCGCTCAGTTCCCATGCACGTCTGTTCGCTGACCACATCGCTGAACAGGCAGCTGACTAGCAGGACCGAGCACCATCGTCCCTTCATTCAGCTTCGAAGGGCTAGCCATCAGCCCGATATGGGTTCCACGGAGACAAGCCGATGACGATCAGGAGCGAGATTGGACTTACAGCACTTCTCGGATTGGTCGCGCTCAGCGGGTGCGCATCGACCGGCACGGGTAGCCAAAACGGCAATTCGAGCTGCCAGCCGCACGCAGCTCAGGCGCTGGTTGGGAAATTCGCTCCCGACAACCACACCATTCTTCGGCGTACGGGAAGCACAACGATCAGGCGAATAGCTCCGGGCGATGCGGTCGCCGAGGACTTCCGCGAAGAACGTGTCACCGTCACCGTCGCTGACGGCCGAATAGTCGCCGCCGCCTGTGGCTGATCGCCGGTTGAGGCTGAGGTTCGCCGGACTCGCTTGCCTTCCAGCACTTCTAACCGGCTGCGCCTCGACGCGCCCGCTCGAGGGGCCGGTGCGCTTGGGGCAGACGGCTGCCGTAAGCGGTCCGCGAGTCCGGCCAGATCAGGTAATCGAAGACAGTCGCTGTCCGATCGACGTGCAGTGCGTCTGGGCGGGTCGCCTGATCGTGCGCGCAACCGTCTTCGGAGGTGGGTGGACGAAGCAGGTCGACCTGACGCTTGGCATACCCGTCACCGTGGCCGACGGTAGCCTGACGCTCGTAGCAGCGACGCCCGTGCCGATCACTGACGGCGGTGACGGCAAGCCGCTTCCCTACCGCTTCACCTTCGCCTTCCAAGGAGGGCTATGATGATGGGCTGTTTCGAGACGCGACCCATCAGGGGTCCGGCCATTGAGCGCCGCCAACGCAGTTCAGGCGAGAGCCGCCGATGCCTGCGCTTCCTGCTGGGCCACTGTCGAGAGCGCGAGTTCGACGGTGGGGCGAAGGTCCTCCATCGTCGCCCCGTCCCTCGCCTGCATAGAAAGACCCTGCAGGACCGTGACCAGGTAACGAGCGAGATCGTGTGCGATTGGCTCGGGCAACCAACGTGAAAAGTTCTCTCCGATTGCCTGGCGAAACATCGCCCGGCGTGCCGCGAGCGTCTGTGCGACTTGTAGATTGTCCGGGTGCGACACGATCATGCCGTTCGAGATCAGACACGGCCGACCGTTCTTCGTGACGTTCTCCGCAGCCGCCTCCAAGAGGCCGCGCGCCCATTCGGATAGCGACGTAGCGCCCGCCAACTTCTCGAGGTCCAACCCGGCTTCGCCGCGCTCGTAGAGAGCGACGGCTTCCTGAAACAAGCCGGCCTTGCTCCCGAACGCATGGTAGAGGCTCGGCGGCGCCACACCGATGGCGGCGGTAAGGTCGGCGATTGAGACGCCCTCATACCCGCGCGCCCAGAACAGGTCCAACGCAGTCCGCACCGCCGCTTCGCGCTCGAAGCTGGCGGGTCGGCCGCCAGAGCCGCCCTGACCTTTTTTACTGCTCACTAAACTAGACCCTTGCTCGCCTCGATGTCTCGCATATATAGCGACCACTAAACAACGCAAGGGCTCGGACATGCTCTCCAGACGTGAACTGCTGGCAAGCTCGCTGACAGCGGCGGCGATCAGCGCGCTAACGCCGGCTGCTGGCATCGCCGCCGCCCCTGCACGGCCGGCTGGCCAGCCGATGTCCATCCGGACCAAGGACGGCCTAACCCTGTCCGCAATGAGCTACGGTGACCCGTCGGCTGTTCCTGTCATCTTTGTCCACGGGCTCAGCCAAAGCCGGCTTTCCTGGGACCGACAGATCGTAGCAGATCTCGCTCACCACCGCCTGATCACCTTCGATCTGCGGGGGCATGGCGACTCCGACAAGCCGGCTGAACCGGACGCCTATGCCGATGGTTCCCGGTGGGCCGATGACCTCGCGGCCGTGATTGAGCAGGCCGGTTCGCAACGTGTGGTACTTGTCGGCTGGTCGTTCGGCGGGCTCGTGATCGGGCACTATCTGCGTCGCCACGGCGCCGACGCCATCGCCGGCGTCAACCTGGTCGACGCGGTGACGTCCTTCGATCCGCAATACCGCAGCGAGGCGTCCGGCCAATGGGGCGCTCGGGTCGCGTCTCCGGACCTGGCCGTGCGGTCCGAAGCGATCGCCCGCTTTCTCGCGCTATGCTTCGCCACCACGCCGCCTCGAGCTGAGTTCGATCGCATGCTCGCCTACAACGGCATGGTCCCCCGGGCCGTCCAGCTGGGCCTGAGCAAGATCAGCGCCGACGGGCTGGATGTGGGCTTCGCGCGCGTTCCGCGCATCCTGCTGACGCACGGCGCACGCGACGCGCTCGTACTCCCCGGCATGTCGCGCCGTATGCTCGCCGTGAACTCCAGGTCGAACCTGTCGATCTATCCGGAGGCGGGTCACTCGCCCTTCTACGAGGATGCCGCGCGCTTCAACCGCGAGCTGGCGGCCTTCTCAGCCTCGCTCTCACCCGAAAGGACCAGTCATGATCCTCAAGACCTACACCCGCATCTTCACGACAGACCTCGAAGGCACCGTGGCAACGCTCAAGGCGGTGCACGGCACCGAGCCGCATTTCCGGCTCGACTTTGACCCTTGGACGCTCGTCGGGATCGGAGACGTGCTCGCGGTCGGCGGCACCGACGAGGCGCTCGAGCCGATCCGCGGCAGCCTCGGTCCCTGGATCGTGGAGGACATCGACGACGCCAAAGCCAAGCTCTTGGCGAACGGGGCGTCCGTTGTGCGCGACATCGAGGACGTCCCGACCGGCCGCATGATGTACATCAAGCACGCCGACGGCAGCGTGGTCGAATATGTCCAGTGGACGCCTGAGCTCGCCGAGCAGCACGTCTTCGCACCGCTGCGCGCCGGCACGCCGGCCTCCCAGATCTGACCCGCGGGAGAGAGTCCATGCTGCTCTACCAGTTCCGCAAAGGCACGAATCCGCGTCGCGTGATCATCTACCTGTCCGAAAAGGGCATCGACGTTCCGCGGTACGAACTCGACTACGAGAACAAGGAGCACCGCTCGGCCGAGTATCTCGCCATCAATCCTGCCGGGAGGGCGCCGACCCTCGTCACCGATGACGGCCGCGCGATCATGGACTCGGCCGCGATCGTCGAGTATTTGGAGGAGCTTCATCCCGAGAACTCAATGATCGGCACCGATGCGCCCTCGCGTGCCCGGGTGCGCTCGCTGGAGCGTCTCGCAGCCGATCTCGTTGGGCGCGGGCAGCTCTGGCTATGGAACC
Organism: Sphingomonas sp. 179-I 2A4 NHS; assembly: GCF_045369135.1. Lineage (NCBI taxonomy): Bacteria > Pseudomonadati > Pseudomonadota > Alphaproteobacteria > Sphingomonadales > Sphingomonadaceae > Sphingomonas > Sphingomonas sp. 179-I 2A4 NHS. The sequence continues at coordinate 127,619 of NZ_JBIQFL010000007.1, read as the reverse complement.
GAACTAGCGCGTTCCTCGGGAAGGAGCCGGCACCGTCATCCGAGGCCGCGGAACGGATCTTCCGCTATGTCGACGAGATACTCGCCGTGCTTGAAAGAGAAATCGGCGATCGCCCGTTCCTTGCCGGTGACGCCCCAACAATCGCGGACTTCACCGCCTTTCCGATCTTCCAGACCGCACGGGAGCGGTTCGACCTACCCTTCGGGAACGACTATCCGCAACTAGAGAGCTGGTATCAGCGGTTTCGCACTCGCCCAAGCGCAGACTATTGAGGGCGCCCCTCATGCAGCGCCAACGTCGATTGGACCGCCTGATCGTCTGTGTCCTGGTATTTGCGGCGGTCTACCCACTGGTGACCGGGCTCTCGTATCTCATGCATCACCTCACCCCCACCTGGCAGCTGTGGCAGCGCCATCTTGTGATCGTTCCGGTGATCGTCTCCGCGATGGTCTTCGCCATCATGCCGGCCATTCATAAGTTGCGCGGCTAGCAATTCCGCGGTGACAGGCAGATCGACATCATTCTGCGGACTTGTTCGAAGCGAGCCAGGGTATCCGAGTGGCCATCTAGCTGCGCTCTCTATTGCTTGTGATCAGACCCAGAGCCCTGTATGCTGGAAAGGCTCGGAGGCTGTATGCTCAAGCTCGACACCGCGACATACTTGATCACGCAGGATAATTCTGCCGGCCCTATCATCAACTTCGTCGACGACGGGTTCGAGCCGCACGGTCCTGTGACCGACGCCGAAGGTAAGGTCAGCAAAGCCAGCGCGGCTACGTACCTGGTCGCCTACGCGCTTCTAGCGGGCGTGATCATCTACTTCTTCGTCACCATTTAGCGCCCGCGCTCATTCCCGCAGCTTCGGATCGTTGAAGAAGCCACGATTGTGATCGCGGTGGACCTCCTGCTGTACGTCCACTGATCCGTGGACGGCGTTGGTACGCGCCGCTTGTGCTGCGGTCCGATCGCCATCCAGACGATCTCCACCCGCCTCGATTATAGATTGAGCCGCACGAGGATCGCCGCCACCGGGTCCGTTCGGGATCCCTGAGACACCGTGTGGGTGATACGAGCCCGCCACATCCGCAGCGCTGTCAACGCCGGGCCTGCTCACCTCAACGAGATTGGGTTCGTGCAGCTTGCCGGCGATCTCCTCGCGAATGTCGTCCTGTTTCTCACGCATCCAGCGGGTCACCATCTCCTGCCGAACCGCGCGCTGATGGTTGCTGAGATCGGTTGCCCACAGTTCGGGAGCGTCGAGGCCAGGGTTGGAGGCCTGCTGGGCTCGGTACCATTGCGCCAGGTCCTGGCTCATGTTCTCACTCAGCTGCATACCGTGCGTCTCGGCGTAGCTGGCATCCCGCGAGAGCTGCTGCGACAATTCCTCCAGCTTACGGGCAGTCTCCGTGTAGGAGCGGGCGCGGGACAAGGCCTGCTCATGGGTGAGAGACGAGCTGGAGGTAGTCGAGGCGCGGCTGAATACACCCGAGCGATCATAGGTGCCATCCGAAGACGTCGCGCCCGTGCCGTTGGAGTGCTCGTCCCTGACACCGCTGCTGGCGGTGCTCGAACTATCAGACGAGCGAGCATCCGTCGTTCCATGCCGCAAGGTATCCTGCTGCTGACCTTGCGTCGTTACGCTACCGCTCACTCCGGGTAGGTGGCCGAGAACCTTACCGAGGCCGCTGCGCGCGCCGGCGGTGCCTTGCTGAGCACCGCCCAATCCGGCTGATATAGAGCCCGAAACCTGACGGACGGTACCCGCCGATCTGTCGTGACCGTCGCTCGACGTCAGGCTCTGGCCTGTCGATGAACGATCCTCCAGCGCTTGCGAGCTACTGCCGGTCGTTCGGTCGAACTGCTCAACGGCCGTATTCGAAGAGCGACCACTGCTCGAGTCCCACCCAGATGAGCGCTCGCTGGACGTACCGTAGGCACTGCGGTCGATCTTGGTCCATGTGAGCATCTCCTGCGCCGCATTGTCGAACGCCTGAGACTGGCGGTGCGCTTCGCTTGCCATCTCTCGCCATTCCGCGACGGTCCCGGTGGTTACGGTGGGAGTGAATGACAGCCGCGAGATTGCGCCTCCTGTGTCGAACACTTCCTGGCCATTGCCGAAGCCGCTGATCACGGCGCCGTTGTCCTGCCGCCAGCCTACGCTCGCCGAACCGCCCATGAAGCTGGGCGCGGTCTGCCACTGGTCGGCCTGCCGCATGTTCGAGGTCGAGTTTGCCCAGCTCACGTTCCCGTACGAATAATTGCCGGTGGTCTGCTCCAGCGCCGCAGCTTCCGCGGCGTTCTGCGCCGGCGCCAGCATCGACGTCGCCTGCCCGGCGATCGACATCGCTCCGCGCGCCAGCCCGCCCGCCAGGAAGGGTATGCTCATCAGCATAAAGCCGGCGATCGTCGCCGTCTCGCCGTTCACTGCACCGATGCCGGCGTAGCTTCCAAGCGACATTCCGCCGCTCGCGACGCCGTTCGAGGCCGCCTCGGCGCGCGTCATGCAGATCATGTGCAGGATGACGTAGAGCGGTCCCCAAGACGCAAGGTAGAAGAACCCCATCCCATAGCTTTTCAGGGAGCCCACGCCGGTCTGGGGCAGCAGGAAGAGCGGGAAGATAACCGGGAACATCGCGAAGAAGACAACAGTCAGGACGATGTTGAGGATCGGCACCCAGGCCATCGCCTGTTGGGCGATCGAATTGTAGGTGTTGCGAGCCTGAATGTCCGCGCGGGTCTGTGCAAAGGTATCGACCGATGCCGAGCCGCTCCCGCCGGCCATCGAGTTTCGAGCCTGCATGAAGGCGTTGATCGCGGTGTTCTGTCGCATGACGCCGGTGAAGTCGTCACCCGAGCCGGTGAAGGCCGCATTCACGATCGGCACGTCGTGCTTGAGCTTCGCCGCCGCAACGGCATTGCTCAGCTTGGGATACACTTCCTTCGCCCATCGCTCCGCATTCGCCTCGATCATGCTCGCCCATTGGCCGTTGAGCGTGTCATAGGCCTGCCGACACGTGATGATGAAGTTCTGAACTGTGCCATCGCCCTGGCGCTCGAGCCATTCCTGTGAGCGGGCTTCGGAGCCCGGCCCGATTGCCGCCCAAAGATCCCGTGCCTTGGCCAGGTTGGTGAGCGACTTCTGATAGAGCATGACGTCGCCGAACAGGCAGTTCTTGAAGTGGTTCTCGAGATTGGTAGAGAACTCGGCGTCGCGGATCGTGAAGTTGCGCGTCGCGTCGAACAGCCGGGCGCCGTACACCATGCCATTCGTCGTGTAGTTGAGCTCGCCCGGCATGACGAAGACGGTTTCCGCGGTGCGGGTCAGCCAGTCGCCAATCTGCGTGGTGAAGCTGGCGAGTGCCCCAAGCCCGAGCGGCACGTTCGACACTGTCGCCGGCGCCAGGCTTGGGTTGAGGCGGTCGGTCACCTTCACGTCGATCGTCGGGACCATGAGGCACAGGTAGATGCCCGTCGCCTGGAGAAACCAGTTCAACCACGCGCGGAAATTGAGGGTGAAGGCGACGACGAGGAGCGAATAGATCAGCCCCATCACCATCACGACCCGCAGAAGAGAGCGGTAGCCCCCTCCCCCGGCCCACGCGGCTACGGCGTTGAACGTGTTGACGAGATACTCGCCCCCGCCAACGGTAAAGACCTCGAGCACGCCGCTACCTCCCTGTTGCGCGCCTAGAGCAAGCCCTGCGCGTTCAGTCCCCGCGAGAAGTTGAGCGCTGAGGACATGCCGGGCGTCATCGTGTTCTGCAGCGTGGACTCGAGCATGATGCTCCGGTTGATGATCTGCATCGTCACCTGAAGCTTGTTGCTCAGCTTCACGTCCCGCTGCGCGAACTTGGCGCGGGTTGCGGCGATCTGCTGGCGCCACTGCGATGCCGTCTCCTGGTCCGCAGTCTGGTAGAAGACTTTCGCCTGCTCGACCCGGTCGAGCATATTGTCGAGCATCGCGTTCAGTAGATCGACGGCGACGATCTCGGAGAGCGTCTGGATCTCGCCGTCGGTGAGCGCATAGTGCGCATAGGCCTGGACGGCGAGGATCTTGTAAATCGGGACGGTCGCCATGTTCAGCAGCTGCTTCTCGGCGGCATCAAGCGCGGTGTCGCTGCGGATCTTCGAGCTCATGCTCTTGATCATCGTCGCGATCCGCGGTCGCAACGCGCTCGAAGCAGGCACGCTCAGCGTCTGGTCCGAGACATCGGTGCACGGATCGTTGTTGCACTTCAGGATCTTCACCGCCGGTGCATTCGCGGTACCGTCGAGCAGCGCGGTCACGACGGCCTCTTCAGCGGGACCGTAAATCACGACCTTCGGGCCATGCTCGCTTGCTGTTGGGGGAGTCGTGACGATCGTTCCCACCAGCGTCATCACATATTCGGAGAAGGCCTGATCGAATGCCCCGAACTTCGACGACTTTTTCAGAGCCTCCCAGGTATAGTTATGAGGATCACCGATGATCTGGTCCTTCATCGCCGGGTCGGTGTTGCCGGCCAGGGTCGCATCCCTCTGGCCGCCGTTGTTGCAGCCTTGCCGGGACGCCGCCCAGTCGGAGAACACGCCTTGGCTGTTGCCGACCGCCTCGCAGATGGTCGATCGCGTGGTTTCCATCTGGGGCCATATCCCGCCTACCAGAGCCTGTGCGGTCTCGCAGCTCGAGATGTTCATCTGGTTCAGGAGCTGAGCCTTCTGGCTGAACTCGTCCATGACCTTGCCGATCTCCGGCGAGACGCTGTCGATCGCCAGCTTGAAGGCGAAGCCCAGCGCGTTGTTCGCCGTCGCCTTCAGCATCGCGACGATCTCGCTCGCGTTGATGAAGCTGAATGAACCGGAGAAAAGGTCGATGCCTCCACATCCCGCCCGCGCGCTCGGGAGCTGCAGGTTGAACGGCGACACGCTTTTCTGCGGAAAGCGCGTCCAGACGTTGCCGAGCGAGTAATAGCCCGCCGACTGCCCCTGGAAGGCCGTCGGGCCGGTGACATTGGCCGCACCTCCGGCGTCGTTGAAGAACCCGTTCATCTCCGACGCGACATCCGCCCGGGCGACGCCGATCAATGCGAAGTGCGATGCGGAGACCAAGGTCAGCGCGGCACTGGCCCTGTGAGCCAGCCTTCTCAGCCGGCCTCTCTGCCGAGGATTGAACATCAGTAGTCGCTCCCGACCTTGGTGTTGGTGAGCATGAAGATCCGATCCATGATCTCATCGGCGCTCAGGATGCCGTAGCCGATCGGGATCGTGCGCTTCGTCGCGGTGTCGAACAGGACGAGCGCGGGCGTCTCGTTCCCGGAGATGCCCATCCGGGCACGCTGGCCAGAGTCGACGACGTAATTGGGAAAATCGCGGCTAGGCCCTCCATCCATCGACACCGCCATGACCGCCATCCGGTGGCTATCTGCGACCGAGCGCAAGATCGGCGAGAACACCTCGCACGCGCCGCAGCTCTGCGCGTAGAAGTAGAAGAGGCCGTAGCGCTGGCCGAGGGATGTCAGCACCTGGTCGCGATCGGCCTTGCGGTTGTCGAGCCACGCCCGCTTCGCCACGGTGTTGACCGGCCGCTGCAGCGTATAGTCGATGTCCGGGTTCTGCCAGAGCGCGCGCTGCCAGGTGTCCGAAAACGTCGAGGCGCGGTCCAGTTGCTCGCGCTGGAAGCGGACATAGGCGATGACGTTTTCCTCCGAAGGATCGAGGATCGCGCGTGCCTTCAGCTCGTCCAGCTGATGGGTGATCGCGGCCAGGCGCTCCGCGGCGCTCTGCTCGGGGGACTGCGGTTGCGCCTGCGCGGCCTCGGGCGGCTTTGGCTTGGTGCAGTAGAACCACTGGCCGAGCTTTCGCTCTCCGCAGTAGAATGCGTCGCCGCGGTCGCGGGCCTCAACGCCGTCGCCGCGGCGCTCGGCATCCTGCGCCCGGAGCGGCGCGGCCAAGGGCGCGACCGTCAGCAGGAGCATGGCCAGCTTCGCCATCTTCGACATGCCTATCGTCCTTCCTTCTGATCGGCCGCGCCGTCTGCGGGTTGCGCGGGGTGGTTGAGCGGGGCGGTGGGCGGCACCTTCCACCGCGCAAGGTCAATGCAGCATTCGAAGGCGCGGGTGGTGGTAGGGTGAGAGGCGCAGGGAGAGGCGGACACCACCGGTGCGAGGATCGGCGCTGCAGGTGCGGACGGTGCGACACCGACGGTCATTACCGCCAGGACTGCTGGCTCAAAAATCACGAATGCCATGGTCCAGCTCTCCTTTCGACATGCGCAGCACGGACATCATTAGGGCGACGTCGATGAGCCGAGTCCCATGGTCGAGCATCCGCACCAGCCCGCTCATCATCGGCCGCGCCGCACGACGGCCCTCCTCGGTCGCGCAAAGTCCGTGTCCCTTTTGCGAGACCCACTGATTGGCGAGCATGTGCTCGATCGGTGCGGCTGCAGTCCGCGGTTCGACCGTGCATTCGAACCAGCCCCCGATCACCTGGCAGATGTCCTCCACCCGGCGCGGTCGTCCAGCGCGATACAGGCACATGAAGATTGCGAGCTCGAACACCGTCATCTTCCAGTCACATCCCGGAGCGCCGGCGCTGAGCAGGTTATTTGCCGCAGCTGTCATGTCGATCACCTAGATTCCGGTCGATCATGGAGTGCCTCCATGCAGGTCGTAGTAGTTCTGGATCTTGGCCTGGATCTCGGTCATCGTCTGGACCTCATCCGGCAGCTTCGCCGCATCGAGGAAGTCGGCGTAGACCTCGGTGAAGTCCATTCTCGAAAGATCGAGCTGCTGGAACTCCGCGATGCTGAAGCCTTTGCACTGCTCATTCTTGGGCCTTCCCCAAGGTTTGTTGAGCTGGACGCGACCCTGTTCCTGAAGAACCCGGCTTAGTTTGCTTTCGAAGCAGCAGTAGGCGGTCTTCTTCGTCTTGCAGATGCCGAGAAAGCTGGACGAACACCACGTCCCGACCTTGTGGCAGAAGCCCATGCGGTCCTTGATGTCGAGCTTCATCTCGTCCTGAGAGCAGGCGAACAGCGCCAGAAACGGGGTCGCAAGCGCGGCGATCGCGACGGGTCCGCCGGCGAGCGCCGCACCACCGGCGGCCACGGTCAGCGCGCCAGAGACCTTGCCCGCGCAGCAGTTGATGAGGCCAAACACCGGCTTGTGGCAGGTGTCCCGCGTTCCCGAGAAGACGGTCAGGTTGTTCGGGTCGAAGCCCTTTGAAGCGTCGTCGATCGCGTGCAAGGCAACCAGCGCGTCCCTGAACTCGGTCGACGCCTCGCGGGTGATCGGCTCGCAATCCCCGTTGATGCAGTAGACGTCGTCGCCGCAGATATACTGGGGCGCGTTCGAGGCCGGGCTGTCCGGTGTCGGGCAACGATAAACCTTCTCCTTGACCTTGCACGCACCCTGCTGCGGGTCGTCCAGGCAGTCCTCCCGCAGGAAGGTGCATTGCCGGTTCGCATCAAGGTCGCCGCAGTCGTTCCCAGCGCTCATCACGTTGCAGGTGAAGTCGCGCTTCCATGCCCAGCACGCCTGTGTGACCGGCACGCCGTCGATGATCCGGGTCTCAGGGCCTTCCGTGCAGACCTCGCCGGCCACATCGGCGGTACACATGGAATCGGCGGCCATCTCCGCGCAACCGTCGACCCGCTTCACCGTGACGCTGGTCTGCACCGTCTTCTCGTGCCAGCCTTCGCCGGTGATGGGGCTCGGCAGGAGAGCAATGTCCCTCAGGTTCTGCGAGCAGACATATTCCGTCGCATAGTAGTCGTCGCAGAACTTGTTGGTGGAAACGCCGTAGATCCGATGCGCCGCGCATGCCTGCATCGCGACACCCGTCGGCTTGCAGGTTCCGGCCGCGACATGCGGGGCCATCGAGGAATAGCGTGCGAACGGCGTTCCGTAGGCATTGTCGGGAACGACGAAGAACTTGAACGCGTCGACGCGGGTGATCTCGGGCGCCATCCTGATGGAACAGGACCGCGGCACCTCATCGAGCTTCGTCCCTTGGTTGCAGGTCGCTTCGTAATATCCGCCGGTGCCGGAACCTGGCGGAAGAGGCTGGCACTGGCCGCTCGTCGAGCCGATATTTTCACCAGCGAGATAGGTCGACGGATCGTTCTCGATCGATGTGGCGCGCGATGTGGTCGCAAGGATCTCCGCGTTGCTGAACGCCGGCCGCGTGCGATCCGCATCGATGACGGTTCGATAGGTTTCGTTGGTCGATCGCTGGGCGGTCCCCGCCGCAATCAGAGCATCGGGATCATCGAAGTAGGTGCTCTGCGGCTGATTAGTCCCGGAATAACCCGGCACGGCCTGGGCCTGCGCCTCCGCATCGGGAACGAGGCTCTCGTCCCCCCGCTTCGCATTGCCAAACGCCTTTCCTTCTTCGCGCGCCTGCTCGATCGTCATCTGCTGCGCGCCAGCAGAGCTGAGCGTCAGGGAGAAGGCGGCTAGCGCGGCGACGAAGGCTCGAAGCTTCACTGGCGGCGGCTCCGCGCCAGGTTGCCGAGAGCTACCGAGGCGATGCGCGCGCCGGGTCCGTTGGCTTCGGCAAAGGTATTGAGGGCAAAGTCGACAGTGACGTTGCCCTCGATGCGGTCATGGGGCGGAACCCTTGTCTGGCAGTGGAACCCGGCACAGAGATCGAAGGTCGAAGAGACCGCCACATAGGTCGGCACCGCCTGCACGTTGAAGGCGCGGAAAAGCCGCGGGTCGATGCCGATGTTCGGCATGTCGTCCTTGTGCACGACCTGCCCGAGACGGCTGACGAATTCCTTGGCCGAGTTGTTGGGGAAGCCGCGGAAAACGACGACGCCGCCCGCCCTGGCGGTGTCGGCGATCAATTGCTTGAGCGACGCCGGCGGCATCGACAAGCTGGCGAAAACGATGAACTGCGGGGCATCGCCGCCGGGCACATTGGCGTTTGTCGCCGCGCCATGGACGAGCTCGTCGAAGTCGATCTTGCCTTCCGGCCCCTTTGGCAGGTCGGTCGCAGCGACCCGCTGCATGTTGTCGATGCCGGAGGTCCGGATGGCGCTCGCCTGCTCGCGGAACTCGTCGCCGCGGTCCTTCACCTGGTCGACGAAGGCCTGCGCCTCCGCCGCCAAATCCGTGGCGCGCTTCTTCACGGCCTGAACGTCCACGCCGTCGACCGATTGCGCTAGCAACGCTGAGAGCCCGACGGTGCCGAGTAGCGCGACGATGCCCCATGTCAGAAGACGCATGTCTCTCTCCTCAGAACACGCAGCAGTTGCGCTTGCGCCAGACGAGGTAGCCCATGTCCTCGCCGCCGGCGGGGAAGGCACGCCCCGCGTCGGGCGGCATGGTCGAGGCGCCGATCGCTGAGCAGGCGAACCGGCCGCTCACAGTCGGGATCGGATTGACCATCTGGAAGCGGTATTGCTGCTTCCGCATGATCGGCATCAGGTACTTTTTGCAGAGCCCCTGCGATCCCATCGTGCCCCAGGCCAGGCCCTCGCGGTGCATCTTGTAGGCGAAGCGGGAGAGCGCGAGCCGCGATGACTGGACGTGGCCGATGGAGGCGGGGATGTTGCCGTTGAGCGGATACATGCTGCCTTGGCACCCCGCGCACCAGAACAGCGCGTCGAGCGGCAGCGCGGCCGTTCCCGCGATGCAGTCGCCGGCGCATGCCGCCTTCGCAATCGGGTTGGCGAAGACGATTGCCTCGGGATTGATGATCGCGGTGAGCGAGTCATCCTGCCACAGGGGATCGACCTCGGTCATGTAGGCGATGTCGAACGAGGCCTGCTCGAAGCAGATGAAATCGGTCAGGATCTCCATCCAGTAGAGGAGAGGATAGACGTACCAGTGGACGTGCCACTTCGCCGTGCTCTGCGACCGGCCTCCCACCATCGACGGCCCGGCCAGATAGCCTTGGCCAATGTCGAAGCCCGGCGCGATCCGCGTCCCTCCCAAGTTGGGGAAGCACCACGGCTTCATCGTCACGTCGGCCAGCCTGGCGGGCTCCCAGAAGCCGACAGAGATGCCGATGCGGGGCAGCGGATCGGCGCAGGCGCAGACCGGCGATGCAGGATTGTTGGTGTCCGGTCGGCTGCCCGGCCAGATCTTGGCGCCGCCAATCGAAAGCGGAAAGAGGCAGGACCAGCAGACATCCGTAATCGGGTTCACGAACTTGCCCGTGCAGGTCGGCGCGGCTTCTGCGCGCGGCGTCACGGTGACGACCACGAGCAGCAGCCCCAGGACGCCGAGAAGGGTCCGCAGCCAGCGCATCAGCCCGCCCCCCCCGTTCCCTCAAGGAAGGCGGTGTCGGCGGCATTTTTCCGGCGAACATAGAGCCAGGTGTAGAGCGCGGCCGCAACGAGCAGCCCGGCCGCGAGGCACGGCGCAGCCCGGCCCAGCGCAGAATGGACGCGCGCGAAAAATCCGACGAGCAGCGCGACCGACAGGCACAGGCCCTGCCAGACCAGGCGCATGCGGCGCAGTCCGGCGGTTTCCGGTGCGGCCATCGGGGTCCGCAGGAGGTCCAGCCACAGCGGCATCAGCTCTTCGCCCCCGGCTCGACGACAGTCTCCGAGACACGAAGCCGATTGCCCGTCTGTGACACCACGGCCGGAGTGTGGCGGATGCCGAACTTAGCCGTCAGGCGGCCATCCTGGTCGAAGAAGAACCGGCGCTTGCGCGCCGTCATGGAATCGATCGGCGAGCCATTGACGAAGATGATCTTGGCGTTGAGCTCGGAGAATCTCCTGGTCGCCCATGCAAGCTGGGTCCGGTCATCGCCGTCGACGAAGACGAGGCTCTGCCGCATCGAGACAAAGTCGAGCGGATTGATCCTCTGCCCGGCTTGCGCGATCACCTGTCCCTTGTGGTCCCTGATCTCACGCTCGAGTGTGATGCTCGGGTCATAGTCCCAGGTCCGCGCCTGCTCGGCAGGCGTGATGCCGGCGACCGGCACGGGACGTCGAACCTTGGCCTCGACACGTCTGGCGAAGGCCGCGTTGACGCGGTCCATCTCTCCGGTTGCATGCGCCCGCTGCAGCCGCGTTTCGATGGTGGAAAGGAGATCCGCCTCGACCACCGGGAACGTCTGCCCGAGCTGACCGAAGTCACGCGCCTCGCCCCGCTCCGCGCCGGTGACCAGCACGGCGGCACCCAGGCAGGCAGCACCGGCGAGAGAGGCGGCGATCGCGCGGATCACAGGACCGCCTCCCCCGTGCCGACGATCTGGCGCCGGCAGGCGAAGCCGATCGCAGCATAGCGGGAATCGAACCCGTCCTTGTGGGGCGTGCCGACATAATAGCAGCCGGCCGGGATCACGCCGCTCGGACCGATCGCCAGCGGCTCACCGCTCCTGGTCTTTGGCTTGGTGTAGCCGACGACGCGGCCGTTCACCGTGACGGCGCGGTGCCAGTGCGCGACTACATCTCCCGGCAACCCATAGACGATCTTGCCGAACATCTGCGGCTTGGCGCCGAAATGACGCCGCACCAGCTCGCTTGGGGGCGGATCGAAGAAGACGTACTCGCCCCGGACCGGCACCTTGTTCCGGTGAATCACGAACGCCCAGTTGGGAAGAGAGTCCGTGGTGTTGATCAGGAGCGCGTGATCGTCGCGCCAGTCACCGATCGCACCGAGCACCACACTCCCCACGACGAGTCCGCCGAACAGAGCCCAAAGCCGCTTGCGCGGCCGCCAGCCCGCGACCGCCGCGTCACTGACCGCCGCGGCCATCGGGACCTCCAAAGCTGGTGATGGCGGCGCCGGGGACTCCTGCAGGGGGCATGGCTGCAGCGCCGGTGGCGGCCTGGGGCATGACCGCTCCGGACGGAGCCATGGCCATCGGCTCGAGTGTTGCCCCCGCGGGCGCAGCAGGTCCGCCGGGCATCGGTGGCGACGACGCGGCCGGAGCTATCTGCTGCTGGAGCTGCCGCATTTCCTGAGCGCTCGCTGGCCGGGGCTGGCGAACGCCGCTCGCATAGACGGCCTTCCTCAGGCTGTCGGTGATGTCGGGCACGTTCTTCGTCAGCACCGCCTCGCCGACCAGCACGACCTGCCCGCCCGCGCCCCGGCGCTGGAGTTCATGGTCGAGCGAGGACATGAACGCACGCATCTCGGCCTCGACCTGGGCGGGCGGCGACGCCGAGCGTGCCTGGGCGCTCACATATTCGCCGACGATGTTGGAGAGGCTCGCCTTGACGATATGGTCTTCTCGGGGAGCAACGAGCGCCTTGGTCACCCACATCGCCCAGATAAGGGAGAGGATCAGGATCGCGCCCACTGCCAGCTGAGCCCGGGTGAAGCCGGCGAACCCACGTCTTGCCCGAGCAGCCGCATCCTTCGGCGGCATCACAGGAGCCTGAAGGTCGAGCTGTGGCTGGTCAGACATCGAATGTGCTCCCTTTGGGATCGCGCGATGGCAGGATGCGATGGCGGCGGAAGAAGATGACGGCGGCAGCCAGCAGCGTGTGCGCGACGAGTACGACGTGTCGGAACGACGCGATGCGAGCGGTGTCGGCCGCGACATACCGGGTCGCCAGATTGTCGAGCTGGTGCATCATCCCGTCGAACGAGAAGCCGCCGATCGCGACGAAGAAGAGGACGAACAGCCCCCAGGTGATGAGAAGGGTCGATGCGAGGAACCCTGCCATGTGGAGGTAGAAGTAGAGCAGGAACCGGACATCCAACCGGCGCGACAGGGGTCGGGAACTGGCGGTGGTCGGCTCTGTCAGGATGGTCGCCATTGGGCTCACTCCGCAGCAATCGCCGCCGCGTCCGCGGCCGGCGTCGCCCACTTCTCGGGGTTTTCCGGGAAGGCGATCCGCTCGATCGCCTCATCCATGCTGAGGCCGTCCGCGACCATTGCCTCGATGGCAGCGAAGGTTCGCGGGCTCGACGAGAACAGCGCGGCAGAAAAGGGATCGAGAACCAGCCGGCCGACCGCGAGCGTCTCGGGTCCCTTGATCATGATGTCGGAATATTCGAATCCGTTGCGCTTGAGCGAACGCAGCAGCGCGTCGGTGTAGTCGTCCATCTCGAAGCGATCGTGCTTCTTGAAGTCGGCGATTGTCTCCGGCTTCTGCTGCAGGATGACAAACCAGTCACTGTTCTCCAATGCGGCGATTGATCCAGCGGACTTGTAGTAATCGTTGAGAGACTGCGTGGCGGTCACCAAAGAGGCGCCGTACTTGCGACACGTGCGGGCGTAGGTTTCGATGAAGTCGGCCATCGCTCCGCCGCGGAGCATCTGCCAGGCCTCGTCCAGGAGCAGCGCCTTAGGGATCGAGCGGTCGACCTTCCGCATCATCTGCTGCGACATGAACATGATCGCGGTCAGGACGACGCTGCGCAGTTCCTCACGCGAGGAGAGATCGGACAGCTCGAAGACGGTGAGCTGCGCCTGCAGCTCGAACGAGACCTCACCCTGGAAGAACTTGCCGTAGGTGCCGGCGCTCGAGAACGGCATCATCGCGATCGCGAGATGCGAAGCGAGCTCGTTACCGGTGTCGTTCAGCGCGGCGATGACATCGTCGATCGAGCCGTTCCTGCCCTTGGCTTCCCACACGCGGTTGACCGCGCCGTCGATGAGGCCGCGTTCCGTATCGGTCAGCCGGTCGATGTGCCGGGACATCTGGTTCACGATGGCCTTGAGCATCGCCATGCAGTCGAGGAGATAATCCTCATCCTCGGCCGCCTGGGCGGCATCGATCATCGAGAACGGGTTCAGGCAGAAGCCGCTCGACATCGTGAACTCGACGAAGGCACCGCCCTGCAGCTTGGCGGAATGCTCGAAGGAGCGGCCGTCGTCGATCACGACGACCCGGGAGCCGGCCCCACACAGCGACGCGCACAGTTCCTGGAGGGCGACCGACTTGCCCGACCCCGACTTGCCGAACACCGCGACATTGTGATTGCCCGCAGCGTTCTCGAACGGGCTCCAGAAGAACGGCTGGCCCCGCCGCCCGATCAGCAGCAGGTGCGGCGTGTGACCTCCCAGATATTCGCCCTGAATGGGCGCCAGGTTGGCCGCCGTCGTGCTCAGCATCGTCCGCATGCGCTTCATGCGCTCGAGGTCGCGGGAAAGCCCGTTCGCCATCGTCATGGGCATGGCGCACAGCAAGCCCATCACCTGAAGGTAGCGGTCGTCGAGCAGGTCCCATCCGGCGGCCCGATAAACCGACTTCAGGATGCGCTCGTTGGCGTCACCCTTTCCCTTCGGCGAGAATGACGTAACGCTGTAGAACAGGCGCACGAGCTTGCGTCCCTGCCGGATCTCGTCGTTGACGTACTTCCACTCCTGAGACTGGTCGCGGAGTTGGGGAAGAAAGCGGGCGGATTTGGAGTCGGCGAGGCTGGTGGTGCGCATGAACTTGAACCCGGCCTTGTTGCTCGAGGCCTGGGAATCGGGAAAGTCGAGGCACAGGTTGGTCGAGACCGGGCATGGCATCCTCAGCTTGTCGGCGAACATGTCGCCGATCAGCCGGGCGCAGTCCCAGGGTGCCCAGCGCTGCGGGAGGTTGCGCACGGAGAAGGAGCGGACGTCGAACACGTCGGGATAGATCTCGCCGATCTCGGGGGCGCCATTGACCTCCTTGCCGGTCGGTCGGAACCGCTCGGTTCGAAGAAGAATGCGGTCGGGATCGACCTTCATCTCGATGTCGCGGCGCACCGCCTGGTCGGCGATCGGGTCGAGCGGATTATAGCTGACAACGTCGTCGCCCGCGGCCGTCGTGGGCGACGTGATGTCGTCGATCCACGCGATCAGCGCGACAGGGTCCATCTTCCTGGCGGAGACGCCGATCGAGCCCAGTACGGAGATGAGGCCATCCATCACCGCGACGATCTCCTCGGTGGAGACGCGCGAGGATTCCGGTGTCGAATAGGAGATCGCCACGCGGTGGTTGCGCAGGCAGAAGGGCGCGTCGGCCGACAGCGAGTTCCAGACGCCGTCTGTCAGGAAGTCGACGCGATGCTTGGCCATCCGCTCATAGACGCCGCTGGCCGAGTAGCGGGGCAGATACCATTTGGAGAGCCGCTCGCTGATCCGGGGGCTCATCCAGTCGTGGAACTGCAGGCACCCTGGCACCGGGATGCCCTCGGACAAGAACTGGGTCAGGATCTCCCCGGTGCGCTCATCCGCCCCGACGAGCGGCGATACCTCGATCACGAAGCCACGCGAGGCGGAGTTGTAGAAAATGCCGGTCTTGGGGTCGTAGCTGCGGTAGGGTAGCCAATGCGCCAGCATCGGCACGCCGAGCTCCGGACGCTGGGCCTCGGGTCGCTTGCTGTCGCCGAACAGACCGGAAAGCAGGCTGTCGTAAAGGCGGGGCTTCGCGCTCATGTCAGTTGTCCTCCGGCACCGCCGCGGGGAAGCTCGCGGCGCGGACAGTGGGGCTCGTCAGGGTCTTGAGGCCGGCCGCAGGAGCCGAGCCGGCTGCGGTGCGCGCGCTGTCCTCAACACGCTCACGCGCCGCCTGATACTCCTGGCTCGACTTCACGCGCGCCGCGCCCTCCTGACCAGGTCCAGCGCTCGTCGCGGAAGCACCTCCGAAATGATCGCTGGACTGACGCGTCGTCTCACTTCTGCCGCCGGCCGGCGCTGCCGCCACGGCAGTCTGCCCAGCGCCAGCCTCGAGCTTGGCCGCGTCGACAGGCTTGGCGGGTACTAGCGTAGGCGACGCCGCCGCCGCTTTCTGGGCTCGTCCCGGCACCGCAGTCGTTGGCGAACCGGGCGCCCGCTTGCCCTTGGCCGCAAGACGGTTGGCGACGTCTGCTTTGATCGCCGCGACCGGGTCCGGCTTTCTGGCCCGAGCAGCCGCGACCACCTCAGGGTCCGGCATGGCCGGGTCGAACGCGGCGACGTCCACCACGCCGGGAACCTCGCGTTCCACCGCGTCTGCGAGGCTCAGCTGAGCAGGTGCTTCTGCCGCCTTGCTGTCTGGTATGGGCGTGGCATTCGCGAGCGCCTGAGCCTGCCATTCGGACTGCACGACCGCATGGACCGCGCTCGACTCATGCAACCGTCCCCGATCGTCAACATAAGGCTGAAAGACGATCCGGAGCACCTTCTCACGGGTCCGGGGCGCAACCTGCCCGGTCGCCTCCGATGCTGTCGAAGCCGCGGCGGTACGAAGCGTGCGGGGCTGGGGCGCCGGTGACGGATAGGGGCCCGCAGGGATCATGACATCGCCGGCATCCCCGGAAATCATCGCCAGCGCCCGATCGTCGATCGTGGAGGATGGCGCGCAGATCCCGTCCGGCGCCTGACAGGTGAAGCTGCCCTTCACGTTGCCGCCGAAGGTCGTGCAACCGTTCAGCCCCATGAGGGTGCCGAAGCCAGCCGCAGCCAGCGCGACACGGCGGCCGTGGCGCCGCGCGCTCACGAGCGGACTTCCTTGAGCCAGCTTTCCAGGAACGCCTTGGGCCGGTAGCCCTCGATCATCGCCCCATCGCTGCGCACGATCACCGGCGTTCCGCTCAGACCGTGCTGCCGCGCGAAGGCCTCGTTCGCATCCAGGCCCGATGTGTCGCACGACGCCCCGTTCTTGAGCGGCTCGCCGGCATAGGCGGCATGCAGCGCCTCCTCCCGGTTCTTCGCGCAATACACGCGGTCGGCTATGTCGCGGCTACCGAGGACCGAAATCGGCCGCTCCACCACGCGAACGTTCATGCTGCGCAGCACGTTGGTCAGAGCTCGGCAATAGCCGCACCGGAAGTCGGTGAAGACCGTGACCGTCTGCCCGCCGGGATTGCCCCAGACGATCGCGCCGTCGCTCGACAGCCCGTCGAGCCGCAGCTTGGCCGGCCGGGCGGGAAGCGCGGTCTTCTCGACCCTGGCCTGCGGCGATGCCGCCGCTGCCATTCCCTCGCCCTCACCGTCCGCGGCCGCAGCATTGGCCTTGGCCGCCCCGCCGACCAGCATGTCGGGGTTGATCTCGAGCAGCCGGGCTGCCGTGAGATCCTGGCGCGTCTCCATGTCGTAGACCCGGCCGATGATGAGATAGCGGGCGCCGGCGTCGACGTAGAAGAGGTTCGATCCCGCAGTCACCTCGCAGAGACCGCGCACCTTCTCGCAGTTGACCTGGGTGAGAGGCGTCTTCGGCAGGCGCGCCTTGAGCAGGTTCGTGACCTCGACCCCGCTCGGACCCGCGACCTGGGCCGCGATGGCCACGCTGGCGACGCCAAGCGCCGCAACGCCCGTGAGCAGCTTCCATGGGCGCCCGAGCGCGCTTTGGCGCAGGCGATCAATTGCGGACATAAACACCCTCCAGGAAGACGATTTCGACATCGACGCCGGTCGGCATCTCGATGACCGGCTGGTATTGTTCGGCGCGCTCGATCAGATATTTCGAGACGTCCTTGCCCGACTCCGCGGCACCGCCGCCGAGCGCCCTGAGGCCGACATTGCCGAGGCTGGGGGTGCGGTTGATGCCTCCCTCGCCATCGTTGCTGATCGTCGCGAGGGGCTGCTGGAAAGCCGTGTTGAGCGCGTTACCCGCTCCGCCGACCAGACCGGCGAGGAATGCCTGCATGGCAAGCGAGCCCTCGCGGCTCACGACCCGGCCTCGCACGCCGGTCTTGCCGCCGAACGCGATGAAGCCCTTGACCTCGGAGACGGCGTAGCGGCCGCCGGGCTGCGGGCACGTCATCTTCTGCAGCTTGACGTAGACCTTCTCGCTGGAGAGGTCGCCGCGTGCCGCGCCGTTGATGAGGCAACCCTGGATCTTGGTCGTGAGGAGCTTGCCATTCTGCAGCACCGATCGCGCCGGACCGGTGACGCGCAGGACGACGGGCAGCGGGTCGGTCTGGCTGTTAACCCCCGCGCTCGCGTCTACCCCGACGATGACCTTGGCGGAGGCGAAGCTGTTGGGCGGAAGATAGTTCGGACTGTCCGTATAGACCGTGCTGCCCTTCGCGACCTTCGATGCCGTTCCCGTTTCGGCCGACGAGAAGCTGACCATCTTGACCTCGGCGCCGCGGCCGATCGGAGGCACGGCGCCCGCCTCGCCCGGCGCGTCCGGACGTTGATAGGCTTGCGGTCCACCGCGTCCGTACAGGGCAGCCGGTCCGGGGGCCGGGGGTGGCGCCGATGGCCGCTCGTTCAGCTGCTTGCGGAGCTGGTCGTTCTCCGCCTGGTAGGCGGACAGCACCCGCTGCCCATCGGCCTGCATCGCGGAGTTCTGCCCCTTCAGCGCCTCGATCTGTGCGGCGAGATTATCCATCCTCGCCTGTTGGCCGTTCACCGACTTCAGCTGGTTCTCGGTGGACTCGAACCGGTTTTCCGAGAGCGCCATCCACTCCTGCTGCGAGAGGTTGCGGTTCACCAGGTCCTTGGTCGAGACCTCGACCTTCTCGGCGCCGTCGACGTCGGCAACCTTCTCTCCCTCGTCGCCGCTGAAGATCCACATCGAGGACAGGACCAGACCGACCCCGGCCGCCCCGGCGAGCAGCATGCGCTGCTTGCGGCGCACCGCCTCGTTGCCGGCCAGTTCGCCCCCTACGGGCGAGACCCCCTCGCCTTCCGGCTCGTCGAGCGGCCTGCGCTTGCGATTGAAGATGTCCGAGAAGGCCATGGCTTACCTCACGTTCTGGGAGACGAGGTAGGCCGTGGTGACCTTCCCCGGGGCGAGCTTGGGCTCGGCGATGGAGACGGCGAGAGCGCTCGCCGGCGCGACCGTTCGCTCCGTCAGCTCGGTCGGCGCGTCGCCCATGTTCTCGATGCGCAGCACCTTGCCGGTCAGGTCCTGGCCGCGATATTCCGCGATCATCTGGACCTTCAGCTTGCCGACATAGACCGGCTTCAGCGCGCGCTGGCGCATCTCGTACCCGTCGGCGACGTTGTTGGCGTACATGGCCTGAACGAGTTCGACCGCCGCCTCCTGGGGCCCGGCCGCGACCTGCTGGGGGGACGCCTCGGCTGCCTTTTCCCGGGCGATCGCCGGGTTCGACACAAAGAGCTGGGCCGCCTGGTCGCCGGCGATCCGGCAGACGAACTTGTAGACGTAGCCGCGCTTGCTCGTGCCGAAGAACGAAAGCGCCGGACGGCCGAAACCCTCGGGCACGCTGAGGTAGATGTCGCCCCGGACCGGCTCGTTGACCACCGAGAAATCGTCCTGGGGATTGCCGGTCGAGATCTTCGACACGCTCGCGAACTCGTCATCGACCAGGCTGATGCGGGTCAGGTCCTTCGCGGACGCCTGGCAGTCGACCTGGGCGCTGTCGGCGGCCACGACCGTCTGGTCCGCCCATGCCGGCTGCGCGAACAGGATGATCGCCAGCGTGAATAGGCAGACCCCCGCCACCCTGCTCAGGATGCAGTAGATTCGCGACATGAGGATGGTGCCTGCAGCCGCGCTGCCGAAGGCATAGAAGGCCATCATTTGTCTTGCTCCTTGCCGGTGCGGACCATCCCGAAGCCGACCAGGCGGAGCGACAAGCCCTCATACTCCCAGTCGTAGCGGAAGGTGCGGCGCTCCCTGGAGATCACCTTGTTGCCGACGATGGTGTGGAGCTCCCCGGTCACCTCGGAGCGCAAATTCTTTGGATCGATGTCCATCGATTCGATCGTGAAGAACTGTGAGATCGAGGAGCCGCGCTGCTCGTTGACGATCTTGAGAAGGTCGCCCTTGATCTTGCCCTGGGTGCGCGGCGAGGTGATCTCGAGCACCGCGTTCATCCAATATTCCAGGTTCTGCGGGCTTCGGTCGAGCGTCAGCACGACCACGTCGCGCGTGATCATCTCGAGATATTCGCGGGAGACGCCGGCGCTGCTGACGGTGACCGGCGAGCGGAGCACGGGCTGCAGCACGATCTCGCGGTCCCGCGACACGCCGAGTGCGAGCAGCAAGGCTGTTATCGCTGCGAGCGCGCCTGCGACCACCACCAGGAAGTTGCGCTGGCGAAGAACGCGCTGAGTGCTTGCGTGGCTGAATGCGAGGTCCATCTCAGCCTGCCATCAGTCGGAGATAAGAGGGTGGCGTGGCCCTCAGGCCGGTGAAGCCGGCCGGAAGATGCCAATAGGCCAGGTGAAGCAGCCAAGACGCGGCACGACCCGCCTTTGCCTTTTTCAATCCCCACCAGCCGGCGAATGCCAACGCCGTTCCGATGACGATGTGCTGGGTCATGATCCCCCAGACGAATGGCGTAACCATCGCCAGGAACTCATCCAGCGTCCACAGCCCGATCAGTTCTGGATCATCCAGATGAGATGGGATCGCGTACTTGTCTGCGGCCATTGCACCACCCTCCCCCGGGCAGCGTCGAGGCTGCCACCCCGACGTCGCCAGGCTCGTTGCGTCAGATCGTCGCCGTTACCGTCGAGGTGACGATCGGAATGCCCGTGCCCGCGCCGACACCGACGCCGACCGGAATGGCGATCTGACCCATGGAGAAGCGGCCCGACGCGAGCGCCACGATCCCTCCGGCGAGCGACAGCACGGTGATGATCTTGCCGCCCGATCCTTCCAGGAAGTCGGTGAACTTGGTGAGGGCCGTGTCGAACGTGGTGTCGGCACCGGCGAAAGCCGGCCCGGCAAACCACAGCAGCGCGAACAGCATCACGGCGATAGCGAGGATCGCCATCTCCATGTGCCCGCTTCGTTTCAGCAGAGACTGCATCAGAGTTTCCCTTCGATGGAGACGCGGCACCTCCGCGCCCAAAGGAAGGTTCGATCCGCGATGACTTGCGTCACAACCGCCTTTTCTTGGAACCAGCCTGTATCCGGTGAATTAATCAGGCGGCGAGCGCGCGATCGGCTAAAGGAGACCTGGATCGCGTCCGCGCGATCGGGCAGTGGACTTGAGTCGCGGGACGCTCTGTCCAGACAGCGGTGATCACCGTCCGCGCTCATGGATTGGCGTCCCGCTTGGCGGACACCCATCAGCAGGCGTAGACTTGGCTCGACCGGGGCGAGTCGTATAGGACGCATCGACTTCATCCTGGCGAACTTCAGCCGTAGCCAGGCAGGCGAGGACATGCGGCAATGGGTGGCCAAGCAATGCAGGGATACACCCTCGACGTATCCGAATATCTGTTCCGGCTGACGACGGAGAGCCTTCGGATCCACTCGAACCAGACGAAGCGCTACGAGTCCCTCGCCAATCTGGTGACCTCGCGCGCAACCGCCGGTGCTGTCGGAGCGATCGAACAGCACGACGTCGAAACGCTGCGCCAGCATCTCGCAAAGGTTCCGACCAAGGGCCCGATCCGCATCTACTTGAGGATCTCGAAGACGAGCGCCGACAGCCTCGCGGAGGCAACGCGGCGACTCGAAAAGCATCTGGGATCAGAGCTTACGGTCGGAGACGCCCTGTCGATGTTGTTGTTCGATTATGTTGTCGAGCAGGGCACGGCCAAACTCATGAACAAGATCGGAATTGCTTCGCCAGACCTCGTAGAAGGCGCGGATAACCGCGATCGTGACGATGGTGAAAAGGTTGTTCGTATTAGATAATATCGCGGAGCGGCGGTGCTCATCTGCCGCGAAGGGGTTGCCAAGCCGGATAAGGTTTGATTGTGTCTCCCTGTCCGCGAAAAGGACTGCGGGGGCGTAAAGTGTCATCGCTTGTGAATCGGATCGAGCAGGAGCCGCCCAGCGAGGCGGAGGCTGAAGCCGCAGCCGACTACGTGCCGATGATCGTGCGCGCGATGGAAGCCAACCACATCGGCATCCGCACCATGGCGCTGCGGGCCGGGATCAAGAAGAGCCGGCTCGGGACCATCCTCCATCGGGACCCATCGAAGCGCGCCTCGATGACCCTGCCCGAGTTCCAGGCGATCCTGCGCGCGCTCAACATCGACCTCATGCAGGCGGTCATCAGCGTCGAGATGACGCGTGAGATGGCGCTTGTCGAGGACGACCGGTTCACGGCCCTGGTCGCAATGCTGAGCACCTTGTTCAAGGGCCTCCCGCACCGGCTGGTGGAAGCGCTGCAGGAGCTGGAGGGGATGGACGGCAGCGAGATCCGCAGCGAATGGGGGACCTACTTCCAGTCCGCCGTCATTAAGCGGATGGTGACCGAAATCACCGCCATTCTCCAGCGTCGCTCGCAGTTCGGCTCCGGCCGGGATCCGCTGCTCTAGCCCGCAGCGCGCGGCCCCGCCGGCTGTGCAGAGGGCCGCTCGCGAGCAGTCCCTCTTAGAAGCTCGACACCGCCGCAGCGCGCACGAAGGGCTGGCGGCGCGGAACGGGCGATGCGCTCGTCTGGATCGTTGCAACGCGCGAGCCCCCGCTCAACCTGGACCAGTTCAAGAGGACGTTCGAGACATAGTCCTGGGTCTCGACAATCTTCGGCACGCTCCCGTTCCTGACCCTCCCCGGACCCGCATTGTAGGCAGCCAAGGCGAGGTGATAGGCGCCGAAGCGGTCGAGCTGCTGCCGCAGGTAACGCGCGCCGCCGCGCAGATTCTGCTCCACATCGTAGCGGTTCACACCCAGACCTGCGGCGGTCCCAGGCATCAGCTGGGTCAGCCCGAACGCGCTCTTGGGCGACAGGGCGGACGCGTCATAGCGGCTCTCCCGGATGATCATCGCGTCGAACAGCCCGACCGGGATGCCATAGTCGCAGGCGGCAGCGCTCATCATCGCAAAATAGGCCTGCCGGCGAGCTTCAGCGTCGGCGGAAAGAAAGCCGCTACGTCGGTAATCCGTGGATGCGCATCCGGGTGCGAAGGCTGTGGCGGCCGCGGCGAACACCGGACCGCCGCGCATCCAGGTGGGCACAGAGATCGACGACGCGCGAGCGATGGCGCCGGCTTGGAACGGAGGTACGCCAGGCTGTGCAACTCCGACCCGGGCGAACGGATCGTCCGATGCTTCGCTAGCGCTGGGCACCGGTGCCGCGAAGCGCTCGCCCATCTGGTACTCAACCCAGCGCCGGCTGAGGTCATGGACCCGGAAGCTTTCGGCACTCGATCCGGCAGGATCCGCCGGCGCTTCCATCCCCGGCACCGCCGCTGCATCCTGCCCCTCGCGGTCGGGCGACGGGCTGCCTGTCATGCTGATCAGCTGAACGCTCCGCACGGGCCGCACCGGGGCCTGCGGCGACGCGAGCGCAATCCCGGCATCAAGGATGATAAGCGCGCTCGCGAGCAATAACCTGCGCATTTCGGACCTCCTGAGCCTTCCTGCGCTAAGTTGAGATCAGCGGAATTCTTGTTGTCAATTCCCCTGCCCGCGCGAACACTGGCTTAGGACGATCTCGATGTGCGTGGATCATGTGGCTGGTTGATCGAGACACTGATGGCTGCGGCCGGCGGATCGCACTGCCTCCTCCCCTGCGTGAAGCATTGGTGCGGTGGTATGTCGGCGCTGGATCGCCAAGCGACGAGGAGGCGGGGATCACGCTGGTCCAGAATGCGCGGATCGGCGCAAAATGGATCGCCTGCGACTGCCTGCCTGACGACGAACCGCCGCCAATCCTGACGCCCGCCTTCCTCTCGGAGGCGGAGACCTACTATCTGCGCCGGCTGACGAGCGGCAAGCGACCCGACCATCGCGCCGACTGTCCTTTCTTCCGCGACCAGGTCACCCACCGCATCTCAGAGGTACGGACGCGCGAGACGCCGGCCTCGCCGCCCGACGGCTTCTTCGAGGTCCTGCGGCCCGCCCCGAGCAAGCTGGCGCAGCGGCCCGAGCGCGACGCCAGCGACGACCGCACGCGCCACGCGTCGGTGCCGCGGCTTGCGCGCCTGCTGTGGCGGCTGCTCGACGTCGCGGGTACCACTCGGGTGTCGCCCTTGTCGGACGAGGGGGAGGAGCCCTCGATCAAGCGGGAGTTCGACGCGCTCGTGAAGGCGGGCGGGAAGATCGAGATAGCGCCCGGCGTCGAGCTCAGCCGTGCCTTCTGGACCCATGCCGATGCCCTCCACAGCAGGCGAGCCTATGCGGTCTTGCGGCGGCTTTCAGACGCTTGGCCGTCCGGCCACGCACCGCAGGCGTTCTTCGCGCTGTTCTCCCATCAGGTCACCGGTCACATCATCGAGACTGCCGACACACAGCCGGTCCGGGTCGCGAACCGGGTACAATCCCCATCGGTGCGCGGCAACCCGATCCGCGGACCGTTCCTCGTGATTGTCGTCGCCGGCCAGTATCCCGAGGCGCGCGGCTATGCCCCGCTACGGGCCTATGCTCAGCCTATCTATTCCGGCCAACGGTTCGTACCCGTCAACTCCGAGTTCGAACGCGGCCTATTGCGCGAGCTGCTCTCGGCCCGGCGCGCTCTGTTTCGTCAGGGCATCGATGTGGCCATCGAGAAACCGGTGTTCGATCTGTTGACGCCGCTGGGGACCTGTCGACCAGCCTTTTTGATCGAGGCACGATCGCGTGTGACCGGAGAGATCAAGCGGTTGGCGATCGAGGCCAGGTCCGATGAGGACGGCCACCAGGCGTCCGACATGGGGGTTAGTTCCCGCATGCGCGAGATCGCCGAGCTTCTCTGCCTCACTCGACCCGATCTCGAGGCAGGCCGCGTGGGCCGGAAGGTCAGCGCAGCTCTGGATCTTTGAACCAGGGAGCGCCCTACTCAGCTCCAGCGGAGCGTCAACGCAAACCAGCCGACGATCGCGATGATCACCGGCGACGAACGCAGATAGAGCCGCTGCCAAAGCCACCACGCCTTGGGCAGGAAAAGCAGCGCCTGGCGAAACGTCCGCACATCGTTCCAGGCACGTGTGCGAAAGAGGTGCACGCCAGCCCCCACGAGGGACAAGGCGAGCGCGATTGCGCAGCACAACGTCGTCGCGGCGTAAAGCGCCGCCCAATTCGCCATCTCAACTTGGGTCAGCTGCGCCATCCGAGCGTACCTGTTCCAGCGAGACTTCGACCGCACGTGCTTACCCGAGACCGGGTTCCCGGCCAGATCGGCGACGTCTGTGCCCGCGCTGATTGTGCCATCCCGACCTCTTGACGGTGCAGGTTACAATACTAGCTCGATTGACGCCGAACGCCAACGCGGGTTCGGATCGGACTAGAGGGCGCCGGCTCTCTCCGGCGCTCCCCATGCCCGAATTGCTCATGATGAGGATTTGGATATGAGGACAAGCATTCGAAACCTGATCAGCTGGCGCCGGCCAGAAGCAGTCGATCGGCCCAGCGGAAGTCCCTCGACCACCCTGAGCGGCGATGCGCTACCCTCCGGCGCGGTGCAAGGGCGCTGGTTGACGGGCTTGATGAAAGCGCTGAAGGGCGCGATCGTTGGACTGATCGCACTGCTGGGCACATCCATGACGCCTGCCGCGGCGCAAGTCTGGGCGCCCCCGCCGGCATGGGGACCGGGCTGGCATCACTGGACCGGCCACCATCGCGGGTACCCCGGGTGGCGAGGCCCCGTCTGGTATGCCGCTCCGGGCCCCCACCATGGGTGGTATCGGTGGCACGGCCGCTGGTATCGGCATTGCGGCTGGCGCTGGGAAGCACCGCATCTGCGCGTGTGGCGCTGCTATTGACGCGTTGGCCCGACCCAAGGCGGTCGGGCCAACCTCGACCGCCTCATGCATGCGCGCGATCATGTCGCGCCAGCCCCGCAACCGGATGCGACAAATTGACCTGGTTTTCCCGGCCTCGGCGCTGACCGGAGAACGAGAGAAGCCACCATGTTCGAGTGCCTGATCCTTGGCGACAGCACAGGTGTCGGCACCGCTCATGCGATCAACGCCCGCTACGAGCGCCGGTGTGACGTTCAGGCCGCGGAGCGAGCCACCGCCGCCCAGATTCTCTCCTGGCGACGACCAGGAAAGCGCTACGACACGTGCATCTTCTCGATGGGCTCCAACGACGCGGCCGGACCGGCTCTCGCTGGCCGACTCTCCGAAATCCGTGCGCAGTTCTGCTTCAAGAGGGTGATCTGGCTGCTGCCCTATGCTCGGCCACAAGCCTATACCGTAAGCTCCGTCGCTGCCCGCTTTGATGACGAGACCCTGGACCTCGGTCGCTTCCCCTCCCGCGACGGTATCCACCCGAACCAGTATATGGACGTGGCCGCCGCACTGTTGAGATAGCCGATGAGCAGCCGATCGATCCGCGATGAGAAAGCGGGCGCCTTGAACGGCACATGCTCCGTCATCTGCGCGCACGACCTAATCATAGGGGGACGCTGAGCCGACATGCTTTCGCACGGCATTGAAAGGACCATCCAAAAAGAAGGCGAGGTATTCCGCCGCCAGGCTCAGCTCGCTATTTTCCTCGCCAACCGGCGCTCGGGAGAAGACTTCCAGCGCCGTCGCCAATAGCCGGTCGTAGGGGCGCGGGTGGATGGCGAAGCGCGGAGAGAGCGGATAGCCGAACTCCGTCGCCATTGCGGCGAAGATCGCGCGCTGCACATGGCCGTTTCCGTCGAGGAAGGGATGGATCTTTCCGAACCAGCAGAAAGTGTAGGTCAGCGCGATCAGCCTCCCGAAATCATCTGCTTCGGGGTCTTGAAGCAGCTCCTCGGTTTCGCGCAACAGCCGGGCCATGCGCGCAAGCACCTCTTCCGGCGGGCAAAATTCATAATGGGCACCCGGCTCGAACTGGCAGGGTGCCGATATCGTTCGATGGGCGAGAGACGTTCCCGCCGTGCCGCGATAGGTGCCCGCATATTCCGGGTGAGCTGGCGGCGCGAACGAAGCGAACAGCTCGCGATGCAAATCTCGGGGATCGGCAAGGATGGCGCGCCGGCGGGGCCGGTCGCCCTGGATGTCCGACAGAAGAGCGGCGCATCGCACGTCCATCGTTGCGTCGAAACCGGCGGCATCATGCGCCTGCCACTGCGGCGGCGAAGAGGGCATCTACATCATCTCCCGTAGCAAAGGGTTCGGCCAATCCGCGATTATCGCTGCGGGTCAGCCGCGGGACGCGCGCGCCTCTCCGAACGCAGCCTCTGCCTGAGAGAGGCAGCGGTCCCAAAAGGCAATCGCGGCATGAAAGTTCGGCAGTACCGGCCGGCCGAGACGATCGCGCACCTCGCGCGCGTCGAACGCAGCGACGTGAGCCACGCCGCCCGGCATCTTCGGATCGACCACGACGGCAACCGGTCCGAAGCCCTCGCTGCGCAGTTCGAGGCCACCTTGGAATTCCTTCAGGAGAGCGTTGCGCGCCGGCTCGATGAACTCGCTGAAGACCGGATCTCTCCGCCAAATCGGCCATTGCTCGTGGCTCCACTCGCGCCGAGCGGCATCGTGACAGTCCACATTTGCGAACACGTGTCCAACCGATCGAAGGAGCGCGACGATCGCGACATACTGCGACTGGAAGTCGGCGACAGGCCGCATCACGTTGTCGTCCTGCTGAAAGCGGGCGACAAGGTCACGAATGAAATCGAGCTGGGCGCGAGCGACAAGCACTGCCTAGAGCCGCCCGGAGACCATTTGGTGGCGTGCCTCCGTGTCAGAAGAGGCACGAAGCGCCTCGGCGGTCTTCCTAATTGTCATCATGATCTCCCAGATGAGATATAGTGGCCCGGCAGATGGGCGCGGCTATGCCACAGCCCAAAGGTCATCGGGACCGAGATAGCTCAGCTCGAGTTGCGCAGGGTTCAGCGCGACGGTCGCGCGGAGAAGGCCACGCCGATTAGAGTTGAGCGGATGCTGCAGGCGGCCGATGCCACGCCCATCGGCAGAGAGCACTAACGGCTGGCCGTTCCAGATATGCAAGCTCACGGGAGAGCCGGGCGGAGCCGGCGCCGCGAACCACTCGACATTTCCCGTATAGTCTCGCCGTGCCCACGTCCGGTTAGCGGGAGGCGCTGCCTCCTGCACGAACTCTAGCCACATTGCTCGCGTCTCGGGAGAAGGCCAGTCCGGCTGCGCTGACCAGGCCGCCAGGCCAGGTGAGCGCAGCCAGGTCCGCAGCTCCGCACCGGACGTGAAGGTCGCGTTCGTGTCCACGACGGCCTTGATCGCTGCCAAACGCGAGTTGAAGCCTGCCTGGATGAGAATGGAAGCCGACCGGTTCATCGTGCCGGTTTCTACGGCAGGGACCGCCAGGCCCAGCTCATGATCGGCGAGCGCCAGGCCGAAGACGCCAACGACATCGCCATTGGCGGCCGCACGCACGCGAAGAGCCTCCATCGCCCAGGGCAGGCGATAGACGAGGCCGCCCTCGATGAACTGCAGCGCATCGCCTTCCTGCCCGGCGACGGCGGCCGCGAGTGGCTGCCCAAGCAACCAGCAGCGAAGAATGTCGCGCCAGTTTCCCGGGAATGGGTCCGGCTCGAACGGATAGAAGGAGAAAACTCGCTCTGCGATGCCGGTGATCGCCGCGATGGCAGCCTCGTGATCTCCAATCAGAAGTGCGGCGTTCGCCTGCACAAGAAGGTCGTTGGCCTCAGGCGCCACCGCGTCGAGCGCGTGACCCGCTTCGAGACCCAGCCCCGCAAGAAAATAGCCGCGGCGCGAGACGGCGGTCGAATTGGCCCAGATGAAGCGGCTCCGGGTGACGAGCGTCGCACGATAAGCGGCACGCGACCCGTCATCGAGGCGCTCCAGGCGGCGGTTCCAGAGGGAGGACTGAAGGACCGTATCAAGCGCGGCTTCGATCTGGTCATCGGGAACATCGGCTTCGCCGATCAGGCTAAGGATCGCGGTATCGAGCGTCGCCATGGAGCGCTCCCATTGCTTGAGCGCTCGTTCGCGCTTTTCGGGGATCTCGCCCGCCACTTCGGGGAAGGTCCACGCCGCGGCGTTGTTGACCACATAATCGATGAGCTGATCGAGATTGCCGCCGATGCGGGCGTGCATCCTCTTCAGGAGCGCAAAGATGAGCTGAACGAGGCCGCTCTCCATCTCGCGGGCGCCGAGATCCCCAATCAGGCCGACCCACTCGTCATGTTTCTTGTTCTGGGTGTCGCTGAAGATCGGGAATAGCACCAGGCCTTCGACGTCGACATAGGCGCGCCCAGCGCGTCCAATCACGTTCTTGAACTCCGAAACCTTGATCTTCTCGCCATGCCGATAGAGCGAATGCATGACGACCGCCGTCGCGGAGAGGTTGAGCCCCTGCGCGAGAGTGGGCGATGAAATCGTCACCTTCAGAACGCCGTCTCGCAGAAGCCGCTCGACCTCTTTTCGATAGGCGGTCGGGAGAGCGCCGTGGTGGAGCGCCACGCCCAGGCGCAGGCATTTGAGGATATTGCTGTCCGCGCCCAGCCATTCTTCACCGAGCGCGATCGCGGTCTGCAGCCGCGCCGGGTCGACCGTAAGCAGTGACGCAAGCGCGCCTCGCGTGTGGAGATCGACGATGACCTTGGCGAACGGCTCGACGCTGCGCCGCTCCGGGCAATAGATCAGGACAGTCTGTCCATCGTCGACGAGACGCCAGGCGGTGGCAAGGCTGAGCTCCTGCTGGTTGTCGGGAAACAGCCGGGTCCGCAGCTTCTTCGGCGGTACGAAGAGCGGCGGTGCCATGCCGGTTAGGAAACCGGGCACGAAGGGCTGCTCTTCGCCGACCCTCAGGTTGAGGCGGGCTCGGGGCGATGACCAGACCACCTCGCCAAACCGCAGGCGCGTCGGCCGCCAGTCGTCCTTGATGGGGTCGCCAGGCTGGTCGCGACGCAACCATGCCGAGAAATCCTCGAGTTGCGGGCCATCGGGCAATATTGCCGACAGGCAGACGATCCGGCGCTGATCCGCGTCGGGCCGGCGGAGCAGGCGCTGGATCTGGACCTCGTAGCGAACTTCGCGCTCACCGGGACCGATCATGTGGCCCTCATCGAAGACGAGCAGACCGACGTCGTCGAGCAGCGACGGATCGTTTCTCAAGGCGAAGTCGAGCTTCTCCGGAGTTGCAACGACAATGTCCCGCTCGCGGATCGCATCTTCGTCGAACGCAGAGACGCCGATACTGCCGTACAGGGCGGATATGGTCTTTCCGAGCGGGCCGAAGGTACGCTGAAGCGTCGTCTCCGTCTGAGCGGACAGAGCACGAAGCGGCGTCACGAACATCACGCGGCGCCCGGCAGCCAGGCAGCGCAGGATGGAGAGTTCGGCAACCCTCGTCTTCCCGGCGCTGGTCGGTAGCGAGACCACCAGATTGTCAGCCTGATCGACCGCGCGCGCGGCGGCCTCGATCTGTGACGGCCACAAGTCAACTTCTGCCCTCGGCCGACGGGCGAGCAACCCGATAAAGAGCTCGCGCAAGCCCTGCCACGGCGGCGCCTCCCCACCGGCGGGAATGAGAGGCACCCTCTCGTGGAACGTGTTCGACCAAAGGTCGGAAAGCAGATGGATCGCGACCCGATGCGCCCACCATTGCGGCAAGAGGTTCAGCTCAGCGCAAATGGCAAGGCTCTCGCGCAGTTGGGCGATCGCACGGCCAACCAGAGCGCGCTCGCCGCGATCCAGCCCGAGCAGGAACATCGACAGGGCACCGAAGAAGGCATCTGTCAGGGCAAGGTCGATGCCCTCGAATAGGAAATCATGGCCGTCACGCTCGGCCGCTTCGCCGGCAAGCGGCTCGGCAAGACGCTGCTGGAAAAGCGCGGTGATGGCCTCATCCGATCCGCGACCATCGAGGCGGAAGGCATAGACTCGGGCACGCAGCTCGTTGATGTCCCGCCGCATGAGGAGCGCGAGTGCCTGCTCGATGAGCGAGAAGTTGTCCTCCGCGGCCACGACCGCAAGCAGGGAATAGGCACGGGCAGAGAGATGCGCGAGATGATAGCTCGCAGCTGCCATCACGAAGTGAAAGTCGCGGTCGGGTTTGGCCCGATTGCCCTTCGCCATAACCGCCTCAAGCGCGGTCGCGGCCTGCTCGAAGGCAACGCGCGCCTGGGCTGGGTCGCCACCGAGTTCCAGCAGCCGCAGGCCTAGACCGAGGAGCCCATAGCCATAGCTGTGAAGGTCGAAGCTCAGTTGCGCAGAAAAAGCGGGTGCGCCCGCCGGAAGCACCCCCTCCCGCCATATCATCGCCCGCGCCTGACCTCGCGCGATCAGACGACCGCGAAAGCCGGTCGCAGCGGCATCGCTGATGGCAGCAACGATCGCCTCAGGGCTGGTTGGCATTGGCGATCACCTGAGCGTAGACCGCTCCGACAAAGGCGGCGTGACCATCCACGTGCAGCCCTACTCCCCACTGCCCGATCGGGCCTGGATAGGCCTGAAGCGCCTGCGTCAGCAGTGCCTCCGGCGCGTTGCCGGAGAAGGTGAAGAGAAGATGCCGGACATGCTCGGCCGGAATGCCGTGGCGATAGAGAGCCTCGTCGATGGCGTCGACGAGTGGCGCGTCCGTCCCAAGGTCCATCAGCCTCGCGGAGATGAACGACAGGGCGTGCGACGACGGAAGGCCGCCATCCTTGTCGAGCCCCGCGCGCGCTTCCTGCAGCGTCTGCGCCCGCAGGTCGATGCGGCTCTTCGCCTCGGTCTTGAGAAACCTTAGGCGCTGGGTGGCAGGATCGAGGATCATGCCGATCACATCGTCGCCGCGCATCGCCATGTCGCGATGGTCCTTCCATCGCAATCGCTTGATGGGAGCCCGGTAGCCGCTGTGGGCGTCGATCCATTCGGTCGCGTAGATCTCCCCCAGATCACCGGAGCGTATCTGCGGCGTTTGCGGAAGAAGATCGGTAACCAACTTGGCTGCCGCCGGCTTGCCCAGCCGGGCAAGCGCCGCGGCGAGACGCTCTTCCGCCGCATAGTGGGCGGGAACCGCTGACGCCGTCAGCTGGATGCCTTGCGCAGCGTGCGCTGCGCGTCCAGTCATCACGCGAACATGGTGATTGCCCAGAGGAGTGTCGGTCGCGTCGCACCAATCGTTGAACTGAACCATCCACCCGTTCCAAGAGGGCAGCTCAATGCCCGACTATCCCCATACGCAATGTCGTCCTACACGCGAGCGCATGTCCACCTTCTAATTCATCCAGCGCTTATCCAGCCAGTCGCGATCGGCTCCAGCTTAACGAACAGGCCTGCAGCGGCACAATCTGGGGCATGATGGATGGGTCAGCTCTCGACGGAGGCTAGTCGCGTGCCGGCAATCCGCTCGACCACTCGCCGCGCGACATCCGATGGCACCGCGAGCCCGATACCGACATTGCCGCCGCTGGGTCCGATGATCGCGCTGTTGATGCCGATGACCTCGCCCCGCATGTTGATCAATGGCCCACCCGAGTTTCCCGGGTTGATTGGGGCATCGGTCTGCACATAGGGCGGTCCCCCGGCCGAGGGAGCCCGAACGGCACTGATGATGCCGGCGGTGACGGTTTGACCCACCTCGAAGGGATTGCCGATCGCCACCACATAGTCCCCGACATGGGCCTTGGCGGAGACCCCTAGCGGCAAGGCCTTCAGCCCTTGCGCGGGAATCCTGAGGACAGCGATATCCGTCGCCGGGTCGCTTCCGAGCAGCTCGGCCTCCACCTGCCGGTCTCCGATACCTACCGCAATCGCACGCGCGGGGGAGACGACATGCTGGTTGGTGACGACCAATCCTCGTTCGGCATCGACGACAAAGCCTGATCCGGCCGAAATGCGGGGCGCGAGCGCTTCATCTGGAACCCCCATGAACAAGCGATAATAGGGATCTCGGAGCAGCGGGTTCTGGGCGTAGGGCGAGCTCTGCAGAACCGCTATGTTGACGACTGCGGGCGCGACCCGCTCCACAAGCGGCGCCAGCGTCAGCCGGTTGAGAGGCACGGCGTCGGTCGCAACCGTTCGCGGTGCCGTGGCGTCCGCGATCCCGCTGCTCGTCAGCATCTCCACTGCAGCACCGCCCAGGGTGGCGCCGGCAAACGTGACCGCCAAGATCAGTGCTCCCCAGATTCCCCTACCCCGCCGTCCTGATCGAACCATGCCTTTCTCCCTGTCTGGTCATCGGGCGGCTAGAAGCCGCTCTTATAGATTGAAGCGCGCCGCCCTCGAGCCGGCGCGCCAGTCGATCAGTGTTGCGTTGCACCGCTGCCGACGGGAATGCGGCGACCGCGGGCGGTCCGCTGCGCCTTGGGCATGCGAACCGTCAGCACGCCATTGCGGAACTCCGCCCGGCAATTCTCTTCATCGGCGCCTTCCGGCAGCACGACAGACCGTTCGAAGCGGCCATAGTAGCGCTCCGACCAGCCCTGATCCTTCTCGTCGTGCTCGCTCCGCTTCTCGCCCCGGAGGGTCAGCACACCGTCGTCGACCGTGACCTCGATATCGCTTTCCGTGAGGCCCGGAAGCTCGGCGGTGACCGTCACCTGATCGCCGCTCTCCTTCACTTCCAGGCTGGGCCACCCGGGCGCATTGCTGGACAGAGCGATGCCGCCCACGAGCGGTGCCCGGAAGAAGTCCTCGAACAGCCGGTCCATCTCACGGCGGAGCTGGAGGTAAGGGCTGGGCACTTCGTCCCGGAAAAGCGCAGGCGCCGGGTTCTCCTGCCGGCGCCATGGAATCAAATCACGCACTGCCATGATTCGTCTCCTGGTTTGCTGGCGAAGAGGGCTCGCCGCCCGAGGAGGCACGGCGAGCCCGATCGGCATCAGGCAGCTTCGAGCTGCTTGGTGCCTACGTTCGTCTGTTCATTGTTGTTCGCGGACGAGTCCTCGATGCGGCGGGCGTTGTCACCGGCCGCGCCGATGCTGATCTTCCGCGGCTTCATGGCCTCGGGAATCTCGCGCACCAACTCGATCGAGAGCATCCCGTCCTTGAGCTCCGCGTTCTTCACCTGGACATAATCGGCCAGGCCGAAGCGGCGCTCGAAGTCGCGCGTGGCGATGCCGCGATGAATATAGCGGCTATCGGCGTTCTCCTGCTTGCGGCCGGTAACCACCAGCAGGTTCTGCTGCGCGACAACTTCGATCTCGTCGGGACGGAAGCCCGCCACCGCCATGTTGATGCGGTACTGGTCTTCCCCCTCGCTTACGAGATCGAACGGGGGGTAGTTGTCGGTGATCTGCGAAGTCAGGCCGTTCTCGAGAAGATCGAACAGCCGGTCGAAGCCGACAGTCGAGCGCCGGAACGGCGTGAAGTCATAGCTGGTCCTCATAAACAAGTCCTCCTTTGAGCAACGAGTGTATGAAGAGCGTCCGAGAGAGCGGACGCACTCTCCATGCCGGATCCTTTCGGCACCCGGCGATAGATTATTTGGTTTCGTCAGAACGGCTTTCAAGACCATTCTCAGCCTTCTGAAGTCGCCTCAGGCGCACACCGAGACCGATCAGGGTAAAGCCGGCGAAGAACGCCCAGGCAGCGATGACCCAGGCGACCGACAGGATGCTGGCGATCGGGTGGATCCACAGCATGGCCCAGACCCACAGGCCGAGCAGGACCGACAGCACGCCAGAGATTGCGAGCAGCCATTCGCCCTTGATCTCCTTGCGCAGGCGAACCGCGGCTGCGATCTCGAGGAAGCCGGTGAGGAGCGCCCAGCCGATGAGGATGCCCAGGGTCACCAAGGCATAGCTCACGGTGGCCACCTCCGGCATCAACGCCACGAGGACGGCAGCGGCGACACCGATGACGCCGCGCAGGACCAGCGCCCACCAGCGATCCTCCTTCTTCGTTGCACCGCGAACGCCGGCAATCAGCGAGAGGATGCCGTCAGCGCCGGCATAGGCAGCGAAGACCAGGGTGAAGGCGAACAGAGCATTTAGCGGGAACAGCACCGTGACGACGCCGAGCAGAAGCGCGAGGGCACCACGAAAAACGAACCAACCCCAGTTCCGCCTGAGCAGCGCAGAACCTCGGGCGTAAGCACTCCCCAAAGACAAGGGGGAGGTAGCAGACATTGCGGTCATATCATCTCTCCCAGTTCGACAGCGAGGCCAACGCGGGAGCCCTGATCAGGCACTCTCGCGCCGGCGACCAACGTGCGGGAAGATAGGAGCGGCTTTCATGATTTGAATAGTTGCCTGCACTCACGAGCGTTGGTGCGGTCGACATGTTGCAGCACGAGCCTCGGCGAGCTATCGTCCTTCCTGTCGGAAAAGGCAGACTTGGTCTGGTCAGCCCAAGTCCTTTCGGAAACGAAAGCTCTGGTCTTCGGCTTCGTGCCCGAGATCCCCACGACGAACACCGAACGCCGCGCGGCGTCCGCCTGTTCGTCCGTGCGGGCCTCGCGGAACGAGGAACGCTCCGGTCGAACATCGACCATGGAGCTGTTCCCAATGCCCACCACTCACTCTCGCGTCGCGCTCATCTCCGGCGCAAGTCGCCCACTCGGCTTGGGCTTCGCCGTGGCGCGCCATCTCGCCGAACGGGACCACCACGTCATCCTCGCCGCGCGGAACGTCGCCCAGGGGGAAGAGCTGGCAGAGGCCCTGCGCAGCGACGGCCTCGTCGCAAGCGCGTTTGCGCTAGACCTCGCTGATCAGGCCAGCGTGCAGCGGCTGTCGGTCGAACTTTCCGGGATGGTCGATCACCTCGACGTGCTCATCAACAACGCGAGCGCCATGCCGGACTTCACCTCCCGGTCGGCGCTGGACGTGGATATGGATTCACTGCACACGCTGTTCCAGACCAATGTGTTCGGCTGCTGGAGCCTGACCCTGGCGCTGCTTCCGCTGCTTCGACAGGCGCCCGCTGCCCGCATCGTCAACGTGACGAGCGCAGCGGCCTGGCAAATCGGCAAGCGGACACCCGGCCTCTTGTTCTCGCCCGCTTACTCGCTCGCCAAGTTTACGCTCAACGCCCTGACCGTGACGCTCGCGGCGGCGCTGGCCGACAGTCCGATCCTGGTGAATGCAGTCGATCCGGGATCGGTCGCGAGCCACCCCGAGCGCGGTGACGACAAGGACGATCGGTCGCCCTCAGAGGCTGCCGCGGGTGTGGTGTGGGCCGCGACGCTCGGCGCTGACGGTCCAACGGGCGGCTTCTTCCAGGACGGCGCACCGCTGCCGGCACCGACCCTGTGAACAGGCCGCTGGTCGTCATCTTCGCCGCTATCGCGCTCGATGCGATCGGCATCGGACTGATCTTCCCGATCCTGCCTCGCCTGATCGAGGAGGTGACACAGGCCCGCGACGTGGCATCCTATCTCGGCGTCCTCACCGCTCTGTATGCGGCGATGCAGTTCGCATTCGCGCCTGTCTTGGGAGCGCTGAGCGACCGGCTGGGCCGCCGGCCGGTCCTGCTGATCTCGCTTGGCGGCGCCGCACTCAATTACCTGCTGATGGCGCTTGCCCCCTCACTCGCGCTGCTGATCCTGGGACGAGCAATCGCCGGGCTCACCAGCGCCAATATCGCGGTCGCGACCGCCTACATCACCGATATCTCTCCGGAGGGAACGCGGGCCAAGCGTTTCGGTATTTTCAACGCGATGTTCGGCATCGGCTTCATCCTGGGGCCGGTGATCGGCGGCGTTCTTGGTGATTATTGGCTGCGGCTGCCCTTCATCGCCGCCGCCATACTGAACGCTGCCAACCTCCTGCTTGCTCTGTTCGTGCTTCCGGAATCTCGCCGGGCAAGCGCTAGCAGGATCGACCTCGCCGCACTCAATCCCCTGAGGCCCCTACGATGGGCGCTTTCGATGCGGTCCCTCCTGCCCGTCATCGCGACCTTCTTCGTGCTCAGCGCGAGCGGCGAAGTCTATGGCGTATGCTGGGCCTTATGGGGTGACGACGTGTTCCAATGGAACGGCCTGTGGATCGGTCTTTCGCTTGGGACCTTTGGCGTGTGCCAATCGCTGGCGCAGGCCTTTTTGCCTGGCCCCGCCGTGCGCGCCCTTGGTGAGCGCGGGGCGATCCTGACTGGGATCATGGCCGCTTGCCTGGCGCTCGCCGTACTGGCTTTTGCAACCCAGGGGTGGATCGTCTTCGTGGTCATGCCGGTGATGGCGTTGGCCGGCATCGGGACGCCGGCGTTGCAGTCACTTGCCACTCGCCTCGTCGATGATGATCGACAGGGCCAATTCCAAGGAGTCCTGGCGTCAGCGAT
This sequence comes from Sphingomonas sp. 179-I 2A4 NHS, assembly GCF_045369135.1. Taxonomy (NCBI): domain Bacteria; kingdom Pseudomonadati; phylum Pseudomonadota; class Alphaproteobacteria; order Sphingomonadales; family Sphingomonadaceae; genus Sphingomonas; species Sphingomonas sp. 179-I 2A4 NHS. Next base: position 90,833 of record NZ_JBIQFL010000007.1, on the reverse strand, counting down.
GAGCTTGGCGTCGATCTTCGGTCCCCTCCTGTTTTCGACGGTCTATTTCGCGGTTCGCGAACGTTGGCCGGGCGCGATCTGGCTGTCTGCAATGATCGTCAACGCTGTCGCCGTACCGCTCGTCATGGGCTTGCGATTTCGACCACGCGTCAATGTCGGCACCGAGCGATGAGGTTCGCGCGCGATGCTCGGCGCTGCGCCGGGATCTGGGCTCAATGAACCGGAAGATGGCCGAACGTCAGCGCGAGCATGATCCGCGTCGAGCACAACGCGCAATCGAACCCAGTGCCCGGGCCTGCCGAGGAGTTCGGGCAGCGACCCGGCGCCCCTTCGACCAGGCCGACCAACAGAAGCTCGTCGTCAGACCGGTCTAGCGCCCCGCCTACGGTCAGCGGCCGCCCCAGCGCGCCTTCAAAGAAAAGGCAGAGACTGTCGAACACAGGCGCCAACACCGCGCAGTCATATTCATCGAGCACCCGAGCGATGCACGGCTGGACCGGCTGTCCGGTGTCGCGCGCCTCACGCCAGCATCGCACCGCCTCGACGAGCATCGCCGGAATGGCCGGCGTGGCAGCGGGTGGCTTGAAATGGCGGGTCATCCTCTGTCCTTCCGTTGCTGCCCCTTTCCCTTATTGCGACTCGTTCGCAACGACTAGCTTGCGATCATGACAGGGGCAAGTCGCGCATCGCGAGGCAAATGAGCCATTCAGGGCGGGCTCTCGCCGTCGCAAAGCCGACAGTGTGGATTCCTGAGGCCATTGGGATGTGAGCCCCAGCTTTCTGGAAAGGGCCGATACCGGGATCAGGGCAGCTCGAAGTTGCGCTCCGCCATGTAACGGCCCGGCGAGCTGCCAAGCGCCTTGCGGAACATCGTCACGAAGCTCGGGACGCTTTCATATCCGAGATTCGCGGCGACCTGCTGGATCGACGCGCCGCCGGCGAGCCATCGCACCGCCAGAACCACACCGAACTGCCTGCGCCATCGCCCGAAGCTCATGCCGGTCTCCCGCCGGATGACACGCTCGAACGTCCGAACGCTCATGCCTGTGCTTGCAGCCCAACTCTGCAGCGTCCCCCGCTCGGACGGCGCGTCCATCATCTCGCCGACGATCCGCTTCAGGCGCGGGTCAGCCGGCATCGGCAGGTGCAGGTCTTCCGGTCTGGCCGCCGCCAGTTCGTCGAGGAGCACCGAAACCATCCGAGAGACTGCCCCTCCTTCGGCATAGAGGATCGGCAGGTGAGCGGCCCGAATGAGCAGCTCGCGCAGCAGCGGTGTCACGGCCACCGCACAGCAGCTTGCCGACAGGCGGATGTCGAGGTTGGGTCCGACGAAGGCGCCATAGCCTTCCACTGCGCCTGTTGCCTTGATGGCATGTCGCGTGCCGCCGGGTATCCAGATCGCGCTGCGCGGCGGAACGATCCAGAGCCCCCCATCGACCTCGCAGGTCAGGGCACCGCGCATGACCAGCAGTAGCTGGCTCTTGGCATGGTGATGCGGCTCCAGCTCGAAGTCGCCAAACGTCTCGGAGGCGAACCCGTAGGTGACCAAAGGCCGCGGCACGTCATCGGGTTCGACCCACTCAGCTTCGGTGGAAAGGTCATTCAGCAGCGGCACGGAGGATCGGCCCACATTTGGCGAGATTGAATAACGAACTGACGATTCGTCGCAATGACGCCATCACTTGCTTCCTCTATCTCCAGACCAGACGCACGTCGAGGTGTGCGGCCACGAGACTTTCAGGAGGATATCGTGAATCTGCTGACCAGCGGCCGCGTTGCCGAAACCTTGGCCATGCTCCACCGGGACGCTGAATCGGCCGACGCCCCCTATATCGAGAAGGTGCGCGGTGAGCTCCAAGCGTCAGGCGCCTCGCTCGAGCAGGCGGCAGCGCAGATGATCGCAAATGAACGGCAGGATTACCGCGCTGCCTACAGGGACCATGCCGCACACTTCCTGTCGGTGACACCCGGATACGGCCGCTTCCTCTACGCGATCGCGCGGGCCACGAAGGCAACGCGAATTGTGGAGTTCGGCACATCGATGGGCATCTCGACCATCTATCTGGCGGCCGCGCTCCGGGATAATGGTGGTGGCCATCTCATCGGCTCCGAAATGGAGCCCGCGAAGGTCGCCCGCGCCCGCGCGCACGTCGAGGCGGCGGGGCGCGCCGACCTGGTCGAGATCCGAGAGGGCGACGCGCTGGAGACGCTCCGGGATCTCGACGGCGTGATTGACCTGGCGCTGATCGACGGCGCGTGGTCGCTTTACCTGCCGGTGCTAAAGCTCATCGAGCCGCGCCTGCGAGCCGGCGCCGTGATCCTCGCCGAAAATGCCTTCGCCGAGGACTATCTGGACTATGTTCGCGATGCCGCGAACGGCTACATCGCGCAGACCTTGCCGATCGACGAGGGTCGTGGGAACGAGTTCGCGGTCCGGGTCGGATGACGGACGCGCCCGGATCACGCGGCGCCAGCGCCACATCGCCGGGCCGCCTTGGCAAGGCGATCACGCGCCTGTTCATGAAGCATGCGAACGTGAGCGACATTGAAGATATTGCGCCTCGCTTCAGGTTGGTGACGCTCGAGGGGACGGCCCTTTGCGGTGTCACCTGGTCCCCAGGGCAGAAGCTCCAGATCGCGATGGGCTCCCCGTTCGTGGCGCGGACCTACACCCCTATCGACTGGGACCCTGTCGCAGGCCGCACCCGCTTCCTCGGTTTTGCCCACGGCGACGGGCCCGGGAGCGAATGGCTTCTCAACCTCGGGCTTGGCGATGGATGCGAGGTGTTCGGTCCGCGCAGTTCGCTCGATGCCGATCGCGCCGCTCCTCCGCTTGCGCTGTTCGGCGACGAGACATCGATAGGGCTCGCTTATGCGGTGGTCACAGCGCGCTTGGCCCAGGCGGTTCACTGCTACTTCGAGGTTGAAGATGCCGATAGCGGCCGCCGCGTTCTGGAGCGGCTCGGGCTCGATGATGCGACCCTCGTCGTCAAGCACGATGATGCGCGGAACCTCCAACCCCTTGGAGAGGCGCTGGATGCCTTTGGCACCGCCGGTGCGTCGTTTGTGCTGACCGGACAGGCCGGTACCATCCAGCGCCTCCGCCACAGATTGAAGGATCAAGGGGTGGCGTCGACTCGCATCTTCTCCAAGGCCTATTGGGCCCCCGGAAAGCGAGGCCTCGATTAGGCGTGGCCAGCTCGAATGATGAGAGGCTCTTCCGGACTATGGTTACAGCCGGCCACCCCCGGTCGGTCGCGATCAGCCAAAGACAGTTGCCTGCCTCACACGGCGGAGGAAATCCGAGATCAGCTGGTCATCATCGACGTCCTGAACGATGCGGGGTCGGAGAGTCCGGACTGCGGAGGTGTTGGGGAACCAGGCGCCAAAACGCTCGCTCTCGCCAAGGCCCTGCAGCGACAGCGTGATCGCGAACGGCCCTACGATACCCTGCTCGGCAAGGAAGGCGGCGATCGCTGCCAGATAGCGCTTCGCCGCCTCGTTGAACTCGTGCAGCCCCAGCCTCCCCTCCCCGCTCAGCTGCTGGATGGCAAAGGCTGCCTGGGCATGGACGAACCAGTCATCACGGATGAACAAGCGTTCGATCCCCTGCGACCTCAGGTCCCTGGCGAAGAGCTCATGGCCATCTTCGGCCGCCTTGAACCAGGGATCGGAATGTTCGTGGAATAGGGGTCCGGGGTAGCGGACATGGTCTCCCTGCTCGAACGCCCGGCGCTGATGGTCAAAGTGCTCCTGTGGCAGGATCCCGATCCGCAGTGCCTGGCGTGGGACCACGCGACCGCTGGCGGCAAGCTTGGCATCCTCGCTTGCGGTCAGTTCCTCGAGCCGGCTCATCCACGCGGTCTCGTCGACAAACCTGCTGCGCAGCATCCCCGGATCGATCGGCAGATTGCGCGCGCCCGACCGGATCAGATAGCCGCCAGAAAGCCGGTTCATGAACGGCGCGCCGGCGTGCCGCGGGATCTGAATATCGAGGATGAACCCCTCCTCTAGGTGGATTGGCACGACCTGCACGTCCAAGGGAACGGGCGTGATACCATCCTGGATCACCGTCTGGAGGCGCAGCGCCATCTTGTCCGGATCGCTCGAAATCGGGCGAAAGCTCTCGAAGCGGCCGCCCTTCTCCTCGACGCCGACGATGATCCGGGCAGGGCCTCGGTTCAGAAACGCGACCACATCGTCGAGCAGCCGGACCTTCGCCTCCGGCTTGTCGAGGTTCACTTCCCGCTTGAAATCGAGCTCCTGTCCTTCCTGAAGGCTCCCCTCGGCAATCTCGGAGACGGTTATCGGGTCGAGCGTGCGACGACGCCGTTCCGGCTTGGCGGGTTCCGTCACGGTGATCCTGACCATCGCTCAACGGCTCTCCTGAAAGCGACGTGCGAGGCGCGCCGACGCCCCGCTCTTGGCGGCGAGCCGCGCGCCGTAGCGCATGACGGTCTTGGGGTCGCGCCAGCGATAGGCTTGCATGATCGCGGGCAGGCTCTCGCCAGCGGCGAAATTGTCCTGCGCGACGCCGACCCTGATCGAGTGGCTGGAGACAGCCGCCACCCAGCGCTCCAGCTCGGCTTCGCTCATTGGACCGAGCAGCTTCTTGTCGAACGCCGCGCGAATGAGGCGGCGGTAGATCAGGGTGATCGTGTTCGGGTGAAGAGCCCCCTCCCCCACCGACCGAACCCCTCCGTCGAAATACGTCTCGACCCGCCGGAAAAGCGGCCCGGTCTTTATCCCTCCTGCCTGCCGCCACTCCTCGATCGCCTGCATGGTCGCCGGTGACAGATAGGCGAGCGCGCCCGCCCGTTCGCGGTCGGTCTTGCTCGTGCCTATGAACAGGGTTCCGGATCCATCGGGGTCCGGCCCCTCGATCGCCTCGCACAGGATCGCGACCAGCTCGGAGCGGCGGCAGCCGCTGTCGTACGCCACGCGCAGGAGCGCGCGATCGCGCGCGCCCAGCATGTCGCGCCGGGAGGCCTTGAGCAGATGGGTGAGACAGATTCCGGTCGCCGGATCGTCGAGGTCGCTCACTTCACCCTTGAACCGGATGCCCCGCGCCTGCCGCTGTCGCGTCCCCAGAAGCTTGCGCAAGCCCTTGAGCTCGAGCCGCACCAGCGGCGCCGCGGTCGGGTCCTCGAGCCCGGCCATGCGGTAGGCCCAGCCGATATTCACCAGATAGCGCTCGATCGTCGCCGGCGCCCGCCGTTTCAGCGGATTGCGCGGATCCTGCTCGACTCCCGACAGAGCCCGCAGATAGGCAGCGACCGCATCGGCGTCGGCCCGGGCGGTCGTCAGGCCACGCCGCCGGCACCACTGATCCCAGATCCTCAGGTCCGACAGGAAGGCGCGGATCGTGTTGACCGACCAGGCCCGGGCGGCGGCTGCGACCAGCTGGGGGTCGGCAAGCCGCCGCGCCGGCGCGAGCGCCTCGACCTGCGCAACGATCTCGCTGATCGGCGCCGTCTCGGCACGAACCAGGCCAGGCTCAGCCATGGCTACGCGCGAAGCGCAGGGTCTCGTCGGTGCGAACGAGCTGCACCGCGCGCCAGGGGGCGGAGGCGAGCGCGTGCCGCGCCTTGATGGCACCGACCCGCTCGAGATAGCAGATGGCGCTGTTCATCCGGCGCGGCTCCCATCCCAGCGTTTCGGCGAGCTGCCGCGTGTCGACGGCCCGCTCCTCGCCCGTCACCATCCGGTTGGCCAGCGTGCGCGCGTCCTCGCTTGGACGGAAGGGCATGAACGCCTCGTCGATGTCCACGAACAGCGCCGGTTGCGGGGCATAGTGCCCGATTATGTTCATCTCGCGCAGGTAACCGGCGTCCTTGAGGTCGAGCAGCCCGATCCGCAGGTCATCCGCTGAGATGCCGAGAGCCGCCGGCAGATCGGCGAGGGTCACGATGGGGTCGACGGCCGTCGCATTCGCGCTGGTCTCCACGATGTGCTTGCCGATCGCGATCGCGGCGGGCGACCAGCCTTCCAGCCCGCTCGGAGCCTTCTGCAGGTAACGCGGCGCGTCCCCGAGTGGGGGCTTGCGGCTCACACCATGCAGCCGGTCCACCAGGGCCTTGAGGTCCGCCTCACTGGCGGGATCGATCTTGAGGAACAGCATCGCTTGGAGGAAGGGCGAGAGCTTCGCGGGATCGAGGTCGACGACCAGCGGCACGAACCGGCTCTTGCCGCCGACCTGCTGGACGAGGCCGACGTCGATCTCCTTGGCCACCCATGGCTTGGTGATCGACGTCTCGGTCAACACCACGACGAAGTGGGTCATCGCGCCGAGGCCCTCCTCCATCTTCTGCCGCAGGCTGTCGCCGGGCTCGATCTCCCACTCGTCGAACCAGACGTCGACGCCGTTGGCCATGAGATACTCGGCGACGGGACGGACCCGGTCCTTGTCCTCGCTGGCGTGGGCAAGATAGATTTTCGGGTGCTTTGCCCCGTCGGCGGCATTCATGACCTGAACCTCTCCCGGGTCGACACCCAGACGCTTTTCGAGAAGACGCGCGAAGGCGGGCGACCCGGTCGTGCGGATTGCAACCCTGTTCCCCGACAATCGATCGACGAACACATTGGCGTGACTACCAGTCTCGGGATCGACGATCGAGGCAGCGGCGCCCCTCGCCTTCTCCTCGAGCGCCTGCATCCCAAGCTCGATCGCCTTGGCCTCGATGTCCGCCGCGAACTTGCGGGCGTCGAATGGCCTTCCATTGTGGGTCAACTTGACCATCCGCTGTTGCACTGAACATAGCGGCGCAGCTGGACCAGATCCTCGTCGGCGAGCAGGATCCCCATGGTGGGATAGTTGTCCTGGAGCGACTTGCGGACGCGGCCGTCGTGAACGCACGGGATCAGCAGCGCAAAGGCAGGATTGAAGCGGCGACGTTCCCACCCTGCAGCTTCCTCGAGCTTCGCGGCGTTCCCGCCCAAGTCCGGCTTCTCCAGCAGCAGCCGCGCGAGCACGACCGAGTCCTCGACCGGATCATGTCCGGTGATCGCCGGGTCGCTGGCAATGAACAGCTCCACGGTGGTGCGCACCCGCGGCAGGTGCGGACCCAGCACATGCGAGAGCGTGACGAGGCCATCCGCTTCCAGTTCCGCCAGCGCCGTCCCCAAGGTCTTCCGGGTCTCGCTCGGGAACGCCTCAAGCAACTCATCGCCGAAATGCGTCGGCAGGCCCTTGGGGCTATGCTCGGCCATGTGGCGGCCGAGCCGCTGGGCGAGATCGCTGAGATGGTCGTACACGCTGCTTTTCGTCCCGGTTGGCCGCGACAGGCGGCGCACCGGCGCACCGTGTGCCGGCCCGTATTCCTTACCTTCATATAGAAGCGCCAACAATAGGGTGTTGATAAGGGTCCATTATCAACAGCAGGTGTGCGCCCACGCTAGACGCTGGGCAATGTTTGCGGATACTATCAGGCATGGCTCGCCGTCATCCCGATCTTTCCGCGCCAGCCTGGACTCACGGGCTAGCGTACGAACTCGAAACCACGATGGCCGCCATTGCACGTCTCGATGCACGGATTTCCGCCAGCCATTGCGCCTCGGCGTGGACCCGACGCGCTGCGTGGAGCGGATTTGGTGAGGCGCTGCGGGGGCAAGGGGTCGAGATCGACGAAATCGATATTTTCGGCCAAGCCTGCGGCCTTCCCCTGCCCTCGCGATCACTCCTGCCGACCTTCGGCGACGATCTCGCCGCCCTCGCGGCGTGGCACGAGAGCCTCGCAAGGCGCGGTCCGCGGCACTGGCGCGAGGCCCTCCCCTTCAGCTTCGATCCCCCGGCCGACTGGGGCCAGCGGCCGCTGCTCCTGCGCGCGCTCGAGCTTATCGCCCGGCATGCGCGTGCAGACCGTACCAGCGTGCCTTGGCTGGCGCTCCCGGCGCTACTCCACGATCTCGGGGTGACGCATCGCCCGCTTCCCAATCTGGCATGGGCTGACAAGGCCCTGCGGCTGCAGCCGGACGCGGCAGACGCGATCATCCGGCGCTTCCTAAAGCAGCTGCGTCGCTCCGCCATAACGGGCCTCGAGCGGCTCGAGGCGATCGAGGCCGACAGGCTGCGCTCCGCGCACGCACTGGGACAGGCCCGCCGCCCCGGCGCGCTCCTACCCCTACTGGCGCTCTCTCAAGTCCAACCGGTGCTCAGCCCGCGCGGCGTCGGCGGGCACCTTGGCCTGACCATCTCGGGAGCTGGCAAGCTGCTCGCGCGGGCCGCGAGAGCCGGGCTTCTCGTCGAGGTGAGCGGGCGTCAGAGCTGGCGCGCGTATCTTCCACCGGATCTTGCGCAGGCGTTCGGCTTCGTACCCGCGCGCCGCGGGCGGCCGATCGCGCCACCTCGGCCAAGTCCCGCGCTTGACGCCGTTCTAGCCGACTTCGACGCCGAAATGCGCGCGATCGATGAGCGCCTGGCACGTCTCGGCGTCGGGATGACCGAGCCGACGCCGGCCTGACCTTCGCTGCGGCCGATCAGCTCGTTGGCCAGAACCGGTCGAGGATCTCACCGAGCGCCCTCTCGGCGTCTGCCCGCGTGGCGCCCGCCTCCGGCAACAGGGTCAGCGTGACGCCGGTCCGGCCGTGGCCATCGAGTCGAAGCACCTCCGCGCCTCCCTCCGTCCTGACCGTGGTGTCAGCCTTTCCTGTCTTCTTGGGGGATCCTGTCTTCTTGGGGGCCTCGGCAGCAGCCGCCAGCATGCGCACAACGTCGGCCGGGGCGCGAGCAACGTCATCACCCCGTTTGCGCGCTTCCGCGATGCGGCGCCCTTCGGCGAATACGCGGTCGCGCCGGTCCTCGGGCTTGAGCAGCGGCTTGATCTGGGTAACGTGCTTGATCCCGAGGTCGTGCGGTGACGCAAAGGCGCCGGTCACCTCTGCCGGCAGTCGCGCCAGATCGAGATAACGACTGAGCCAACTCGTCGAGACGTTGATACGCTCGGCCATGTCCTGCTGCTTGCCGCCGTAATAGGCGCCGAGCGCCCGGAGATAATCCCGGGCACGTTCGAAGTCCGAAATATCCTCGCGCGCGCGGTTCTCGATATCGGAAAGCCGGAATGCCTCTTCATCGGTGAGCTCCCGGATCTCGACCAGGAACCGGAAGTCCGGATAATTGTGGCTGCGCAGCCAGCTCACCGACCAGTGCCGTCGCGCGCCGCTAATGACCTCGAAATCGAAGTCCGGATCATCACGTATCCGACGGACCAGCGCCGGAACTTCCTGCTTCCCTTGCGCCTTGAGGCTGTCGATCAGGTCCCGGCAGCGCTCTTCCGAAAGGCCTGCGTAATCGCGGTTATGGCCGTGCCACATCCGGCAGCGAGCAGGGTCGACGAGTTCGGTGGCCCGACTGACGAGCGAGCCGGTCGCCAGCTCCGCCAGTCGCGTACTGCGCCCCGCGAGCACCCCCATCCCCAACCGCGAAGGTCGCGCCGGTGGGTCCGCCGGAGCCTCGATTGCGCCGGCAAGATCGGCAGCGAACGTGCGGTTTTTCGCGCTCATGGCGCCTCTCCTTTATCCGAAATTGCACCGGTGCAATTTTGATCCTCCCTCATGCCAACCCCTCTCGTCTCAGGCGGCTCTCATGGCTTGGCCACATCGAACGGATATCCGTCTCGATCTCCGAATTAACCCCGTCCAAATAGGTCAGGCACCGGTCGCGCACAGATCGGCTCGTGGTGGGACCATCGAGCTCATAAACGGTCATCAGACGCGCGCTCGCATTGTCGATCTCGGCAGAGTCCTTGAGCGGGGTCCGGACCAGCGCGTTGCCGTAAAGCTGACCCATCAGCCCCATCAGCTCACGCTGCATCGACTTGTTCTCATCGACCTTCGAGGCAACGAAGCGGAGAAAGGCAAGGTCGGTGTCCATGCCGTGCTCGAGCAGGACCTGCATCGTCTCGTCGAGCATCGCGAGGTAGGCGGCCGTCGAGGAGAAATCCATCACGGTCGGCGGCACCGGGACCACAAGTGCATTCGCCGCGCGCAGGACCGAAAGCGAAATTGCCCCAAGCGCGGGCGGCGGATCGATCACCACCACATCGTAGCGGTCTGCTACAGAGGCAATCCCCTGCTGCAAGCGATCGAGCAAGGCCCCCTGCCCTCGCGCCATCCTCGCTGCGAGTTCGTATTCCGACTGGAACAGCCGCAGGTTCGCCGGAATGAGATCAAGGCCGTCGAAGTGGGTCGCCCGGATTGCATATTCCAGGCTCACCAACTCGTCCTGGCGGAGGAACGGGTAGAGCGTATCCTCCTCCTGAAGATCGAGATCGGGCACATAGCCAAACAAGGTTGTCGCCGACGCCTGGCTGTCGCAGTCGATGAGCAGGACGCGATAACCCCTGATCGCCAGGAACTGCGCCAGATGCACCGAGATGGTGGACTTCCCCACTCCGCCTTTGAAATTCTGGACGGCCACGACCGCACAGGGATCGTCCGCCGACCGCCAGGGCCGGGTCCCGAACACGCCACGCATGTCGTTCAGTTGCCCGAGCGTGTAGCCGACACGGCGATTGGTTTCGGTGCGACCCGGTTCAGGCAGTCGGCCGTCCTTCTCCGCCTCACGAATGGCTGCGGGCGTGCGGCCGACCAAGTCGGCCGCCTTTCCTATCGTGAAGATCGGTTCCCGCCGCTCGTCAGCGCGCTTGCTCTGCGCCCCGTCCCGAAGTTTCTCGAGGATGTTGGAGCAACGCTCGGCAAGGGCGCTGATTCGGGATCGATCCGGTCGAACCCGCGCAATTGCGGTCGCCATAGGCCATCCTTTCGCTAGACAGCCATTACATGCCCAGTTTGCGCTTTTCCGTCAACGCCACTCTGTTTTTCGAAAGCCGCAAGCCGCGTAGGCCAGGAGTGGCGGCATCCTGTCCGCCTGGGGGCGATTTAGCGAGGGCACGGCGAAAATTGCACCGGTGCAATTTTCAGCTCGGCCGACCCTTCCGCGTGACGTAACTCTCGCAAAAGCCCTGCCACGAGCGCTGCAGCTTGACCCCACTCAGCTTCACCAGTCGATCGCCCATATGACCCCGGTAAGCTTCGGCGATCAGATCCACGTCCCAGCCCCCGCCATGGGAACGCCCGATCGACAGAAACTCCTCGGCGCCCGACCATCGCAGCGAGCCTGAAGGAAAGCTTGCGAACTTGACCCGCGGACGCTCGGCGTCGGCCGACCTCATCCGCCCCGCAGCCTGTCGGACGATGTTCGACACAGCCGAGGCTCGCTCCGCTGATGGAGCCTCACCGACGGCCCCGGCCTGATCCACGGCTTCCTTGGACGTGACGACCACCGGAAGCCGTACCTTCTGCTTCTCACCTGCAAGCTCACCAACAGCGCGAGCGGACTCCACGGTGCCCTCGCGACGGGCTCGGCGCCCGGCTGAATGACGTTCCAGTTCGTCCACGGTGCCGATCTGCGCCGGCGCATCCTTTGCCTCAAAGCGGAATTCCACCTCCGCCACCGCCCTGCCCTGCCGCGTTTCCTTCCACTCCACGCGGAAGTGCGCGAGCTGATCGATCTCGCTCTTTGCGGTTTGCAGGACCTTGCGCCGCAGCTGTGCGAAATCCTTATATACGTCAGGAGCTATGCCCAGCGCCGCTCGCAAAGCCGTGATGTCGCAGCGCCAGGTCGGCTGGCGGCGGTGAATGCGAAGCGCACCGATCTCGTAAAGCTTGAGCGCATAGCTCGATCGGAAGCCGAGGACGGCCTGTCTATTCAGGACCGCGTATGTTTCCGATTCCTGAATTAGCTTGCGAGCGTCCGGGGTGAACTCCCATTCGATCCAGCCGCTCTCGCCGCCATCCTCGTCCTCGGCCTCCTCCTTCGACATCTGGATGAGTGAGAAACGCCGCGTGGCCTTTCGTCCACGCCAGCTTCTGTCGTCTTCTGCGAACAAGGTGCGATGCAGTTCCTCCAGCATATCGGAGATGCGCTCATTGCCCTTGTGGCCGCGGCGAATATCCGCCTTGCGCATCCGGTGCGGCACGTCGCGCCAGGCATCGCCGCCGGCCGTCAGGATCATCAACGCGAGAAGGCGTGAAGCGGTCAGGCTGAGCGACTGGCCCTTGACAAACCGGACCTCGACGAGCTTTCCGGGCTTAGCGAATTCCGCGGTCTGCTTGGAAGCGAGCGCATGCGCAACCCGCATCGCACGGCCGGCTCGCTCTTGATCTTCGTCGTCTAGCTCGACATCCTTTGTCGGCGAATCATCCATAAACAGGCTCCGAGCGCTTGGCTGCCTGACCTGACCTGCAACGTCAAGACAGGACAGGAAAGAGCGTGCCGGTGCGCCCCCAAGCGGTCAGGATGAAAACGGCCGATCCGTGGAGTTCAAAGCGCAGAACTCCACGAGTCGCGCCACAATTCACGCCATCGAGGACCGGGTGGGTTGAACGCGCTGGAAAACAGCGGAAAAGTAGGGCCCCCAAGAAGACAGGGTCACCCCAAGCGGTCAGGACAGGTCCCCCGATTCGGCAGGCATAAGCCCCCACCCGGTCAGGTAACCTCCCCCATCCGGTCAGGATGACGTGAATAAGTCCATGATTGTAGAGGCAAATCCTCCGCTGAATCAGAATCACTGGAATCAGTGAATCGCTCCGCTGCTGGCGCAGCGGTGGTTTTGAGAGATATTTTGGAGAAGATGAGGAGGGGAGGGGGACCGAGCGTCTGAGCCCGGAGAAAACTCATGCCTCTCACCGCCAGGAAACCAACGCAGCACCTCGTCGACCTGGTCGGTAGCCTTGGCGGCACCTGGCACGGCTATGTTGCGATGTGCCGATGCCCCGCCCATAACGACACCGAACCAAGCCTCTCCATCCGGCAAGGCGATCGCGACATCCTGGTCACCTGCTTTGCCGGTTGCTCAAGAGACGACATTCTACGCGAGCTACGACGCGTCCGCCCAGATCGCGAGCATCCCTCCCCGGTGGCGACCGGCATGCCCCGTACCGCTAATGTCTGTCGCATCTGGGATCAGGCGTTCGAGGTCCGCGGGACACTCGCCGAGCGATACCTCCGCCGGCGCAACCTCATGCCGCCCCCGTCCGACATCCGCTTCCACCCCCGCTGCCCGTATATGCCCAGGCCTAGTACCGTGTTTGAACCAGCCCTTCTCGTCGCCGTTCGCGAAGGCCGCCGCTTGGTCGCCGTCCAAAGGATTTTCCTCGATCCGGCAACCGGCGGCTCCACGCGCAAGGTGATGCTTGGCACACCGGGAGGTGGAGCATGGCGTGGCGGGGAGGGAGGTACCGTCCTGGCAATCGCCGAGGGGTTCGAAACCGCGGGAGCCTTCGCACGCCTGAACGGCATTCCCTGCTGGGCTTCGCTTGGCGCACGGCGGCTGGATCAGCTCGCCCTTCCGATCACGATCGACTGCCTGCTCATCGCGGAGGACAACGACCCTGAAGGCCATCGCGCTGCAGACCGGGCAGAGGGTCGCTATGGGCAACCAGGACGCGCCATCCATCGCGCGCCGCCACCGGCTGGATTCAAGGACTGGGCAGATGCGCTCGACGCGCACGTCCAACGGGCTGGCGTCTAGGCGCGTCGCGCCGGACGAGGGGAGGGGGTCGAGCGCGTGATGCTGCCGAAGGGTGCAGCCACGCCGGAGACCCCAGATGACCGATCTCTTCCACGCGGCCGATCGCGCCGAGCATGATGCTGCGCGTCTGCTTCTTCCGCATCTCGCTTCCGAATGCGCCGTCACCCGTCGCCTCCTGAATGAAGTCATGGCCGCCGCCTTTGGTGGCTCCGATGCCGACGGTCAGTGGACACAGCGGAGAAGCTTCGAAGTTCTCGAATACGCGCTCGCTCTTCACCTTCGCGCGCGCGGTCCAGTCCTGTCCTCGTTTGATGACGTCCGCGCCCTGATCGCGCTTTTGGACAGGCTCCCCACCCAGACGGTGCGAAGCGAGGAGCAGCTCGAATGGCAGCAGTTTTCCACACCGGTCGACATAGCCGGCGTCGCCATCCTGCTTGCCGACGTTCAGCCTGACGACATCGTCCTCGAGCCGAGCGCGGGCAACGGACTGCTTGTCGCCTCGATCGGTCAGCATAGATCTCTCCACCTGAATGAACTCGATCCCGCCCGCCGTGGCCGGCTGCCCCAGCTCTTTCCCGATGCCGAGGTCTCCGGCGAGGACGGGGCCACCATCAATTCGACTCTGGCTGCGGCAGACCAGCCATCGCTCATCCTGATGAACCCGCCATTCTCACGATCGCTCGGGCGCGGCGCCGACGACTATGCGGCTGTCCGTCATCTCCAGGCCGCTTTGCGCCGTTTGCGACCGGGCGGCCGGTTGGTTGCGATCATGCCGGACTGGTTCGGGCCGAGTGCGAGGATGCGCGACCAGTACGAGACCGTGCTGCGCAATGTCACCGTTCAGACGTCGGTACGGCTCGAGAAATGCTACTTGAAACACGGCACGTCGATCGCTGTCCGGCTATTCGTTATCGACAAGCTGCCGGGCAGGACGCCGCCCGCCGTCATCCAGCGATCCTCGGTCGAGGAATTGCTCGACGCGCTGTGTGTTCCTGAAAGATCGATGGTTTCAAGGGAGGAAGCGGCGCCTGCGCCCAAGCGATCGGGCGGCGTCTCGCTGTTTCGTGCGGTCAAGAGCAGCCGGCCCGAACCTCGACCCTATCACGCGCCGGTGCGAAACGACGTCCTTCCCGTCAAGTATGAGAAGCTGGCAACCGCGGCTCCGTTGCTTGAGCAGACCGGTGTCTACCTTCCCTATCGCCCAAGTCCCATCACCTTTGACGTCGCCGGCGAGCATCCGACCCCGCTCGTCGAGTCCGTGGCGATGGGATCGATCCCGGCGCCGGTGCCCGACTATGTCCCCTCGCTCCCCGAGCGGACCGTGGCCGAGCGGCTGCTGTCCGCCGCCCAGCTCGAAACCGTCGTCTATGCAGGACATGCCTGGTCGCAGACGATCCCGGGCAGGTTCAAGCCGAACAAGGAAGGTGTCGGCCTGACACTTGCCGAGGACGGCGAGGCCTATCGGAAGGGCTTCTTCCTTGGAGATGGCACGGGTGCCGGGAAGGGCCGGCAGATAGCGGCCTGTATTCTCGACAACTGGCTCCAGGGCCGCCGCCGCAACATCTGGGTCACCAAGAACGCCCCTCTTCTTGAAGATGCGCGCCGGGACTGGACCGCGCTCGGCGGTCTTAGCGGCGACATTCAGCCGATCTCCAACTGGAAGATCGACGAGCCTATCCGGCTCGATCAGGGTGTCCTTCTCGTCACCTATCCGACGCTGCGCTCGATGCGCGGCGACCATAGCCGGCTGAAGCAGATCGTCGACTGGGCCGGCGCCGACTTCCAAGGTGTGCTGGCGTTCGACGAGGCTCATGAAATGGGCGGCGTCGCGGGCGGGGAGGGTGCGCTGGGCGCCAAGGAAGGTTCCCAGCAGGGCATCTGCGGCGTTCTTCTCCAGAACCAGCTTCCTGGCGCGCGCGTGCTCTACGCCTCCGCGACCGGCGCCTCGGACGTCAACAATCTTGCCTACGCCGTGCGCCTGGGTCTCTGGGGGCCCGAAACGGCCTTTGCGGATCGCGAGCAATTCATCAGCGGCATCCGAAAGGGCGGCATTGCGGCGATGGAGCTGGTCGCGCGCGATCTCAAGGCGACCGGTCTCTACATGGCGCGCGCATTGAGCTTCGCCGGCGTCGAGTACGAGATCCTCCGCCACGAGCTGACCGCCGCGCAGATCGAGATCTATGATACCTATGCCGATGCCTGGTCGATCATCCATCAGAACATGGAACGGGCTCTCGAGCTCACCGGCATCGTCGACGGGATGGAGAACGTGACCCTGAACAGCGGCGCCAAGGCGGCGGCCCGCTCGCGCTTCGAGTCGACCAAGCAACGCTTCTTCGGCCAGGTCCTCCTATCGATGAAGCTCCCGACGGTGATCGCGGCGGTACGTGGCCATCTCGCAAACGGCCAGTCAGTCGTGCTCCAACTCGTGACCACCGCTGAATCGATCCTCGACCGCCGTCTCGACGCGCTGAGCCCTGACGAGCGAGCCGATCTCGAAATCGACCTGTCACCCCGTGAATATGTGATCGACTATCTCGAGCGCGCCTTCCCGACGCGGCAGATGCGGGTGTTCACCGACGATACGGGCACGCAGCGTTCGATGCCCATGGAGGATGAGGCGGGGAACCCGGTCTACAACCCAGAGGCTGAAGCCGCGCGAGCGCAGCTCATCGAAGACCTTTGTGCGCTGCCACCGATCACCTCCGCGCTCGATGGCCTCCTGGAGCAGTTCGGCCACGAAAATGTCGCCGAGGTGACGGGGCGGACCAAGCGGCTCGTCTCGTCCGGCGATGGTCGGCAGAAGCTGGAGTCCCGGTCGGCCCGGACCAGCCAGGCCGAAGCCGCCGCGTTCATGCAGGGCCGCAAGCGGATCCTGATCTTCTCGGACGCCGGCGGAACGGGCCGGTCCTATCATGCGTCGCGTGACGTCGCGAACCAGGAGCAGCGCGTCCATCTCCTGCTCGAGCCCGGCTGGCGCGCCGATCGGGCCATCCAGGGTCTGGGTCGCACGCATCGGACGCATCAGGCCAGCACGCCGCTTTTTCGGCCGGTCACGACCGACTGCAAAGGCGAGCTTCGCTTCACGAGCACGATCGCGCGCCGCCTCGACAGCCTTGGTGCCCTCACGCGCGGGCAGCGTCAGACCGGCGGGCAGAACCTCTTCGACCCGGCCGACAACCTTGAAAGCGAATATGCCTGCGCGGCACTGGTCAGCTGGTTCCATCTGCTCGTCGGCGGAAAGTTGGCCAGCATCTCCCACAATGAGTTCGAACGACGGACGGGACTTGAGCTTTGCGACAAGGACGGGGTGATGAAGGATGAGCTTCCACCCATCCAGCGTTGGCTCAACCGAATTCTCGCGCTTCCGATCGCCCTTCAGAACAAGATCTTTGACGAATTTCTTTCGCTGGTGGAGACCCGTGTCTCGGCCGCTCGGGACGCAGGCCGGCTCGACGTGGGCGTCGAGACGATCCTCGTTGATAGCGCGACGCTAATTGACGACACGGTGTTGAGGATCGACCCTGTCAGCGGGGCGACCTCGCACCTTCTGACCATCGAAATCGCGCATCGCCGAACCCCGGTCAGTCTCGACCGCATCCTCCATATCGCTGACGGCGACGCAACGGCCGAGTTCCTGGTGAATGCCAAGTCCGGCATGGTCGCGCTTCAGACCCGCGCCCGCGCCCTCATGGAGGAGAAGGAGGGAACCCCGATCCCGCGCTTCGAACTCCTGCGACCGACGCGACGTGAGTATATGCGGGAACAGGAAATGTCCGAGAGCGCGTGGACGTCGATCGACCGCGACGCGTTTTGCGAGAAGTGGCTCGAGGAAGCCGAGGTGGCGGCGAACAAGGTTGATATGGAGACCGTTCGGCTTGCGACCGGCTTGCTGCTCCCGATCTGGTCCGCGCTGCCGAGCGATCACCTCGTGGTCAACCGCATCGCCGACAAGGGCGGCAACTCCTGGCTCGGACGTCTCGTCTTCGACGAGCACGTGGTGCAACTTTTCACGAAGCTCGGCATCGACCGTGCCGAAAACATGCCGACTGCAGACGTCGTCAAATCCGTGTTGTCTGGCCGCAGCGTCGATCTCAGCCGACCGTTCCAGATGACCATCAAGCGATCGCTGGTGAACGGCTCCAAGCGGATCGAGCTGGTCGGCGCACCACCGCAGCAACTCGCATGGCTGAAAACTTTGGGATGCTTCACCGAGGTGATCCAGTAACGCACGCGCGTCTTTCTTCCGTTGCATGCCGCGGACGAGACACTCGGCCGCATCGTTGCAGCAGGGTAGGGCGAGCCGCCGTGCGACTGATTAGGGGCTTTCCTGCCTGACAGCTTCCAGGATCGGACAACTCTGGCCTGGGAGAGAGGGGAGGGGGGTCGGGGATGGTGTCCGGGACTTGCCGGGCGCCAGCAGGAGAATTCCCCGTGATCCAGACCGTCAAACTCAACAAGCTGCGTCTTTCGCCCATCAATGTCCGCACGGCGCCCGACGAGCAGCTACAGATCGGACCCATGGCCGCGAGCATCGAGGCCAAGGGTGTCCTGCAAAACCTTCTCGTCACTCCAGCGAAGAAGCCGCGCGGTACCTTCGAGGTGTTCGACGGGGGCCGGCGCTGGCGCGCGCTTCGTCTCCTGGCGGAGCGCGGCACGATCTCCGAAGCCGACTACGATGTGCCGGTCATGGTGCTGACGGGGGAGGATGCCGAGCTCTCGGAGACCTCGACCGCCACCAACTTCCATCAGCTCAAGATGACGCCGGCGGAGGAGTGCCGCGCCTTTCAGCACTTCATCGGCAAGAGCGGTGATATTGACGCGGTGGCCAAGCGGTTCGGCGTGACCCGCCGCTTCGTCGAGGGTCGCCTGCGGCTCGCCGCGCTCGCCGAGCCCATCTTCGAGGCGCTGAGCAAGGGCGAGATCACGCTGGACATCGCAAAAGCATATGCCTCCACCGAGAATCGCGAAAAGCAGCTGCTCGTCTGGAACACCTACAAGCAGAGCGAGGTGACCGCCGACACGATCCGGCGCGTCATCGAGAACGAAACCCTGAAGGCCAGTGATCCCATCGCCATGCTGGTCGGGGAGCCACGCTACCGAGCGGCCGGCGGCAAGATCGATGGCGACCTCTTCACCGACGGCAATGATCGCTGGGTCAATCCGGAGATCGCCCACCGACTGGCCGGCGAGATCATGGAGAACGAAGCGCGCCGTATCGGCGAGGAGACGGGGCTCGCGTGGATCCGGCCGATTGCCAGCAACTACACGCACAATGCGGCCCACGGCCTCTATCGGGTCATTCTCCAGCCGCCCGAGCTGACCGACGCCCAGACTGCGCGGCTCGCCGAGATCACAGAGCGCCGCAATGTGCTCGAGATGGAGCTGCAGGCTGCCGGACTCCCGGAGGACGAGTTCAAGGCGCTTGATCAGGAAGACGATCGGCTCATCGCCGAGGCCGAGGCGATCGAGAACCGTGCCCCGATCCTGCCTGACGAGCTGAAGGCGCATGTCGGCGCGTTCCTGGTCCTGACACCACAGGGCGAGATGCGGCTCGATCCACAGTTCTACAGCGAGCAGCCGATCATCATCGAGAAGCCGACCGAACCCATCAGGGACGAGAGTGATCCGGCTCGTGACGGCGAGCGCCGCGACGAGGAATTGACCACGGGGAGCTTCCGCGTCGTCGAGCGAGGCTCCTCCCCGGTGGCCCATCGGCCCGAAGCGGTGGCACCCGGTGGGAAGCTGCTCAGCGGGCGGCTGTATGACGAGCTGTCCATTCAGCGGCGCGACATCCTCGCGTCGTCCCTTCTCGCCGAGCCCGCTCTGGCGCTCGACTTTGCGCTGTTTGTGATGATCGATGCCCGGATGTGCTCGGCTGGTGGGGCCTCGGACAGTGCGGTTCGGTATGGCACAACGATCCAGGCGATGGCCCCGCAGGATCCACTCGTTGGCGACATGCCGAGCTCGCGTGCGCGCTCGTACCTGGCCGAGGCTCATGATGGTCTCGACGCCGCCTGGACCGAGCACGACAGCGAGGTCGAGCGCTTCGAGGCATTCCGCACCCTCGACGACGACAGCAAGGCCAACTGGCTCGCCTATATCGTCGCGCTGTCGCTTGCGGCGAAGCCTGGCCTCTCCAACGTGCAGATCCCGCTCCACAACAGACTGGCTACGATCCTCGAGATCGATGTCGCGAGTTGGTGGCGGCCAACCTCGGAGAACTTCTTCGACCGCGTGAACAAGGGCACCATACTCAGCCTCCTTCACGATATCGGCGGGCCGGCGCTCACCGCGCGTCACGCCTCGCTCAAGAAGACGGAGATCTCCGAGAGCTGCCAGAAGCTGTTCGCCGGCGAGTTGATCGTCGAACCTGAGGTCAAGGAGGCTGCGCTCGCCTGGGTGCCTAACGCAATGCGATTCCTCGACGTGGAGGGCGCGGCCGCGGTCGATCCCTTCGACGATGCCGGGGGCGAAGACCTGCCCGACGATGTCGGGGCCCTGCCCACAGCCGAGAGCGGCGACGTTCCCGAGCCCGTCGCGGCCTGACCGGCCGGACAAGTCACGCTGACCCACATCATCCAGGAGTGGCCGCCGGCGCGCCTGCGCTGGCGGCCATCCCTTCCACGCGACTGGAGCACATCGCCATGCGCGCAAAACCGAAATCGAGCCGGGACGTCGCGGCGGAGATCACCAACCTGATCATCCGTAAACTGGAGGAAGGTGTCGCTCCATGGAGTAGACCCTGGCGCGTGACCGGTGCAGGTGGCCGCCCGCTGCGTCACTGCGGCACGCCCTACACCGGCATTAACACTGTCTATTTGTGGGCGATCGCCGATGCGAACGGCTATCGATCGCGCTACTGGATGACCTACCGCCAGGCCGAGGCCCTCGGCGCAAATGTTCGCCGCGGTGAAAGCGGCTCGCTCTCGGTCTATTATTCCAGCTTCAAGAAGACTGAGGCCAACCCACTCACGGGTGCCGAGAGAGAGAAGAACATCCGGTTCCTGCGGCACTATGTAGTCTTCAACGCCGATCAAATAGATGGCTTGCCGGCCTATTTTTATCCCGGCGCTGAGGATGACGATCCTGTGGACCCGTCGGCGCGACAAAGCGCGATCGACGCTTTCTTTGGCGCAATACCCGCGGACGTACGCCACGGCGGCAATCGCGCCTTCTTCCACCCGACCCTCGACTATATCCAGATTCCGCATCCGCGCTCCTTCAAGTCGATGGATCACTATGCGTCGGTGCGCGCGCACGAGACGACGCACTGGTCGGGCGGCACCACCCGCCTTGCGCGCACGTTCGGCAAGCGGTTCGGTGATCAAGCTTACGCATTCGAGGAGCTGGTCGCCGAGATCGGCAGCGGCCTCGTCTGCGCGCAGCTCACGCTTCCCAACGCACTGCACGACAATCACGCGAGTTATGTCGCTCACTGGCTCGGCATTCTTCGCGCCGACAAGACCGCGATCATCCACGCGGCGGCCAAAGCGGAGCAGGCGTTCAACTACCTGCTTGCTTTACGCTCCGATCAGCGGGCGCAGGCCACACCGGCCTCCGCCCCCGTCGCGACGTTGGCCGCGGCGGCCTGACCTTTTCCGCCGATTTCGAAAGGATGTTCCCTATGGGGTGGCTTACCATGCCCTTCACGTCGATGGGGGGTCACGCCTCGGCGAAGGCGTATCTCGACGACCAGTTCACCTATACTCGCACCGTCGATGACGGCACCTCGGGCCTCAGGGTTCTTGCCTCGTCCTGTCCGCAGAACCGTACCTATTATGCGGCCGCGCAGGTGATGACCAATGGAGTTGGCGGCGAGGTTTTCGCGATCATCTGCAAGGTTCTCTGGAATCCCGGCAGCAAGACCCGCGAGCAGTTCGGCTACAAGGACAGTGCGCCGTTGCGGCGCTGAAATGGAGTATCAGTGATGATGAGGTAAGTTGAGAATGCCTCTGCTCGCCGGACTAACCTCGGGCCTCACAAGGTCTGAAATCCCGAAAGGGACGGGGAACAATAGCATGTTCGGAAAAGGCCAGATGCGTCTTAGTCGCAAATGGAGGCGATGACGGTCAGGGCAAGGTGCGTATGGTGAAGGCTACACTGCTTAAATCCCAGTCTGCAGCAATCTATATAGCGATACTGGCGAAAGCGACTGTCACGCCAGGTCCGGATGATGACAGCGGTCTCATGTCTTGGCCGCCTGTTTCTCAGCCCATCCGGTGCGCCTCTCGTCGAGGGGTTTAGTGGACGAACGGGACACCTAACCGCGCCGCATCTCCATTCAGCGTAACTACGGGATGCCCTAAACAGGCGGCTTCTGCCGGCCTGCATGGGTACGGAGCCGCCATATTACTCAAATGCCCGGGGTAATGCCCGGGACATCGACCTCTTCGGAGGCGGCGGTGCAACTGTATAAGGTCTCGAGCGATCGGGCCGGAAGCGGGGAAGACCGGGGGAAGGGCGGCAGCTGTGATTCTTCAACCACCGATCATGGGGTGTGCTGATGCTGCCAGAAACTGTGAAAGGCCGGTTGGAGGCCATTCCGGCGCTCGTTGCGTCGGGCAAAAGGGTGAATGGACTCTATCGTCTGATGGGGTCTCGCCTCCTTTGGGAGGAGGGGCTCCAGAAGATCGGATCCAACAAGGGTGCGATGACGCCGGGTATTGACGGCGAGACCTTCGCGGACTTCGGACCGGAAGACCTCGACCCGATTATCGCCAGCGTGACGGCAGGGACCTATGATCCCAAACCAGTGCGTCGGGTGTTTATCCCGAAAGGCAAGGGCAAACGGCGTCCGCTGGGCATTCCCACGCGCGACGACCGCCTCGTTCAGGAAGTGGCGCGGCAACTGCTCGAACGGATCTATGAACCGGTGTTCTCGAACGCCTCCCATGGATTCCGGCCGGGCCGGTCGTGTCATACGGCGCTTGAACACGTCAAAGCCGTATGGACGGGGGTGAAATGGCTCGTAGATGTGGATGTCGCGGGGTTCTTCGAGAACATCGACCACGACATCCTCCTGCGGCTGTTGCGGAAAAGGATCGATGACGAGAAATTCATCGGCTTGATCGGCAGCATGCTTAAGGCGGGTGTTATGGAAGACCGGGTTCACACCCGGACCTACAGCGGCACTCCGCAGGGCGGTATCGTCTCTCCAATCTTGGCCAACATCTACCTCCATGAACTCGATATGTTCATGGCGGAACGGATCGCGGCTTTCGAGAGGGGGAAGGTCCGTGCCACGAACCCGGAATATGGGCGACTGGCTGGGCGCATCCAGAAACAACGGAAGCGCGTCACCATGCTGCGGGCCAAAGACAATGTCGACGAGGTGAAGGTTGCGGCCTCCTTGGCCAAAATCCAAACCTTACTGCCGCAAAAGCGGTCCATCCCGTCGAGAGACGCGATGGACCCCGGTTATCGCCGACTTCGTTACTGTCGCTACGCGGACGACTTCATGATTGGGGTTATCGGTAGCAAGGAGGATGCACGAAGCGTGTTCGCCGAAGTCAGGGCATTCCTGACCGAGGCGCTGGCGCTCACGGTGTCCGAGGAGAAAAGCGGTATCCGCAAGGCGAGCGATGGAGCCGCCTTCCTTGGATATGAGGTCCGCACATATACGACACGCCAACGGGTTGTCCGGAGCCGACAAGGTTCCGTCAGCTTCCTTCGTAGGCCGCCGTCGGAAGTGATGCAGCTGCATGTCCCTTGGGAGAAGGTCCACGCGTTCGCTTCTGCAAAAGGTTATGGTGATCTGTCGGTGTTGAAGCCGCGTCATCGTAGCCTGCTGCTCAGCTGCAGCGACGTTGAGATCGTCCTAGCTTACAACGCCGAATTGCGGGGTTTTGCGAACTACTATGCTCTCGCCAAGGATGTGAGCTTCAAGCTGAACAGGCTTGAGTTTCTCCAGCGGTGGAGCTTGTTCAAGACCTTGGCCAGCAAGCACAAAACCAATGTGCGAGCGGTCGTGGCCCGCATGAGGACGGGGCAGGAATTCACCATCGGCTACGACGTCGATGGCCAGCCCCGATCGGTCAAAGTCTGGAAACTGGCTCATCTGAAACGTGATCCGGCCACCTCGTCCAGGATTGATATCCAGCCTTGGACGCAGGTGTTCACCCACTCACGTACGGACTGGGTTGATCGTCAGAATGCCAAGCAATGCGAGGCTTGCGGTCGATCCGATGTTCCGTGTCAGGTGCACCATATCCGGGGGATGGCCGATGTTTCGCACCGCGGTTTTGTCGTGAGAATGAAGGTGGCACGCGCCCGCAGGACGGTGGTCCTGTGCGAGCAATGCCACTGGGATACTCACAGAGGCCGCCTGCCCGATCTACGGCAAAGTGATGGTTCGTCACAGTGGAGAGCCGCATGCGGTGAAAGCTGCACGTGCGGTTCGGCGGGGGGATCAGGGCTGACTCCATGAGCAGCACCAATCCTACCCGACTGACGGAAGCGATGGGTCCGTGCGAGGACAATTGCCCGCAGCACATCCTCGACCTCCTGACGCCGACCGACAAGGAGCACGCCCTCGATTGGCGCCGCCGTTGCGCGGAGAACCTGAAACGCCGCTCCCGCAAGCTGGAGGACGGCGACCGGATCCGCCTCGAGGAGCCGATCACCTTCTCCGATGGCCATGTGGGGCAGGAATTCATCATCGAAAAGCGGGGCCGCCGAATGACGCTCCGCGATCCGGAGACCCGCGGCCGCTACCGGATCAGCCGGTTCATGGAGCGGCAGTGGCAGGTCGTGCCGATCACCAAGGTCCACAAGACGATCTTTGCCTGAACCGCTCAGCCGGTATCATGCTCGCCCCGAAGAGGATCCGCTATGCCTTCCTTCAGCCCCGGTCTTTCACCCAAGCGGCTGCTTCTTTGCAGTGGCGAAAACGCGAACCGCGTCGCCTCCCGACTTTTCGACGAGCGGCCAGGGCGCATCAGCATCGTGCGAACGACCAACCCGATGCAGCCCTTTCGTGTCTGCACCTTACCAGCTTGCGGCGAACGCGTCGAAGTCGAGATGGTGTCTTGAAGCGCGGCCTGGCCCTTGCCGGCGCGGCGGCACTGTCGTTCGCCGCTTCCGCGGCCGCCGCCCCGCAAACCTTCGATGCCAAGGCGCGCGCTCTCGATGGCGACACGGTCGCCGTGGACTTTCGCCTGCTGGGCGTCGATGCGTTTGAGCGGCGACAACTCTGCCAGAGCGCTTCTGGATGCTGGGCGTGTGGGAAGGCCGCACAGGATTTCGCCGCCACCGCGCTGCGATCCAAGGCAGCGACGATCAGCCTCAGGTCGGGCAGCTCCTACGGACGACCCGTGGCGACAGTCGTAGTCGACGGGCAGGACCTCGGCGAACGGATGATCCGCGCCGGGCTGGCCGTGCCTGAGCTGCAATATCTCCGCGATGATGCCGCCCGGGTCCGACGCTACGCATCGGCCTTCGCGCAAGCCAAAGCGAGAAGGGCAGGGGCGTTCGCCGGCTCCTGGCTGCAGCCTTCCCGCTGGCGGCATGGCCAGCGCCTCAAGTGTGAGCGCTGACTCCGCCTAGACGGTCAAACTCGGATCGGCCCACCATGACGGGCCCTGCTCGAAGGCGGCGTCCAGCTTGACCATCGGACCGTCCGGGGCATCGGCGACATAAGGGTTCGTGAGCGGCATAGCCGTCGCCTTCAGCCGCTTCTGCTCCCCCGCTACCCGGCCGCGCCGCTCGAGAAGATCCTCAAGCCACTCTAGATCATCGAGCATCGCCACGACGCCGCGACCGGCGAGGCAGAAATAGATGCATCGCTGAAAATCGTCGGCGCCGTCGTTGGCGAGGATCTCGGATAGCTTCCCCTTGCCGGCAGGAATGCCCTCGTGGACCCAACTCACGGCCTCCCGAAGCTCGCGCACCGAATAATAGGCGTCTTCGACGTGCAAGCCGATCGAAGCGTTGGCGATGATGCGGCGGGTAGGGCGGTTCTCCGCGTCCAGTGCTGCATCGCGCAGCGTGATGTCGAAGTCGAAGCGGTCGCGAAATGGCGAAGTCGTCACGGCAAATCTCCTGCCGCCAGAACGTATCGTGAACAAATCTCCCCGTCAACAT
Source organism: Sphingomonas sp. 179-I 2A4 NHS (assembly GCF_045369135.1). Lineage (NCBI taxonomy): Bacteria > Pseudomonadati > Pseudomonadota > Alphaproteobacteria > Sphingomonadales > Sphingomonadaceae > Sphingomonas > Sphingomonas sp. 179-I 2A4 NHS. Next base: position 65,220 of record NZ_JBIQFL010000007.1, on the reverse strand, counting down.
CAACCCGAGGGGGAGTCAGACATGTCGATCGAGATCATCGTCGGCCTGCCGCATCTCAGCGAAGGCCCGATCCTGGGCCAGGCTCGCGCACTGCAGCTGCCCGCCCTCATCTCCGCAAACGCGCTATCGCGCTGGTCGGATCGGCGTGGCTGGCGCGAGTGGGTAGGGTGGCGGTTTTCCCAGCTCCGCAATGCCACGGGCTTATCGGCTCTCTGCCTCGACTCCGCAGGCTTCGTGGCGGCCGCCCGATACGGCGGCTTTCCCTGGTCCTTGGCCGACTATGTCGCGCTGGCGGCGGCATATCCCTTCCGATGGTGGGCGAGCGCCGATTACTGCGTGGAGGCCGAGGTCGCCCAAGACCGCGAGGAGGTCATCGACCGTCTCGCACGTACCATACGCGCCAATCGCGAATGTCGGCGCCTCGCCCAGGATCACGGCATCGCCGACACGCTCATGCCCGTCATCCAGGGTCGCAGACCGACCGACTACGAGCGCTGCATCGATGCGCTTTGGGACTCCCTGACGCCCGGATCGCTGATCGGTGTCGGTAGCATGTGCCGAAGAGATATCCACGGGCCGGAGGGGCTGATCGCCGTCATCGACCATCTGGATCAGATCCTGCCCTTGGGCGTGCGGCTGCACGCGTTTGGCGTGAAGGGGACGGCGCTGCCCTTCCTGCTTCCCTTCGGGCACCGCATCGCGTCGATCGACAGCCAGGCCTACGGCGTCAGTGCCCGGCAAGACGCGCGCCGCCTCGGCGTCGCCAAGAGCGACCGGTTCGTAGCCAGCCATCTGGCGCGGTGGGTGGTCGCCCAGCATGGACGTCTCGCCAGCCCGCCTCTGCGGCTGCCGCACCATAAGCCGATAGAACCCGATCCGACTCCCGACGACCCCTGGGAGGCTGCGATCACGCAGGCTCGCGCCGAAATCCGCGACCTCATCGAAAGCGGCGATCTGGATCATGACGAGGTCACGGCACCGTGGGTCGAGACATGGGCAGCCGACATCTACCGGGAGCGGCTCGCCGGCTGAGGAGAGAGGAGGGGGGCAGGAAGGGGTGAGCATGAGGCTCGCCAGAGGGAGGCACGCGTCCGCGACGGAGCTGCCCCGCCATTCCTGCAAGGAGACAGGCCTTGACCACACCCCGATCCACGGGGACCAGCATGGTCCCACTCGCCCGGATAGCCATTGGCTACAATCCGCGCCGCTACTTCGATAGGCAGAAGCACGAGGAACTTGTCGCATCGCTTCGGCTACGCGGCATGCTTCAGCCCATTCTGGTGCGACCGGCGGCCGATGGCGACGATCATTATACCATCGTCGCGGGCGGGCGCCGCTATCGAGCCGCGGTCGAGGCTTTTGGAGCCGACGGTGAAGTTCCGGTCATCATCCGCGAGATGACTGACCAGGAGGCGCTCGAGGCGGCGATCGATGAAAACGACATTCGCGCCGATGCCTCCGAGACCGAGCAGGCCGATGCCGCGGTTCGTGTCCTCGCCGCCTGCCAAAACGACCGCGCCGAGGCCGGCCGGCGCCTTGGATGGTCCCGCGGAAAGCTCGATCGTCGCCTCGCGCTCGCCAACCTTTCGGAGGCGGTGAAGCTCGCCCTCGACGAACGCCGCATCAAGGTGGGGCATGCCGAGCTGCTCGCCGCCGTGCCCGCTGACAAGCAGGACAAGGCGCTTGAGACGATCCTTGGCGCCGGGCTCGACATCGCGAAGACGCGTGATCTCCTCATGCGGGTCACCCAGACCCTCGCCGAGGCCTGCTTCGACAAGTCCGAATGCACGACCTGTCCGTTCAACTCGGGGACCCAGCGCGCCCTCTTCGAGACGCACGTCGAGGACGGCCATTGCACCAACGCTGAATGCTTTCAGCTCAAGACCGAAGCGGTCGAAAGCGCGCGCCTGCAGGAGCAGGAGCGCGCGGCAGCCGCTGACGATGATGCGGACGAGGACATCGAGGACCGGCATGATCCTGCGGACGAGACAGGCGACACCGATCCTCACGCGGAAGAGCCGGTCGGCGGGGTCGAGGCCATTGCACGGCGTGCCGCACTGGCGCCCGGCGCTCCGCCGGCTCGCGCGCCTGGAAAGTCCGGGGGCAGCGCGGTCGGCCCCAGCGTCTCCGCCAAGTCGATTGCCAGTCGGACCAGCGACCTGCGCGAAGCAACCTGGCGGACCGCGCTTGCGCGCGGGCTGGCGGACAATGCCGACCACGCTCGGGTCGCCATCCTTGTGGCAGCGCTCAGCGGCACGCTTTCCCAGATCAAGTCCAGCACGCTGACGGCGCGGGCTGCGCTTCTAGTGAACCCATCGTTCCCGGACCTGACCTTCAAGGGCAAGATCGAAGAGATCCGTGAGCTGTCCGACTCCCAGGCGGCGACGGCCCTATCGGCGATCGGCGCCGCTTACGCGCGTGACGTGCAGACCTTCGGCCAGGTCGCTGATCTCGCCCGGGCGTTCGAAGTCGACATCCGCCCGGTCTGGCAGGTCGATCGCGCCTTTCTCGAGCGCTACACCAAGGACGAGCTCAAATTCATCGCCCGGGAATGCGGACTGATCCCGCACATGGGCGAAAAGGCGTTCGCCAAGCTTCTCGGCTCGAAAAAGGCCGATCTCGTCACCGGCATGCTCAACGTCGGCGGCTTCGATTGGGCGGGCCGCCTCCCCAGCGCGATGACGCTCGACGGGAATTATGGCGCGCCGCCGGCGGCCGAAAGGGCCGCCGCCCCCCGCGAAGAAGCGCTCGCCGCCTGATCCATCTCTTTCCATCCCAACAAGGACGAACGATCATGCTGATCGCAAACCTGCTTCCGCTCCTGCACCGTTACTCTCTGGGGTTCGACCTTGTCGCGGGTCCGGATGACACCGTGACCCTCACCGTCATTCCCAGGAAGATCGAGGGCAAGGCCAACACCCTCGAAGCCGGCGAAACACGCCCGATCTCGATCACGGCGAGCGCGGCCGAGATCGACGCGGAGCTCGCGCGTGGTCCCGACGGTGCGCTCGGCGAGTTGATCGCCACGCGCAAGACGCTTGCTGACCAGATTGCGGACCAACGCGAAGCCGCAGAGGCCGCCAAGGCCGCGTCCGCCGAGGCCGCCAAGGCAAAGGCGACATCGGCGCCGGCGAGGACGGTGGCCCCCTCGGCGCTGCCAGCGCCGTCTCCGGCCGCGCTCCCAGCCGAGGCCAAGTCGAACGAGCCGGCGAGCCTGTGGTGACCCCAGCCGCTCTAGCTCCCGTTCCATCTCCCAGGAGAAGCTCCATGCAGATCAATCATCTCGAGCGCGTTTATCGATATGACGGGATCGACCTTCCGGTCCCGCCGCATCTCGCCGACGACCTGCAGGGTCTGCGTGCCTACCACGCCACCCTGTACCCGGCGATCCTGAACGCCGAGCTGGTCGATGCCGGCGTTACGGCCGGAGTCCACGTCACCGAATATCGCCGTGCCGTCGGCACCAAGGGTTAGCCGTGTCGCGCAAAGCCGAAGCGGTCGTGCCCGCCGCACCCCGCAAGACACTCCTCGAATGGATCGAGTTCGACGATGGCGACACTTCCCGCTCTCCCGGACCGGCCTGCGACGCGCAGGCCCAGGCCCTTCACATCAAGATCCTCCTCGAACCGGGCTCGCAGCAAGGAGAGCCGGTCGAACCCCTCCAACCTCCAGCCGGCTTGCGATTGCCCCCGCTCGGCTGACCTAGCCGGCCGTGCGGTCTGCCTTTCGCCCGCGATCCCGACCAGCTTCGATCAGCCGCTGGCGCGCCACCACAAGCTGATTGGTCAGTGGGTGGCCATGCGCGAGCAGACCGCTCGGCGGTACACGCGCGCCGAGGCCAGACGCCGCATCGAGCGCGCCTTCGAAGCGGCAGTCCTGAACGTTCTACGACCGATTGAGCTCGCCGAGTTGCGGGTGGTCGTCCTCAACAGCGAGGACATGGACGCGCCGGCGATCGCCATCGTCTGCGATAGCATGGGTCAGCTGGATCTCGGATGGATCGAGACGAGCGACGCTCCAATCGAATGGCGTGCAGCCGCCTATGCCGCGCTCGCACAGACCTTGAGCGCCGCGCTTCCGGTCTTCTCATACGAGGATCTCTTCGAAGAGATCTCGATGTACTATTGGGATGGCGAGACCGACGATGAAGGCGCGCGGAACTCGCTCGTCGCCTACCATGGCGCTGACCCGGAGGATCTCGAAGACACCATCCTTCCGTCGGACATGAACGGCCGCCGGCCCGAGTGGATGGTCGCGCAAAACGCAGGGCCGCTCCGGTCGCTACCGCCCCGCCTGCAAAAGGCGCTCCGCGATCTGCGCAGCACGCACAAGCTGCTCCGCCGTTCCCTGGACAAGCACAACGCCTGGCACTTCGATGGCCCGACCATCCACGAATATCTGCCGGACCTGGAAGACTGCTCGACATTGCCGCCGCTGACGCTCGTGCCCGTCGAGGAGTTCGCGCGCGAGGTCGACGACGTCGCGCGTCACGGCATGGAATACGGCTTCATGGACATCGCCGGGCTCTGCCCGCTGCCGAATTCCAATCGTGTCACCGACTGGTTCGCCTCGTTCGAGGCGGGCGTCCGCTTCCTGCTCGCCGCCCAGAATCTCATCCTGCTCGATCCCGACAGCATGTGAGGCAGCCATGTCAAAGCATTCCACCCAATTCGAAGCCACCGTCGGCGGGATGGTGCTGACCAATGCTATTCTGCTCTATCGAACCGAGGCTCAGAGAGGCGGCACCGCCTATGGCGCTACCCGACAGGACGGGCGGGCGTTCGCGAGCCTTCATCAGGTCGAACATGATGATGAGGCCGGGCCGAGGATCGCGGCCGGCACACCGCTGACGCGGGCGCACCTGCGCCAATGGTCCGAAGCCCTGGATCGCGCGGCGCCGCCCGAGCTTCTTCCGCCCAACGTGCTCGTCGCGCATCAGGACCTCCTGGCCTGGTGGGTTCCCGCTCAGGTTCGCCCGGCCTATTTCGATCTGAGCACACGACCCGCACATCTGAAGGCTCTTTTCGTGCGAACGGTTGTGCCGGTCCCTTATCCGGCCCACTTGCTCGTCGCCACCAGGCGGGCTCTCCGCGTTTTCGCGCTTCGCGACGACGAGCGTCCGACAGCCGACACAGCCCTGTTCCACTCGCCCATCCTGAATGTCTATGCCGACGGTACGCTCTGCTGGGGCACTATCCCGAGGCCCGGAAGCCTGGCTGTCTCCGCGATCCCGCAGTTCGAGCGGGCATTGTTCGAGTCTTGGTCGACCCACCCCAATCACGGCCAGGACCAGACCGTCTCGGGCAAGGGTGGCCTCGTCGCCCTCTGGGACGACCTCGCCGCGCGCCGCGCCACTCGCTTTCCAGTGAGGCGCCTCAAGGCGTTTGGCGCGAAGCGGCGTCCGCCAGTGGCACCATCCTCCCGAAAAGCGGTCGCTCCGCTGACGCTCGGGCGACTCATCGAGAGCACGACACGATGAACATCCTCGCCGATGATCCGACCGCCGCCGCGCTGCTGGCGGCGGTACCATGCTTCCCGGCGCCGCCGAGCGGCAGCTCGCCTGGCCTCGAGGCCGTACGCGCGTCGCGCGCCGGCCATTGCCTCGCGATCGGGCGGGACGGCGTGTTCCTCATCGTGCGGCGCCCCTGGCTCGAGCTCGACGCACCCGTCACCCCTCCGATCGCTGCCTACCTCCCTTACGGCAGCGTCGGCGCACCGAGAGCCGACCTTCGTTGCGGACTCATACCGCGGGAACTCCTGAACCAGGCCATCGACCATTTCCGCGCTGCTCTGCCCAACGAAGCGGCCGGCTTCGTCGTTTGGGATGAGGAGGACCGCCAGTTCTCTCTGGACTTCCCGCACATCGACGAGGCGACCCCGTCCCGTCTCATCTATCGCACGCCGGTCCTTCCGCCGAACCGACACGTCATCTGCGACATCCACAGCCACGGCTACGGGCGGGCCTTCTTCAGCGCAACGGACGATACCGACGATGGCCACGCGACCAAGATCGCGCTCGTCGTCGGCCGCCTCGGACACTCCGAGGGTCCCGACCTTGCCTCGCGGCTCTGCGCCGGCGGAATGTTCCTGCCGCTGCCGCGCAGCCCCTTCGAAGGAGATGGCAATGACCCCTGACACGCCCCATCGCCACTTCCTTGCGCCAGGCCTCGAACATCGCGCGCTGAGCGTCGCGCTGGTCGGGTGCGGCGGCAGCGGCGCCCAGATGCTGATGGGCCTCGCGTCGCTCGACACGGCGCTGCGCGCCATTTCCTCACGGTCGCTCCACGTGACCGTCATCGACGATGATGTCGTCGCCGAGGCCAACCTTGCTCGGCAGCCCTTCTACCGTTGCGATATCGGGAACTCCAAAGCGCACACGCTGACGGAGCGGATCAATATTGCCCATGGCCTCGCCTGGCGGGCTGTTCATGGCCGTGCGCCGGGGGCGATCGACGTTACGGGTGCCGACATCCTCATCACCTGCGTCGATACGGCCTCCGCTCGCCGGGAACTTGGCGCTGAACTCGGCAAGGGATCCAAGGCGCCCACCTACTGGATGGATCTCGGCAACCGTGCCGCGGACGGTCAATTTATCATCGGCTGTCCGGACTCGCCCAATCGCCGGAGCAAGCACCGCCTTCCGACCGTGCTCGAATATTTCCCGGAACTCGCGGACGAGAATCTGCCCGATGACGATGCGCCATCCTGCTCGGTCGCCGAGGCCCTGGAGCGCCAGTCCCTCTTCGTAAACCGCATCGTGGCGAGCCACGCCCTCGCTCTGCTCTTCGACCTGCTCGGCCGCGGGTCGATCGGCCACGCGGGGGCCTTCATTAATCTCGGGAGCGGGCACTGCGCCCCGATCCCTCTGCCGGTGGCCGCCTGATCACCTCGGGGCCGAGGGCGCCCACGCTGCCGATAGAGGAGAGAGGGGAGGGGCTGGTCGAGCGGATTTGCGCTTGAGACCGGAGTACCCCGCCGATGAACTACGATGTCGCGATGCGCCACCAGCAGGCGCTCGATCCCAGCGCGCTGACCACCATCGCCGCAGCATTGCACGCGATCGGCGCCGCGATCACCGACTGCCGCAACGCCGGCAAGGATGTCGAAACCGACGCCGCCGTCATCCTGCTCGTCAGGCATCTCGCGTCGGTGACCGAGCGTTGCCCTGACAGCATCGTGCTGCGCCGCGCCTGCATGGACCAGATCGCCGAGATCCGCCGGCACCCCGTGCTTCGCACGCTCGCCTACCGCGGCGTTGCCTATGACGAGGCCGCAAAGCGCGCCTTCCACGCCGAAGGCCGAACAGCGATGCGCCGGCTCGCCGACGCGATGGGACTCGAGGCCGAAAGCTACTCGGTGCGCTCCAACAAAGGCGGTCCCGCCGTCTCAGGCGAAATCACGCTTCATGGCGACGAGGTCTATGTCCAGCTCTCGCTGGGCGGGCTGGGCCGGGATCGCGAAGTGCTCTACCGGCGCGTCAACGGCCGCGCCGATTACTGCGGCCAGCGCAACCACTTCGCGCCGGTCACGGCGCTGCTCGCGCCCGACCGCTTCGCACAGCAGCTCCGGCGCGACCTCCAGCTCTCGCCCCCGATCGCGCAGCCGGAGCGGCTGTTCGCCTGACCGATCTCACCTGCGGCTCGTCGCCGCTGGAGCAGCTCATGACCCATCACGCTCGGCTCGCCGCTTCGGCGACATCGCCCACCATTGTCCCGGAGCTTCCTGGCCTCGCCCTTACGCCAGAGATCATCCGCGCCATTCGCGACGGCGCGTGGATCGTCTTCAATCTGTCGGGGGGCAAGGACTCGAGCGCGGCGATGGCCGCGGTCAATCTCTTCCTCGATCTGCTCGGGCATCCACGCGCGCGGCGCATGGCGATCCATGCCGATCTCGGCCGCGCCGAATGGGCATCGACGCCCGAGACGGTCGAGCGCGTTGCCGCGGAGGCGGGCATTCCGCTCACTGTCGTCCGGAGGCCCGCCGGCGATCTGGTCGATCGCTGGGTCCAGCGATTCGAAAGCGGCAAGCGGCGCTACGAGGCGCTCGAGACCTATAATCTGATCGGGCCATGGTCGTCGGCGTCGCTTCGCTTCTGCCAATCGGAAATGAAGGCGGCCGTGATCGGCCCGGCCGTCGCCCGGATGCACCAGGGCGCCCAGGTCATATCGATCCTCGGGCTGCGCCGCGACGAAAGCCACAACCGCGCTTCGATCCCGATCGCCAGGGTCGACGAGCGTTATGCCAAGGCCGGGAACCGGCACGGGACCCGGATGATGATCTGGAATCCGCTCGCCGACTGGACCAGCGACGATGTCTTCCGTGCCCACCGCCTGCTCGGCATCCTGCTGCATGAAGCTTACACGACCTGGGGCTCAAGCCGCCTTTCCTGCCGCTATTGCATCTTCGCCTCGCTGCAGGACCTCGAGGCATCCGCCTCCGCGCCGGCGAACGCCGAGGTCTATCGCGAGCTGGTCGGGATCGAAGCCCGCTCGACCTTTCCCTTCCAGCCGACCCGGTGGCTCGCCGATGTCTCGCCCCGGCTGCTGAGCGCTGGGCTTAGGTCGGATGTCGCGCGGGCCAAGGCCGACCGGGATGAGCGACGCCGCCTGGAGGCGTCGATGCCGCCAGGGCTTCGATACGTCAAAGGCTGGCCGCTTCGGCTGCCCAGTCAGTCCGAGGCCGAGGACATCGCTGCGGCCCGGCGTGTGATCCTCGCCCGTCATTCTCTTGCCGAACGCTTTCCCACGGCGTCCTCCGTCATCGAACGGTTTGCCGAGCTTCTCGCGATCGCCGCGCGGAAGGCCGCGCGATGACGGCGATCGATGTCCGGGTCGGCCGATGTGCCTTCGTTGCCGACATAGCGGATCGGCCTCCGTTGGGCTGGCGCTTCTGGTCGCTCGCCGGTTTCGCGGGCGACCCTCTCGACCCCGACCCCTATGCGGGCTCCAGGTGCCTCGCCCTCGCGATGGTGGATGTTGATGGCAGCGATCGATGGCTCTGCGCGATGGAGCTCGATCACAGTTTCCAGCTGCTGTGCACCCACGATCTGTTCCCGTCCGCCGACCAGGCGGGTGCGGAGCGCTTTGCCCGGGAAGTGCTCGACGCGCACGCGCGTCAGCCTCGGCTGCTCTGACTTCCGGATCCTCATCCCATGCAGACCAATCGCAGCCAGCGATGGCGCGAGCGGCGCGCGCTGTGGGCGCGCGACCTCGAACTGATCGATCCGACAGCCTATTGCGTCGAAGTTATCGATCATGCCGTAGCGCGCGCCTTCATCGCCCGGCATCACTATCTCCCAAGCTATCCGGCGGCGCAGCTCGCAGTCGGCCTGTTCGGTCGCGGCGGCGTGCTCGAGGGCGTCGCGGTCTTCGCGGTCCCCACCACCGGCGCGGTCATCTCCCGCCATACCGGGTTCGCTGATCCGGCGCGCGGCTGCGTCCTCGCCCGGCTCACTCTGACCGATGCGGTGCCACAGAACGGCGAGAGCTTCTTCGTGTCGCGGGCTTTCCGGCACCTCCGGCGCGAACGGCCGGCAATCGAGGCCGTGGTGTCGTATAGCGACCCGGGTGCCGGGCATATCGGCCGGGTCTATTGCGCGCTTTCGGCGGCGCACCGGACGGTCACGAGGCCGCGAACCGTGCTGCGGGTCGGCGACGTCACGATCTCGGGTCGCACCCTCTCGAAGATCCGCCTCGGCGAGCAGGGCCATGCCGGCGCCATCGACCAGCTCGTCGCCCTGGGCGTCCCAAGGCCGGCGATCGGCGAGGAGCCGCGCCGCTGGCTCTGGCGGCTTCAACGTGAGCGCCATCTTCTCGCACACCAGCAAGCCGGCCTCTACGCCTATTGCTTCGAGCTCACCCGCGAGGCCCGGCGCCGCGGCCGGGCACTTCCGCGGCTGCCCTATCCGAAGGCGCTGCCGCCACAGCACCCGACGCTGCCGCTTCTCTTCACCGACCCGGAGGCCCATCATGGCTGACATCACGACCCTACCCGTCATGACCGCGGCCGATGCCGAGAGCATCGGCTTTGCCCGGTTCAACGACGTGCCGACGCTTCCGATCGACGTTCCGGACGGGAACTTCACCATCAGCGCAAAGACGTCGGACGGACGCCGGGTCACCTTCTTCTTCGGCGAGTACAAGCGCGGCTCGCCGCCCAGCTTCGTAGACATCCAGTATCACGATAACGGCACCGGGATCGCGAACGCCAACGGCGGCACATCGCCGACCTTCGACATGCTGACGATCGGCCTCGGCGGCCGGCAGGTCTTCGACAGCCGCAAACTCTGCGCCGACGACAAGCCGTCGATCGCCGTCATTCTGATGGGCGAGCCCAGCTAACGAGGATGAGGGGAGGGGGTGTGCAGGGTCGGAGGCGATGAACGCCTTCGAGACCCGAGGCCGCCATCCATGTCCGCACGTCCACGCACCGAGGCCGGGAACGCCCGGTCACCCGACTCCATCCTGGTCTCCGCACCGCCGCCCGTTGTCCTCGCCTACGGCATCGGTGTCGATTCCACTGCGCTGCTCGTCGAGCTGGAAGCCCGCGGCGAAGCTCCAGACCTTGTCCTGTCCGCCGATCCCGGGGCCGAGAAGCCGGAGACCTATGCCTATCAGGAGATGATAGCGGCCTGGATGGCGGCGCGTGGCATCCCCTATGAGGTCGTCCGTTACGTCCCGCAGCGCTTCAAGCATTGGCCGCCTTATTACTCGATCCTGACAAATGTGCTCACCAACGGGACGCTCCCCAGCATCAGCCTGGGCCGGCATAGCTGCTCGCTCAAATGGAAGGTTGCTCCCCAGGACGCGTTCCTTCGCGAGTGGGGGCCTGCCCAAGCCGCCTGGACGCGAGGTCAGAAGGTCGTCCGGCTGATCGGCTATGACGCATCGCCGGCCGACAGCCGCCGCTACGCGCACGCCTCCACGATCGACGATCCGCTGTTCGAGTGCCGCTATCCGCTCCGCGAATGGGGGTGGACCCGTGATCGCTGCGTAGCGCGCATCGTCGCCGCCGGCCTTCCGGTGCCGCCGAAATCGAGCTGCTTCTTCTGCGGCGCGATCAGGCCGGACGAGGTTCGCGCGCTGCCATCCTGGTGCCTGCGGCTGATTGTCCTGATCGAAGCGCGGGCCGAGCCCCGACTTCGGACGGTCGAGGGTCTCTGGCGTCGCTCGACCAAGACCAAGCCCGGCAAGATCACCGACTTCATCCGGGCGGAACGGCTGCTCCCCGAGGCCGAGATCACGGCGATCCGCCGCGACGCGCCCACCGACCTGATCCGCTTCCAGGATGCTGCCAGCATCGTGCCGCTCTCCGAACGGCCGACGATGGAAGCATGGATCGAGACCTTCAACGCCGGCCAGATGGAGGCAGCATGACCGACCAGCTTTCACGTATTGCCGCTCTCAACGATCGCGTCCGGCAAGGTCTCGATCCGAGGGCGCGCGTCGTCATCACCGCCGCGTGTGTCGCCGCGCTTGCTGAGCGCAGCAGCCCCGATGCCATGCTCCACGCGCAGGCGGAATTGCTGATGGCGATCCATCGGTGCGATTTCGCTCCCGATGAGCGCGCGGAGCGCCGACGCGGCGAGGTCATGTTTCAGGGCCGGCCCATCCGGTTCGCGATCGACTATTATGATCGTGCACTCGAATGCGGTTCCCAGGATCCAGCCGACCCGGAAATTACGATCCGCGTGATGACGATCATGCTGCCGGAGGACGACTAGGGTGCGTCTCGCGCCCGCACAAACACTGTCGGATGGACGTCATGCGTCGGATCGTCCCGCCCCTGACCCGGCACCAGCAGCACATCGCAATTGCGGTTGAGCGGCTGCGCCAAGCCCGTAGTCTGCTCCGGCAGGTCGGACCCCGTCACTCAGGTTCGGCGACAGGCAGGGTGATGAGCATCGCCGATGGCGCTGCCTCACGTCCAAGACCGGATCCGGAGGATCAACGCGTGAGCCGCCACGACCTACAGCCCAAGCCTGGTCGCAAGGATATGGTCCGCGCTGTGGTCGGCTGGGACCGTCCGCTGCAGACCTTCTTTGCGCAGGTCTTCTTCGCAACTGACGATGAACCCGAGGAGGGCGAGGCCCGGATCTGGGTTGGTACCGAACCCGGCGAACTGCTTACAGCCGAGGCCGTGATCGCGATTGTCGCTCCCTATGCCGTGGTGCCCGCCGATCTTCCCGATCGGCTCACGGCGGACATGCAGGCAACGATCGGTATCGAAGACGGCCAGCATCAGGTCGCCGCCAAGCGAAGCCTGTTCGGCTCTACCCACTAGCAATTGCACTTCTTCATCCCTGGCGGCGTGCGCGTGCACGCGCCGCCGGGCCGTTCCGCGCGCCCGCCGCGCGGCCAACCAGAGGAGATCAACATGGCCGACCGCGTATCTGCGTCGATCAGCGTCGGGGGCACCGTCGATGCCGACGAATTCGAGGAACTCACCGCCGTGATCGCGAGCGAGGGACTCGCGGTCGAATGGGACGGTGAGCCCTTCGGACCCCACCACCATGTCGCCGGCGAACCGCTTCGCCTCTTCGCCCACGAAGTGGCTGGCGGCAGCTTCGATGATCTCGAGAACTGGTGTCGCTCGCACCGACTGCCGTTTGTGCGCTGGTGCGGTGGCTATTCCGGTCAGTGGGGCCCCGAGCGCGTGGTTGCGACGGGCGACGGCGGCTCCAAGTCCTACGCGGTCACCGAAGATGACGAGGTGGTCATCAGCCGGAGCACCCTCGAAGCGCTCGGTTCGATAGAGGCGGTCGTCGCCCATTTCGATGCCGCCGACTTCGCGGTGCCGCCGCTCATTGTCCGCGACCCAGGGGAGGCCGGCATCACGCTGGCAACCGATGGAGGCCACCATGTCCAATAGCTACATCAAGGCCGCGTTCGGCATCTCCGTCAGCCTCGCCGAGGCCGACCTCCTGCGCCGCGTGGTCGGCGCGATTAAGCTGATCGGCGATGCCGAGACCAGCATCGACGCGCTCGAGGCCCATTATCGCGCCCTCGGCGACGATTTCGTCGAGCGCTTTCCGCGAACGTTGGACAGTCCGTTTGACGGCTTGCTCGACCTGTTCCCGGACGAGAATCATCCGATCCTCGATTTCGACGTCGATTTCGGCACGCCGCTTGCACGGCACCCATCGTGCGCCATAACGGAAAGTCGTCAGGCGAGCAGCGCCATGACGTATCCTTTCGTGGGAGGTTTGGTTGCCGGAAGAGAACAACCTCGTCGCGATGACGATCGAAGTCGTCGCGAGCTATGTGGCGCACAACAATCTTCGGCCGGAAGACGTGCCAGATTTCATCGCCAAGACCCATGCGGCGATCAGCGGCATCGCGAAAGAACCAGAAGCGCCGGCTGAAGAGACGCCGCCGGCTGAGCCCGAATTCACGCCCGCTGTCTCCGTGCGCAAGAGCCTCGCCTCGCCAGACCACATCCTCTCGATGATCGACGGCAAGCCCTACAAGTCCCTGAAGCGGCATCTGGGCAGTCATGGCCTGACCCCGGCAGAATATCGCGCGCGCTACAATCTCAAGGCCGATTATCCGATGGTTGCGCCGGGCTATTCGGCGCAGCGCCGCGAGGTCGCGCAGCGTCTAGGCCTGGGGCGCAAGCCCAAGGCCAAGGAAGCGCCGGCCGAAGCTGCGCCGACGCCCAGCGATGCCGCGCCGGCATCGCAGCCGAAGCCCCGCGCCCGACGTGCCAAGGCCGACGACAACCCTGCCCCCCCGCCCAGCGAAAAGGCACCCCGGCGGCGCAAGGCAAAGTCCGCGGAAGCTCCGGAAGGCGAAGCCTGACGCCTGAAGCGGCTGGCGCCTGGGAAGGACGCGACGTTCCCGACAGCGCCGAAGAGGCGCTCGTCGGAGCGGCGCTGATGCGCCTTACTCGGCCGAACGGCCGAGGAGCTGAGTGGGTGAGAGAGTGTGTTCGGACAAGGGGTTCGAGCGCACAATCTCAGGAGACTTCCCATGAACATCGGCACCATCACCCAGAACGCCAGCGGCACCTACACTGGCAAGATCTCGACGCTCACCGTTGCCATCGTGATCGCGCTTCGGACGGTCCAGTCAACCAACCCGCGCGCGCCCAAGTTCGAGATCCTCGCGCTGTCCGCCGCCCGCCAGTGGGTGCAGGTCGGGGCGCTCTTCGAACTCGCGTCCAACTCGACCGGCGAAACCTTCCTCAACGGCAAGATCGAGGACCCGAGCCTGGACAAGCCGCTCTACATCTCGGCCTTCCGGCAGGAGGACGGCTCCTACAACATCGTCTGGTCGCGGCCCACGCGCCGTCGCGAGGCGCCGACGGACACGGTCGCGGCCGACGACGGCCTGCCGCCGCTGCCGGGTGCTGATGCACCGGTGGCACCGGCCGAACCCGATGGACTGGGCGAGTCATCGGCCGAAGGCGCGTTTGGCGGCGAGCCCGCGTCCGGCGGTCGCCGCCGCCGTCAGCCCGAGGCGGTCGACTGACCTCCCTCTTTTCGGTCCGCGCGTCTCACGCTCGCGCGCGGACACCCCCACGGGACCCGCTGCCGATGCCGCGCAGCGGGTCCTATTTTCGTTCGCCATACCGAAGCAGGAGGAACTCGGGACGCCGTGCCGCCTTGAAGAAAAGCGGATCATGTATATGCTGGTGTATATGCAAAGGAGGCGGATATGATCCCCAAGCACGCCGAGGGAGCGATCAGCCGAGAGGCGAAGCTGTTCCGGAACAACAAAAGCCAGGCTGTGCGGATACCCGCCGACTTCGAGCTGCCCGGCGATCGCGTCATGATCCACCGCGAAGGCGATCGGCTGGTCATCGAACCGATCCGACGGAAGAACATCGTCGAGGTTCTCGCAGGGCTCAAGCCTCTTGGCCCTGATGATGAGTTCCCCGATGTCGACAGCACATTGCTGCCCGCCAGGGCCGTGGATCTGTGACTCAGCTCTACATGCTGGACACCAATATCGTGTCGGAACTGGCGCGGAATCCGCAAGGCGCTGTCGCGACGCGCATCGGGGAGGTCGGTGCCGATGCAATCTGCGTAAGCATCATTACCGCAGCGGAACTGCGCTACGGCTGCGCCAAGAAGGGATCGCCGAGGCTCCTGGCGCAGATCGAAGCAATCCTCGACAGCATAACCGTCCTGGCCCTCGATGTGCCTGCGGATACGGAATATGGCGGCATTCGAGCCGAACTCGAAAGCGCCGGCAAGCCAATCGGCCCCAACGACCTTTTCATCGCGGCCCATGCTTACGCGCTTGACGCGACATTGGTCACCGCGAACACCGGTGAATTCTCACGCATCCGGGCGCTCAAGGTCGAAAACTGGATCAGCGATCTCCATTGAACTTCCGCAGATCATTGCGAGGCGACGCCAAGTCTATACCCTCGACGAAGTGCCCGACGATCTCGCGGCACTGGTTCGTACCTCATCTGCGCCCGCCGACGCCGCCACGTTCGACGACGATGTCGCGGCCTGAGAGAATGCCCGCGCCTATTTCCTGAACCTGGCCGCGCCGCGACAATCGGCATGCAGCCGCCCCCCGATGTCAGTGACGGCAGCCGCTATAGGACGATCCTTCCCTTTTCATTCCGGCTGGCGCTCGATCCAGCGACAGGCGACAGGGTCGCTCCTATCTGACTGCGGCCGATTTTCGCCGATCTCGGCTTGCTCCATGCACTAAGCCCTCGGCTTTTCGTCGCCGCTTCCTGACACCTGCGGCGAGACGATCGCGCCCCACAACCCCGTACGCTCACCCGTGTTGCCGCTCACGCGGCTGCCCGCGCCAGCTCGCTCCAGGGGTTCCCCCTCGCGCTGCGCGCTCCGGTGTGGGTCGCGCGCGCACGCCGCTCTTCGGTGTCACCGGCGGAAAAGCCCGCTGGCAGCATCAGAGGAGCAGTCCCATGAACAACGTCAATATCACCGGCCGGGTCGCCAAGGATCCCGACACCCGCGGCAGTGTCACCACCCTCATCGTCGCCACCGATCGCGTGAAGCTCAGGGACGGCAAGACCTATGTCGACGAGGCCACCGGCTACACCGCCAAGGAGACCGAGTTTGACAAGGTCACCTGCTTCAACGGTCTCGGCAAAGCCGCCGCGAGCCGGGAGAAGGGCAACGTCGTCGCGATCACCGGCCGCCTGCATTATTCGAGCTGGGAGGACCGCGACGGCGTGACGCGCTACGGCTGCGAGATCATCGCCGACAAGATCGACTTCTTCTGACCGCAGGCCGGGCGGCGCTTCGGCGCCGCCCGCTGATTTCTCGCGCCGCACGCCGCTCCGTCCGCCGACCCGCTCGCCATGCCGGGCGGATTCTCCTGGCAACGGCGCTATCGCGCAAGATCAATCGCCGGCGATGGTCCAGGCGTGCACGGGCTCTTCGCACGCCGCAAGCACCTCGCTCATGCTGATCCCGCGCTTCCGCGCGATCCCATGGATGCGGTGGACAAGGGCCGGCACGTACCGCGATACCCGCAGGCGGTAAGCGAGGTCGTACACCGAGAGCCCGCCATGCGCAGATAGCTGCGCTCGCGGATGCGTGATCTCGTTGGCGGCGTAAAACGCCGCACGCTCATCCTCATCGAGCATGACCTTGATCGCCGGCTCCATCTGCCTTGGATTGGGGAACGCGTTCAAAGCCCAGGTCCGTCTGGGTCTCGCATCCCACAGCTGGAACGACTGACCCAAGGATCGGACGGCCTGGCCCTGGACCTCGAAATCCTGCCCGCCAAACCAGATCGTGCCGATCTCCTCGCTGCTGAGCATGAAGGTCAGCTGCTCGGCCAGCGCGCGTTCGGTCTGCCGGTAACGCAGGTCGATCGATTCCAGCGCGAGCTTGTGCCTGCGCTGCTCGGCGTCCAGCGACGCCGCCTGCCTCAGTGCCCCCAGTTCTCCGACCAAGCCGTAATCGTCCACCATCTCGATCACGATCGTGGCGCCGGGATCGCGCCGATGCGCCGCCACGAACTCCGCGCAAAACAGCCCGAGCTCCTCGTCGCTCTGGTCGGCGAAGCCCTTTTCCTCGCAGAACTGCAGGCGAGATACAGGCGCCGTGCCGGCAGTCGGCTTCGATGGGCTGGCCGATCGTGCGCGATCCGCAGGTCCTCCGCCGGCTCCGAGATGATGCTCGAACAGCTTGGCGGCGCCATCCAAGTCGATGACCCGCTCGACTCGGAAGAACCTGCTCACAACCCCCGGCGCATCGTGGAGCATCGCATCCAGATCGACAGGCCGGAGAAGCTTGTATTCGAGCGCTTCCAGCGCCGCCGTGACCGTCGGAAGGAGCGCTGTGGCATCGAGCTTGGCAAAGCTCCGATGCGCCTTGATGACAGCGTTCAGGTGACCGCCGATCGCCGTCTTGTTGTCGGCGAACCACATCTTCGGAGCGTCGAAGAACTCCACCGCATTGCCGGTGGGATCGCCCGAGACCGCCAGCGTGTAGCGAAAGTCCTTCCTTGGGGCGATCTTCGGATCGAGCTCTGCGAACAGGAGATACTTGATCACCTCCCGGACAGCGGCAGGAGCGGTCATGCCATCGGTTCGTTTGCATTGCACCAGGCCGGCAGGCTTCTCGGCCCTGGTGAGCCAGACGTCCCTGCCGCGGTCCGCGCCCGTGATCATCAGCGTGACCCGGTCGAAGTCGTCGTTGGGCCGCTGGCGCTCGAACAGCGCATAGAGCAGACGCTCGAAATCATCGGACCCCAAACGTTCATAAGGTTGCCGCGCCGACCCTGTCGTCGGCGCCGCGCAGTGAGCCGCTTGCTCGATTTCCCGCTCGACCGCCTCGCGCGATAGGAAACTGGCCATCAGAACTCGACCGCGATGCCGCTGTGCTTCTCGACCTGGGTCTTCAGAATGCCCTTCGCCAAAGCCTTGAGCATTTCCACGCTGAAGCCGCCGGCCTGTTCAGCGCCCGCCTTGGTGAGCTTCCAGATCCGCGGATCGCGTACCGAATCCAGAAAATCATGCCCCTCCCAGGTGATGCCTTCGATCACCCAATAACCGCCTGACCGCCGAGTGAGGGAGATGAACTTCGCTTCCGAAAGCAAGGTCAGGTGATATTCCAGCTTCGCCACATCCTCGGCAGAGAGTGAAGCGTCGGCCAGGGGTAACCCCAGAGCGTCAGCCATCTCCTGATCGAGCAGGTGAAACACCTTCCGCCCGCCCTCGATCTCAAGAAGAAGGTCACGGATCACGTTCATGTCGCGCTTGTAGGAAGTGGTCATCCTGGACTCTTAGCGGATGCCGGTGGCCTCTCAATGCCCGGCTGCCGGCACGATTGACCTTCGCCACCGCTCAAAGGCATCCCACAGCAGTTTCTGCGCATCCCGGCGGAGCCGGGACCGGCGCTCTACTCGCCTGCGGCTCCCGGAGCCCCGCTGCCCGGGTCTCCGCCCCTCGGGTGACGATCACCTTGCGGTGGCGCCAGGCCGCAAGGGAGTGCCCAAAAAAACTCTCTCTCTATGACTTCCTAGATATGACGTGCGGGGATCCGAGCCCGTCAAGGATGAGTGGTTCCCCCAATTTTCACGAACCCGCCGCTTCGCTCTGGGCCCGAGAAAATCGGCTCCCCCACTCCCCGCTGGCGCGGCGTTAACCGGGGTCCGGCTTGCGCCGGCTTCCCGGCTAACGTCCCTGACCGGCACGACCGCCGCACGTCGAATGAAAGGCCTCATCGAGTGGATGAGATCCAACGGAGGCTATCATGCAGACCACTTTCACCAACTTCGCCGACCTCGCCAGCCACATCGCAGCCGCGCGCGAGAACGAGGACCTGACCCAGACCTACGAAGGCGCGTTCATCGAGCATAGCGAGATGGCAAAGCTCAGCATCGTCGAGGCGCCAGAAGCGCTGGACATGCCCGATCCCGAGCAGGTGCGCGCCGCCGTCGAGATGATGATGCAGACGATGTTCGATGTGCTGCGCGACACGCGCATGGAAGCCTTCGCGACCGATCTCGCCTGGGGGTTCGCCAACAGCTTCCACGTCGTGGCGAAGCGGATCGAGGGTCGCGAGGATGACGCAGCGAAGAAGCTCGGCGACCTCGCGCGCTCCTACGATCCGTCGGAGATCTACGCGACCGAACTGGAGGATACGCAGCTCCTCTGCCAGACGCTGCAGGGGTGCCGGGAAGCGATGGAGTGCATGCGCGACCACGCCGCCGAGGTGTACCGGGTCGAGACCGGCAAGCCCTTCTCGCCGGTTCGGGGAAGCCGGGTGTCGAGCGCGCTGAATGCGTCGATGATCGATGCCCGCGACTATCTCGCCTCACGCGCCCGCGAGCGCCGCGAGCAGTTCGCCCCCGAAGGTCCCGTGGTTGCCTTCTCCGGCGGCCAGGTCTGGGAAGACGGCGACCTCCTCTGGAAGGGTCTCGACAGCATCAAGGCCCGCATCCCGGAGATGATCCTGGCGACCACCGCCCAGGCGAAGGGTTGCGACGCGGTGGCGCACGCATGGGCGGCATCGCGCGGCGTGAAGGTCATCCAGTTCCGCCTCGATCGCAGCCAGGGCAACCGCGCCGCGTTCGTGCGCAACGACCGCATCCTCAACCTCAAGCCGGTCGAAGCGGTGATCTGCGAAGGCTCCGGCATCCAGCAGAACCTCGCCCAGAAGCTGCGGCAGGCCGGCGTGCCGCTGCACATCGTCCGCCTCGCGCATCAGCGCAAAGCACAACGGGCGTGACGCCCTCGCGGAGAGGCTCCGGCTTCGGCCGGGGCCTCTCCTCCCTTTTCCGCCTGGTGAGCGGCGCTCGGGGGCATCGAGCCCCCTCGCGCCGCGAGGTGCCGGCGCCGCCGCGCCGCTGCCCTGCGGCCCGTCATGCAGCCAAGAAGAGGGGGGATGAAAGCGAGCGGTTCAACAGGGGAGGACGAGATGTCCATCACGTTCCGCATCGCCACCGCCGCCGACGACGAGGCCCGTCCAACGGCCATCATTACCGCCCGCCAGCTCGCCGCATTCCGCAGGTTTTTGCGAACAGAAGGCGAGCGCACCGGAACAGCGCTGCTCGATCCGGACGCCGACGACGATGTCTTCCTTTCCTACCGCTTCGAGGCCCGCATCTGCCCGCTCGCGCTCGCCGCAATTGCCCGCCTTTTCGACTATGCCACGGATGTGATCAGCGTCGTCGAGGAAGCGCAGTTTCGCGGGCGGCGCGTGAGCGTTTTTCGAGAAGAAGGGCCCGGCACGATCAACCTGGCGGTAGCTCTCACGTCCGACCTGGGACTTGAGCTCAACCTTGCCTCGAACAACGCGTTCGCGCTGCTCGACAGCCTCGGCCTGGACGCCGCAAGCGTGGGCGAAACCACGATCAAAACGATCCGGGACCGCCTCGCCTGTCCTGACGTTCGCCGCCACGCCGCCGAGCACGGCATCGCCGACTATATCGAGCGGCTCGACCGCCTTGTTGCGGTGGTCGCGAACGACGAATCCTGCCGCCTGGAATGGGCCTAGCCTCCACCCAGAACAGGTCGGCAGGCGGGGCGCGCCAGTTCGCTGGCGCGCCCCCACCTCACTGTGCGCCTGCCCCACGTTTGAGCGTCAGGATGCGGCCGAACGCCCCATTTCCGAAGCCCGCCCCAGGACCGCGTCCACCGCATCTCGCAGGTGCGCCGCAGCCCTCTCTTCGTCGGCAGCTTCCAGCCACTCGAGCGCCTGCCGCATCAGCGCGAGCGCCATCGCCTTTTGAAGGATCGGATCGTTGTCCAGGTCGTCCATTCCGCTTGCCCGGGGCGCACCTGCTGCCAGCGGTCACGTCGGAGCGCCCTGCCAACGAACTCCCGCGCGCGCTGGGCGCGGGAGCCGGGGCTGGTAACACGTCGAGACATGCGCCTACGCTTTTAGTGCCGGGGCACCTGGACATATGCGCAGGCACCCCGGCGTGAGACCACACCAGGTTGCCGTTCTCGACGGGATTACCAGTCCCGGCGCTGCCGCTTTGCAGCGCCCTTGCGGACTATCATAGGCATACCGGCGAACCAACCCGCGACAGTGGGCCGGCCCAAATCGCCTCCCGGTCAATGAGTTCGGGCGCAAGCGTGGCCGCCCGGGTTCGATAAGATGTCGCGATCCCGCCGCCCGTGGCCGGACGACCCCTCGGCTGTCAAATCAAGCGTGGCTGTCAAGGGTCCCGGCCGCCGCCGTTGCGCCTCGATCAGAGGATAAAATCTCTCACAGATATCCCAGGATGTCGTTGAGGGAGATGCCGCGTCAAGAATGAGCGGTGCCCCCAATTTTGCCGCGGCCTGCGCTCCGCTCCAGCCACGACAAAATCGGCACCCCCGCTCCCCGCTTCGCGGCTCCGGCTTCGCCTCCGTTCCTGACCCGGCATCTCCCTCAACGACGGTCATTCCCCTGTCATTCAAGACGACAGGAGGCTCACATGCAGACCAACTCGACCACGGCTTACAACGACACCGCCGCCTACCTCGCCGCGCTTGCCTTCGCTGAGCGCCGGGCACTCCACAGCTTCTTCGACCAGCACGTTATCGAGGACGAGATGAAGGGCTACGTCGCCATCGACGAGGGCGACTATGGCGCGCTGCCGATGGCACTCATCGACCGGGTCGTGCACACGGTCCCGGGCGGCATGTCGGACGAGTTCTGAAACGACAGGGAGGGGCGGGACCGCCTCTCCCTTTTTTTGCTGTTGGGGCATACGGGCATGAGGGGCATCGAGCCCCCCATGCCCGTGCCGCGACTGACGTCGCGGCGGGTCCCGCTCAGGCGGCGAGCCGCCGCTCCACTTCCTCGATACCGAGCGCCTTGATGCGCTTGGTGAGCGCTTCCAACCGACCGGCGGGGAGCTTGAGCAGCCCCGCCTTCTCGATCGTCCTGATCGCCTCCTCGCGCTCGCGCTTCGCGAGCTGTTCGCGACGCTCCGCCAACCGACGCTCCTCTTCTTCGAGCGCCTGTCGTTCCTGTTCCAACGTCCGTGCCATAAGGGCCTCGCTGTTCAAAGCTGATCGGGCCGTGAACGCAGACCTATTGTTGAAGCGCATCGGCCAAGCGTTCAAGGGCCTTGGCAAGCTGTGGGCGGCTCGGCGGCTCCTCCCGGCGCCGCCGCACGGGCTCTATTCGCGCGTGCGCGACGCGCTCACGAAGCCGGCTTCGCCGTCTTCGCCCTCCCGGGTGACGATTCCTGCCGGGTCAACAACGACTGTGCAGCCGAGCCCCGGATCCCCAAGATGCCTGTCGGGAGCGACCGCCGGCGTCCCCTTCGCGCAAGCTATCTTCGGCGGCGCCTCTTCCGCGCAATGCGCGGCCCCGTTCCCGGCCGGAGCCGGGACCCACCCCGAAACGCTGATGACCAGGACCACCCGGGACCTGGAGCAATCCTGATAGATTCTAGCACACCCTACGCACCTGGCGGTGCATGGCTCTCCGATGAAATCAATGACTTACCGGGAGGTGGTCCGGTGCGACCTTGTGGGACGTCTCGGCGCACGCCCGAAAGTCGGGTAGTTACAATGGGTTGAACGTCACACATCGCCACACGCTGCTACCGGGTCGGCAATAGCCTTTGCTAGGAGTGCGGCGATCGACTATAAGGCTCGTCGCCTCTTTCGATCCCCACCAGCCTCTCTGCTAGGAGGCTGGTTTGTCCACTACCAGGCACTGCACGGTTCGACTGGACCGACAGCAGCACGATCGAATTGTCGCGCTCGCCAGCGAGCAGAATTGCAATCCGTCAGACGTGATCAGAGCGGCCATCGAGGCCTATCTCGGCACGGCCACGCTCCTGGCTTCGAGCCACCGCCGCCTCGCGCGCATCAGCGAGTTCATGCAGCTCGCACTCGACGTCATCATCAGCGAGCAATATCCCGAGTTTCGCGACCGGATCATTGCCAACACCGACAAGCGCCTGGAGCAATACCATGGCGCGTAACGACATCCGGACCGATGGCCGTCCGATCCCGCTGACCCACCATTCCGCGCGCGGAAAAGTCCAACGCAATTCGGGCAATTTCACCCGCGGCAGCCAGCTCCTCACCCACGAGCTGCTGATGTGGTTCGCCGGCGCGAAACTGCCCTTCGTCGTCTGGTTCTTCGTGTTCCTCGCAGCGTGGTTCATCATCATGTCGCTGAAGCTGGACGAGCATGGCTTCCAGCTCGTCTGCATGAAGCTCTACGCCTTGCTGTGGGACTGGGTCGGCCTCGACCCGACGAAGCGGGTCAACGTAACGCTTCCGAGCGGCGAGCTACATCGCACGATCATGACGGTGGTCCCGTTGATGCCCGAGGTCCAGCGCGCCTGGAGCGTCGCCATGCGTGGCCTTCTCGGCGCACTGCTCTTCTCGGTGTTCCTGACCATCCCGGTGTCGATCTGGTTCGTCGATCTTTCGCGTCGTCGCGGCAAGACGATCCTGCAGGAGCGCCACGAGCGCGGTGCGATGCTGGTTGATTGTGACGTGCTCGTCGCCGAGGTCTCGCAGCACAACGCAGCCGCCTTCGAGAGCGACGCGCGCAAATGCCTGCCCAGCCTCTCGCCGAAGCAGGTTCTCGCGCTCCCATTCGTGGAGCGGAAACGTGCCGGTATCCATCATCCCTACACGCTCGCCGGAGTCCCTTTTCCGCATCGGATGGAGCAATCGCACACGATGCTGATCGGCACGACCGGATCAGGCAAGACCACCGAGCTTAGAAGCCTCGTCCGGCAGATGCGCGAGCGTCAGGACAGCGCCGTGATCTTCGATCTGACCGGGGCCTATGTGGAGGCCTTCTACGACCCCGCGCGCGACACGATCCTCAATCCGATGGACCGCCGCTGCCCGGCCTGGTCGATCTTCTCGGACTGCCGCACACACAGCGAGTTTACGGCGGCAGCAGCCGCCCTCATCCCCGCCGATGGCGGCTCGTCCGAACCCTTCTGGGCGCTCGCCGCACGGACCCTGTTCATCGAGATGTGCATCCGCCTGGTCGAGCGGGGACAGACGACCAATCTGGCACTCGCCGAGAACCTGATGACTGCCGATCTGAAGCGCGTTCATCGCTTCCTCCAGAACACGATCGCCGACCCGCTGACCGCGCCCGAAGCGGCGCGCATGGCGGAGTCGATCCGCGCCGTCTTCAACACCAATGCGCAGGTGCTGCGCTTCCTTCCCGATACCGGCGAACCCTTCTCGATCCGGAACTGGATCACGGGCGAGAAGCAGCCCGGGTCGATCCTCTTCATCACGTCCAACTATGTCGATCTCCCGATGAACCGGGCGCTGCTGACGCTCTGGATGGACCTCGCCATCAACCGCCTCATGACCCTGCCGCGCACACGCGACCTGCGGACCTGGTTCATGTTCGATGAGCTCGGTGCGCTCCACAAGCTGCCGGCGATCGAGAACGGTCTCCAGACCGCCCGCGCATTCGGCGGGGCGATGATTCTGGGCATCCACAGCTTCGAGAAACTGATCGAGGTCTACGGGGAGCAAGGCGCTCGCAACCTCGCCTCGCTCGCCCGCTCCAAGCTGATCCTGGCGACCGCGGACCTCGATACGGCCGAGCAGTGCGCCCGCTACATCGGCAACCGCGAAGTGCGGCAGATGGATGAAGCCTACAGCTATGGCTACAACAACACCCGTGATGCCTCGACGCTGACGCCCAGGAAGCAGGTCGAGCCGCTCGTCATAGCCGACGACATCACCAACCTGCCCTCGATGCATGGCTTCGTGAAGTTCCCCGACGGCTTCCCCGCCGCGCGCATCCAGCTCGTCTGGAAAGACTATCCCCAGGTCGCCGAAGGCTTCCTCCCGCGACCCGACCTCCAACCGGTGCGATCAAGGCGCGGAGAGGAGGTGTTCGACGAGGAAGGGGGCGGCGAAGCGGGCGGGAGGGACGGCGCCGGCCAGATCGCGGAAGAGGTCGTCGAGCCGGTCAATATCGCGACGGAAATGGCGGCGCGTATCCTCTCCGCCGAGACCATAGAGGAGGGCAGCCCGGCAACCCGCACGTCAGCCCAACGGAGCGAAGATCGAGGCGACGAGCCGTCTTCGCGCGAACATGCGGCGGACCGGGCTCAGGCCGCCCGTGCCGCCCCCGACCAGCCGCAGGCAGCAACGGAGCACCGGGATGGCCGCCGTGAGGGCCGCGGCCATGGCGCGGCCCTCGCGCGCGAGGATCAGACACTGGTGGAACTTCGCCAGGATTTCTCCGGCGGCCGCGATCATGACGGCGCGGACATGGGGATCTGACCCATGCTTTCCGTCGCATCGGTCCGTTCCGCATCCGGTGCTGCCGGCTATTTCGCGAAAGACGACTATTACACGGTCGAGGGATCGTCTGAAGTCAGCGTCTGGGCGGGCGAGGGATCGGCCGAGCTAGGCCTCTCGGGCGAGGTGTCGAAAGACGCTTTCGAAGGGGTGCTCAACGGCATCCTGCCGAACGGCGAGGCCGTCGCGCAGGTCGAGAATCGACGCGCCGGCGTCGACCTCACCTTCTCGGCGCCGAAATCGGTCTCCGTCCTCGCCTATGTTGCCGGCGACAAGCGGATACTGGGTCCCGATGGCGCCAACATGATGGCGGTCACCCGGGCGATGACCTGGGTCGAGAGCAACCTCGCTGAGGGCCGAAAGGACGTAGAGGGGCGCAAGGTGCCGGTGCGGAGCGGCAACCTCGTCTACGCTCTCTTCCAGCATGACACGAGCCGCGCCCTCGACCCGCAGGCCCATGCCCATGCCGTCATCGCCAACTTGACCAGGATGCCCGACGGCAAGTGGCAGGCGCTCCACGCCGACAAGATCTGGTCGAACAACTCCGTGATCGGCTCGATCTACCATGCCTTTCTCCGCGAGGAGCTCGAGAAGCTCGGCTACCAGGTGGAGCTCAAGGGCAAGCACGGCACGTTCGAGATCGCCGGCGTGCCCAAGCCGGTGCTCGACGCGTTCAGCCAGCGGCGCGAGGCCATTCTCGAGAAGGCCGCCGAGCTCGGCATCTTCTCGCCGAAGGGGCGCGACGGCGTCACCACCAACACGCGCGATCCCAAGCTCAACGTCGAGGACCGGGAGGCGCTGCGGCAGGACTGGATCGACAAGGCGGCGGCACTCGGGTTCGACGGCAAATCGCTCCTGGACGCAGCTCTGGCGCGATCGGCGCAACGCGACCCAGGCAGCGCACTCGAGCGCGGCTACCGCGCGGTCTCGGATGCCGTTTCAGCGGCATGGGACAAGCTGGGATCTGTCCTGCGCCCGCATGATCCTCTCGTCGACCGCGGGCTGGGGCGGGTGACGGCCTTGCCGGCCGAAGCGCGCGCGCAACTGGCTGTCGCCTCAGCCGTCCGAATGCTCTCCGAGCGCGAGGCTGCCTTCAGCGTGCACCAGCTCGGCAAGACCGCGCTCGATCTCGGCCTCAAGCGCGTGACCGTGGATCATGTCGAGCGGCGGATCGAGCAACTCGTCGGGCGGGGGCAGCTGATCGCGGGCGAGGCGCGGATCGGCGACACGCGGCCCCGGCTGGTCACCACCCAGGAAGCGCTTCGCACCGAGGAGCGGATCCTGGACGCGGTTCAGGAAGGGAGGGGGCGCGCCTCGCCCGTCCTCGCCCCGCAGGACGCGCCACACCGGCTCCAGGCGGCGGCTGACAGGGAGCTCAACGCCGGCCAGCTCGGCGCGGCGGCGCTGATCCTGTCCTCCAACGACAGCACTGTCGTCATCCAGGGCATCGCCGGGGCCGGTAAGTCGACCATGCTGCAGGCGGTCGCGCGCGTCGCGCAAGCCGAGGGCCGCGCTGTCACGGGCCTTGCCTTCCAGAACAAGATGGTCGCCGATCTCGCGGAAGGGGCGGGCATCAAGTCCCAGACGATCGCCTCCTTCATCCTTGCCAACGAACGCCATCTTCACACCGACGGCCCCGCATACGACGCGGCCCGCGCCGCGCTCGCCGGCTCGATGCTCATTGTGGACGAAACCTCGATGGTCTCGTCCGACGACATGCTGAAGCTCCACCGGATCGCCTCGGTGCTCGGCGTCGATAAGCTCGTCCTGGTGGGGGACCGACAGCAGCTCTCTTCGATCGATGCCGGCAAGTCGTTTGCGCTCATCCAGGCGGGCGGGGGGACGATGGCGCGGATGGACGAGAATATCCGCCAGCGCACCGACCAGCTGCGCACCGTCGCGGCGCTCGCGAATGTCGGCGAAGCGTCCAAGGCGATGAAGGTGCTCGGCGACAGCGTCGTCGAGCACCAGAGTCCTGCGCTGCACGCGGCCGAGATGTGGCTCGGCCTGCCGTCGGCCGAGCGCGAGGCGACGGCCGTGTTCGCGTCGGGGCGCGCGGCGCGGGCGATCATCAACCAGCGCATCCAGGATGGCCTGGCCTCCGAAGGCAGCGTGCGCGGCGAGGGCATCCAACTCACGGTCTACGAGCGCGTCAACACCACGCGCGAGGAACTGCGCTATGCTTCCACCTATCAGGCCGGCCAGACGCTCGAGGTCGGCCGCGGCGGCGGGCAGGACGTTGGCCTGGCAGCGGGCCGCTATGAGGTCGGCAAGGTCCACCCGAACGGCAAGGTGGACCTGAAGCTCGGCAACAAGTCCATCCGCTTCGACCCGCAAAGGCTCTCGCCGACCGAAAAGCGGGATCGCCTGCAGCTCAGTGAGAAAAAGGAGCTTCACCTTCGCGAGGGCGACCGCATCCGCTGGACCGCCAACGACAAGGATCGTGGGCTGCACAACTCGGCGCTGGCGCGAGTGCTCACGGTCGACGCCAGCGGCGTTACCGTCGAAATCGCCGGCAAGGACCGGCTGACGCTCGATCTCGGCGACCCGATGCTGTCGCGCCTCGACCTTGCCTACTCGCTCAACATGCACACGGCGCAGGGCATCACGACGGACAGGGCGATCACCGTCATGTCGAGCCAGGAGCGCAATCTCTCCAATCAGCGCCTGTTCAACGTCGGAGTCACGCGCGTGCGCGACGAGCTCACGATGGTGGTTGACGACAAGGAGAAGCTCGCGCGGCAGCTCGACAACAGCCCGGGCAACAAGACGTCGGCGCTCGAGACCGTCGGTCGCCTGGACATCGATCAGGAACGCACGGGGGGCAAGAGCGGCAGCCCGCGTGACAAGCTCCATGTCGGTCCGATCGACCTGGCGGATCTGCCGCCGCTGCCCGGCGACCATCCGTCCCCGGCCAACACCCGCGGCGAAGCCGCCGCCAGCATCCCCAAGGCACCGCCGGAGCTCAAACCCGATCGTGGCGATGCTTTGCCGCCGCTGCCGGAGCGGAGCCTGGGGCTCGACCTGTGAACCGACCGGCCGGACGCCGGGGCTTGATGATGGAGACAACGATGAGTGGATGGGATTTCGATGAGGTGGGGAAGTTCGGCAGCACCAAGGCAGCCGAGGACTTTGCCAAGCGCAATGATGTGGACCCGCGGGACATTCGCACGCGCGAGACCCGGGACGGCGTCGAGCTGGAGATCCGGCGCTCAAGCCTCGACCGCCGCGGCCTCCGCGACAACGGCGAGGGCCGCCGCGACGGCTGGAGCGGATGAGATCACAGCCGGCCGATCAATCACATGGGCCGCGCCGGCAAACGGGGGGACCAGCATCATGGGCATAGATGATCGCGACTACATGAAGGAGCGCTATCGGCAGCGCCAAGGCTTGACGGCGGGAAAGCGTCTTTGGGGCTTCGGCAAGGCCGCGCGCCAAGCTCGAGCCGAGAGAGCTCGCACGGATAAGGCCGTCCCGCTCGGGAGCGCCTCATGGATCGACGCCAAGAGCAGGGGCGAAAGCAGTGGGCTCTGGTTCGACGCCAAGAACCGGGGGTTCGACTATCAGAAGGGTCGGAAGGTGCGGTTGGTTCCGCACCCCATGCAGAAGTGGATCCTTCTTCTGTCGGCCGTCTCATTCTTTTACCCGATGTATCGGGAAGCAAAGCGAAGTGGCTGGCTCCCCGACCGGGAGGCAGCCCTGCCTTTTCCACCTTCGGGGAGCGTCACGGTGAACGCGGCCGTAGACCCCGACGATGCCACATCACGCATGCGGGTGGTGACCTCATCGGCCAATGCTGTCGTCCAACTGTTCGATCCTGGATCCGACCACCACGTCATCTCCGTCTACGTTCATGGCGACGATGACGTCACTGTCCCGGTTCCGCCCGGCACCTATCGGATGCGGGTCATTGAGGGCGACAAATGGCATGGACCCGTGAAGTTCTTCGGACCATCGACGACTTACGAGAGCGTGGTGAAGCTGATGACGTTCACGCGCCGGCACTTTACCGGAATCGACCTACATCGTCGTCCGGACGGCACATTGAAGACCCGGATCAAGATCGGTGACCCGCCGCCGCTACTCTCCGGGAAGCAGAGGGGGAGTGATCCGGTGTCAGCGCGCGTCAGCGTTCCTCCCCGACGGCAGCATCGAGCGCCGCTTCCAGCCGATCGATCACCGCGGCCCGGCTCGCCATCTTGGGGAGCTCACGGCGAGTGAAGTCCTGAAGGCGGCGCACGTCGCGCAATGGCAGACGCAATGTCAGGATCGTCCGGTCCAGCGCCGAAGGGGCGATGGCATCGGCCTCCTTGCCGGCCACAAGGAAGTGTTCGAGCAGACGCTTGCGGGCCGCGAAGCTCCAGCCGAGCCTGGCAAGCTCATCCGGCTGTAAGGACAGCAGCGCCAGCGCGACGTCCATGATGTCTTCGAATGGCAGCAGGACGCGAACGATCCGACCGCCGCGCGCACGCCAACGGCGAAGGGGACCACGCCTCACTGCAGTGTCGGCCCCGCGTCCTCGCCATCGAGCGACCTCAAGGCGCCGAGGATCTCGTCAACCGGGATGGGATGTTGTGCTCCCGGCGGTCTGCGAAGCGCCGGCTGGCCCTCGACCGCGACGCGATCGGATGCCCAGGATGCGAGAATGGCGCGCTTCACTTCGGGTTCGAGGGTCGGGTGCCCTGCAACCTCGAAGGGATGGAGATATCGGGAAACAGGCTGCGACATGACTGCCTCCTTTCGTTCAGTCGCGGCTATGCTTCAGGCACTGCTGATCGACGGGAAATTTGGTTTTGATCTGAACGGGATCAAGAGGCACCGCGCACCTGCGACATCGCCGGGATCATCTTTGCCTTCGGTCTGCTACGGCCACATTCTTCCCGCGAAGAACAGGCGAGAGAGACAGCCGAGGGCCTCGGCGTCAGAGCGCGAGCGTCCGCTGGGACGCACCCGGCCCGAGCTCTTCGATGATGAACGTCCGCGCCGGCGGAGTGTCGAGCAGGTCGCCCTCCGGAATGCCATGGTCGAGCCATTTGCATGACCTGCCGGCGATGGATGATCGCGCCGTGCCGTTCCTGATAGCGCGCCACCTCACGGTTCGCGGCGACCGTCACGACGCGGTAGCACAGTGGCCAGTCGCCAATCGCGGCCTCCCACACCGCGGCGAGATAGAAGTGATTGCCGCCATCGAGCATCACGCGATAGCGCTTCTGTCCGACCGCCATATGGAATTCGCTCGCCGGGACCAGGCAGCGGTGGCTCGGAAACGTCCGGCCTTCCGAACGTACGAAGCGATATGTCTCGCCGTCGCTGAAGCGGGGATTGGACCCCCATACCGCTTCGACCATCTCGATTTCGCTGGCATCGTCGGGATTTCGCCGGATGATGGCGCGCCGGGTGCCGATCGGAGCGTTCGGATCGAAGGGGGTGGGCGAGTCCATCCCAAGAACACAATAGGAACTTGGTCGAGTCGCAAGAAAGGCTGCAGCTAACGTGTGCAACGACTATCGTCTTGAGACCGACATTGCCTCGATCGTCGAGGACTTCTCCGACCTCAAGATCAAGATCAAAGTCCCGAGGGCACGCCGAACGTCGCTGCGCGCGAGGACATCAAGATCACCGAAGTCGCGCCGATTGTCCGCACGATCGACGGGGATCGTGGCGCGGGTGAGCTGGTCAACCGGCGATGGAGCTGGCCCAGCCCGACCGGGAAACCGGTCTACAACTTCATCTCCGAGAATCGCGAGTTCTCGTCCGGTCGGTGCCTGATACTGGCGGACGGCTTCTATGAGTTCACGGACCCGTTGCCAGGGCAGAAGCGCAAGACCAAATGGCTGTTCACGCTCAAGGATCACGACTGGTTCTGCATTGCGGGCATCTGGCGGGCAGACCCAAAGGTCGGTGAAGCGTTCACGATGCTGACGATGGCGCCCGGCGAGGATGTCGCACCCTATCATCACCGTCAGGTCATCCCTCTGACGCGTCATCGATGGGCCGACTGGCTCGACCCCGCAGTACCGGCGCACGAAGTGCTTCGCGCTCTGCCCAAGGGCAGTTTGCCTGTTGTGCGCGTCTATCCGCCGGCCCCGGCACAGGCCGACTTGCTTTAGCGCTCTCTGGCGGTTCGCCTGTCCATTCGAGAGGGGGCGAGTTGGGAGGAGTGCTAGCGGTGCGGCATCGCGCCGCTACGATCAGCGTCTTGACCAGTCCCGGTGATTGTCGGAACATACGGGGAACATCCCGAGTCTAGACAATCATGCCTGCCGCCGCTTTCCCGATTTCCGACCTGACGCATCTGCGAGCGATCGCGACTCCTGTTGCCGACCACAGGACCATCCCCTTCAACCTTTCCGCCTTGGATCGGCGTTTGGCCGGGGGCGGGTTGCGGGCCGGGGCACTTCACGAGGTCGCCGCCCGGACGTGCTCACTAGCCGACGATGCGGCCGCAACGCTTTTCCTTGTCGGTATCGCTGCGCGGGAAGCCCGCCACGCCGGCGGGCCCGTTCTATGGGCGAGCTCCAGGGTTGATCTTTATGCCCCTGGGATCGCTCAGGCCGGCCTCGACGCGGCAGACGTGATCCACGCCCAACCCCGCGACGACGAGACCTTGTTGGCCGTCGTTGAAGACGCTGTTCGTGACGGCACCCCGTCAGCCATCGTTGCTGAAGCTGCCAAGGTGTCGATGGTGGCCACCCGCCGGCTCCAGCTCGTCGCCGCCGATGCCGACATTCCGGTGCTGCTGCTCCGGCGGCGTCGGCGTCGCGAGCAGGATCCGTTAGGGGAGTCATCGGCCGCCTGGACGCGCTGGCGCATCGCCAGCGCGCCATCCGAGCGTCTCTCGGTTCAGGGTGTAGGCCGGGCGCGCTGGTCGGTGGAGCTGGCACGGCAGCGCGGTGGCGAACAATTCTCCCTGATTGTGGAGGGCTGCGATGAGACGGGTTGTCTCGCTGTTCCTGCCGCACTTGGCCGTGGAACGGCTGAGGCGGATGGAACGGCCCGCTTCGCGGCCGCCTGACCGCGTTCCGCTCCAGCGTGGCGTTGACGACGATCCCGGCGCCTGCTCGGTCCCGCGGGGCGGCGGCTGGCGGCCGGGCGCGCGCTGGGCACGGACGAAGCAGGCGACGCGCGCAGAGGTAGAGCAGCAGATCGCAGCACTGCCGACCCACGCTCAACCTGCCATGCGCGAGCTTGGCCGGCGGTCGGAGGCGGCTGAGCACCCGTTCAAGCAACCGGCACGCGCGGCGCGCGCGACCTCGATCGGCATCGCGCCTTCCCGTGAGCATGCGCCGCTGGCGCTCGTCGCAAAGGTCGGCCGGCGAGAGGAAGTGGTCGCCGCCTGCGTCGGGTCCCAAGCGCTGGGGATCCACGTTGGGATGCCCGGGACCCATGCGCGTGCACTGGCGTCCGATCTCGACTTCCGGCCCCACGAGCCGGCGGCGGACCTGGCGCTGCTCGACCGGCTTGCATTGCTGGCGGTGCGGCGCTGGTCGCCCATTGCCGCGGCCACCCCGCCGGACGGGATCTGGCTCGACCTCAGCGGCTGCGATCACCTTCACGGCGGCGAGGAGCGGTTCTGCCGACGGCTTCTCGCCTTCTGCCGGCGTGCCGGCTTCACCGCGCGCGTTGCGCTCGCCGACACACCTGGCGCGGCGCATGCGCTGGCGCGCTTTGGCGCGCGCGACCTCACGATCGTCCCGCCTGGCGAGACAGTTCGCGAGCTGTCGCCGCTGCCGCCAGCCGCGTTGCGCCTAAGAGGCGCAGCGCTGAGCGCTGCGCGCCGGTTTGGTTTCGAGACCATCGCCGACCTGCTGCCGGTCGCGCGCGGGCCGCTCGCGCGCCGGCTGGGCCTGCCCGCGATCGCCCGGCTGGACCAGGCCCTTGGATCGATCGCCGAGCCGATCACTCCGCGCGAGGATGCCGTCGTCCCGATTGTCGAGCGCCGACTGCTCGAACCGGTTGGCACCGCCGAAGCGATCGCACAGGTCATGGACGACCTGCTCCGCGACCTGGCCGAGCAGCTGCAGGCGAGGGGACTCGGCGCCCGATCGCTGCGGCTCTGCGGGCTGCGCGTCGACGGCAGCGAGCAGGTCGTAGGTATCGGCACGTCGCGACCGACGCGCGAAGTGTCGCACCTCTTGCGACTGCTGAAGCTCCGGATTGAGCGGATCGATCCCGGGATGGGGCTCGAGCAGTTCTGGCTGGCCGCCCCCCATACCGAGCCGCTCGATGCGATCGCACTCGGCGCGGTCCTCGCAGGCGATACCCAGGTGCGGGACCCGGCGCGGCTCGTCGATGTCGTCGCGGGACGGATCGGTCCGGGCGCGGTGTTCCGGCTTGCCCCCGTTGAGAGCCATGTGCCGGAACGGGCTGTCACTCGTTCCGACCCCGTGGGCATGCCGGGGAGGTGGCCCGGCTGGCAACGCCCGGTCCGCCTGTTCACGCGGCCCGAGCCCCTTTGGGGCGTCATCGCGCTGCTTCCCGACCAGCCGCCTCGCCGCTTCGAGTGGCGGGGCAGGGCACATCGTGTGGTAGCCGGCGATGGTCCGGAGCGAATCCATGGCGAGTGGTGGCGCCGCGACGCGGAAGTCTGGGCCGTCCGCGACTATTACCGGGTCGAGGATGAGGAAGGCGGGCGCTTCTGGCTGTTCCGGCGGGGTGACGGGGTGGACGACGACACCGGCGATTTCAGCTGGTGGATCCACGGCGTGTTCGCATGAGCCCCTATGTCGAACTCCAGGTGCTGACCCACTTCTCCCTCCTTCGGGGCGCGTCTTCCCCTGACGAGCTGTTCTCGGCCGCGGCGCTGCTCGGCTACCCCGCACTAGGCGTCGGAGACATCGGTACCGTGGCGGGTGTCGTGCGTGCCTGGGAGGCGCAGAAGGTGACGGCTGTGCGCTCGATCGCAGGGGCCCGCGTCGACCTTTCCTGCGGGCGGCGCCTGATCCTCTACCCGACCGATCGTCGCGCTTGGTCGCGGCTGACACGGCTGCTTACTGTCGGGAAGAAGCGGGCGGGGAAAGGCAGCTGCCTCCTTCACTGGCACGACCTCCCACCCTGGTCTGAAGGAATTATCGCCATCCTGCTGCCTCACGAGGCTGACGAGGACAACCTGGCGGCACTGGGCGACCTCAGACGGGTCTATGGCCGACGCGGCTTCATGGCTCTGTTCCAGCGCCGCCGTCCCGACGATGCCGTCCGCATCGATGCCTTGGCACGCCAGGCGGGTGGGGCCGGCGTGCGGTCGGTCGTCACCGGCGATGTGCTTTACCATGCACCCGAAGCGCGGCTGCTCCAGGATGTGGTCACCGCCGTGCGCGAGAAGTGTACCGTCGACGAGCTGGGCTTCCGGCGCGAGGTCAATGCCGACCGCGCGCTGAAGTCACCAGAGGAGATGGTCCGGCGTTTCCGCGCCTACCCGGACGCGCTACGCGCCAGCGTTGATATCGCGGAGGCCTGCACCTTCGACCTTGGCGAACTCGCTTACCAGTACCCGCACGAGCGCGTGATCGACGGCTTGAACGCGCAGCAGGCGCTGAAGCAGCTGGCAGGAAACGCGGCCGAGCAGATGTTCAACGGCGCGATCCCGCAGGCCTATCGTAACCAGATCGGCCACGAGCTGCGATTGATCGGCGAGCTCGGCTATGCGCCCTATTTTCTAACCGTCCACTCGATCGTGCGCGAGGCGCGACGGCGCGGCATCCTCTGTCAGGGGCGGGGGTCGGCCGCGAATAGCTGCGTCTGCTTCGTGCTGGGGATCACCAGCATCGATCCGATCAAGCACGAGCTGCTGTTCGAGCGGTTCGTCTCGGGCGAGCGCCGCGAACCACCCGACATCGACGTCGATTTCGAGCACGAGCGGCGGGAGGAGATCATCCAATGGATCTACGAGACCTACGGCCGTGACCGGTCCGCGCTGACCGCGGTCGTCACCCGCTACCGAGCCCGCGGTGCCGTCCGAGACGTCGGCAAGGCGATGGGTCTGCCCGAGGACCTGACCGCCTCGCTCGCCGGTCTCGTCTGGGGGTGGTCCGCGGAAGGGGTGGGCGAGAAGCAGGTCGAGGAGCTCAACCTCGACATCGCGGATCGGCGGTTGAGGCTCACCCTCGATCTCGCGCGCAAGCTGATCGGTGTGCCGCGCCACATGAGCCAGCACCCGGGCGGGTTCGTCCTCAGCCATGATCGACTCGATGACCTGGTGCCGATCGAGCCCGCTGCGATGGAGGATCGCCAGATCATCGAGTGGGACAAGGACGATATCGACGCGCTCAAGTTCATGAAGGTCGACGTGCTTGGGCTGGGCATGCTGGGTTGCATGAACAGGGCCTTCAACCTCCTCGCGGAGGCCAAGGGTAAGCGGATCGGGCTTGCCGACCTGCAAGACGACGATCCTGCCGTATTCGACATGATCCAGAAGGCGGATACCCTCGGAACCTTCCAGATCGAGAGCCGGGCGCAGATGTCGATGCTGCCCCGTATGAAGCCCCGTCGCTTCTACGACCTCGTGATCCAGGTTGCGATCGTGCGTCCGGGCCCGATCCAGGGTGATATGGTCCACCCCTATCTGCGCCGGCGGGAGGGGCTGGAGCGACCCGAATATCCACGATCCGAACTCCGTGCCGTGCTCGAGAAGACGCTGGGTGTCCCGCTCTTTCAGGAGCAGGCAATGAAAGTCGCGATCGTGGGCGCGGGGTTCACGCCCGCGGAAGCCGACGCGCTCAGAAGAGCGATGGCGACCTTCAAGTTCACCGGCGGGGTATCGCACTTCTCCGAGAAGCTGATCGAGGGGATGGTCGCCCGCGGCTACCCGCGCGAGTTTGCCGAGCGAACCTTTCGCCAGCTTGAAGGCTTTGGCTCCTACGGCTTTCCTGAGAGCCACGCCGCCAGCTTTGCCAAGATCGCGTACGCGTCGGCCTGGATGAAGCACCATCATCCCGACGTGTTCTGCGCAAGCCTGATGAACGCGCAGCCGATGGGCTTTTATGCGCCCGCCCAAATCGTTCGCGACGCGCGCGAGCATGGCGTCGAGGTCCGACCGCCCTGCGTCAACGCCAGCCGTTGGGATTGCACGCTCGAGCCCACGAGCGGGCGCTATTTCGCCGTGCGGCTCGGTCTGCGCCAGGTAAGAGGCCTGTCCAATGCTGATGGCGCGGCGATCGTGGGCGCCCGCTCGACTATCCCGTTCGAGTCCGTCGAGGACGTCTGGCGCCGCTCGGGCGTGCCACGCGCCGCGATCGAGAAGCTCGCCGATGCCGACGCCTTCCACACCTTTGGCACTGATCGCCGCCACGGCCTGTGGAAGGTGAAGGGACTTGGCGAGGCGCCGCTGCCGCTTTTCGCCGCTGCGGACCGCGAGGCGGAGACCTTCAGCGCGGAGGGGCGCGAGCCTGATGTCAACCTGCGCCCGCTCACCGATGGGCGGGAAGTGATCGAGGATTATCGCACGCTCCAGCTTTCGCTGCGCGCGCACCCGCTTACCTTTGTCCGTGATGAGCTCCGCCGTCGCGGCGTGACCCGCTGCGCCGATCTCGCCGGCATTCGCGACGGGCGCCATGTCGAGGTCGCCGGCATCATCCTCGTTCGACAGAAGCCCGGCAGCGCCAAGGGCGTGCTCTTCATCACGATCGAAGACGAGACCGGGATCGCAAACGGCATTCTCTGGCCCGACCGCTTCGAAGCGCAGCGCCGCACCGTCATGTCGGCCTCAATGATCGGGATGAAGGGCCGCGTTCAGAAGGAAGGCGAGGTGATCCATATCATCTGCGATCGGATCATCGACCATGGCGACCTGCTGCACCGGGTAGGCGAGATGTCGTTCCCGCATCGAACGGGACGCGGCGATGGCGCGCGTCACGCGGCTACGTCGGATCGTGGAGACAAGGCCTGGGATCCGGACCCTCGCAACTGTTACTGGCCGCCGCACGCAGACGGCCTAGATCCCGAAGAGGTTGTGCGTTTCAAGTCGCACGATTTCCGTTGAACCGTGGCTCTTCCCTCGCGGCACCAGCGCGTCGTCATTGCGCTTTCGATTCAAATTCTACGATCGGGCGTGACACGATCCTCTGAATGCCGAGTGGACGGTATCGAAGTTCGGCTCGCGCTGCGCTGTCTTCTCCAGCACTGCCCGGAACGATGGCCTCTAGAACTCTATTGGGATGCGGCGAAGCAGGAGAACGACATCGGGCGTGCACAGGGCGTGACCGCGGCCTTCAACGGCATCGTGCGACAGCTCAGAAGGGCAGGGCGCTATGAGATCTCGTCCCCTGATTGACCTCCTGTCCTTTGCCCGAATTGTGCCGGCCGCTCATTCACCTCGCTTGTCGGCCGACAACTGATCAGCGTGGGCCAACCAAATCGGCATTGATACCAGCTCGGCGCCGTCCCGAGAGATGGCGGAAATCACGCCATCGGGCTGAGATATGTCAGCGCAGCTAGCAATCCGTCTCTCCATATCGACCCTCGCGCGATGCTTTGCAGTAAAAAAGCAGGTGCTGAATAAGTGATGGCCTACGGGAGATTGTCGGCGTGAATCGGCAGCGGCAGCCGCAAGCTCCTCGCGAGGTCCTCACCGTACTCAGCAGCACGCGTTCAGAAATCCGAACTTCTAGATCAACGGAGGATGGACGATGCGGAACAACCTAATCATCTCGACAGCCCTTGGCGCGCTCGCCATTTCGACATGGTCGAGCGCCGCGGCGGCCCAAACTTCACCAGCGCCCCAGCCGAAGAGTGCGCAGTCCCGGACCTCGACTGCTCCGCAGACCGGAAATCAGTCCCAGTCCAATGCCACCAATCCACCCGAGGCGCAGCGCGATAAGCTCGTCGATGAGGCTGTCGCGGCCCTCCGCGAGACGCAGAACGCGCTGAAGGCGATCGACCAGAACAAGACGGATGAGGCGAATGCGGCGCTGGAGCGGGCGACCGGGAAGCTCGAGATTGTTCTCGCACGTACCCCGACGCTGGCGCTCGCTCCAGTGGACGTGAGCGTCATGACGCACGACGTGATCGCAGCCCAGCCCGATGTCGACAAGATTCGCGGTGAGGCAGCCGCAGCGCTTGCTCAGGGGCGCCTGCAACTCGCGCGCAAGCTGATTTCTGATCTCGGCTCCGAAACGGTGGTGAGCGTCAGCAAGCTCCCGCTCGGCACCTATCCTGCCGCCCTCAAGCAGGCGGCGGCTCTGCTCCACCAAGGCAAGTCTCAGGAAGCCAAGGCAGTGCTCGAGACGGCGTTGAGCACGATCGTGGTGGAGGACATCATCATCCCGCTGCCTCTCGTCCGCGCGCAGCTCGCTCTCGAAGGCGCACGCAGCCTGCTGGAAAAGAAGAAGCGAACGGATGCGGAAAGTGCCCGCATGCGTGAGCTTCTGGCGACGGCCCGTACCCAGCTCCAGCTCGGCAAGGCACTCGGCTATGCCACCGACAGCGAGATGACCGACCTGATCGCGTCGGTCGACGAACTCGAGCGCAAGACCGCAGGCTCGCAATCCGCCAAGGGCTTGCTCGATCCCTTCGGACCGAAGTTCGACGAGGCTCGGCGGTCAAGCCAGCGTCCGCGGTAGCACCTCGATCGACCGTCACCTGCGAAGCGGGCTGGCTCAATCAAAGAAGAAGGGACGCCTCCCGGGCGTACATCCGGATGGAGGGTAACTTGTTGCGCCAGCCCGCCAGCGCATCTCGCGCCAACGAAGCGCTCGACCGTCTTGCCATCGACACGATCCGCACACTCGCCATGGATGCAGTGGAGAAAGCCCGGTCTGGGCACCCCGGCACGCCTATGTCGCTGGCACCCGTCGGCTACACGCTGTGGGCACGGTTCCTGCGGATCGATCCCGATGTGCCCGACTGGCCCAACCGGGACCGCTTCGTGCTCTCGGTAGGCCACGCCTCCATGCTTCTCTACGCGCTCATCCACCTTTCCGGGCTGAAGGAGATCGACGCCGACGGGAGGAGTTCAGGCAGACCCGCGGTGAGCCTCGACGATATCAAGAGCTTTCGCCAACTGGGTTCGAAAACGCCCGGCCATCCCGAATATCGGGTCACGACCGGCGTGGAGACCACCACCGGGCCTCTCGGCCAAGGCTGCGGCAACTCGGTCGGAATGGCGATCGCCGAACGGTGGCTCGCCGACCATTTCAACCGCGACGGCTACACGCTGTTCGACCACGACATCTATGTTCTGTGCGGCGACGGCGACATGATGGAAGGCGTGTCGGCCGAGGCCGCGAGCCTGGCGGGACACCTCAAGCTCGCCAATCTGTGCTGGATCTACGATTCGAACCGGATCAGCATCGAGGGTCACACCGACCTCGCGTTCACCGAAGACGTCGCCAAGCGCTTCGACGCTTATGGCTGGAACGTGCTCCGCGTCGACGACGCCAACGATACCGAGGCGTTCGCTCGTTCGCTCGACACGTTCAAGGAGACGACCGACAAGCCGACCTTCATCATTGTGCGCTCGGTCATCGGCTGGGGCAGCCCGAAGGCTGACAGCGAGAAGGCGCATGGCGAGCCGCTTGGCGCCGACGCAATCGCCGCCACCAAGAAGGCTTATGGCTGGCCGGCGGACGCCCAGTTCCGCGTCCCCGACGGCGTCGCGGAGCATCTGAACCAGGCGCTAGCATCGCGCGGACGGCCGCTCCGTGAGCAGTGGGAAGCCGACTTTGCCCGCTACCGCCAGAGCCATCCAGCGCTTGCGGCCGAGCTGGAGGCCATGCGCCGTGGCGAGCTCCCTCCAGGCTGGAACGATCGCCTGCCGACCTTCATTCGCGACCCCAAGGGTCTGGCGTCGCGCGATTCGGCGGGGAAGGCGCTGAATGCGCTTGCCGCGCGAATCCCCTGGTTGATCGGCGGAGCGGCCGACCTGTCGCCTTCGACCAAGACCGACCTCACGCACTACGGATCTTTCCAGGCGAACAACCCCAGCGGGCGCACGTTGCACTTCGGCGTGCGTGAGCATGCCATGGGAGCGATCGCCAATGGCATGGCTCTCTCTTACCTCAGGCCGTTCACCGCCACCTTTCTGGTCTTCGCCGACTATATGCGCGCGCCGGTGCGGTTGGCGGCGATCATGGAACTGCCGGTCACCTTCGTTTTCACCCATGACTCGATTGGTGTCGGAGAGGACGGGCCGACCCACCAGCCCATCGAACATCTCGCGACGCTGCGCTCGATCCCGGGGCTCGACACCATTCGCCCGGCCGACGCCAATGAGGCGGTCGAGG
Source organism: Sphingomonas sp. 179-I 2A4 NHS (assembly GCF_045369135.1). Classification (NCBI taxonomy): domain Bacteria; kingdom Pseudomonadati; phylum Pseudomonadota; class Alphaproteobacteria; order Sphingomonadales; family Sphingomonadaceae; genus Sphingomonas; species Sphingomonas sp. 179-I 2A4 NHS. Next base: position 24,814 of record NZ_JBIQFL010000007.1, on the reverse strand, counting down.
CGTGGAAGCTCGCGGTGACCCAGACGCATGTCCCGACCGCGCTGATCCTCTCCCGCCAGTCGCTGCCAACGCTCGACCGCGACAAATATGCCTCGGCCGCGGGGGTCGCGAAAGGAGCCTACGTGCTCGCCGGCGAGGACGATCCGGAACTCATCCTGATCGGCACCGGCAGCGAGGTGCAGCTTGTCGCCGAGGCGTATGAAAGGCTGACCGAGCAAGGGGTTCGGGCACGGGTCGTCTCGATGCCGAGCTGGTATCGATTCGAGCAGCAGGACCAGGACTACAGAGACAGCGTCCTGACGCCGGGCGTGGAGGCGCGACTGGCGGTCGAGCAGGGCGGGGCGATCGGGTGGGACCGCTATGTCGGCGCGCGCGGCCGCACGATTACCATGTCGACGTTCGGGGCATCGGCCCCGCTTTCCAAGCTCCAGGAGAAGTTCGGCTTCACCGTCGGACATGTGGTGGCGGCCGCGCTCGCGCTGGTCGGCCGGGAGGTTTGAAGATGGCGAGCCAGATCAAGAAGCTGCATGATTTTGGCCAGGCACCCTGGCTTGATTTCGTCGAGCGCCGCTTCCTGCAGGATGGCGGTCTGGCGAAGCTCGTCGAGGAAGATGGCGTCACCGGCGTCACCTCGAATCCCGCGATCTTCGAGAAGGCGATCGCCAAGGGGGACGCCTACGAGCCGCAGCTGGCGGAGCTCTTCAGGGCCCAGCGCAACGCGAGCATCAGCGAAGCCTATGAGGCGCTTGTGATAAAGGACATCCAGGACGCCGCCGACACGCTGCGGCCCGTCTATGACAAGCTGGGCGCGCGGGACGGCTATGTCAGCCTGGAGGTTTCGCCCTACCTGGCGGAGAGCACCGAAAGCACGATTGCGGAAGCTCAGCGACTCTGGTGCCAAGTCGACCGTCCTAACCTCATGATCAAGGTTCCGGGCACACAGGCCGGCGTGACCGCCGTTCGGCGGCTGGTCGAGGACGGCCTCAACATCAACATCACGCTGCTGTTCAGCCAGGAAAGCTACACTGCCGTGGCAATGGCGTTCGTTGAGGGCCTTGAGGCTCGCCTCGCCCGAGGGGAGCCGATCGACAGGATTGCGTCTGTCGCGAGCTTCTTCGTCAGCCGCATCGATTCGGCGATCGACGCGAAGATCGACCAACGCGTCGAAGCCGGCGATCCCGAGGCCGAGGCACTCAAGATGCTGCGCGGCAGAGTGGCAATCGCCAACGCCAAGCTCGCCTACCAATGGTATCTGGGATTTGTCGCGTCCGAGCGTTGGAAAGCCCTCGCAGCGCAAGGTGCGATGCCGCAGCGGCTCCTTTGGGCGTCCACGGGCACTAAGGACCCGGCGTATCCGGACACGCTCTATGTCGACAATTTGATCGGCCCCGACACCGTCAATACGCTGCCCCCAAAGACGTTGGACGCATTCCGCAGCCATGGCACGCTTGTCCCGTCGCTGACCGCCGACGTCGATGGCGCTCGTCGAACCCTCGCGGAGGCGGAGCGGCTCGGACTGGACCTCGCTTCAGTCGCAAACGGGCTCGTTCGCGACGGCGTCAGCCAGTTCTCCGATGCCGCCGACGCGCTTCTCGGTGCGGTTGCGGTGAAGCGCGCCGCCATTCTCGCAGATGGGCTCAACCTCATGCGCGAGCAGCTGCCCGGGGAGCTTGCCAGGAAGGTGGAGGCGAGGCTCGAGCAAGCGCGTCAGGATGGGTGGTCCAGGCGTCTCTGGGCTGGCGACGCCACACTCTGGACGGGCGGGAACGAAGCAAAGTGGCTCGGTTGGCTCGAGGCTGGCCGGGGCGAGCAGGTCGACGCCGCCGCGCTGAAAGCGCTCTCCGCCAAGGCGGGCCGATACCGTTCTGCGGTGCTTCTCGGCATGGGCGGTTCGAGCTTGGGCCCGGAAGTTCTGGCACGCACCATCGGAGCCCGGGATGGGCAGCCCGTCCTCCACGTGCTCGATTCTACCGACCCCGAGCAAATCGCAGCAGTCGCGGCGATGATCGTTCCACAGGAAACACTGTTCCTGGTCGCTTCGAAGTCCGGTTCAACAATGGAGCCGGAGCTGCTGCGTGCCTATTTCTGGGAGCTCTCCGGTCGGGACGGCAGCCGCTTTGTCGCGATAACCGATCCGGGTTCGAAGCTTGAAAAGCTCGCCCGGGATCACGGCTATGCACACGTCTTCCTGGGCGACCCGGAGATTGGCGGGCGCTATTCGGTTCTGAGCGTCTTCGGGATGGTTCCCGCGGCGTTGATGGGTCTCGATGTCGGCGGCTTCTTCGCCGGCGTGGCACCGATGGTGCAGAGCTGCGCGCCCGACGTCCCACCTGCTGCCAACCCCGGCGCACGCCTTGGCGCCATCTTAGGAGAAGCGGCGAACGCCGGTCGCGACAAGGTGACGGTGTTTGCCTCACCTGCGCTTCGCCCGTTCGGGGCATGGCTGGAGCAGCTCCTCGCGGAGTCCACCGGCAAGGAGGGCAGGGGCCTCGTCCCGGTCGACCTGGAGCCGCTGGTCCCCCCCGAAAACTATGGTTCAGACCGCCTCTTCGTGCTGCTTTCGCTCAACGGCGACGACGACGCCCCGCTCCGCGCCCATGCCGATGCCCTCGCTGCCGCGGGTCACCCCGTGGTGCGGATTGCACTCCCGCAGCGGGCCATGATCGGTCAGGAATTCTTTCGCTGGGAAATCGCAACCGCGATTGCCGGCGCGGTGATCGGGATCGATCCGTTCGATCAGCCCGACGTCGAGGACGCCAAGATCAGGACGCGTCTGCTGATCGACAGCTACGAGGCGACCGGCATCCTGGCGCCGGAGCGCCCGCTTTTCGAAGATCGGACGATGGCGTTTTTCGGACCCCGCGAGCGAGACGATACAGCCACCGATGCGGCCGCGATCCTGCGCACTCATATCGGAAGTGCCGGTCCCGGCGATTACATCGGGTTCCTTGCATATCTCAGCCGCGACGCCGAGCATGAAGCGGCGATCGCGCGGATGCGCGAGCGGGTCATCAAGGCGCGGAAGGTCGCCACCGTCGCTGGCTTTGGTCCCCGGTATCTCCATTCGACGGGCCAGGCCTACAAGGGTGGTCCGCGCTCCGGTGTCTTCATCGAAATCACCCGGTCGCCGGATCCCGATCTCGCCATACCCGGACGCAAGGCAAGCTTCGGGATGGTCCAACTCGCTCAGGCGCGCGGCGATCTCGATGTGCTCGCCGCCCGCGGCCAGCGTGTCCTGCGCATTCACCTGAAATCCGGCCACCTGGGCGACCTCGGAGAACTTCTCAACCACGCCCTTCGGGATTGAGCGGGAGTCTGCAACATGCGGATCGGAATGATCGGCCTTGGCCGTATGGGAGGCAACATAGCCCGTCGGCTTCATCGCGCAGGGCATCAGGCAGTGGTGTTCGACCGCAATCAAGCCGCCGTCGCCCAGTTCAAATCAGACGGGTTCGAGACGGCCGGTTCTCTCGGAGCGATGAAGGAAGCCCTCGGAAGGGAGGCGGCCTTCTGGGTCATGCTGCCGGCGGGCGATCCGACGGAGGACACGATCAAGCACCTTCGCATGATCGCCGACCCCGGCGATATCGTGATCGACGGCGGCAACAGCTTCTACAAGGATGACATCCGGCGGGCGAAGCTGCTCGCCCAGAGTGGCATCGACTATGTCGACGTCGGCACCTCAGGCGGTGTGTGGGGCCTGGAGCGCGGCTATTGCATGATGATCGGCGGCCCGAAGGAGGCCGTTGATCGTCTGGACCCGATCTTCGATGCGCTCGCCCCTGGCATCGGCACTATCCCTCGAACACCCAATCGCATGGAACACGAGGGGGAGGACCCCCGTGCAGAGAAGGGCTATATCCATGCCGGCCCCGCTGGGGCGGGTCATTTCGTCAAGATGGTCCACAACGGCATCGAGTATGGCCTCATGCAGGCCTACGCCGAGGGCTTCGATATTTTGAAGTCGAAGCAGTCCAGCAGGCTGCCCGAAGACGAACGCTACGTTCTCAATCTCACCGACATCGCCGAGGTGTGGCGTCGAGGCTCCGTCATCTCCTCTTGGCTGCTCGATCTCACCGCGGCCGCCCTCGCCAAGGATCAGATGCTTTCACAGTTCTCGGGGCGGGTAGCCGATTCCGGTGAGGGCCGCTGGACGGTCGAGGCGGCCATGGAAGAGGCGGTTCCCGCCGTCGTCCTCACCGCAGCGTTGTTTGCCCGTTACCGGAGCCGGGTTGAGCACACGTTTGGCGATCAGGTTCTCTCCGCGATGCGATATGGCTTCGGCGGGCACGTCGAGATTCCGCAGTGACTGGAGGTTCAGTTCCGCCGGCGCCTGCCGCGACGATCGTCATTTTCGGAGCGACAGGGGATCTCACGCGCCGCCTACTGATCCCAGCGCTTGCCAACCTCTGCTTCGACGGGCTCTTGAGCGAAGACTTGAGGGTTATTGGCGTCGCGCTGCACGAGGGAGATGATGAAAGCCTCCGCGTAACGCTCGACGAGTTCGCGCCGCTTACCCAGTGCTGGCAGCGGCTGCGTCGGCACACCACCTATCTCTCCGGCGACTTCACGCGCGAAAGTGTCTTCCGCCAGCTCAAACAGCGGCTGGGCGACGCGGACGCAGCCTTTTACCTTGCAACGCCCCCGCAGTTCTTCGGTGTCATTGTCGACAGGCTGGCTGATGCCGGTCTCATGGACGAAAGCGGTGGGCACTTCCGCAGGGTGGTGATCGAGAAGCCTTTCGGGCACGATCTCGAATCTGCACGAGCGCTCAACCGGCGCATCCTGGCCCGGGTGCACGAAAGCCAAGTCTATCGGATTGATCACTTCCTCGGCAAAGAGACGGTCCAGAACATCCTCGTCGCGCGCTTCGGTAACGCTTGGCTCGAAGCTGTCTGGAACCACCGGTATATCGACCACGTCCAGATCTCCGCCGCCGAGGCGATCGGCGTGGGCACCCGAGGCGCGTTCTACGACACCACCGGCGCCCTCAGGGACATGGTGCCAAACCACCTGATGCAGCTTCTGTCGATGATCGCGATGGAGCCACCTTATAGCTTCGAAGCCGAGGTCATCCGCGACGAAAAGGCAAAGCTCCTCCGGGCGGTTCGCCATATCACGCCGCAAGAGGCCAGGAGCGATGCGGTGCGTGGGCAATATACGGCCGGCGCAGTGGAAGGCCAGAGCATCCCCGCCTACCTTGAGACCCCGCACGTCCAGCCCGACAGCGCCACCGAGACATATGTCGCGCTCAAGCTGATGGTGGACACCTGGCGCTGGACGGGTGTGCCATTCTACCTGCGCACGGGAAAAGCGCTCGCCGCCCGGGACACGGAGATCGTGGTCACGTTCAATCCGGTGCCATATGCGACGTTTCGAAAGGCGCCTGTCGCTCACCTCCCGGCCAATCAGCTGGTGTTCCAGATCCAGCCGAACGAGGGGATCGATCTCGATTTCCTCGTCAAGCGGCCTGGCCCACAGGTCGAGGCGGTCCCGGTCGCGCTCGACTTCGCCTATGCTGAGAAGTTCACTGTTGAGCACCGGACTGGCTACGAGACGCTGTTGTACGACATGATGATGGGTGACCAGACGCTCTTCCAGCGTGCTGATCAGATCGAGGCGGGCTGGGCTGTTGTCCAGCCGCTGCTGGACGCATGGGCAACTGGAGACGGCATTCTCGAGGAGTACGCGCCCGGTACTGCTGGGCCGACGGCAGCCGAGGCACTGATCGCCCGTGACGGCAGGCAGTGGCATAAGCTTGGCAGAGGGACTTTCTGATCCGGCGTCCGGCTGTGTGGTTATTATCTGGGGCTCGTGAGCCAAGCTTGACCATCAGCCGAGCAGAAGCAGGGCCCGACGCTGTTGGACCGCTCGCTTTATCGTTCCGCCAGATAGTAGCGATCTCGTGCCGTGAGATCCTCCGCTAGGTCATAAACGATCGGCTGCCCCGTCGGTATTTCGAGACGGGACACCTCGGCGTCAGACATGGCAGACAGATGCTTCACGAGCGCCCGCAGAGAGTTGCCATGCGCCGAGATCATCACGCGCCTGCCGCCTCTAGCACTACTTTGGCAGAAGCATGAGTTTAGGGATTCCCTCACCGCTGATTGCGTGATTCATGGGGAGCCAGCTTTGACGGAGGCTGGCGATGGACGAGGACTGGCAGACGGATCTGGAGCGATGGCTTGGGCCGTATCTGGAAGGTCTGGGTAACAAGACGCGTCGTCGGATGTGCCCAGCCTACATCGCGGGCCTGATTGGGCCAGGCGATCGCAAGAGCATCCAGCCCATGGCAGCCCGCTCAGATGCGATACCCTATGACCGACTGCATCATTTCATCGGGGCAGGCCTGTGGGATAGCAGTCCGCTGGAAGCGACCTTGTGGCAGCAGGCCGACGAATTGGTGGGCGGTGACGGAGCCTGGCTGATCATCGATGACACAGCCCTGCCGAAGAAGGGCAAGGCCTCGGTTGGGGTTGCGCCCCAGTACGCCACGGCGCTGGGCAAGAATGCGAACTGCCAGACCATGGTATCGGTGACGCTGGCCTCGGGCGAAGTTCCCCTCATGCTGAGCTTGCGGTTGTTCCTGCCGGAAAGCTGGACGAGCGATGTCGCAAGGATGGACAAGGCGGGCGTGCCTGCCCCTTTACAGCAATGCCGGACAAAGCCCGAGATTGCGATCGAGGAGATCGACCGTGTCATGGCTGCCGGAGTACGCTTTGGCTGTGTGCTGGCTGATGCCGGTTACGGGCTGTCCGCTCCGTTCCGGCAGGCGCTGAGCGCACGTGGCCTTTGCTGGGCCGTCGGCATTCCCCGGCACCAGAAGGTCTATCCCGCCGACGTGCAACTGATCTTCCCAGTCGCGGGGCGTGGTCGCCCAAGGGTGCGTCACGTGCCGGACGTCAAATCCATGGCTGCGCATGCCATGCTTGAAGGCGCGAAGTGGCGACAGGTCAGTTGGCGAAAGGGAACGAAGGGACGCCTGACCGCCCGCTTTGCTGCCATGCGTGTGCGCATTGCGGATGGCGCACCCCAGCGGATCGGCTCCGCCGGAGCTCAGCACATGCCGGGCGAGGAAGCCTGGCTGGTGGGTGAACATCGCTCAAATGGCGAGCGCAAATATTATCTTTCCAATTTGCCCGCTGACACCCCGATCAAGGCTCTCGCCGGCGCAATCAAGGCGCGCTGGATCTGCGAACAAGCCCATCAGCAACTCAAGGAAGAACTGGGGCTGGATCACTTCGAGGGCCGATCATGGACCGGACTTCACCGCCATGCCCTGATGTCGATGATGGCCTACGCCTTCTTGCAATCCCGAAGGCTCGCTCAGGCGGGGCGGAAAAAAAAGAGCACTCGGCCCGCCTCCTCATCCCAGCCTGCCAGCAGTGCGCCAGGCCATCCTTGACCGCCTGTTCCGCTCACCGCCGCACCACTGCCCTCACTGTGGATGCAGCCTCAACAGACCTCCCCACGCTCTTCTGCCAAAGTAGTGCTAGGGGCCAAACTCAATCAGCGGGTTGAGGTGGAGAGGCTTTCCTGATTCACAGCGGTGTGGATCGAGGGAGGTGTGCGATGGCGCTGTTCTGGTTGTCGGATGAGGCATGGGCAGCGATCGAACCGCACCTGCCCAAAACCAGCCTGGTGCGCGGCGGGTAGACGACCGGCGGGTAATCTCCGGCATCCTGCATGTGCTCAAGGTCGGGTGCCGCTGGTGTGATTGCCCGGCCGAGTACGGCCCGTCGACGACGGTCTACAATCGCTTCAACCGCTGGTCGCACCGGGGCTTCTGGCTGAAGCTGCTCGATGCGCTGGTGGATGCCGGTGCGGTGACGAGGAGTACCGCGATCGACAGCACCTATGTGAAGGCGCAGCGAGCGGCGTTCGGCGCAAAAGGGGGCGCTCGGCGCAAGCGATCGGCCGCTCGCGCGGTGGTTGGACGACCAAGGTCCACGCGCTCACCGACGTCATCGGTCGCCCCTACGCACTGACGCTTACGGCCGGCAACGTCAGCGACATCAGGGCAGCACCTGCGCTTCTCGAACGTGCCGGGCGCATGTGCTACCTGCTCGCCGACAAGGGCTACGATGCCGATCATCTGCGGCGCTCGCTGCGAGATGCCGGCATCGTTCCCGTCATCCCGGGCCGGCGCAACCGCAAGCGAACCATCCGCTACGACAAGCAGCGCTACCGTGCCCGCCATCTCATCGAGAATGCCTTCTGCCGCCTCAAGGACTTCCGCCGCGTCGCCACCCGCTACGACAAGCTTGCCGCCAACTTCCTGTCAGGCGTCGCCCTCGCAGCCGCCGTCGCCTTCTGGCTGTGAACGAGTCTGAGCCCTAAGCTCGGGCGCGATCCGCGTTTCCCAGTAGGGTAGCACCCGCGCGACCGTGTCCTTGAGGCTCTCTGCCTTCGGGACCGCCATGCCGGCATACCTGCGATCGCCGGCCAGATCATACGGCCCCCCCGGCTCTTGGTTCGGCGGTCGGACGTCGAAGGAGCGGTGCCAGAGCACGACCTGCTCGTCTCCGTGCGCCGCCGCAGTCTCGACCTTGTTGAGACCGGTGAGGGCGCCGTAGTGGCGCTCGTTCAGCCGCCAGTGCTTCTCGACGGGCAACCACAGCCGCCCCATGGCTTCGAGCGCGAGGTTGAGCGTCTTGATTGCACGCGTAAGCACGCTCGTGAAGCAGAGGTCGAAATCCAACCCTCTCGCCGCCAACAGCTCACCCGCCGCCCTGGCCTCAGCCTCGCCCAGCGGCGTCAGGTTCACGTCCCACCAGCCGGTGAACCGGTTCTCAAGATTCCAGGTCGACTGGCCGTGGCGGAGCAGGACGAGAGTGGGCACCGCTACGCCCCGCGCCCGCGCGTAGAAGCTGGAGCACACGCGCCCGTCTCTTTACCCGCTTGGAAGCCGAGTGCCTTGTCCCTCATCTGGGCCACTCCGTTGCTCTGCTCGCCGTTAGACCCCGTGCCCGAACATCGCGATGAGCGCGGTCAGATCGGAGGCTTCCTGCCCCGTCTGGCGCGCAGCGGCTCGTGCGACCACTTGGTTGGCGAAATCGAGCTTGAGGACGACCCCGGGGTTGAGCCGAAAAGGATAGAGGTCGGGGTGCCCCATCGCGCGGTTGACCGCGTTGAGGGCGAAGGAGGTGGGCAGCCAGCGCCCGACAAGCGCGGCGGTGTCAGCGCTGTAAGCATCGATCTCGTCCCCTGTCCCGACCTGCGCTTTGAGTGCGACGCCGAAGTCCGTCATCGCCCCAAGTGTGTCGACGATATGGAGGTAATGGGCGAAGGTTTCCGCGAAGTCCTCCCAAGGATGGGCTGTGGCGTAGGCACTGATATGGCCGTCGGCCCAAGCGGGGGGAGGGCCGCCAGCATAGTAGCGACGTACCGCCTCCGAATAATCGGTACGCTCGTCCCCGAACAGCGCTCGGAAGCGATCCTGCATGTCGGTCCCGGCAACGAGCCTATACCAATAATAGTGGCCGATCTCATGACGGAAGTGACCGAGAAGGGTCCGATACGGCTCCCCCATTTCGTGTCGGATTCGCTCGCGCGCCACGTCATCCGCTTCGATCACGTTCAGGGTGATCACCCCGTCGGCATGCCCGGTGAGGAGCTGCGGCACGTAGCCGTTTTCCGCGGCAGGGTCGTAGAGGAAGTCGAAGGCGAGACCGTCCGGCCGCTCAGCTTTGGTCTCGAGCGGCAGGCCGAGCTTGATCACGCTTCGGATCATACGACGCTTGGCCTCCTCGATGCGTCGCCAACGTTGGAGGACGCCGGGGACGGCGAGATCGGGGATGATCCGGTTGTGCCGGCAGGCCCGGCACATCGCTGGCCGCGCCGTCGCGCCGTCTCCCGAGACGTCTGCGAGCCAGTTGCACGCGCCATAACGCTGATTGGCGCAGGGCTTCAGAGCCGCTCGCGCTCCTCTTGCATCCTGCCACTCGCCTGATTGGGGGTCGAGATATCTGAAGGCGTCGATCCGCCAGTCGAAGCCGACCGGACGCGCGCAACTGGGGCAGGCGCTTTCCTCGAGGTGAAGCTGTTGCCGACAGTTGGGGCAGGTGAAGGGCAAGGATCGGTCCCCTTAGTCTCATGTGGAGATCGGCACACGGAGATGAGCAGCGCGCCTCCGATCGCGGACGCTCGGGAGAGCGGCGCGCGTTCGTTCCGGCTCAGCAAGCGCGTCAGCTTCGGGAAACGCAGCGATCCTGCGGGTGCGATCCTCCGACCTCCAACAGATGCCAAGAGCTCGGCTCACCGCAGCAAACAGGATGCGGCCCGGCCGGCATGCAGCAGGTCGGGACGCCGACATGGTCGAAGCGCAGCGTCTCCTGCGGACGAGGCTCTGCCTTGCGTGTGGTCCCGAGGCATTCGTACGGGATACCGTATCGCCGGCAGTAATCCTCGGCTGCCTCCCGCGAGCGAAAGCTGAGGTCCAGATGGGTAAGGGGATCGCACCCACCGGTCCAGCCGGTCAGCGGATCGACGAAAGGGCGCGCGCGTACGCGGAACCGAAGATGCCACAGCCCTTCACGGGCTCGGCCGCCGGAGCGGTTGCCAAGCGGATCGGGCTCGATGATCGCGACCGCGCCTGTCGGGATCGCGCTCGCGTAGCGCCTCCACTGGGCGTCGTACGACGAGGCCGCCTCAGTCGCCTCGTTGTCGTTCGCGATCTGTGTGGGCAGCGTGGCCTGAACAGGCTCCGCCTCCCAGGATGAAGCAAAGATCGGGTTCGTTGCCATGTTCGCCTCCGAAAGGGGCAGCCGCTCCTGGCGGCTACCCCACGTCCTATCAGCTAGCGTTGATCGGAATGGTGCGCCGGCTCTCGATCGTCTCTGCTGTCTTGGGCAAGACGATCGTCAGCACGCCCTTCTTGAAGGTCGCGCTCGCCCGGTCTTCCTCGACGCCGCGCGGCAACCCGATGTGGCGCTCGAAGCGGCCATATGTTCGCTCTGAGTAGCCGCGTTCCTTGTCCTCGGTTTCGGCGCGCTTCTCGCCGCGGATCGACAGGACGTTGTCCTCGACCCTGATGTCGACGTCCTTTTCGTCGATGCCAGGCAGTTCGGCGGTGACGCGGATTTCCTTGTCCGTCTCCGAAAGCTCCACGGTGGGCCAGTCGAGGCTACGCCCCCAGCCGTTCAGCGCGGGCACGCCGAAGCCGCGGAAAACGTCGTCGAACAAGCGGTTCACATCCCGGTGCAGCGACACAAGCGGATGCTGCTGGTCGGGTGCCTGGTCGGTTCGGACGGGAGCACGGCTTTCCTGCCGGCCCCATGGAATGAGATCACGAATTGCCATGATGGTTTACCTCCTTTCCTGGCAGGTGTTGAACATGGCCCATCGGCCGCTCCGCGTCGCGGCGCGCCGATAGAGCCTTTCATTGTCGCGGGGATCAGGCCGCTGCGCGGTCGTCGCCCTTGGGCGCTTCGAGTCGATCGCCGTCGCCGCTGCCGCCAGCGATCTCGATCTTGCGCGGCTTCATGGCCTCGGGGACGACGCGCTTCAGCGCGATCGACAGCAGGCCATTCTCGAACCGGGCATCGCCCGCCTCGACGAAGTCGGCAAGCTGGAAGCGCCGCTCGAAGGAACGAGCAGCGATACCGCGGTGCAGATACTCGCCCCTGGTGTCGTCCTCGGCGCGCTTGCCGGTGACGGTGAGCAGGTTCTGCTGAGCGACAATCTCGATGTCCTCAGGGCGGAAACCCGCGACCGCGAGCGTGATGCGGTAGCTGTCGTCCCCGTCCTTCACGATGTCGAAGGGCGGATAGCCATCATCCTCGCGGGCACCTGACTCGAGCAGGTTGAAGAGACGGTCGAAGCCGACCGTCGATCGCCGATACGGCGAAAAGTCGAAGTTGGTTCTCATCTCCAAATCCTCCTGTGAGCAATCTGGGCATGAGAAGCGTCGGAAACGGAGAGCCGACGCCCTCTATGTCCACCGGACCCGAACGGCGTCCGGCACGACCAAAACTAGTCAGGGCTGGGTCGGTTTCAAGAGTTGACCGTCGAGATTGTCCAACATCTGATCGAGTGATCACCCCTTGAAACTTATGCGGCCAACTATAGTTTTGTCTCTGCGGACCGGGCCCCTCTGACGGAGGCAGTCTTGCCCCCGTGATATCGGACCGCATCGAGCGCGCTCGGTGCAGGATCGCGAGCTCCCTTGTGGAGCCGGCCGAGTGCCTCATTGACATTGGAGCAATGGAGTGAGGCATGAACAGATTGTTCGAACCGAATACCTATCGGCCTTTTCCCTCGGCCCGAGCTGCGAGCACGGCCGCGTATGATGAAGGCCTGCGCCGGCACATGCTTGGCGTCTATCGCAATATGGCTGTCGGCCTCGGCATCACCGCGCTGGTGGCGTCTCTCGTCGCGAGCGTGCCAGCGCTGTACCAGCCGATCTTCGGGACACCGCTGAAGTGGGTTGCGATCTTCGCGCCGCTGGCGTTCGTCCTGTTTTTCTCTTTCAGGGTCGAGCGAATGACGACCGCACAGGCGCGGGCGGCCTTCTTCGCCTTTGCTGCGGTCATGGGTCTCTCGATGGCGAGCATCTTCCTGGTGTTCACAGGCACCAGCATCGCGCTCGCCTTCTTCAGCGCCGCGGCCGTGTTCGCGGCTATGAGCCTGTGGGGCTACACGACGAACGTAGACTTGTCGCGCTGGTCGACCTTCCTGATGGTCGGTCTGATCGGCGTCGTAATCGCGAGCCTCGTGAACCTGTTCGTCGGCTCATCGACGCTGCAGCTCGTCTTCTCGGTAGTCGGCGTGCTGGTGTTCACTGGCCTGACGGCTTGGGACACGCAGCGCCTCAAGAGCGAGTATCTCGCTTATGCCGGGACCGAACGGGCAGAGAAGCTGGCGGTGATGGGCGCGCTGTCGCTGTATCTCAACTTGGTGAACCTGTTCCAGCTGCTGCTCAGCCTGTTTGGCCAGCGGGACGAGTAAGGGAGGTGTAGACCGACGCGGTCGCCGGACTGGGCAGCGCCGTCGTCTCGACGATCGGCGCTGCCGGCCGCCGCGTTTCCGAATGAACGTCGTCGCGAGCGGTGCAGGTTGTGTTTCCACCTCGCGCAGTCTCTTCGGACCTGCTGTGGGGGCCTTGGGAAATGGAGCCGGGCTCTATAGGGGCCGACCGACCGCATCCGATCAGGCGTCTTCCCCTCAGGACCGCCCATGGTAGCTTAGGTCTTCCGAAAGAGCCTGAGCGGCGGCCCAGTGCGGCCTCAGCGCGGGGAGATGCCCCGGCGGCGCGGGTTTCAACCCAGCGCGCACTCCGAGTGGATATCGGCGCCCACCACGGAGCGTGCGATCGATTTGAGATGGGGATGGTGGGTGAAGAAGAGGACCTGCGTCGACCTGGCGAGCTCCGCCAGCACGCGGAAGCCCGCTTCGGACCGGTCGTCGTCGAAATTGACGAAGAGGTCGTCGGCTAAGAACGGCAGACGGACGCCCGCGGCGACGGACTGCTCGACGGCGGCGAGGCGCAATGCGAGGAACAGCTGGTCGGTGGTACCCTCGCTCATGGCGCCGACTTCGACGACGGTCCTGCCGTCGTCACGTACCCCGAGGAGGCGCGGCGAGGCGGCGTCGCTGTCGATCCGCAGCGCGGCGTATCGCCCGATCGTCAGGGCCGAGAAGAGCTCCGAGGCGCGAAGCAGCATCGGATCCTGGTGTTGCTCGCGATATCTCTCGATTGCCCAACGCAGCGTCACCGCCTGCGCCCGCTTCAGGATATATTGCTCTGAAAGGACCGCCAGCTCCGCCCGGGCCTGACCCGCGTCCGTGGCAGCGTCGATGGCGCTGTCTCCCTCCTGCTCGAGATTGGCGAACGCCCTCCGTGCATCGCCGAGCCGGCCCGCCGCGGCATCCACCTCGGCGTTTAGGTCCGCCAGTTGGGATTCGAGCGTCTGTGTCCTGGCCGCCAGGCCGTCCGGATCGACGCCGTCGAGGGATCCGAGGAGTTCCGCAAGACCTTTGCCGTCGCCGGCCGATGTGATCGCCGTCTCGGCATCCGCGACCGCCTCCCGGAGCGCTCTGACCGCGCGAGATCGCGCGATGGCGGCCGCGAGCTCGTCGACGCCTTCCGAACCCGTCTCCTCCATCAGGCTCCTGAGGGAACCCATGGCCGCCGCTAACCTCGCCTCCTCGGCCTCCACCTCTTCATTGCGGGCCTCCATGGTGGCCTTCAGGGCGTCCATGACCTTGGCCGTGGCGCGCGCGGAGGTCAGGCGGCTCCGTAGCGCGGTCAGCCGCTCCTCCGGATTTTCGGACGCGGGGATGCCGACGGCGTCGCCGGCCGCGTGGACCCTGGCGCCGTGGTCGGCCGCGTCCCTTTCCATCCCGTCGAGCCGTCCCTGCAGGTCCAACAGCGCCTCGATCTCGACGCGCAGCTCGTCGAGTATGTCGAGCGCGGCGATCGCGTTTCCGAGCTCGAGGTCGAGCCCGGTCTGGTCTAGTTGCTCGCGCCACTGAGCTTCACGGACGGCAGCCACGTCCTCGAGCCGCTTCCTGCGTCGTCTGAGGGTGTCGGCGTCCTGCTCGATACGCGCCGCGGCGGCCTCGTCGAGCCGTCTCTGCTGCTCGGCCGCCTCAAGGTCGGCCCGCAGTCGCCCGGCGATCGCCAGGATGGGCGCGATCTCGGCGGCATCCGGCGGGGCGGCGCCTTGGGCGAGACATGATGCGAGTGCCTGTCGTACCTTGGCCCGGCGGACGTCGGCCGCCTCGGCTTCCGCCATCGCCGCGACGGAGGCGGCGTACGCCGCCTCGGCGACATCCCTCGCGGCGTTCCAGCCGACAAGGCGCGTCGGCTCCATATCGATATGGCCCGCCGCTTCCAGCCTCTCCCGCCAGGCGCTTCGTTTGGTGTCGACGCGCTCCTCCGCGCCCTTCGCGCGAAGCTCCGCCTGCTCCGCATCGAGCATGAGCTTCGCGACCCGGTTCTGCATGTCGGCAAGACGGCTCGACTCGTCGGCCGCCGCGAACCGCAGGTCACTGAGCTGGTCCGCCTCTGCCAGGGTGGCTTCGAAGACGGTGACAGCTTCGCCCGGCGCGGCGATTGGCGCCGCGGTCAGAATGTGATCGCGGAGCGGGTGCCAGTGTTCGTTGCGGGCGGTGCGCGCGCTCTGGATCTCCTCCGCGGAGACCGCGTTCCCGGAGGCGAGCTGCTCCATTTGGAGGGAAAGGGCCGCGGCCTCCTCCCGGGCGCGCCCGGCGGCGGCGGACTCCCGCTCGGCTTCGGCCGAGAGGTTCGCCATCGCCGTCCGCGCTTCATCGATCTCCGCCTGTTCGATTCGGGGGAGCTCCAGGAGCGTCGCGGCGTCGCCGCTCCACGGCGCCAGCCGCGAAAGCGACTGCGCCAGGGTCGTCGAGGCTGTGTCGGCCGTCCTCCGCAGGGACTGGCAGCGGGCGTCGAAGTCGGCACCGAGCGCGCGCGCGGCGTCGACGGCGGCGATGACCGGCCCCAGGTCGCTATTCGGCTCATCGTCGGTCTTGCGCGGGAGACCCGAGGCCGCCCTCCGCCGTTCGTCGAGCTCCTCCTCGCTCTGCGCGATCTGGGCGATCGCCGACCTGTCCTCGACGTGCGAGAGCGCGAGTTCGCGCAGCCTCGCGCTGGCGATCCGTGACGGTGGATCGGCGGCCAGCGCGCCAGCCTCCTCCCGTAGGCGTTCGATCCGGCCGGTCCGCGTAGCGTGCTCGGTCCTGAGTCGGACCATGTCGCTGCTCGCCTTCGCGACCGCCCCCGAGGCGCTCACGAGCGTGTCGACGAGATCCGCCTGAGCCAGTATCGCCTCGTCCGCCACAAGCGCGTCCACACGCTCGGCTGCTTCCTCAGCCAGCTTCGCCGCGGCGGCCTTCGCGCGGCCCGCGGACGCGGCCTCGCCCATCGCGGTTTCTGCCGCCTCCTCGCGCTGCGCAGCCAGCTCGATAGTCGCACCGTGTGCCTCGAGGGCGGCCAGGTGTTCCGCCCGCAGGCGCGCCGACGGCGCGATCCGGCGGATCCGCTCCGCGCGGCTCATCTCGGCGAGCAACTCGTCGCGCCGACGTTGGGCCTCGTCCAATGCGGCCTGCGCGGTCGCCACCGCCGCCCTCGCGTCGGTCCAGATCCTCGGTCGGAGCGACCTGTCGCGGATGGAACGCAGGCCGGCCTCAAGTTCCCGCTGGGCGACGGTGAAGGAGCGTCTGTTGGACGCGCGTGGACCCCAGATGGCGTCCGCCTCCTCCTCCAGCCGCGCCAGCTCGTCCGAGACTCCGGTAAGGCCGGAGCCGGCCGCGAACAGCGCCCGGCCAAGGTCATTGCGGGCCTCGACCATGGCCTTGCCGCCGGCCCGCAGGCCCTCCTGGTCCAGGCTGAACGAGAGGCCGAAGGTCTCCCTCGTCTGTCCCCTGAGCATCGCGAGGAGCGCGCCCTCGTCGATCGGCCGGTCGTCCGGACCAACGAGCGAGGCGTTTGGGGCCTTCTTGCGGCGGCAGGCGAGCGTGGCCCCCTCGTCCTCAAGCACGGCGCCGACCCGCAGGAGCGAGTAGTCGTACATGAAGTTGTAGGGCGATCGGACTGGGAAGCCGAACAAGAGATCCGACACCGCGGCGAGCGACGTGGTCTTGCCGGCCTCGTTCGCGCCGTAGATGACGTGCAGGTCCGGTTGGCCGTTGCGGAACGAGAGCGAGCAGTCCTCAAAGTGGCCGTAGCGCTCGAGCGACAGGTTTACGAAGCGCACCTACGCCTCCCCAGTCAGGCGCGACCGCAGCGCGAGTGTCGCCGTTTGGAGCACCGCCGTCCAGTCCCCGTCGCCCGCGGATCGCCGCAGGCCCTCGTCGTCGGCATCGTCCGGCGACTGGCCGATCGCGGTCTGCGTGGCGAGCATGAACGGGGCGAGGTCCTCGGCGAGGAGGGCGGCGAGCTCCGGGTCGGTAGCCGCTTGTCCGATGAGGGACGACAGGTCGTCCCCAATCCGGATCTGCTGCGGTTGCGCGGGCGGTCCGACCAGCACCTTCACCCTTTCGATGAACAGGTCCGGCGATATTGACGCGGCGACCGCGCGCGCGTCGTCGCGGATCGACGACACGCCGTCGTGTAGTGCGCCGGCGTCCGCGGTCTCGCCGGTGAGCGACACTCGTGCGACGAGAGGCAGGCCTGCCGCATCGGCCTGCCAAGTGGAGAGGAGTGATGCGCGCATGAGCGAGGCCACCGCGTCTGCCGCCGCCCCGGTGCAGTCGACCTCGACGTGCGCCCAGCGCAGTACGTCCAGTTCGACGTGCTCGATGTTGACGATCTGGGCGTCCTCCACCGCCACTATTACCGCGCCCTTAGGCCCGGTCTCGCGGATCGTGCGTCCCTGCGTGTTGCCCGGGAAGACGACGTATGGGTCTTCTGAGACGACCTCGTGCTCGTGGACATGGCCGAGCGCCCAGTAGTCGTAGTGCTTGGACCTGAGGTCCTCCAGGCTGCACGGGGCGTACGCGGCATGGCCCTGGCGGCCGGCTAGCGCGGTGTGGAGCACGCCGATGTTGAAGTGGTGCTCGACCGCGTCGGGATAGGCGAGGACGAGGTTGTCGGTAACGGCCGGCGTTGCGAAGCTCTGGCCGTGCACGGCGACGGCGAACTCCGGCAGGACATGAGTCTCCGGGCGCCTCGTCCCGAACAGCTTGACGTTGTCGGGCCAAGGGATGCTGCGCGTCAGCACCGACTCCGCGTCATGGTTGCCGGACAGCAGGAAGACCGGGACGTCAGCCTGGGCGAGCCGACCCATCGCCCGCGCGAAGTAGAGGCCGGTACCCATGTCCTTCCAGTCCCCGTCGAACAGGTCGCCGGCGATCACCACGAAGTCGACTTCCTCGTCGAGGGCCCGTTGGACGAGGTTGTCGAATGCCGCCCGGGTCGCACCTCGGATGTCTTCCTCCGGAAGTCCCTCGTATCTCGACAGGCCGCGCAGCGGGCTGTCGAGGTGGATGTCGGCGGCATGCAGGAAACGGAAGTCTGTAATGGCTCACCCCCAAGCGTCGGCCGCGCAATCTTCATCATCACATCGCGCGCGCCAACATGCAGCACAGTTTTGATGCCGACAACTCGGTGTCGTTGCACGCGCTCCTATGAGCAAACGTTGTCGATAGCTCTCAGGTTTGCGGTCTGTGTTGCCAACAATCCTCGGCGTCCTCCGGCGGAATGCCCCAGGCTTTCGACGGCCAGAAGGTATCAGGTGCAGAGGCCCTTCAGCCGTTTTAGGTGGTTCCCGTCGACGTGTTCCATCATGGCGAAGAGCGCAGCGGCCGCTCCCCGCGTCTCCTCGAGGGTCATCGTTGAGAAGGACAGCAGGTCGTCGAGGTTGTCGGAGTGGGATTCGACTTGGGTGAGCCGTTCGAGCGCCGCCAGCCTCTCCCTGTCGAGATCCGGATAGTCCGCGCACAGTTTGTCGAGCTGGCCAGGCAGTCCTCCACCACCCGGACTCTTGAAGGCGAGGAACACGTCGAGCACCCGGCGGATCACGTTGGGCATCATGTAGCTGTGGTCGTCGTAAGCGTCTGGCTGCTCGGCGAAGCGCAGCACGTGACTGAAAAGGAAGTGGTACTCCGAATCGTACTCGCGGAGCAGCTTCGACATCTCGATGATCCTGGAGGAGCGGCGGTGCTCTCCCTCGGGGATCGTGACGTCAATGTAGAGGAATGTGGCGGTCGGATCCTTGCCGGCGGGAGGCCGTGCCTTGCCCTTCCAGGCCTTTCGGAACTCGTTCATGCACTGGAGATTGTGCGTGAGGACGAAGACCTGCGCGGCTTTCTCGAGCCGCGTCCTCACGAGGGAGCAGGCGAAGTTTAGCGCCTTGGTGTCGAGGCTCGAGACCGGGTCGTCCACCACCACGATGACGTCCTTCAGCTTCCGGTTGTCCGCCTCGATGGAGGAGAGGAAGTAGGAGATCGCGATGGCTGTCTTCTCGCCCTCGCTCGGCATGCCGGTGATCGGCGTCCCATGGCGGTGCAGTTCATAGCCTTCGTCGACGGGGTTGATGGTCAGCTCGCCGTGGCCGAGGTAGGCCGCGATGAGCTTGTTGATGACGGCGGCCGCGGGGCCGTGCGTCCGGATGCGCTGGCGCAGCTCGCGTGCGTTCTCCCGCAGGGCGGACAGCGCATCGGTCTCGACCTTCAGCCTGGCGGTGGCGTCGCCGACGTCATTCGCCGTCTTGGCGTATTCCTCGCGGCAGTCGACGATGAAGTGGCGGCGGATGGACGTCTCCGCATCCTCCTTCCGCTTCGCGAAGTCGGCGACGCCTTGGTTGTGGACTGCGATCGTCTCGTTGACGCTCGCGACGCTTGCCGCCAGGCGCTCGGCGGTGGCGAGCACATCCGCCTCGGCGGCGACGTCCTTCATATCCGCGGGAGAGGCGGGCCGCTCCAGCTTTGCGGACAGCACGCCTTGCAGCGTGCGCAACTGCTCCGCGAGCTGGCGCGCGTTCTTCGACGCGTCCTGCCTCAGGTCCCTGAAGCCGGGCCGCAGTTCGCTGGCCAGGTCGTCCACCGCGGGCAGCTGGGCGGCCAGTTGGTTGATCGACCCTAGAAGACCGTCGAGACGTTCGGCGGTTCTCTTCAGGCGGGCGACGAACTGATCGACCCTGTCGTCGAGCGCCGCCGCCAGCAAGGCGCGGCGTTCCGCCGGGATCTCGTTCCCGCACAGAAGGCAGTCGGCCAGCCCGTGGGCGTCGTGGTATTCGTGGCCGCGCTTCAGCCAGAGTAGCATGTCTGGGTGCCGCCGCACCTCCTCGAGCGCGACGGTCGCGAGCGACTGGCCGCAGACCTCGGCGATGAACCGGTAGGCCGTCTCGATGGTGCTCTTTTCGAATGACAGCGGGTCGCGGCCGGGCATTGGCTCGTCCATCCTGCGGGTGTCCTCGGCGGCCTTCAGCTCGTCATCCGTCAACCTGGGTCCTTCATGATCCTTCCAGGTGTCGAAGTCCCTCGCGAGCGCCGGCGCCTCGTACTTGCGGCTACCGAGATGGAGGCGCGACGCGACCGACTTGGCGCGCTCGCGCTTGTAGCTGGCGAAGGTCTTGTCCGCGGCCCTCTCGGTCGCAGCCGCCGCCTCGCTCTTCGCTTCCGCCTTGACGATGTCGCCCCCGATCCTCGTCAGCTCGGCGGCAGCTTCCGCCTGGTCCGCGCCGATGTAAAACACCGGTTTCGCGCGCCCGGCGGCCCATTGAAGGTTCTGCTCGATGTAGTCCGAGTTGAACACGAGCATCCGTTGCTCGAACCCTTTGGGATTGGTCGGGCACCCGAACGCCGTCCCGTCGTCCAGCGTCACCTCGAACGTGCCGCTCTGCGGGAGCTTCGGGTGCGGTCCACCCGACTCGAGGCTTGCGAACAGCCGCGACAGCGTGCTCTTGCCCGAACCGTTAAACCCGTAAATCAGATTGTAGCGTCGGAAGTTCAGGGACGGCGATCGCGCGCCGCGGTCGGCGTAGATTCCCATTCCCTGCAGCGACTTGATGTTTGTGAGGATCCCCATTGCAGGACTTCATTCCTCGCTGCGATTATTGTCAATCTAGGAGCAATATTGAGACCGGCCGCAGTTGAAGGTAGCGCTGCAGCTCGAATGTGGCGACAACCTGTTCGATGCGGTCGCCAACCTCGCAGCTGGCAGGCCCCACAAGGGTATAGCGCTGC
Source organism: Sphingomonas sp. 179-I 2A4 NHS (assembly GCF_045369135.1). Taxonomy (NCBI): domain Bacteria; kingdom Pseudomonadati; phylum Pseudomonadota; class Alphaproteobacteria; order Sphingomonadales; family Sphingomonadaceae; genus Sphingomonas; species Sphingomonas sp. 179-I 2A4 NHS. The sequence continues at coordinate 4,165 of NZ_JBIQFL010000007.1, read as the reverse complement.
CCTCTGCGTTTGTCAGATCAGCGCTGGACGGCTTTCGCGTTGCGCTCCACCCAAAGGCAAGAGGCGAGGACCGTCTCTATGCACGCTTCTCGTGTCCGATAACATTCCTTATCGGACACGAGTGACAAGGCACGGGGAGGGTGGCTGTCGGTTCTCCTGAAAAGGTGGACGCAGTCGGCAAATCTCGACTGAAGTCCGTCCACACCTGAAAGAGTGGACAATCTCCTCAAAAGAGCGGACGCTCGCCAAGCTGGATCAGCCGAGGCGTCGTACCATGCGAACCGCGGACCTGAAGACGGCGAGCGACGCTGACTGGGCAGAAGCGCACCGCCGCGAGAAGATCATCCGCCCACTTGCTGCGCTGGCCCGCATCCCGGGCAACGCAGCCGCCGAAGCGCTGGGTCAGCTCGGGCTGGGTCGCGCCCGTTTTCACGAGCTTCTCCAGCTTTACCGTGCGTCGCCCGTTGCCGCCTCGCTGTTGCCGCGCCCGCGGGGGCGGGAGAGGGGAGAGCGGCGGCTCTCATCGGCGGCTGAACAGTTGATCGCTCGAGGCATCGCGGATTGTTACCTCACCCTCGAGAAGCCGAGTGTGCAGGCGCTCCGCCGCTGGCTCCGACATGAGGAGCAGAAGATCGGGCTGAAAGTGCCCAGCACCAAAGCGATCCAAGCGCGATTAAGCAGATTGCCTCCCCAGACGGTCACGGCGCGCAGGCAAGGGTCCAAGGCCGCTGCTGACAAATGGGAGCCGACACGCGGTGTATTGGAGGCCAGCTATGCGCTGGAGCTCGTCCAATCGGATCACACCCTGGTCGACGTCATCGTAGTCGACGACCTGTATCGCAAGCCGATCGGGCGGCCGTGGCTCACGCTGATGGTTGATATCGCGAGCCGCACGGTGCCGGGGTTCCACCTCGATCTGCTCGCACCTTCGGCCGTGTCGGTTGGCATGTGCATGCGCCAAGCCGTCCTCCCCAAGGTCGACTGGTTGGCCGAGCGTGGCATGGAGGCACCTTGGGACAATCAGGGTCTCATGGATCGGCTACACCTCGACAATGCGCGCGAACACCGCTCCGACGCTCTGAAACGCGGCTGCCGTGCCCACTCGATCTCGCTCGAGTATCGTCCGGTTCGGCGCCCGCACTTCGGCGGTCATATAGAGCGCCTGATCGGGACGGTGATGGGCGCCGTCCATCTTCTGCCCGGCACGACGTTCTCAAACGTGGCGGAGCGTGGCGACTATGACTCCGAAGCCGAGGCGTGCATGACGCTGGGCGAGTTGGAGGTCTGGCTCGCCGCGCAGATCATCGGGCCGTACCATGCAGAGCGGCACCGCGGCATCGGCATCCCGCCGGCGCTCGCCTGGGCCGAAGCGATGGATCGGCGACCGGAGCTGGTGCGGCTGCCGGTCGATCGCGCCAGCTTTCTCTTCGACTTCCTGCCTTGCGAACTACGCGCGGTGACCCCGCATGGCATCAAACTGTTCCATACGCACTATTGGGATGACGCGCTGTCCTGCTGGTACACGCGACCCGGGCAGACGATGCCGATCCGATGGGATCCGCGTGACCTTTCTCGCATCTGGCTCGAGCTCCCGCATGGCGAGCACCTCGAGGTCCCCTATCGTGACCTCCGGCGGCCGGCGATCACCCGCTGGGAACAGAAGGAGGCGGTTCGCACCCTGCGCGAGCGTGGTCAGCACGCGGTTGATGAAACGCTGATCTTCCAAGCGGTGGAGACACAGCGCCTGATCGTGGCAGAAGCCGCTCACAAGACAAAGGCCGCACGGCTCGCGCTCCAGAGGACCAGGGCGGCCTTGGCCGATGCACGGCGCGCCAGAAGCAGCGGCAAGCCCACCATCGAGGACGACAGACCCACAGCTCCGCCGGGCGCCTCGAGTACGGATAAGAGCGGTGATCGGCAGGCGCTACCGTACCTCGTCGAGGAGATGCCCAGGTGAGCGATCTGTCGCATCTTGCCGAGGACTACCGCGAGCGCGCGACGTGGGCCGACGAGGAGCGGATCGCCTGGATCCGCATGGATCGTTGGCTTGGCTTCCCGAAGGCGGAGACCGTGCGCAAGACCTTGGATGCGATGCTACGCTACCCGCCGCGCACGCGCATGCCGTGCCTCCTGATCTAGGCCAGACCGGGATGGGGAAGTCCCGCATCGTCGAGCGCTTCGAGGCAGAGAACCCGCGCGGGTTCAACGACACAACGGGAACGGCGACGATCCCGGTCGTGGCCGTTCAGCTGCCGCCACAGCCGACCGATGGCGAGTTCTACGGGGAGGTTCTCGAGAAGCTCGGCGCCGGCTTTGCGGGGCGCGGCGACGTCCAGCGAGCCCGGCAGCTTACCCGCCGGATCATGGGGCAGGTGGGTGCTCGTATGCTTATCCTAGACGAGATCAACCACATGCTGGCCTGCACGCCACGGCAGCAGCGCGTCTTCCTTAACACGCTTCGGTATCTGGCCAACGACCTGCAGATCCCGCTCGTCTGCACCGGCAATCACGAGGCGCGCGCGGCGCTGCTCACGGACGCGGCGCTGGCCGAGCGGTTTGACGCGGTCGAGCTCGTCCGGTGGCAGAACGACGAGCCATTTCGGCTGCTGATGGTTACGCTCGCCGCGATCCTGCCCCTGCGCAAGCCATCTCAGCTGGAGGAGGAGCGGTGCCGGACCGCCATCCTCGACCTCTGCGATGGGAACACCGGCCGCATCTTCCGGCTCGTCGAAACGCTAGCCGTGAGAGCGATCGAGAACGGCACCGAGCGGATCGAGGTAGGAGATCTGGACGCCGATGACCTCGTGCTCCCGTCTGTCAGCATGAAGGCGTTGGCCCAGCGTCGTGGACGCGGGCGGGCGAAGGCGGCTGCTTGAGCCGTGGCTGGGGTGGCGCTGCCGATCGCGCCCCGTCCTCGTCCCGACGAGTTGCCGTCGTCCTGGCTCGGGCGGACCGCGGCCTGCTACGATGTATCGGTCGCCGAGCTCCGGCAGGTTCTATGGAAGGCTGGCCCGAGCATGAAGGGACGGCCCGATGTCCATTGGGATCTGCACGAGGCGAAAAGCGTCGTGGCCGGTCTACGGGTCGCGTCGGAGGTCGTGCTCAACCTCGGGCTTAAGTGCCGCTGGCCGGGGCTCGCGGTCGACTGGTTGCCAAGTACCGACGGCTTCGGCCGAGCGCGAGGTGAGCTCGATCTCGCCTGGTGCCGCCATTGCCTTGCCGAAGCGCACGAGGCCGGCGGGGCTTATCTCGACGCAGAGGCGGCGCTGCCGCTCGTCTTCTGTCATCGGCATGGCGCTTGGCGTCAGGACTATTGTCGGCGTTGCCGGCCGAGTCACTCGCCGCGGTTCACTTGGTCAGTCGGCATCGAGTTCGTGTGCGAAGATTGCGGCACGCCGCTCAGGACGAGCCGCTGGGCAAAGCCGACGCCAGCGGCCTATTTCGAGCCGGAGGAAACGGCCGCGGCGCTCTCAATCCTCTTCGCATTCGACGGCGAGGTCCGTAACGCGCTGCTCGGCCATCCGGCACGCTTGTTAGGGGTACAGCCGGTGCCGGCCCGTCAGTTCCTCATCGTGCTGCGCGATCTCACCCGGGCGCTGCTGGCGCCAAGCCTCTTCAGGACCAGTTACATCAATCTGTTCGACTGCCCCTTGCTGCCGATCATGCCGGAGCACAAACCGCAGACCTGGGACGAACAGCCCTACCACGAGCTGTCACCCTCCGCTCGAGCTCAGGTTCTCAGTGCGGTGGTGGCGCTCCTGGCCGACGAGCCCGTCGGCCGACTGATGTCGGGCGCGCATCTGCCGTTCCGCGAGCACCAGACACTTGAGAAGCTGCTCAATTACGTGCCTCGCTGGGTGCAAGCGATGCTGATCCGAAGCAGCGTGGCTTGGCCCGAGCCGCTGCGCGCGCGCGTCGATGCCCATCGCCGACAGACGGGTATGGACGTGGACGACGTTCTGGCGCAGTTTGATGCGTGGCGGACCGAGCGCGACCAGCGGCAGCGTGAGCGAACGTCGCTGATCGGGTGATCGCGACCGCGGCGAGGGCAGGTAAGTGCCCGCAGCGGAACAGAAATCCGCCAGTCTGATAATATACATTATGTTAAGCGCCCGCGGTTCTTGTGAGCGAGCATCTCTCCACCGGTATCTTGTCTGCAACACCA
>NZ_JBIQFL010000006.1:0-245709 GCF_045369135.1 Sphingomonas sp. 179-I 2A4 NHS | reverse complement strand
TCCTCACCGGCGAATACCTCTGGCCGAAGGGTGCCGAGGCTTAGGGTGTCATTTCGCCCTCAGCCGGATTCGACCCCACAAAGGGGGCGCGGCGGTAATGCGCTGTGCCCTCGACAGCATGCAAAGATGGAACGAACAGTTGCGGAAAACGATTGTTGCTGCGGTGCAGCAGGTTGAGTTAGACCGGTGAGCATGAAGCTGAACACCGATGAAGATCGGGTCGCGCCGCCGCCCGCTCCTCCAGCGACCATGCCGGTCGTCTTCGAGGCGATCGTGAAGCAGCAGGCACTTGCCGCCACCTACAATCTTGGCTCCGTCACGCTGGCACCGCACATCGTGTACACCAAGCACGGCGAATATTATCTCGACGCCGTGACGCTCGAACGGGACGGCAAGCCGCCCAGGGAGCCCAAGGTCGGCGCGTTCAAGATCGCGGGCCTTGGCGGGATGCGCGTGACGCCGCGGCGCTTCACCCCCAGCGAATTGTTCAACCCGGCCGAGCCCCGCTACGAGGGCGTGACCCTGCTCGCCATAGACGGCTGAGACCTACGCGCCGGGCGGTGACCAGCCCGGCGGCGCAAGGTCGAAGCCGGCGAGGTCGAACCCGGGCGTGACGACGCAGCCGACGAGCGCCCAGCCCGCGTCGGCGTGCGCCGCCTGCCATGCGTGCGCGGGCACCAAGGCCTGCGGGCTGTCGCGATCGAGCCGGTGCGTGGTGACGATGCCGGCCTCCGCGATGCGGAGCGTCAGCGGATTGCCGCCGTGCCACAGCCATAGCTCCGCTGCGTCGACCCGGTGCCAGTGCGACCGCTCGTCACGATCGAGCAGGAACAGGATCGCGGTCATCGGCGATCGCCCGCCCGCCCCGGCGGGCAGCCTTACCGTCTCGCGGTAATGGCCACCTTCCGGATGCGGCGCGAGGCCGAGCTGCTCGATCAGCGCCCGCGCTTCGCTCATCGGCAGCGGATCTGCTGGCTGTTCTGATCGACCGCGCGGCCGGCGAGAGCGCCAAGCGCGCCGCCGAGCAGGGTGCCAACAGTGCGGCTGCGCCCGCCGTCGATCACATTGCCGAGAATGCCGCCAGCGGCGCCGCCGACGATGAGGCCGGTGGTGCCATCCGGTCGGCGGCAGTAATAGCGGCCGTCCGAGCCGGAATAGACGCGGTCCGTCGGCGCCAGCGCACGTTCCTGATATTGCGAGCCCGAGCGATAATAGCGGGCGGGATCATAGTCGCCCTCGTCGCGCCACTCGCCATCATCATTGTAGCGCACCGGCGGGGGCGCCGTGCGGCCATCGTCCCAGCGTGGATCGCGCGAGCCGGCGCCGGGAATCCGCTGCAGCGACTGATAGCGGTCGAACTCGCTGCGGAAGGTGTCCAGCTCGCGGGCGAAGCGTTCCTGCGCGGCACGGAAGCGGGCGGTGTCGGCCGCCGACTGCGCAGCGGCGGGCGTGCCGACGGCGAGGCAGGCGGCGGTTCCGGCGGTGGCAAGGGCGATGCCGAAGCGACGAATAGACATGGGACTATCCTCTCGATGCCCAACAGTGGGCGTGGCTGCGATACGGTTTCGCCGACGTATCGTTCCTGAACGGTAGCATCGGCCCGCCGCGGCCAGGCGAGGACTTGCGTTGTTGTTGTCCCTGCCGACCCCTAGATGCCGGAGATGACCATTACCTACCGCGATGCGGACGAGGCCGATCTTCCGGCGATCGTCGCGCTGCTTGCCGACGACGTGCTTGGCGCCGCGCGAGAGGATCCGTCGCTGCCGCTGAACGCGCGCTATCTCGATACCTTCCGCGCGATGCAGGCGACTCCCTATCAACGATTGGTCGTGGCCGACGAGGATGGCCGCATCATCGGCACGATGCAGTTGCTGGTGATCCCGGGCCTGTCGGCGAAGGGCAGCTGGCACGGGCAGATCGAGGCGGTGCGGATCGCGTCTGACCTGCGGGGGCGGGGCGCCGGCGAAGCTTTCGTCCGCTGGGCGGTGGAGCAGTGCCGCGCGGCCGGGTGTGCTACGGTGCAGTTGCTGTCGCATGGCTTGCGGACGGCGGCGCATCGCTTCTGGGCACGCGCCGGGTTCGAGCAGAGCCACCTGGGATTCAAGATGACGCTGTAACGGCGGCGATCATCGTGGCTTCACGGAAGCGAGACGAAGCTGTCCATCACGCGCTTGCGGCCGGCCTTCTCGAACTCGATCTCGAGCTTGTTGCCCTCGATCTCCTCGATCGTGCCGTAGCCGAACTTCTGGTGGAAGACGCGAAGGCCGACCGACAGATCGTCCCGCCCCTTGTTGCCGAGGCTGACGGAAGGCGAGCGGCTTTCGACCACGCGGGTCGGCTCGCGCGAGAAGGTGCGGGTCTGCCACTCGCCGCCCGGCTTTGCGCCGAGCGTGCCGGCGGCGCGCTGCCATCCGGGCCCGCGCCCGGTGCCGCGGCCGACATCCGCGAAGGGATCGGCGCGTTCTGACCAATTGGCGCGCCACAGGCTTTCGCCGCCGGACATGGTCGTCTCGGTCTCGACATGGTCGGCGGGAAGTTCGTTCACGAAGCGCGACGGGATCGACGAGGTCCACTGGCCGTAGATGCGGCGGTTCGCGGCGTGGAGGATCACGGCGCGGCGGCGGGCGCGAGTGATCGCGACGTAAGCGAGGCGGCGTTCCTCCTCCAGGCTGCGCGTGCCGCCTTCGTCGAGCGCGCGCTGCGACGGGAAGATGCCCTCCTCCCAACCGGCCAGGAACACGGTGTCGAATTCCAGCCCCTTGGCGGCGTGGATCGTCATGATGGTGACCTTGGGATCCTCGCGCGTCCCTTCATTGTCCATGACGAGGCTGACGTGTTCGAGGAACGCGCCGAGGCTTTCATATTCTTCCATCGCCCGGACGAGTTCGCTGAGGTTCTCCAACCGACCGGCTGCCTCGGTCGACTTCTCCGCCTGCCACATGGCGGTGTAGCCGCTTTCGTCGAGCAGCTGGCGGGCGAGCTCGGGATGCGGCAGTTCGCGTGACATCTGCCGCCAGCGCGCGATGTCGCCGACGAGGTTCCCGAGCGCGCGGCGCGCCTGGGGCGTCAGCTCGTCGGTATCGAGGATGCGTGCGGCGGCGGCTGTGAGCGGCAGGCCCTCGGCGCGCGCGAGCTGGTGGACCTTCGCCACCGCCTTGTCGCCGAGCCCGCGCTTGGGCGTGTTGACGATCCGTTCGAACGCAAGGTCGTCGGCGGGCTGGTTGACGACGCGCAGATAGGCCAGCGCGTCACGGATTTCCTGCCGCTCGTAGAAGCGGAAGCCGCCTACGATGCGATAAGGCAGGCCAATGGCGATGAAGCGGTCTTCGAACTCGCGCGTCTGATGCTGCGCGCGCACGAGGATCGCGATATCGTCGAGGCTCTTGCCGTTGCGCTGACAGGCCTCGATCTCCTCGCCGACGCGGCGTGCCTCTTCCGGCCCGTCCCACACGCCGATCACGCGGACCTTCTCGCCGACGTCGAGCTCGGTCCACAGCGACTTGCCGAGCCGGCCGGTGTTGTTGTCGATCACGCCGCCGGCCGCGCCGAGGATATGCGGCGTCGAGCGGTAATTCTGCTCCAGCCGGATGACCTTGGCTCCGGGGAAGTCCTTTTCGAACTTCAGGATGTTCTCCACCTGCGCGCCGCGCCAGGAATAGATCGACTGATCGTCGTCACCGACGCAGCAGATGTTGCGCCGCTCCTGTGCCAGCAGCCTGAGCCAGAGATACTGGACCGAGTTGGTGTCCTGATATTCGTCCACCATGATGTAGCGGAAGCGCTGCTGGTATTGCTCCAGCACCTCCCGGTTCGTCTTCAGGATGGTGAGGACGTGGAGCAGCAGGTCGCCGAAGTCGCACGCGTTCACCGCGCGCAGACGGGCCTGATATTGCTCGTAAAGCTCGCCGCCGCGGCCGTTCGCGTAGCGCTCGCTTTCGCCGGCGTCGATATCACGGGCGGTGAGCCCCTTGTTCTTCCATTCGTCGATCAGCCCGGCGAGGCTGCGCGCGGGGAAGCGCTTCTCGTCGATGTCGGCGGCGGCGATCAGCTGCTTCAGCAGGCGAAGCTGATCGTCGGTATCAAGGATGGTGAAGTTGCTTTGCAGCCCGACCAGTTCGGCATGGCGGCGCAGCATCTTGGCGCCGATCGCGTGGAAGGTGCCGAGCCACGGCATGCCTTCCACCGCGTCGCCGACGAGGCGGCCAACGCGCTCGCGCATCTCGCGCGCGGCCTTGTTGGTGAAGGTGACGGAGAGGATCTCGCTCGGATAGGCCTTTCGCGTCCATAGCAGGTGGGCGAGTCGCGCCGTTAGCGCCGCCGTCTTGCCGGTGCCGGCGCCGGCGAGGACCAGCACCGGGCCATCGGTGGTGAGCACCGCCTCGCGCTGCGGCGGATTGAGGCCGCGCAGGTATGGCGGATCGGCGAGCTGGGTATCGGCGGAGAGATCAGTCACCCGGGACAGGTAGTCAGGCTTGCGCGACGACGCAATCCGTGAGAACAAAGCGGCAACGAAAAGCTGGGAGGATAGCATGGCGATCACGGGCAAGTGTCACTGCGGCGCGATCAGCTGGTCCGCGGAAGGCGCGCCTGAGCATCATGCGCTGTGCCATTGCGATGATTGCCGGCGCTGGTCCGGCGCGCCGATGGTGGGCTGGATCGCGTTCAAGGCCGATCAGGTGACGATCGAGGGTTCGCCCGTCAGCTATCAGTCGTCGGAGCACGGCAGCCGCGAGTTTTGCGGCACGTGCGGCACCGGCCTGTTTTATCGCAATCCAGCCTTCCTGCCGGGGATCATCGACATCCATTCCGGCACGCTCGATGACCCTGAAAGCCAGCCGCCGGGCGCGCAGATCATGATCAAGGATCGCCTGTCGTGGACCAGGGGAATGACGGACCTGCCGGAATTCACGACCTATCCCGGCATGGACTAACGCCCGACGGACGTGTGGCGTCGCTCGCCGCCGGGTGCTGGCCGGAAGCGCCGGGGGCGGGTAAGGGGCAGGGATGATGTACGCGCTTCTTCTCGCCGCATTGCCGATCCAGGCGGAGCCGGCGCAGCCGCCGATCACCGTTACGGGCAAGGCGACGCTCGACAATGCATCGGTGCTGCGCGCGGCGCGGGCGCTGAAGCCGGGCGAATATCTCTGGGCGCCGCAGACGGCACCCGAGGGGCCGATGCTGATGGTGGTGAGCCTGGAGACGCAGCGCGCGGTGGTCTACCGCAACGGCGTGCCGATCGGGATCACGACGATCTCGAGCGGCAAGCGCGGGCATGAGACGCCCGTCGGCATCTTCACCGTGCTCCAGAAGAAGAAGGAGCATTATTCAAACCTCTACAATAGCGCGCCGATGCCTTTCATGCAGCGGCTGACCTGGGACGGGATCGCGCTTCACGCCGGCAAGCTGCCCGGCCATGCCGCGTCGCACGGTTGCATCCGCTTGCCCGACGCCTTCGCCAAGCTGCTCTACGACCAGACGCGGCTGGGCATGACGGTGGTAGTGACGAAGCAGGCGGCGCTGCCCTCGATCGCGGCGGCCGCGGACCTGATCGGCGCGGCCAAGAGCGGCCTGCCAGCGCCGCGCCTGGCGAGCGCCTTCTGGGAGCCGGAGCGTTCGCCGACGGGATCGGTATCGTTCGTGGTCAGCACCGCCGACCGCGCCTTGACGGTGATCCGCGGCGGACGGATCATCGGGCGGGTGCCCGTGTCGGTCGCTCGCCCGGTGACCCATGCGTATCTCTACAGCTACCGCGGCGGAACGGGGGATCCCGCGACCCAATGGTCCCGCATCGCGCTGCCCGGGCAATCGGTGGACGAGGATCTGGCGGCCGGCGACGTGACCTTGCCGGACGCCTATCGTGGCCGTGTCGAAGCGGTGCTGGCGCCGGGGGCGACGGTGGTCGTGACGCCGGACAGCCTGAGCACCACGGCGACCAACCTGCAGGACTTCGTCACCGGCAACTGACCGGCCCGCGATTGCCGTCGTAGCCTCGCCAGTTGACCTCCCCGCGTCGCAAGCGGAGAGGGGAAGAATGACCGCGACCGCCAGCAGCAATTCCTCCGCCCGCGTCCTCACCGCAAGTTTCGTCGGCACGACGGTCGAGTTCTACGATTTCTACATCTACGCGACGGCGGCGAGCCTGGTGTTCGGGGAGATCTTCTTCCCTTCCGCCGAGCCCGGCATGCAGCAGATGGCGAGTTTCGCGACGCTGGCGGTAGCGTTCTTTGCTCGGCCGGTCGGCGCGGCCTTCTTCGGCCATTTCGGCGACCGCATCGGGCGCAAGTCGACGTTGGTCGCAAGCCTCCTCACCATGGGGCTGTCCACCACGTTGATCGCGTTCCTGCCGACTTATGCTTCGGCCGGTTGGTGGGCGCCCTTCATCCTTTGCCTGCTGCGCTTCGGCCAGGGCTTTGGCCTCGGCGGTGAATGGGGCGGCGCGGCGCTGCTGGCGGTGGAAAATGCGCCGCCGGGTTGGCGCGCGCGCTTTGGCTGCGCCCCGCAGATGGGCGCGCCCGCCGGGTTCATCGCGGCGAACGGCCTGTTCCTGCTGCTCGGCGTATGGCTGACGCCGGAGCAGTTCCGCGATTGGGGCTGGCGCATCCCGTTCCTGGTCAGCGCGCTGCTCGTCGCGCTTGGCCTTTGGATCCGCCTGAAGCTGACCGAGACGCCGGAATTCGCCGCCGCGCTGGAGGAAGCGCCGCCGCCCGCGGTGCCCTTCGCCGAACTGATGCGGCACCATGGCGGTGCGACTCTCGCTGGAACGATCGGGGCGATCGCCTGCTTCGCGCTCTACTATATCGCGACGGCGTTCACGCTCGGCTATGGCACCAAGACGCTTGGCTATCCGATGCAGTCGATGTTGCTGGTCCAGCTTGGCGCGATCCTGTTCATGGCGGTCGGCATCTACGCCTCGGCATGGCTGGCGGATCGCCGCTTCGATGAGCGGCGCGTGCTGGCCGGCGGGTGCGTGGGCGTGGTGATCGCCGGCTTCCTGCTTGGGCCGATGCTGGGCTCCGGCTCGCTGCTGCAGGTGTTCCTCTACCTCTCGCTCGCGCTGCTGCTGATGGGGTTCGTCTACGGCCCGCTTGGCGCGTGGCTGCCGGGACTGTTCCCGCCGCGCGTGCGCTACACTGGCGCATCGATGGCGTTCAACGTCGCGGGCGTGCTGGGCGGCGGCCTGACCCCTTTGGTGGGCCAGGCGCTGGCGGGCAGCTACGGGCTTGGCGCCGTCGGCCTCTACGGCAGCGCGGCCGCAGCGCTCAGCTTCATCGCCCTGCTTGCGGTGCGCGGCACGCCGCGCGCCCATGCGGTGGTGCTGGAACCCTAAGCGACCGCGCGAAGGATCGTCAGCTTCGCCTTGCCATGGACGCGCACCGTGTCCGCTGCGAAGCCGGCGACGTTCACATCCTCGGTCCGCCCGGTTTCGATGCTGATCCAGGTGCCCGGCGACGTCCAGCCGAGCCGCGAGAGCTTGTCCAGCGCCACCGCGCCAGCGCCGCTGGCATAAGGCGGGTCCATCATGATGAGGTCGAGCGGCGCACGTGCGGGGCCGAGCGACATGACGCTGCCGGCGCGGATCTCCGCCCCGGTCGCGCCGAGCGCAGCGACGTTGGCGCGCAGCGCATCGAGCGCGGCGCGATCTTGCTCCACGAACAGGCATGTCCCCGCGCCGCGAGACAGCGCCTCCAGCCCGAGTGCGCCGGAGCCGGCGAACAGATCGGCGACGGCGAGCCCCTCCATGGTGCCGACGCGACTGGTGAGCATCGAGAACAGCGCCTCACGCGTACGGTCCGCGGTCGGCCGGGTCGCGTCTCCCTTCGGGGCGGCAAGCGGGCGGCCGCGCCATTGCCCGGCGATGATCCGCATCAGCGATCACCCCGCGGGCGCGGCGGCCGGGGCTTGCCTGGCCGGGGGGGACGGGGGCCGCCCGGCCGCGAGGCGCCGGTGCCGCCTTGGCGTGGGCCGCCGCTACGGGGCGAACGAGGCACGCCGCCGACGGACGGGCGCGACGAATCTGCGCGACCCGGGCGTGATTGGACGCCATCAGTCCGCCCTGACGAGGCGGAGCCGGGCTTTCCTTGCCTTGGCCTGGGCGCGCGGGGCGCGCTGGGGACCGGTTCATTGTCGCTGTGCGATTCGCGGAAGGACCGGGCGCGGTTGGTTCGTCCGCCAGCACCGCGCACGGCGACCGAGCCGTCGGCGCGCCGGCGCGGTTCGTTCTTGGGGCCGCCTTGCCGCGGAGGGCGGGCCGGGCGCGCGGGCTTCGCGCGCGCTGCGTTCTGGTCGGCGACAGGCGCCCGGATCATCTCGGCGGACGGCTCCACGACGGAGACCGCGCGGCGTCTCGCGGGCTGGGGCAACTCGCGGCGAGCCGGATCGGCGCGGAAGCTTTCCACGTCGTGGCGGCGCACTTCGCCGATCTGGCCGGGTGCCAGGTCGCCCAAAACGAATGGGCCGTAGCGCGTGCGGATCAGCCGGCTGACCTGCAGGCCGAGATGTTCCAGCACACGGCGGACTTCGCGGTTCTTGCCTTCCTTGAGGATCATCTCGATCCACACATTGGTGCCGGTGCGACGCTCGATATTGGCGTCGATCGGGCCGTAGCGGACGCCCTCGATCTCCACGCCTTCGATCAGCTCCTCGAGCTGCGGCTGGCTGATCCGGCCGTACGCGCGGGCACGGTAGGCGCGCTCGACGCCGGTAGCCGGGAGTTCGAGCTGACGCTTCAGGCCACCGTCGGTCGTCATCAGCAGCACCCCCTCGGTATTAAGGTCGAGCCGGCCGACCGGCATCAGCCGCGGGAGGCCCTTGGGCAGGCGATCATAGATGGTGGGGCGGCCGGCGGGGTCACGCTCGGTCGTCAGCACGCCAGTCGGCTTGTGGAACAGGAACAGGCGCGCGGGCTCCGGCGCGGCGACGGGGTTGCCGTCGACCGTCACGCCATCGAGCGAGGCGAGCAGCGTCGCGGGCGTCTCGACCGGTGCGCCGTTCAGCGCCACGCGGCCCTCGGCGATCATCCGCTCAATCTCCCGGCGCGAGGCGACGCCGGCGCGGGCGAGCAGCTTGGCGATACGATGGAGCGGGCGGGACGACGGCGAACCGTCGGCAGGAGATGTCGGCATGGCGCGCTGATACAACCGTTGTGTGCGCTGCGCGAAAATATTTGCGACCCGGCGCGCACTGCCGCGTTATCATCGTGTGGTCCGGTGCGAGTAGGTGCGGGAATAGTGATGATTTTCGGGCGGAAGAAACGGTCCATCGTCCGATTGCTCGTCGTCGAGGACGAGCCGCTGGTTGCGTTCGACACCGAGCACCTGCTGACCGATCGCGATTATGAGATCGTCGCAACCGTCGATCGGGTGGTGGATGCGCTGGCGGTGATCGAAACCGGCGTCGACATTCACCTCGTGCTGGTCGACGTGGCGCTCGCCGACGGGACGGGCATCGACGTGGCGCGGGCCGCGTCCGAACGCGACATCCCCGTCATGTTCGTGACGGGCAATTGCCCGGGCGATGCCGAAGCCTATGCGACGGGCTGCCTCGCCAAGCCTTATACGCAGCGCGCGTTGCTGTCGGCGATCAACGCGGTGGAGGCGGCAATCGAGGGACGTCGGCCGGGCCGACTGCCGAGCGGCTTCCGCCTCTTCGCCAACAAGGCCGTACCTGCGCCTGCACCCGTGAAGCGGGCGGGCGGAGCGGAGGAGCAGGGCGCAACCTTCGACGCGTGAGGCCGCGCGCCCGGGCGGGCTGGCGCGTCGCCGGACGCAGGGCCCGCGACGCGCAGAGACGAGGCGTCAGTCGGTTGGCTGAACCGGAGACGGATCGGTGCCGGGCGAGCTTGGCGCGGGCTGATCGATGTCCGGGCCGGGCGGGTTGATCTCGGGCGGCGGTGCGCTCGGTTCGGGCGCCTGGCTCGGCTGCGGGGGGACTTCGGCGGGGGGTACGGTAGCCATTTGTTGCTTTCCTCTCGCGCCACCAACGATTGGCGGCTGCGGCGGTTGCTCGCGCCGCTTGCCGTGCGCTCGCGCGCGGTATAGAGGCCCCGCGATCGGCGGTGCCTAGATGCGGGCGTGGCGGAACTGGTAGACGCGCTGGATTTAGGTTCCAGTATCGCAAGATGTGGGGGTTCGAGTCCCTTCGCCCGCACCAGTCATCCGCGGCGTTGCCGCGGGCAGGCACCATCCACGAAATTTCAGTTGAAGGCACGAAGATGCAGACTGTCGAGACGTTGAACGAGGGCCTGAAGCGCGCCTACACGCTGACCATTCCGGCGAAGGACATCGATGCGCGGGTTGATGCAGAGCTGAAGCGCGTTGCGCCGCAGGTTCGCATGCCCGGCTTCCGCCCCGGGAAGGTGCCGGCCAACCTCGTGCGCAAGATGCACGGCCCGGCGCTTCATCAGGACGCGCTCAACAGCTCGATCCAGGAAGGCATTCAGGCGCTGATCGCCGAGCAGCAGCTGCGCCCCGCGATCCAGCCGTCGGTCGAGCTCGTCGAAGGCTATGAGCCGGGCAAGGATGCCGAGCTGAAGGTCGAGCTGGAAGTGCTGCCGCAGGTGCCGGCGCCGGCGATTGACGGCCTGAAGCTCGAGAAGCTGACCGTTCCGGCCGACGACGCCGTGATCGACGAGCAGCTGCAGAAGTTCGCCGACCAGACGAAGCGCTGGGACGACACCGAGGAAGGCTATGTCGCCAAGATGGGCGACCTCGTCACAGTCGATTTCGTCGGCAAGACGATGGACGGCGTTGCCTTCGAGGGCGGCACCGGCAGCGACATGGCGGTCGAGCTGGGCGCTGGCCGCCTGATCCCGGGCTTCGAGGATCAGGTCGTCGGCGTGAAGGCCGGTGACGAGCGCCAGATCAAGGTGACCTTCCCCGAGGACTATCAGGCGAAGGAACTCGCCGGCCAGGACGCGACGTTCGACCTCGTCGTGAAATCGGTGAAGACCGCCGGCGAGGCAACTGTTGACGAAGAGCTGGCGAAGAACCTGGGCCTCGAGAGCCTGGAGCAGCTGCGCGGCCTGATCCGTGGGCAGATCGAGAGCGAGCTCGGCAACCTCACCCGCACGCACATGAAGCGCAAGCTGCTCGACCAGCTCGCTGCCGGCCACGATTTCGAAGTGCCGCCGTCGATGGTCGAGGCCGAGTTCCAGCAGATCTGGGCGCAGCTCGAGCATGAGGCGACCCATGAGCCCGATCCGAAGGCGGCGATGGAAGAGATGGAGAAGGAGCGCGACGATTATCGCAAGATCGCCGAGCGCCGCGTCCGTCTTGGCCTGCTGCTGAGCGAGATCGGCCAGGCAAATGGCGTCGAGGTGACGCAGCAGGAAATGAACCGCCTGATCGCCCAGGCTGCGCAGCAGTATCGCGGCGAGGACCAGCAGCGTTTCATCCAGTACATCCAGCAGGAGCCGATGGCGGCTGCCCAGCTGCGCGCGCCGCTCTACGAGGACAAGGTCGTCGACTTCCTGTTCGAGAAGGCCGAGGTCACCGAGCGCGAGACGACCCGCGAGGAGCTGGAAGCCGCGATCGAGAGCGAGGACGGTTTCGCGACCGGCACGCATCACCATGATCACGACAATCACAAGCCGAAGCAGAAGAAGGCTGCGTCCAAGAAGAAGGCTGCCGAACCGGTGACCGACGAGCCAGCTGCTGACGAGGCTGCTGCACCCGCCGAGGACGAAGCGGCTGCGAAGCCGGCGAAGAAGCCGGGCGCCAAGAAGAAGGCGGCTGACGCCGAGGCCGGCGAAGAGGCTGCTCCGGCCAAGAAGCCGGCGGCGAAGAAGGCTAAGGCCGCGGCAGGCGACGAGGCTGCGGCCGACGCACCGGCAGCCGAAGCCAAGCCCAAGAAGGCGACCAAGAAGGCTGCACCGAAGGCCGAAGGCTAATATCACGACGTACCGCTGCATCGTCCGGGCCCTTGCGGGCCACGGGCGATGCGGGCGGTTTCTTTGACGCCAGGCGTCACGCCGGCTTGCCCGGCATCCACCCTTTCGCAAGAACCTTGGGATTATGAGACCGCCGGCCGGTGAGCCCTGCCCGGGTGGCCATGGTGGCGATGGGATGTGAACGTGGCTGAACCAGTGATCGCCGTGCTGCTGCCGTGCTATAACGAGGAAGCGGCGATCGCGCAGACGATCGCGGGCTTTCGCGCCGCACTGCCCGACGCCACGATCTATGTTTACGACAACAATTCGCAGGACCGCACCGTCGAGGTGGCGCGAGCGGCCGGCGCCGTCGTGCGCACCGAGCGGACCCAGGGAAAGGGCGCCGTCGTGCGCCGGATGTTCGCCGACGTGGATGCTGACGTTTATGTCATGGCGGACGGCGACTCGACCTATGACGCCGCCTCCGCGCCGCTGCTCGTGCGCCGCATGCTGGACGAGCAGCTCGACATGGTCGTGGGCTGCCGGGTGGGGGAGGCAGCGGCCGCCTATCGCCGCGGGCATCGCTTGGGCAATGCATTGCTCACCGGCATGCTCGCTCAACTCTTCGGGCGCAGCTTCAGCGATATTCTAAGCGGATACCGGGTGTTCTCGCGACGCTTCGTCAAGAGCTTCCCGGTGCTGTCGGTCGGGTTCGAGATCGAGACCGAGATTTCGGTTCACGCGCTCGAGTTGAAAATGCCGGTGGCGGAGATCGAGACGCCGTATTTCGCTCGGCCGGAAGGATCGGTGTCGAAGCTCAGCACGTATCGCGACGGCTGGCGTATCCTGGGCACGATCGCGACGCTGTACCGGATCGAGCGGCCCTTGTGGTTCTTCGGTGCCTTTGGTGCCGTCCTTCTGGCGCTGGCCGTGCTGCTCGCGATCCCGCTTGCGATCACCTACGTGCATACCGGCCTCGTGCCGCGCTTCCCCACCGCGATCCTCGTTACCGGGCTCACGATCCTGGCGGCGCTGTGCGGCTTTGCCGGACTGATCCTTGATACGGTGGTCCGCGGGCGACGCGAAGTGCGCCGCCTGGCGTATCTCGCGCACCGCGCGCCTGGATCTGCCTGAAACCACTGGTCAGGTTGAATTATTCAGCCTAGCGTTCGTGGATGACGAACGCTTTATCGTGCCGCGTAGCGGCGCTTGTGCTCGCAGGCACCCTCTGGTCGACTGCGGGAGCAGCGCAGAGCGATAACTCGTCTCGCAGAATACGAGTCGGGATCGGCCCGCAATTGGTGCCGCGCTATCCCGGATCTGACGATTACAATGTTCGTCCGTTCTTCGACCTGGCCCGCGCGGACGCCAATGCTGACTTTGACTTCGAGGCGGCGGACGAAAGCTTCGGTTTCCCGGTCTTCCGTTCGAACGGTTTTGAAGCCGGTCCTGCAATCGGATTCGAAGGGAAGCGCCGCGGGCGTGATGTGCCGGGCGTGCCGCGCGTGGGGTTCACCTTCGAGCCCGGTGCCTTTGTTCAATACAGTTTCGCCGCACCGGTACGGGCGCGGCTGGAGGTGCGGCAGGGCGTTGGCGGCCACAAGGGGCTGATCAGCTTCGCGAGCGTTGATTACGTCGCCCGCGACGGAGACGATTGGCTGTTCGCGATCGGCCCGCGGCTCACCATCACGAACGGTCGCTACCAGCGCGCCTATTTCGGCGTTCCGCCGGAGGCGGTCGCCCCGTCGGGGCTGCCCGCCTTCCGCCCCTCGGGCGGGGTGCAGGCGGTCGGCGCCAATGCGGGCTTCCTCAAGCAGTTGACGCCGCGCTGGGGCATTTACACCTATGCCAAGTATGACCGCCTGATCGACGATGCGGCGCGTTCTCCGGTGGTGCGGCGCTACGGATCGCGCGACCAGTTCGCCGGTGGCCTGGCGCTGACCTACACCTTCTTCGGCCGGCGCAATTGACGCGCGACACTGGCAGGGCGGGGGCTTGAAGTCCCCGGTCGCGCGCGCGACATAGGTGTTCTTCAGGGCATAAGAGAGAGTTTTCATGCACAATCCGTTCGAGACCGGCGACTTCGCAGGCGCCCTGGCGCGCGCCGGCGTCGGCATGCAGCAGACGCAGGCCGGCCTCGTTCCCATCGTGATCGAGCAGTCGAACCGCGGCGAGCGTTCGTTCGACATCTTCAGCCGCCTGCTGCGCGAGCGCATCGTCTTCGTGACGGGCGGCGTGGAGGACGGCATGGCGAGCCTGATCACCGCCCAACTGCTGTTCCTGGAATCGGAGAATCCGAAGAAGGACATCTTCATGTACATCAACTCGCCGGGCGGCGTCGTCACGGCGGGCATGGCGATCCATGACACGATGCAGTACATTCGGCCGCGCGTCGGCACGGTGTGCATCGGTCAGGCCGCCTCGATGGGCAGCTTCCTCCTGGCTTCGGGTGAACCCGGCATGCGGGTGGCGCTGACCAACGCGCGGATCATGATCCACCAGCCCTCGGGCGGTGCGCAGGGCATGGCCAGCGACATCGAGATCCAGGCGCGTGAAATTCTGCGCATCCGTAGCCGGATGAACGAGTTGTACGCCAAGTACACCGGTCAGCCGCTCGAGGTGATCGAGAATGCAATGGATCGCGACAAGTTTATGAGCAGTGATGAGGCGAAGGAATTCGGCCTGATCGACGAGGTGTTCGACAAGCGGCCTGCTCCGGCCGACGACGTGGCTGCGGCGGCCTGACGCGCGTTAGCCCTTTTCCGGCATTGCCGGATTGTGACCGGCCGGGTTACCATGCTCGGCCGAAAAGGATGTGATTGAATGACCAAGCTCAGCGGCGGTGACTCGAAGAGCACGCTCTATTGCTCGTTCTGCGGCAAGTCGCAGCACGAGGTTCGCAAGCTCATCGCAGGACCGACCGTGTTCATCTGCGATGAATGCGTGGAGCTGTGCAACGATATCATCCGCGAAGAAACCAAGTCCGCGCTCGTCTCGAAGAAGGACGGCGGCGTGCCCACGCCGCAGGAGATCTGCGACGTTCTGGACGATTATGTCATCGGGCAGAAGCAGGCCAAGCGCGTGCTCTCCGTCGCGGTGCACAACCACTACAAGCGGCTGAACCACGGCGCCAAGGGCGCGGACGTGGAACTGGCGAAGTCGAACATCCTGCTCGTCGGCCCCACCGGCTGCGGCAAGACGCTGCTGGCGCAGACGCTGGCGCGCATCCTCGACGTGCCGTTCACCATGGCCGACGCGACGACGCTGACCGAGGCGGGCTATGTCGGCGAGGATGTCGAGAACATCATCCTGAAGCTGCTGCAGGCGTCGGATTATAACGTCGAGCGGGCGCAGCGCGGCATCGTCTACATCGACGAGATCGACAAGATCAGCCGCAAGGCCGAGAATCCCTCGATCACGCGCGACGTGTCGGGCGAGGGCGTGCAGCAGGCGCTGCTGAAGCTCATGGAAGGCACCACTGCCTCGGTGCCGCCGCAGGGCGGCCGCAAGCATCCGCAGCAGGAATTCCTGCAGGTCGATACGACGAACATCCTGTTCATCTGCGGCGGTGCCTTCTCGGGGCTCGAGAAGATCATCGGCGATCGCCTGCAGGGCAAGTCGATCGGCTTTGGCGCTTATGTCGCTTCGCCCGAGGAGAAGCGCACCGGCGAGGTGCTGCGCCAGACCGAGCCTGAGGATCTGCTGAAGTTCGGCCTGATCCCTGAGTTCGTCGGTCGTCTGCCGGTGATTGCGACGCTCGAGGATCTCGACGTCACGGCGCTGGTGAAGATCCTGAGCGAGCCGAAGAACGCGCTGGTCAAGCAGTACCAGAAGCTGTTCGAGATGGAGGAAGTGAAGCTTGGCTTCACTGACGACGCATTGGTCACGATCGCGAAGAAGGCGATCGAGCGGAAGACCGGCGCGCGCGGCCTCCGTTCGATCCTCGAGGCGATCCTGCTCGATACGATGTTCGAGCTGCCCGGGATGGATTCGGTCGACGAAGTGATGATCGACAAGGACGTCGTGGAGGGCCGCAAGGAGCCGATCCGCGTCTACACCGAAAAGAAAAAGGCCGGCAGCGACGCGGCGTGAGCGTCGTGATGCAGCGGTAACAGACGAAGGGCGCCGAGCGATCGGCGCCCTTTTCGTTTCCGGTCAGGCACGTCAGGCTGGCAACGAAGCGAGGAGGGGGTGATGATCGGTCGAGTGGGAAGGCCCGTCAGGCCACGCGGTTCTGGTCGATGACCGGGATGCGCATCGACGGAGGCGCGGACCGCGGCCGGGTTTCGACCATGCTCGCCCGCGCCTTCGCCGAAGATCCGGCGATGAGCTGGATCTTTCCCGACCCCGTCGAGCGCGCGCGGCGCCTGCCGCGCCTGTTCGCGCTGCTGTTCGACGAGGATGCTGCCGGCATGCGGATCGTCACAGGCGGCGCCGAGGCGGCGACCTTGTGGCGGGGGCCCGGAAGGGCGAATACCAGTACCGCAACGATGTTGCGGCAGGCGTGGCCATTGTGGCGCGCGCTCGGAGCGAACATTCAGCGCGCGCTGAAGGTGTCGAACGCCATCGCGGCGCACATGCCCGCCGGCGACTTCTGGTACCTCCACATCGCCGGCTGCGATCCGGCTGCGCAGGGGAAGGGCCTGGGCGGCGCAGTGGTGCGGGCCGGCCTGACGCGCGCGGCGGGGCGGCTTCCCGCCTATCTCGAGACCGCGACCGAGCGGAACCTCGGTTTCTACCGCTCGCTCGGCTTCGAGATCACCGACGAATGGGTGGTGCCTGGGGGCGGGCCGCGCTTCTGGTCGATGCTCCGCCCGCCCGACTGATCACGCAGGGCGCGGCGTCGCGAGCGCCCGCTTCATCCAGCGATCGAACAAGTCAGGCCAGCGGGAACCGGGCAGTTCCGGCGGCAGATAGGCGGGCCCGAACCCGTGGCCGCCCTCCTGGAAGAAATGGGCTTCCACGGGAACGCGGGCGGCCTGGCAGGCCTGCATCATCGACAGCGGCTGCGCCAGCGGCACCAGCGGATCATCGAGCGCGTGGGCGATGAACACGGGCGGGCTGTCGCGGCGGACGCGGCGCGCGGTGTCGAAGCGGCCGGCGGCTTCCTTGCCAATGCGCATCACGTCGCCGGCAATAACCGGATAGACCAGCCCGGCGAACGCCGGCCGGGCAGAGCCATCGTCCGCGGCGTCGACCTTGGCGTAAACGGGATCGTCGTGCGCGACGATCAGGCTGGCGGCGAGGAGGCCGCCGGCCGAAAAGCCGACGATGCCGAGCTTCGCCGGATCGAAGCCGTCGGTGGAGGCGCGTGCGCGCACCAGCCGCATCGCGCGCTGCGCATCCTGCAAGGGCACGTCCTGCGGATCGGCCCAGCCTTCGCCGGGGAGCCGATAGCCGAGGACATAGACGGTCACGCCAAGTGGATTGAAGGTCCGCGCGACGTTGATGCCTTCGTTCTCGACCGAGATGAAGCGATAACCGCCACCGGGGATGGCGAGCAGCGCGCGGCCGTCCGGCTGCGACGCGCGATAGATGCCGACGACCGGATCAGCCACCCCGCGCAGGTGTAGCTCGCGGCGTGGGGGAGCGCCGTTCATCGCGAAATCGGGGCGCGGGAGCACCCGCGGCGCACCGGGCGCGCGGCCCGGCCATAGTCTGAAGTGGTCGGCGGGCGGCCAGGAAGTGACGGCGCCTGCTTGTCCCGGCTGCTGGCTTGGGGCCTGGGCACGGGCCAGTCCCGACATCATCGCGGCGCCAAGCGCGCCCCCAAGAACCATCCGACGATCGATCTGCACCACACCTCTCTCTCTTGCGACGGAGGGTGTGGCGCAAACCTGTCGTCAGGCCAAGCCGATCAGGCGAACAGCTTCGCCCAGCCGCGCTTCGCGCGATCCTTCCAGTGACCGCGGTGATAGGCGTCGGACGCCAGCAGCGGCATTACCGACCCGGCCTCGGCGAACACCATCTGCTCGATGCCGGTGTTCACCTTGCCCCACGACGCGGCTTCCTGCAGCGTCGAGGACGAGCAGGCGCCGTCGCGCACGTCGGCGACGGTGATCTGAACGGCGTACTTGTGAACCTCGACGTCCTCGTGACCAAGGATTTCGGCGCAGACGACGGTGTCCTGGATGAAGTTCTTCGGCACGCCGCCACCGATCATGAGCAGGCCCGTGGTGCCCGCCTTGATCTTGATCTCGGTCAGTTCGCGGAAGTCCGCGACCGCGTCGATCATCATGTACGGCTTGCCTTCCTTGGCGCGGTCGACCTGATGCTTGACGAGGCCGAAGCCGGCCGACGAGTCGACGAACGCCGGGCAGAAGATCGGCACGTCATGCTCATAGGCGAGCTTGACGAGGCTGTTCTCCTTCTTGCCGTGCTCGACGAGATACTTGCCCATCTCGCGGATGAAGGCGCGCGAGGAATAGGCCTTGGGTTCCAGCTCGTTCGCGATCTTGTTGATCGTAAAGTCGCAGTCCTGCAGCTGCTCCTCGTCGATGTAGGTGTCGTAGATGCGGTCGATGTACAGCGAGCGCAGCGTATCATCGTCGGGGATCTCAAGCGCCTGATAGTGCTTGTGGCCAAGGCCCTCGAAGAAATCCATGTCGACGATGGTGGCGCCGGTGGCGACGATCACGTCGACCATGTTGTTGCGCACCAGATCGGCATAGAGATCCATGCAGCCGCCGGCGCTGGTCGATCCGGCGATCACCAGGCACACGGTGCAATCCTTGTCCGCCAGCATCTCGTTGTAGATCTTCGTCGCGCGGCCGAGGTCGCGGCTGGTGAAGCTCATGTCGCTCATCGCGTCGACGATCGGGCGCGCGTCGAACGACTTGATGTCGATGTGCTTGACCTGCTTCGACAGCAGTTCCGCCTTGCGGGTGTCGTTGATCGGCGCGTTTGCCGCCGCGGTCTTCGTGAGGGTGTCAGTCATGGGTTGCTTCTCGCATGATGGCACACGTCGTTCGGAGGGGACGCGTTAACCCGTAAGAACGACGGCGCCCCTGCGAGCGCCGCCGTCTATTTCAATGTAAGCAGTCGGTTACAGCTTTACGACGTTGGACGCGGCCTCGCGTTCCAATGCAACGTAGAGCGACACCATCGGCTCGTCTTCGACGATCACCGTCTCGTCCGATCCGAAGCCGTTGAACGCGGTGCGCATCGCCGAGCCATAAGCGCCGAGCATGCCGATCTCGATATAATCCCCGGCGGTGATGTCCGCCGGCAGCAGGAACGGGCCTGCCATGTGATCGAGATCGTCGCAGGTTGGTCCGTAGAACGAGAAGGGATGATCGCGCACGGTCGACTGCGGCTCGCGCAGCAGCGTGACCGGGAAGCGCCAGCCGATGTGCGCCGCGTCGAACAGCGCGCCGTACGCGCCGTCGTTGATGTACAGCTCGTTGCCGCGGCGCTTTTCGACGCGCACGACGACGCTGCTGTACTCAGCGCACAACGCACGGCCCGGCTCTGCCCACAGTTCAGCCGAATAGCTGATCGGCAGGCTCTCGAATGCGCGGTGGATCGTCTCGAAATAGAGCTCCAGCGGCGGCGGCGCCATGTCCGGGTAGGACGACGGGAAGCCGCCGCCGACGTCGATCACGTCAACCGTGACGGCGGCATCGACGATCGCGGCCCGTACGCGCTCCATTGCCTCTGCATAAGCTTCCGGCGTCATTGCCTGGCTGCCGACGTGGAAGCAGATGCCGAGCGCATCGGCTGCCTGGCGGGCGGCGAACAGCAGCGGCTTCGCATCCTGCGCCGGCACGCCGAACTTCGACGCGAGGCTGAGCTTCGAATGCTCCGACGACACGCGCAGGCGGACGCACAGCGTGAGGTCAGCCGCGTTGCGCGTGGCGCGCATGATCTTGTCGAGCTCTTCGAGCGAATCGAGGCTGAACACGCGGACGCCGTGCGTGAAATACGCCTCCGCGATCGCTTCCTCGGCCTTCACCGGGTGCATGAAGCACAAGGTGGCTTCCGGCAGCGTGCGCGCGACCAGCCGCACCTCGGCGATCGAGGCGACGTCGAAATGCGTGATCCCGTTGTCCCAGAGGATCTGGATGAGCTCGGGCGACGGATTCGCCTTCACGGCATACATCGACCGGCCCGGGAACTTCTCCACGAAGAACCGGGCGGCGCGTGCCGCGGCGTGCGGACGCACGAGCGTCACCGGCTGAACTGGCTTGGCCTGTGCGATGTCGAGGGCGCTCGAAACAGAGTTGCGAGCAACGGTCGAGAGGGGCGCTAGCCCCAGCGCGCAATGATCCTGATGCAATTCAAGGGACCTCCAATGCCAGGAGGCAAGCCCCCGGTCTTCAGTTGCGAAACACTGCCTTGCGGTGGAAGTCCCATGGGGCAGCGGAGGCGCGAATTAGGGTCGGTGACCCCGCATGTAAAGAGTTTTCGAGGGAGGTTAATTGCGGCAAGGACGAACCGTGACGATCGTGCGACAACCCACCCGCGCCGGCGTGCGCGACGCGGCGGCGAAGATCGCTGCCGTTCTCCCGCCCACTCCCTTGTTTGTCCATGAAATCAACGGGGTGACCGTTGCCTTCAAGGCGGAGTCGCTGCAGCCGATTGGCGCGTTCAAGATCCGCGGCGCGTGGCATCGGCTGACCGCGCTGGACGAGGCGGCGCGTCGTCGCGGCGTCGTTGCCTTCTCCAGCGGCAATCACGCGCAGGGAATCGCCTGGGCGGCCAAGAGACTCGGCATGCCGGCGACGATCGTCATGCCGGCCGACGCACCGCGCGCGAAGGTGGAAGGCACGCTGGCGCTGGGCGCCGAGATCGTGAGCTATGACCGGGCAAGCGAATCGCGCGAGCAGATTGCGGCGCGGCTGGCCGAAGCGCGGGGCGCCACTCTAGTGCCGAGCTTCGACGATCCCTGGATCATCGAAGGGCAGGGATCTGCGGGGATCGAGGCGGCGGTCCAGATGACGGCGATGGGCCTTGGCGCGCCAGCGCACGTCGTGATCCCGTGCGGTGGCGGGGGTCTTGCGGCGGGAACGGCGCTGGCCCTGCCGGATGCCGCGGTCACGGTTGCGGAGCCCGAGGGCTGGGATGACATGCGCCGCAGCCTGGAGGCTAGCTGGATCCTGCCGGTGGGCGATTCGCCGCCACCGACCGCCTGCGACGCACTGATGACAAAGATTGTCTCGCCGCTGACCTTCGATGTCCTCTCGCGGCGTGATGCGACGGGCGTGGCGGTGAGCGAAGCGGAGACCGCCGCGGCACAGCGCTGGGCGGCGTATCGGCTTCGCCTGGTGGTGGAGCCGGGCGGAGCGGTGGCGCTTGCGGCTGTGCTGTCAGGCAAGGTCACGCCGCGCGCAGGGACGCTGGTGATTTTGTCGGGCGGCAACGTCGATGTTGAAGCTTATGCGCGCGTTATTGGAGGGAATGCAGGATGAACGCGGCGGCAACTGGCCTCGCAAGCGCCGCCCCGGCGATCGGAATGGTGGCGGCATTCGCCTGCGCGATCGGCGGCGGCTGGATGATCGCGAGCCGGCGTGATCCGAAGAAGGGGTGGCTGTTGATCATCATGGCAACAGTGCTGGTCGGCAACGTTGCGATCTGGACGATCTGATCTAAGCCTTGCTCCAACCGAAGCATCCCGCCGGAACGCCCGAGCCGCTGACGAGCAGCGCACCGCGGCGATAGAAGGCGGCACGGTTCGCCGGTGGAACGTCTAGCACGGCCACGCCCATGCCGGGTTCCGCCCACACCACCCGCGCATCGCTCTCGATCACCGCGTTCAGTGAGGCAGCGGGGTGTTGCCAGGGGGCGAAAACGACCACGGCAAATGGCTGACCGGGCGGCGGGCGGAGCGACCATCCCGCCAAGCCGGTCGCCAGGCCGCCGACCATCAGCAGTGCCACCGATGTGCCGCGCGGCTTGCCGAGGGCGGGTGGCCGGCGCAGCAGCAGCCAGCCGAGGATCACCGGAAGCACGCCGAACCCGACTGCCCAGCCGAGGTCCCAGGCCAGCGGGTTGGGGCTGTCGAGCCTGATGCGATGGATGCCGAGCAGCCAGTGTGAAAGAACGGCATCGAGAAGATGCCAGAGGCCGAAGCCGATCAGCAAGCCGCCCGCCAGCGCGCCGCTCTGCGCCGCGGGCTCCCGTCGGTTCCGCCACAGGCCCCAAACTCCGACTGCGGCGATGACATACATCAAGGCATGGAAATAGCCGTCCCACAGCACCTGCGCGCGGAGCGAGGTGACGCCGGGCACGAGGCTCAGCAGATGGTGCCATTGCAGGATCTGGTGAAGGAGGATCCCGTCGAAGAAGCCGCCCAGCGCAACGCCGAGCACGATCGACCATCGGGTCCACACGTTTCGGATCATGGCCTGCTCCTCCTCCGCGCGATGAACGCGGGGGAGAAGCGAGGGGTCCGAACGGCGGGCGGCTTGATACCGCCGGCAGTAACGTCAGCGGATCGGCGAGTTCGGATCGAGCCGCATGTCGAGGTAATTGTCGACCGACTTCATCAGGTCGTCCATTTCGTGCTCGAAGAAATGGTTCGCCTTCGGGATCACGTCATGATGAATCGTGATGTGCTTCTGCGTGCGCAGCTTGTCGACCAGCTTCTGCGTCGCCGGCGGCGTCGCCACTTCATCCTCCGCACCCTGGATGATGATGCCCGACGAGGGGCAGGGCGCAAGGAAGGTGAAGTCGTAGAGGTTGGCGGGCGGCGCAATCGAGATGAAGCCGCGGATCTCGGGGCGGCGCATCAGCAACTGCATGCCGATCCACGCGCCGAAGCTGAAGCCGGCGACCCAGGTGGTCGACGCCTCGGGGTGGAAGCTCTGCACCCAGTCCAGCGCGCTCGCCGCGTCCGACAGCTCGCCGACGCCATTGTCGAAAGTGCCCTGGCTCTTGCCGACGCCGCGGAAGTTGAAGCGCAGCGTGGCGAAGCCGCGGCGCTGGAACGTCTTGTAGAGCGCCTGAACGATGTGGTTGTTCATCGTGCCCCCGGCGGCCGGGTGCGGATGAAGGATCATCGCCACCGGTGCGCGTGGCTTCGGTGCGGGGGCAAAACGCCCTTCGAGGCGGCCCTCGGGGCCAGGAAAGATGACTTCGGGCATCGATACTCTTGTTTGTCAAAGCGACGCCGGGTGTGGCGCCGTGGTTGCTGCGCTATATAGGAGCGCGCATCAATTATGGAACGAGTTTTGCCTGAGCGCCTGTATCTTGATCATGCCGCGACCACGCCGATGACCGAAGCCGCGCGTGCGGCGATGGTGCAGGGCCTTGCGATTTGGGCGAATCCTTCCTCTCCGCACGCCGAGGGGCGCGCTGCCAAGGCCGCGCTGGAGGAGGCGCGGGTCGCTGTCGCCCGCGCTTATGGCTGGGGTGGCGAGGTGCTGTTCACCAGCGGCGCAAGCGAATCGCTTGGTCTTGCGCTCGGAAGAGCGATCGCCGGGCGGCGCATCGTATCCGCCGTGGAGCATGATGCGGTGATGCGTGCGGCGGGCGAGGGCGCGCAGATGGTGCCGGTCGGCGCCGACGGAGTGATCTCGCTCGTTGCTCTAGAGGAAATGCTGGCCGCCGCCGCGGAAAGCCGCGCGATCGTTTGCGTGCAATGGTGCAACAGCGAGACCGGGGTTCGCCAGCCGATCGCGGAGATCGCTGCTTTGACGAAGGCGGCCGGCGCGCTGCTGCTGATCGACGCGGCGCAGATGCCGGCGTCGAGCGAACTTGCCGACCACGCTGACTTCATCGCCATTTCGGGGCACAAGCGCGGCGGGCCGCCGGGGATCGGCGCGCTATTGGTGCGCGACCTCGCGACGCTGGTGCCCAGTGGCGGGCAGGAACGAGGCTATCGCGCGGGAACGGAAAACCTTCCCGCCGTGCTGGCCTTTGCTGCCGCACTCGCCGAGGCGGAGCCGGATCACGCGCCGCTTCGCGCACGGCTGGACGATGCGATCGTGCGCTCCGGCGGGATCGTTATCGCCGGGGACGCGCCGCGCCATGCCGCGATCGGCAGCTATCGACTGCCCGGTCTTGCCGCGAACGCCCAGCTCATCCGGCTCGATCTTGCGGGCATCGCCGTTTCGGCCGGAAGCGCGTGTGCGAGCGGCAGCCTCAAGCCAAGCCATGTGCTGCGCGCCATGGGCTGGAGCGAGGAGGCGACACGCGAAGTGATCCGCGTCAGCTTCGGCCGGCCTACCACGGAGGCAGATGTCGACCGCTTCATTCACGCATGGCGCGGCATGACCCGCAACGCACGGAACCTCGCCGCATGACCTATCTTGATTATCAGGCGACGACGCCGCTCGCGCCGGAAGCCTTCGACGCGATGGTGCCGTGGCTGCGCGACCAGTTCGCCAATCCCCATTCGCCGAGCCGCATCGGGCGCGCCGCCAAGGCCGCCGTGGAAGTCGCGCGGAACCAGATCGCGGAATTGCTGCCGCCGGGCGGCCGCGTGGTGTTCACCAGCGGCGCGACCGAAGCGTTGAACTGGGCAATCAAGGGAAGCGGCGGCTCCATCGTCACCATCGCGAGCGAACACGCAGCGGTGCTCGATACGGCGCGGGGCGAGGTGGCGAGCGGCCGGGAAGTGACCGTGCTGCCGGTTCGTCCTGACGGACGGATCGATCTGTGGGTGGCGCGGCGCGTGTTGAAGCAAGGCGCGGGGCTGTTCGCCGCCATGCTGGTGAACAACGAGATCGGGGTGATGCAGCCGGTCAGCGATCTCACGCGCATGGCGCGGGAGCGCGGCATTCTGGTCTTGTGCGACGCGGTGCAGGGCTATGGCCGGGTCGCCATCCCGGAAGAATGCGACCTCATTGCCTTGTCCGCCCACAAGATCCACGGGCCGAAGGGGATCGGTGCCTTGTGGGTGCGCGACGGGGTGTCACTCGATCCGCTGCTTCACGGGGGTGATCAGGAAGGTGGACGTTCGGGGACGCTCAGCCCGGCGCTGTGCGTTGGCTTCGGCGTCGCCGCCCGGCTGATGGCGGAGCGGCACGAGGCGGACGCAGCGCATGTTGAGCGGCTGTGGCAGATCGCGACCGAGCGGCTCACCGGCTGGACACTGAATGGCGCGGCCGAGGAGCGCTATCGCGGCAATCTCAACGTCCGCCGGCGCGGGCTCGACGTCAACCGGCTGATGAGCGACTGCCGCGACATCGCCTTTTCCGCCGGGTCCGCCTGCGCCAGCGGGTCTGGACGGCCGAGCCACGTGCTGAGGGCGATTGGGCTTTCGGATGCCGAGGCGCGCAGCTCGATCCGGCTTGGCTTCGGCCGCTATACCACGGAACAGGAGTTGCAGGGCGCGCTCGATCAGTTGGTGGCGGCTGCCGATTCGCAGCGGGTTGCAGCGTGAAGGTTCGCTTCGTTGCCGCCGATGGCGAAACGGTGGAGGCGGAGGCAAGCGCCGGAGAGCGGCTGCTCGACGTCGGCCAGCGCGTCGGCATGCCGCTGGAGGGGACGTGCGAAGGCGATCTCGCCTGTGCCACATGCCACGTGATCGTTGCTCCGGAAGATTTCGAGCGCCTCACGCCCGCCGCCGAGGAGGAAGAGGACATGCTCGATCTCGCTTATGGCGCCACGCGGACCAGCCGATTGTCGTGCCAGATCGTGCTCGATGATGCGCTGGACGGGCTCACGGTGCGTATTCCCGGCTGAGCGCGCTTGATCAGTTGGCACGCCTTCGCCATATGGCGCGCGGGAGTCGGGCGGACGTGGTCGTCGCCAACCTGGTCAGATCCTGACGGAAGCAGCCACAACGATTTCGCCTCGGGTCGTTCCGGCTCCCACCTTCCCGCCATCATGGGTCGCGGGGCCTCCCAGCATCAACGCCATTCTGCAGCCCCATGTCCTACGGCGAGGACGTGCGATGAACCCGCGAATGTGCGGAAGCGTAAATCTACCACCTGACTCGTCGGGGCCGAGCGCCTATGGCGAACAAGTGCGCGACACCCTCAACTTCCTCAACATTCGCGGCTGCTGATGACCGACACGCTCCTTGGCCTTGACGAACCGGCGCAGCCCCGCCGCGGCGGCGAGGCATATCGCGTTCTCGCCCGCAAATATCGGCCGCAGACCTTCCAGGCCCTGATCGGGCAGGAGGCGATGGTCCGCACGCTCGAGAATGCGATTAAGCGCGACCGGATCGCCCATGCCTTCCTGCTCACCGGGGTGCGCGGGGTGGGCAAGACGTCGACGGCGCGGCTGATCGCCAAGGCACTGAACTGCATCGGGCCGGACGGGCAGGGTGGCCCGACGATCGATCCATGCGGTGTATGCGAACCCTGCCGCGCGATCGCAGAGGGCCGTCATATCGACGTGATCGAGATGGACGCGGCGAGCCACACTGGCATCGACGACATCCGCGAGATCATCGAGGCGTCGCGCTACGCGGCAGTCTCTGCGCGGTACAAGGTCTATATCATCGACGAAGTTCACATGCTGTCGAAGGCGGCCTTCAATGGGCTGCTGAAGACGCTGGAGGAGCCGCCAGGGCATGTGAAGTTCCTGTTCGCGACGACCGAGGTGAACAAGGTGCCGGTGACGGTGTTGTCACGGTGCCAGCGCTTCGATCTTCGCCGCATTCCGGCGGAAAAGCTTGCGGAGCATTTCGCCGCCGTCACCGCGCAGGAGGGCGTTTCGGCCGAGGCGGAAGCGCTGGCGCTGATTGCGCGCGCCGCCGAAGGCTCAGCGCGTGACGGCCTGTCGATCCTCGACCAGGCGATCGCCCATGCCGATCTGGAGGGTAGCGGGGTCACAGCGGCCGCCGTGCGTGAGATGCTCGGCCTGTCCGATCGCGGCGCCATCCGCGATCTGCTGGGGCTTCTCTTGTCCGGCGACGGCCCGGAATCGCTCGCCGCGCTGCGCCGGCAGTATGATTATGGTGTTGATCCGCTGGGCGTGTTCGGTGCGTTGCTGGAGGCGATCCATGGCGTGACGCTCGCCAAGGTCGGCACGGCAGAGGACCCCGCACAGCCCGCCGAGGAGCGCGAGGCGTATCGCACCTGGGCGCAGAGCCTGTCCTTTCCGTTGCTTCACCGACTGTGGCAGCTGCTGCTGAAGGGCCATGAGGAAGTGTCGCGCGCGGCGCTGCCGATCGAGACGGCCGAGATGGCGCTTCTGCGCATCATCCACGCGCGAAGCCTGCCCGATCCGGGCGAACTGGCGCGCCAGATCACCGGCGGCGAGCCCGCCGCGAGTGGGGCCGCCAACGCATCGGGCGCCGCCCCGCCTGCGATGACGCCGGCACCCGTTGCGACGGCGCGTGCGCACGCTGAACAGGCTCCTCCTGCATTGCCGGCGACTTTCGCTGATCTCGTCGCAGCGCTGGAGGAGAACGGCCACCATCTGCTGGCGGTGCGGTTAGGCCATGGTGCCCGTATCGTCAGCTATGAGCCGCCCGAGATCGTGTTCAGCGGCTCACGACCCATCGCTGCGGATACGCTCGCGGAGACGGCGACGGCGCTCCGCAGCATCACCGGCACGGCGTGGAAACTCTCGATGCTTGATGCGCCGGGGGAACCGACGCTGAAGGAAGCCGCTGATGCTGCTGCGGAAGAGGAACGCCAGAAGGTGCTCGCGTCGCCGCTGGTAAAGGCCGCGATGGAGGCCTTTCCCGATGCCGAATTGATCGACTGGCCCAAGAAGAGGAACCACGCGTGAAGGATATCAATGAACTGCTCGCTGCTGCGCAAAGCGCTGCGGAGAACGTGCAGAAGCAGATGGACGAGGCCCAGGCCACGCTCGACAAGATCGAGGTGGAGGGCGTCTCCGGCGGCGGCCTCGTGAAGATCAAGGCGACCGCCAAGGGCCGGATTCTGACGGTCGCGATCGATGATTCGCTGATCGTTCTGTCCGAAAAGCAGATGCTCGAGGATCTCGTCGCGGCGGCGTTCAACGATGCGCGGGCGAAGGCGGATGCCGCATCGTCTCAGGAAATGGCGAAGATGACGAGCGGCCTGCCGCTGCCGCCGGGTTTCAAGTTGCCGTTCTGATCTGTGCTCGGCGCGATCAGTTGAGGCACGCGTCCAGCTTTTCGCGCCGCACCACGGCCACTTGGCGAGCGATCCGGTCGCCATGGCGGCGGACGAAGCCGCGCGGCGCGATCGCCGCCCGCTTCTTCGGGAGAGGCAGCACGGCCGCAATCCGCCCCGCCTCGGTCGGCGTCAGCCGCTTGGCGGAGTGGTTGAAGTACCGAATCGCGCCGGCCTCGGCGCCATAGGTGCCGATGCCCGTCTCGGCGACGTTGAGGTACACCTCCATGATGCGGCGCTTGCCCCATAGCGTTTCGATCAGCAGCGTGAACCACGCTTCCACTGCCTTGCGCAGATAACCACCGCCCTGGAACAGGAAGACGTTCTTGGCGGTCTGCTGGCTGATCGTGGAACCGCCGCGGATCCGCCCGCCTTTCGCGTTACGATAGGCCGCGCCGGCGATCGCCTCCAAATCGAAGCCGTTATGACTGCAGAAGCGCGCGTCCTCGCCCGCGATCGCCGCACGCGCCATGTTCGGATCGATCTCGCTGAGCGGCCGCCATTCCTTGGTCACCGATCGGCCATTGAGCAGATCCCCGGCCATGGTGAGCGTGAACGGCGGCGGCACGAAGCGCAGGATGATCACCCAGAGAACCGACAGCGCGATGCACCAGACACCCGTCTTGACGACCAGGTGAATTATACGTGCCGTTATTGTCCGCTTCGGCCGGTTGGCGGACAGCCTATTGGTCGTGTTCGCCGCCACTCTTCGATCTCACAGGCTAACGGTTGAAGGCGGCTGTGCATGATTGCTTCGGACCACGCTCGGTCCTGACTGGGCCGGCACGAGCTCGCCTGCCTGCTTCTTGGTCAGACAAGCGAGGCGCCTTGCTTCCATCCGGATGCTGCCGCGAGCTGTATCCTCGGAAGCCAGCCACTCTTCGCGCTGGGATCTTGCCAACCGCTTGGTTTCCGCCCGCATTCCATGCTCCGCCGCGCGCAGGACAGCCATTGAGTTCTCGTTCTCTTCGGCCATGCTTCCCCTCGTCGGCAGCTGGCGAACCTATAGATGGCGCCGGCGGCGTTCAAGATTGCGCAACCTGCTTCAGGTGCGGCGCAAGGCGGGCCCACCCTCTCTAAGCCCTGTTGAAGTTCCCTTGATTTCGCCGTGCGGTGTCGGTTGGCGCCGATGTAGGTCGATCGCCCCAATCTTCCTGCGTCAGACAGATTCGCAGGCTGGTTGCGTGATGATATTGACGCCAAAGATTGCAGCGCCAAGCCGCGACGCAGATGCAGCAACGTGGCATTGTACGAGCGGACAGCGCCGCACTTGACCCGCGTGCCACAGCTCAGGAAGGCTGCGCTACCGATTGAGAGGAAGGGGCCGAACGGGGATTAAGCGCCTGGCGCTTCGTCTAGGACGAAGCTGCCAGTTCCGGAGCATTGCTGAGAGCTATCCCAGCTAACCCGCTGATATAATGGTGGACGCACTAGGGCTCGAACCTAGGACCCGCTGATTAAGAGTTACCGCCTAGGCGTTCCTCTGGTGTCGTCCGGTCTCATCTGTCGTCACGAAACTCGCGGAAGTCCTAGGCTCCAGTGTCACTAGCCATCATCCCGCGTCGCCGCTAGTCACTTCGCCGTGCTTACTCGGTGATTACACGGGACGGATGATGGCTACAGGCAAGATCACGAAGACGTCCGTCGATGCAGCGGGCACAGGGTTCCTTTGGGACAGCGAGGTTGCCGGCTTCGGGTTGCGAGTAACCGCCGCTGGCGCCCGCAGTTACGTCTTTCAGTACCGGATGGGAGGCCGGGAGGTTAGGGCTCAGCGAGTCACCATCGGTCCGCACGGCTCGTGGACTCCCGATAAGGCACGTACCGAGGCCAAGCGGCTCAGGGTGCTGGTGGATCAGGGGGTCAATCCCGCGGAGCAGGACCGCGAGCGGCGCCGGCAGGCGGTGGACCTAGCGTTCGACGTGTACGCGGCGCTGTTTGTCAAAAGCGCGCTAAAAAACGATTGGAAGGATTGGGCCGCAGGCGAGCGGCTTTTGATGAGCGAAGCCGTGCCGGTGCTTCGCGCGAAGCCGCTCCTGACCATCAAGCGGAGCGACATCGCGGCAGTGCTCGACCGGCTGGCCGATCGGCCAGCCAGCGCGCGGTTGGCACACGCTACCATGCGCAAGATGTTCAAGTGGGCAGAGGGCCGGGGTGACATCGAGCGCTCACCTATGGACGGGATGAAGGCGCCTGCCACGGTTGCCGCACGGGATCGCGTGTTGAGCGACCGCGAATTGGCGCTTGTCTGGAAGGCAGCGAACGACCTAGCCTATCCTTTCGGTCCCCTTTTCCGCCTGTTGATCCTCACGGGGCAGCGCCGCGAGGAGGTCGCGGGGCTGGAGTGGCAAGAACTGGATCGCGCCACTGCGACGTGGGACCTGCCGGCGCGGCGCGCGAAGAACGGGCAAGCCCATATTGTTCCCTTATCGAGGGCCGCACTGGGGCTCCTAGACGAGCTCGCCGCCGCTGTGATCGAGCCGAGAGACGGCGAGCCGATCCAGTGGCCGCGCCGGAGGCTAGTGTTTACCACCACGGGCAAGACCGCAGTGTCGGGCTACTCCAAGGCCAAGGCGCGGTTGGACGCAACCATTGCCGCGATGGAGGCGAGGGCCGCCGCCGACGAGTCGCGTGAGCCCGAGACCGTACCGGCGTGGCGTACCCACGATTTGCGTAGAACGGTCGCAACCGGCCTACAGCGGCTTGGGGTGCGCTTCGAAGTCACCGAGGCGGTGCTAAACCATGTAAGCGGTTCGAAGTCGGGGATCGCCGGCGTCTATCAGCGGCACGACTGGAAGGAAGAGAAACGAGAGGCGCTTGCCGCGTGGGCGGCTCATGTTGCTGACTTGCAACAGGGCAAGAGCTAAAATCACCGATTTCCTCGTTCCTCGACTAACCAGAGAGAATATCGTTTAATCCCAGGGTCTTGGATGTCACCTCGGCTCACTTGGGTTCAATTCAACCTACCCCAAATTTGCTACAAATAGGCTGCCGTCATCGAAGGAGACGGCATAATGAGTAACCTGCACACTGACGTGACAGCCGGCCCAATGCTCGGCCTGTCCCCCGCGACTCTTCGGAACATGAGGGTCAAGGGCGACGGCCCCCCTTTCGTTAAAATGGGCCGGGCAGTCCGCTATCGCGAGGAAGACTTGCGGGATTGGGTGGCTGCCCGCGTTGTCGGTAGCACTTCGCAGCGGGTGCCGGCGTAATGGCGCCGAAC
This sequence comes from Sphingomonas sp. 179-I 2A4 NHS, assembly GCF_045369135.1. Lineage (NCBI taxonomy): Bacteria > Pseudomonadati > Pseudomonadota > Alphaproteobacteria > Sphingomonadales > Sphingomonadaceae > Sphingomonas > Sphingomonas sp. 179-I 2A4 NHS. The sequence continues at coordinate 214,619 of NZ_JBIQFL010000006.1, read as the reverse complement.
CCCGCGACGCATCCGATCCTTTCCCGCCACTATGATCGGATCGGGCCCCCAAACGAAAGACGCCGCCCCTGCGAGGGTGCGGCGTCCGAGAGCTTGCTGGCCGGCGAAGTCTCTTCGGTTTCCTACATCAACCCAGCCCTAACGACAACATCTCAAGACAACGTGGCGTCCCTTGATAGCCGCTGGTTCCGAGGGGTGTGCGAGGCGTTCCCGAGCGTCGCGGACAAGATCTTCAATCGAGGGCCTGCGAATGAAGTGGTCGTCTCGAATGCCTGGGGCCTCGGGGTCAACGTCGACACATGGCATGTGTCACTGCGGTGGAAAGAACCCGGCTTTATCATTGACGCGGCGGTAAGCCCGATTGTGCGTGCGATCGGTGTTTTTACCTACATCCTATCGTTCGACAGTCGCTCGCAAGCGATGCGTTTCGGTGAGGAGCTGGCAAAGGAGCTCGGGTTCGAGCTTCTCGACTGGACGGAAGATGCTTCCGTGTACGGTCCGGATGGCGGGAGGAGCGCATGAGCGCTCTCGCTACGGCACCCGACCGGATTCGGCGTTACGCCCCGACGGTCGATACCTTCCTCCCCTGTCTGGGTGAGGAGGAGAAGCGGCTCCGCTGCGGCATTCTTTACATGCGTGACAAGGCGACGGCGGCATCGCGTCACGCCCGTCGGGAGCCCGAGCTGATCCTGAGCACCATAACCACAATAGCGACTGAGCACGCTTTCGCCGCGATGCCGATCGAGCACATCAGGGAGCTTCACGCTGGTCTGGTACGACTGATGATGGTCGCGATAGCGCTTGAGACACGGGGACCCGGGAGTTCTCTTGATGAACCCGAATAGAGACCCGTGGGCGCATCTGGAGGTTGGGATCCCGGCTAGCCGGGACGACTTCTCGAGCTGGGATGGTGCTGCTGACGACCCCCAAAACGCAGAGGTGACGGGAGAGGCCGAACCTCCGCGTGGGACAGAGGCGCGAGAAATCTTTCCCGTCGCTGACCTGAAGGCGTGGGCGGGCTTCACCTCCACTCCCAAGGTGTTCGCGATGGCCGGTTTCGTGCCGTCACGCGAGGTAACGCTGCTGACCGGTGCGGGCGGCGCGAACAAGTCCACATTCGGACAACAGCTCGCCACCTGCGCGGCGGCGGGCCTCCCGATGCTGGGCATCGACGTGCAGGCTGGGCCGACGCTGTACATCACCGCGGAGGACGACGACGATCGCCTCCACTGGACGCAGGAGCATATCTGCCGCGCGTTGCGGGTGCCGATGGCCAGCCTCGCCGGTAAGCTGCATCTGACGAGCCTGCGCGGGCGTCTCGGCAATGAACTGGCGACCTTCGACAACGAAGGCAGGATCCGCCCCGCGCCATCATTCGCCGCGCTCAAGAACACGATCGCCGCGACGGGCGCCGGCTTGGTCGTTCTCGACAACGTGGCACACCTTTTCACCGGTAACGAGAACGATCGCGGGCAGGTCACGGCATTCGTGAATCTCCTGTATTCGCTCTGCGTGGAGCAGGGCGCGACCGTCATATTGATCGGCCACCCGAACAAGTCTGGTGACAGCTATTCGGGCTCCACGGCCTGGCTTAACGCCGTGCGGTCACAAATCGTGCTGGAGAAGCCGGAAGGCGCGGCCGATCCCGATGTGAGGGAGATCAAGCTCGGTAAGGCGAACTATGCCCGTATGGGCGACGTGCTGACCTTCCGCTGGCATGACTTTGCGCTGATCCGAGAAGACGAGTTGCCCGAGGATAAGCGGGCGGAACTGTCGGCTGTAATTGCTTCTAGCGGCGACAACGCGGCATTCCTCGCCTGCCTCGACGCGCGGACCAAAGACGGATTGGTCGTCTCCCCGAACGCTTCCCCGAACTTTGCCCCCACTCAGTTCGAGGCCATGCCGGCGGCCAAGGGGATCGGCAAAGTTCGGCTGAAGAAGGCGATGGAGCGCCTACTCGTCACCGGCGAAATTGAGGTTTTCGACTTCGAAAGGAAGGGCAAGGGCGTGTGCATCAAGGCCCTGCGCCGAACGTCCGCAGGCGCTCCCCGAACGCTCGTCCGAACGCTTCCCGAACGCGTTCCCGAACACTTCCCGAACGACCCCGAACCCCTCACCCCGAACACCCCCCCGAACATACTACCCTACTACGTAGGGGAAGGCGCCGGCCATCAGGCCACCGCGCCTTCCCCTGACCTAACCCGCGGCGGTTTCCACGAAGCCGGAGAATACTCGACCGGCTGGGGAGGTGATGATGTCGTGGATATGGACGATGGAGACGACGATGACCGGTGACAACGCAATCGCCACGACAGCCCCCGCGTCGACCGTGGCCGCGAAAACCCCTAAGCGGAAGTTGTTGAAGGTGCGGGGCCTCAGTGAGGGCGCCCAGACGGTGTACGAAGAGCACGTAGAGGTTTCGCTAAACCGCCAGCTCGGGACGATCCTACCTCGCTATCCCGGCGACACTGAGGAGAAAGTCATTGCGGAAGTGGACGCGGCGATCAGCACGCAGGCGCTCATGGCTCCACGTGACGCATTCGAACAGCAGATCATTCTCCAGATGCTCGCGCTGCATAACGCCTCGTTAGACCGGCTCGGAATCGCGCTTGCGCCCGGCCAAAGACCAGATGCCGTCGAACGTTGCTTGAACCTCGCCAACAAATGCTCCCGCACGTACGCTGCTCTGCTCGAGACGCTAAACCGCCATCGCGGCAAGGGGCAACAAAGAGTCACCGTAGAGCACGTGCAGGTGCATGCCGGTGGACAGGCGATCGTCGGTGCGGTGAACCGGGGGGAGGAGGGGGCGTGAACGGAAAAGGGCGTATCAACCCCATGAAACGCGCCTGTGGGGCCCGTAACCGCTCCGATGGACCGTGCGCCCTTAGCCCGATGGCGAATGGCCGGTGCCGCTTCCACGGTGGGAAGTCGACAGGCGCACCGAAGGGCAATCGGAATGCATGGAAGCACGGCATGCATTCGGCAGAGGCCATCCAGGAGCGGCGCAGGCTCCGCGCTCTTCTACGAGACGCGCGCCTGCTCCGCGACCTGCAACAGTTCTAACCGGTCCTGGCCTTGCGCCCGACCGTGATCACTTAGGCTTGTGGCAGTGGTAATCACCGGTGGAATGGTTCGTGTGGCAGCCGTTAGCGTCAGTCCCGCCGCTGTGCTGGGGCGCCTTGGGAGTCTTCGATGGCGCCTTGACCTTCGGCCCTGTGGCCGGCGTCATGTTCGGCTCCGTCGTGCCTGGCTTAGGTTCGTGCGCAACCGCAGGAACGGCGAAGATCAGCAGCGAGGCACAAGCGGCAGCGCGAAGAGTAATCATAGACAATCCCCCTAAGTATTCCGCGACACTGTCACGTCTGAAGTGACGAGTCGAATCCACAACTGCGACCACGCGCCTTCGATTCAAACAATGTCGTGCCCTGGTTACCGTCGATCGACGGCACAAGGGAGACGCGGCGATGAAACGCCTGACGGAAGCCAATTATCTATCTCGGCGGGTGAAGCTGACCGAGCAGCTAACCGAGGCGCAGAACGCGTTCACTGACCAGTCGGTGAGGCGCGAGCTCGGCGAAGGCACCGACGACGCGGTGCGTGAGGCAAAGGCCGAGGTCATCGGCTTCGAAGATCGCCTGGTGGCGCTGGACGCAGCATGGGAGCGGTCCCGTCAGATGATCGCCGCCGAAGCCCAGGCGGCGGAGACAGCGGGCGCGGCAGAGGCGCATGCAGCGATTCTAGGCCTTCTCGACCAGCGGACGGCAGCAGCCGTAGCGATGGAGGACGCGGCTCGAGAGCTCGCCCGGCTATACCGCGAGTACATGGCGGCCGGCAGCGGCATCATCGCTCACGCGCTCGAGAAGCGCAGCCGGTTCGACCAGCAGCAGCTTGCCAATCTCCGCGACCTAATCGCGGGGGACTTCAACGACGTTCGCAACCCGCTGGGACGCATCCTCAACGCGGGGGGATTGGACTTCACCGGCATCGCTGTTCGTGGTTTCCAAACCGACAGCATCCTCCAGCGCAGCGTTCGCGCCTTCGCGGAATGGCAGAACACCCGTGTCGCCGGCCACGTCGCCGTGCTCGTCGAGGAGGCCGCCTGATGCCCGCCCACACTGCAATGGTCCGCGTCTATCACAACGGCGCTCTCTTCAATCCTGGTCAGGAGGTCGATTACGTCGGTCCGCTCGACTGGAAATATCGACCGACGGATCCGGCCAAGCGCCAGCGGTGGGACGCGGAATACGCGGACCCCGATCGTGTTGCGGAGACCGTACACCAGCAGCGCGCCGCTGGCCTGACCGATGTCCCGCACGTGCCCCGCCGGGAGAACTGATGTGTGCGATCCCGGCACCCTTCTGATCGCTGCCACCGCGACAGCCGCGATAGGGGCAGGCGTCAGCGCCGCCCAGAACGCCGCCATGTCCAATTATCAGGCTAAGGTCGCCGACCGAAACGCTGGGCTGGCGAACGGGCAGGCCCGCGATGCGCAGGAGCGCACGCGGACGCAGGCGCTGAGGGTCGGCCGGCAGGTGGGCCAGATGAAGGGCCAGCAGCGCGCCGCTATGGCAGCGAACGGGATCGACCTCGGCATGGGCTCGGCACTCCAGGTGCAGCAAGACGCTGCCATGATCGGCGCCGAAGATATCGCGCAGGTTTATCGGCAGGGCGACGAGGAGGTTCGAGGCTTCACGCTCAACGCGGCGAATTACCGCGCTCAGGCGAAGGGAGCACGCCAAGCCGCAGCCGGTGCAATCGTCGGTGGCGCATTTGACGTGGGCACGACGATGCTCGGCGGCGCCACACAGTATTCCGACTACAAAGCCCGGTTGAAGTTGAAGGCAGGCAACTAGTGCCCCGCGTTCGCGTCACCACCGAAAACTCGATGCCCCTCGCGCGGGCCAGCGATGCAAAGGTTATTGCCGCGGATAATCGCGGCGGCGTCGCCGGCGGGATAGCGGCCGGCTTGGGTGCTCTGTCCGGCCAGTTGCAGCGCACTGCGCAGGTGCTGGCATCGGTCCAGGAGCAGCAAGCGGAGACCCGCGCGAAGGAGGCAGACATCGCCTTTTCCGCCAGCGGGGAGGAGATTCTCTACGCGCCCGGCACAGGCATTCGGTCGCTTTCAGGCAAGGCGGCAGTGGATGCCTACGAACCGGCGCTTGAGGCTTTGCGGTCCCGCCGGGCCGAGATCGCCCGCGGCCTAGGAACTGATGCGCTCGCTGCGAAGATGTTCGACCGCGTGGCAGAAGCGCGAATTGCGGCGTACCGGTCGGCGATTGATCAGCATGTCGCGGTTGAGGACAATCGCTGGCGCAATGACGTATCGGACGCACGCACCGCGTCCAGTGCCTCAGCCGCGATCAGGGCAGGCGATGACGTCGAGTTGTCCGACGCCGCGATCGCCACCGGCCAGCAGGAAATAGCCGAACGGGCGGTACGCACAGGCATGACCGAGAGTGTTCCGCAGCAACAGGCGGAATATGGATCGCGCACGCGTCTCGGGATCGTGCAGCGCCTAGCCGAAGACAGCGCCGCTCGGGCCGAGAGCTACCTCGAGAAGTACCGAAACACGTTGCAGGGCACCGACCTCGTAAACGCCGAGCGCATGGTCCGCATCAGCCGTGACCGCGAACAAGCCGAGGAACGTAGCGCAGCGGCAGCAGCACGCGCTCAGCAGGCGCATGACCGGACTGTGCAGCGCGAGCAGCTAGCAACCGTCAAAGTCCAGTTGGACAGCGGTGCCGGCACCTCGGCAGACTGGCAGCAACTAGCGGCCGGTTACGAGGCGCTTGGCGACACGTCCGCAGCGGCAGAGGCTCGGCAGAAGGGCCGCGAAATCCGCGCGGCGGAGACCCATCGTGGGGCCAATCTACCTACGCTGGACGCCCGCATCGGTCAGCTTCAGGCGAAAACAGCCCTTTCAGTGGATCAGGCATCAGAGCTGCGCGGGCTATCCGCCCTTCGCGAGCAGACCGCAGCGCGACTCAATCAGCCGGGCGGTGCACTGGCGCAGCTTCAGTACGCGACCGGCCAGACCGTCACTCCTCTTCGACCCGCTGACCCGAAAACTTACCAGGCACGCGCGGCTCAGGCGGTCGCGGCGGCGGCAAGCTATGGCAGGCGCGTCGTCGAGCCCCTGACGCAGGCGGAAGCGCAGCCGCTCAAAGATCAGGTGTCGGGTGACTCCGCGGAGCGGCTCGCAGCCTTGCAGACGATCGCCAAGTTCGGTGATCCGCGCGCGATCGACGGTGCCGCCCGGCAGATCGCGGGTAAGGATGACGGCGCCTTCCGCATTGCAGCCACGCTGTCGGTGCTTCCGGGCGATGTCGGATATCAGGCAGCGCGCGACATCCTCCGCGGACCAGAGGCGTTGAAGACCAACGGTGGCGTCTTCATGCCACAGCAAGCCAAGCTCCTGTTCTCTACTTACGCCGCGCCCGCCCTCCGCGGTCTGCCGCCTGACTACGCCAGTGACGTGATGGACGCGGCGAAGAACCTCTACGCCGCTCGCATGACCACGGCGGGCCGGACCCAATGGGATGATCAGGCTTGGCGCGATTCCGTCGACACGGCGCTCGGCGCGTATCGTAAGGATGGCGTGAAGCTCGGCGGCATCGCCGACTTCCGGGGAACGCCTGTGTCGCTTCCCCCCGGCTGGTCAGGCGATGGCCTGTTCCGGCGTCTGGCCCGAGCCACTGGCAAGGAAATGAGCGCGGCGACGATCGGCCGTGCGCCCGTTTGGCCCGACGGAAGCGCCGTCTATTCCGGCCAGCTGCGCGAGTTGGCGCCCGTGCGCCTCGGTGGCACGCGATACGGCTTCATAACCCGCAACGCCCGACTGCTCGGTTCCCAGGGCGGCGGCGTGTTCACGCTCGACGTTGCGAAGGTGCCTTGGCGATGACGGACGCGCGGTCGTACGATCCCACGGACTTCTACCATAACGACCTGTCGGCGCTGCCGACCGCAGATCGTGAGAGCCTGCCGCAGCCGACGCTATCGGAGCTATGGCGTGCGGGGGTGAGCCTGGCCACCGACGATCGTTCCAACGGCGAGCGCGACCGTGTGTCGGAGGCATATCGCCCAATTCTGGAGGTGCTGAACGAAGGGCGGCCGCGCCGCCTCTGGGCCTCGGATGCGGATGACCGCCACGCCTATGCCAACCCCGGTCAGTGGGCGCCAGCAGCGGAGATCGGCAGTCACGAGCGGGAGAAGGAAGAGGCGCTGATCTGGCGCGAGATCGCCCGACGCCGGCAGGCCGACCCGAAGTTTCTGCCTGACGTGCCAGGCACGCTCGACGAGTTCCACGCCAAGATCGTGCAGGGTGCGCAGGCCCGCCGCGCAGCGGCCCGCGACACCCTCGACCGCAACACCAGCACGGTCGGTTCTGTCGTGTCGTTCGCGGGCGGCGCACTCAAGAGCTTGGACGATCCTTTGACTGTGGCAACGCTGCCGATCGGCGGTGCTGGGAAGACGGTGGCGCAGCGCATCCTAATCGAAGGACTCGTCAATGCGGGCGCCGAAGCGGTCCAGCAGCCCATGCTGGCGCGTCGCCGCAGCGACCTAGGGGAGGAGCTGACAGCCGGGGAAGCCGTGACCAACGTCACCGCGGCCGGTGTCGTAGGAAGCGTGTTGCAGGGCGGCGTGATCGAGCCGGCCGGCGCGCTGCTCAATCGCTTCCGGCGCCGGGTCGGTTCGCGCGCCACGCCCGCCGAGATCAGCGCCGCGCATGTGATTGAACGGGAAGACGAAGTCGCGGCCACGTCCCCGTTTCAGCCCGGCGCCGATGGCGAAGAGCATGTGGCACGCCTCGAAAGGGCAAGGAGTGTCATCAACGGCGACCCGGTGGCCGGAGCCGCGCGCCCCATTGTGGCGGACCCGAATGCCCGCAGGAACTTCAAGGCGCATGTCCGCGGTGCGGAGAGTAGCGGTAACGACGCCGCCCGCCCGATCGATCCCAGCACGGGAAAGCTACTGTCGAGCGCGCTCGGCCGGTATCAGTTCACCGAGGGCACCTGGCTCAGCTATTACCGGCGACGGTTCGGGTCGACCGAAAGCCGAGACGCGATCCTGGCCAAGCGCACGGATGGCGCGGTTCAAGATCAGCTGATGGACGATCTTACGGCGGACAACGCTGCCGCCCTCGCGCGGATCGGCGCACCGGAGACGGCCGGCAACCTCTACCTAATGCACTTCCTAGGCGCAGACGGGGGGCGAAAGGTTCTTCGCGCCAGCCCAGACACGCCGATCGCGCAGGTGGTCGATGGAGCCGCGATCGCTGCGAACCGGCGCGTTCTTCACGGCAAGACTGTCGGCGACGTGATCGACTGGGCGCACCAGCGCATGAACGAGGCGCGGCCAACCACGCCGCAGCTTCGCCGCGAGCTGTTCCGAGACGAGGCCGAATGGTCGCTCGCGCAAGCGGAAGTGGTCGCCGAAGACGCCGCGCTCTCCCGTGTTCGCGCGGAGGACGAGGCACAGGACGCGAGACGGTTTGATACCCAGCGACCCAACACAAGCGTGGTTCAGCGTGCCGAGATCGACACGGTGCAGCAACCACGTTTCGAGAGTGTCGTGGGCGCGTTGCCGAGCCAAGGCGTGGCGCCGGCCTTCCTTGGCAAAGACGGCAAAGTCTACGTCGGCAGCGCGATGGGTAACCACTTCACCGCTGCCAGCGAGAAGCTGCGCGCGGTCGGCATCGAGGGCACCGGCTTCGCGGATAATCAAGGACGGTTCTACAATCGGCAGGACGCCTTGGCTTATGTCAACGCCAATGGCGAGAACATCCGCCCGAGCGACAACATGCCCGGCGAGCTGGACGCACTCGACTATCGCGAACAGTCGAAGTTCGCCGCCCTGCCGCCCCAGGAGGAATTTCGCGCCAGCAGAATACTGGAGCAGAATGAGCCAGTATTAGAGCGCGGCCGGAACCCGGCTCCCTCCAACGGGGGAAGTCCAAAGCCGTCAGCTCCCAAAGACCTATATCGCTTCCTCGCTGAGCATGGCGGGTTGCGAGATGACGAGGGCCACGATCTCGCAGGCGGGCGCGGTCTGCGCACCTTCGTTCCCGGCCGTGGCTCGCTAATCCGTCGCGGGGGTATGTCGCTCGACCGCGCGCGCGAACTGGCGGCGGAAGCGGGCTATTTTCACGACACAGCGCCCTCCAATGCGACCAGCCGCACGACCGTTGCCGACTTCCTTGACCTCCTCGATGAGGCACAGGCTCGCCCGCGTTACCCGCTCGGCAGCTTGGAGGAGGTCGCCCGGCGCGAGTTTGAACAGGCGTGGAAGGACGAGCAGGCGATGCGCGCCGCGTTCGATGATGCCCCGGCGCTCGCCGGCTATGACGATCCTTTCGCCGGCACGGGTCCGCGGTCGCTGGTGGAAAGCCTCGAACACGATCTGCGGATGGACGTTGCGGCCGACCCGAATCTGACAGTCCGACTATCGGAAGACACGGGCGAACAACTCGTCAGCGATGTGCTTGAGGATCTTGACGCGGATGCCGCGGCTCTATCAGCAGCCCGCCGCTGTATGACGCCCCAGGCGCGCGCTGCGTGACCCGGCGTCGCTCGATCGCGTGGATAGCAACGCGGCTGCCAACCCAGAGCATGACCGATGCGCCAAGGGCGGCGGCGCCCAACTGTGCGCCGAGCATCCAGAACACCAGCGGGATGCCGAAGATCAGCGCGACAGCAAAGTGCTCGGGCGTCCGCAGCGCGATCACGAGACAGGCCCACACGAAGGCAATGCCGAGCAGGAACGGCGCCGCTGCCATCATCACACCCCAGTTCGCCGCGGCTTTGCCGCCGACGAGCACGGCGATGATCAGGCAGGCCGGCACCCAGAGTAGGCCCATGACGCCCAGCAAGCCCGCATCCACTCGCTTGTTCTTCAGCATGTCGAACCCCTGTCCGTCCGCGGACACCATCGCACAAGGAACAAACGGTGTCCCTAGGTAACTGCATCCCGGACATGGTCGAGCGTGGCGAGATCGACCCGCAGCGTGCCAAGCGCATGAAGGACCTGTTCGACCGGCTGGAAGAGCACTTCGGTCGCACGATGGGGCCCGATGCGGCGGCGGCGGAGGCGAGCGAGGAAACCCTTCGGCAGATGGCCGCAGCGGCCGATTTGAAGAAGCGGCAAACGCTGTTGCAGGCAGCGGCGCAGAAGCGAGCACGGGCCGATCTCGAGAAGTACCGCGGCGGATCGCTCTATGCCGGCGTGCGCGCGATGATGGATAGCGACGTGCGTGCGCCATACGAGAACGTGGTGCGTCGCGCTGATCGGTTGGAATTCCAGTCTCAGGCGCGCATTTCTGATTTCATCCAGCGCCATCGCCGTAACTTTCTCGGCAAGCCACGCGATCGCGGCGGCATCGAGGATGTGGTGCGCGAGCTTCATGGGCAGGGCACGGGCAACCCACGCGCCAAGGTATTCGCCGATGCCATTACCGAGACATTCGAAACGTTGCGCCAGCGCTTCAACGCTGCGGGCGGTAACATCGGCAAGCTGCGGGGGTGGGGCCTCACCCACCGTCACGACGCTCTGAAGGTCCGCAGTGTGCCGTACGATCAGTGGCGGGGCGAGCTGCGGGAGTTGCTCGACATATCCGCCATGCGCGATCCGGATACAGGCGGGACAATGACGCCGCAGCGTCTGGAGGAGGTCATTCGCGGCGCCTATCAGTCGATCCGTTCCGGCGGATTGATTGGCGACACGCCCGATCCGTTCATCAAGGCCGGCAAGCTGGCGAACGCCCGCGCTTACCCTCGCGTCTTCGTGTTCAAGGACGGCGACGCATGGTTGCGCTACGACGCGAAGTACGGCGCCGGCAATGTGTTCACGGCAATGATGGCCCACATCCGCGGTATGTCCGAGGACATCGCAGCGATGGAGCGGTTCGGCCCCAACCCCGACGCGACGGTCAAATGGATGCTCGACTCTGTCGACCGGATCGAAGCTCAGTCCGAGAAGGCCACCCCTGGTGCTGTGACGGGCACGTCAGGCGGGCGCCTTCAGGCTGAACAGCTCTGGCGTTACATCAAAGGGGAGACCTATGCGCCCGTACTAGCGGAGGGCATTCTTGAGCGGGTGAGCTTCTATGGTCTGCGCGGCATCCGGGGCACGCGCGACCTTCTCACTGCTGCTCTACTTGGCTCGTCGCCGCTGTCGGCCATCTCCGACTTCAATACCCAGATCCTCGCCCGCAAGTTCAACGGGCTGCCTCAGATGAAGGTGCTCGGCAGCTATCTTCGGCAGCTCAACCCAGCGAGCGCGGCCGATCGGAAGCTCGCCATTCGCCTGGAGCTCGGCATGCGTGACGCCAGCCGCTCCCTCCTGGGGCTATCGCGATATGTCGGCGAGACCCATGGGCCGTCCTTCACCTCGGTGATCGCGGACGACGTGCTGCGCCTCTCGGGGCTCAATAAGTTCACCGAGGCAGGGCAGCGGGCCTTCGGGCTCGATTTTCTTGGCACACTGGCTGACCATCGGGCGCGGGTATTCTCCGACCTGCCCGCGGGTCTGCGCGAGGGGATGACGCGGTATGGACTGACCGAGGCGCATTGGAACGCTATCCGCGCCGCGGAGCCTGAGCGCATGCGCGGAGCAGAGTGGGTGAGCCCGAGAAACATTGCCGATCGCGAGGCCGCTGATCGTCTTATGGACCTTGTGCTCGGCGAAACCGCCGGCGCCGTGCAGGAGAACAGTGCGAGCGCGACTTCGGCTATCCTAGCCGGGACACGCCCCGGGACGCTCGCTGGCGAGTTTCTGCGCAACAGCTTCCAGTTCAAGGGCTTCGCGGTCGCGCTGATGATGCAGCAAGCCAAGCGGATGGCGGAGCTGGGGCCATATCGTGGGGGCGCGTACGCCGCGCAGTTCTTCGTTGGAATGACGGTGTTTGGTGCCGCGTCGATCCAGCTGCGCGAGATTGCGAAGGGGCGCGATCCGCGTCCTATGGACGACGAGGGTTTCTGGATCGATGCCATGCTCCAGGGCGGCGGTCTGGGTATCTTCGGCGACTTGATCGGCTCGGTGACGGGCGATCGCGTCGACAGCATCGCCGGGTTCATGCTCGGCCCGTTTTACGGCTTGGTGAAAGATACCAAGGGCGCGGTTCAGAAGTCGATGGACCACGAGAGCAAGGGCGGCGTCGAGATTCAAGGCGAGCCCGGAGGCGCCGCAATACCGATGATCAAGCGATACCTCCCAGGCGGCAACCTCTGGTACCTTCGCGCGGCGTTCGAACGCGAGGTGTTGGATCGCCTTTCTGAAGAATACGACCCCGATTACATTCGGCAGCGTCAGCGCGTCATGCAGTGGGCGCGCGATAATGGCCAGGGCATGTGGTGGGAGCCGGGGCAGCGCAAGCCGCAGAGGGCGCCTGACTTCGGCAACGTGGTGGAAAGCGCGCCGCCCCGGTAAACAAGCTAGTAGTTGGAATTATCGAAGGTTCTCACGGGCGCCCGCGCCTTCGGAGTGTTGGCTCCTCGTTGGTGAGCTTTGGACGAATACGGGCCGATCGCGAACTCACATTCCACCCAGGCTTCGCCCCTCCCGACGGGGGCCTTGCCCGCTTCGTGGGCGTTCGAGCCATCATCAGGATAAGTGCAGGCCCACCATACACGTCTGACGATAAAATCCTCCGACCCGACATAATCCGGCTTCTGTTGCCCACTGGCAGTGCGAACAACCGAAATGTAATCTCCCTCACGAGGCAGCGCAGGAAGATCCATAGGGAGAGTATAGTCAGTTTCGCCGCCGCCAGGCGGGACGAATGAGAGATTTACTCGAACCATGCGAAGTCGTTCCCCTTAAGACGAAAAGCCATGTTAACGAGCAGGCCTTGGTGCCTGTATTCGACCGGTGCCTTGCGCGCTACAGTTCAGCGCGATGAAAAGCTGGAGGCTGTCCTTCCGTAAAGGGTAAGCCGAAAGCATATCATTCTGCAGCGTTCGGCACCTAGCCAGGTCGTGCGGGGAAGCCGCGCTTCGTCGTTCCGCGCTATCATAGATGTGCCATCCTTGAGCCACCACAAACAGTCCAGCTCCACCAAGCAGCGCCCAAAGCTGCGTTCGGTACCAACATCGCGTGCGGTCACGTGCTGTCCGGTCCAGTGTTGTTGCGTTGGAACGCTTTGGATGATCGCTCGGCATACTGAGAAGGGCTGCATTCACGCTCATAGCGCTCTGCTGCCAGTGGGCCCAATTGATCCCCGCCATGAAAGATAGTCCCCACGCGACGCCCGCCAGAGCGGCGGGAATCAGCGCGTACGTTGGTTTCCAATCCGCAATTTCGTGGACACCGAATGCGATCGCTGCCGCTGCAAAACCGAGCAACAGGGTGCTCAAACGGCGCGTCTCTTGGTTCACTTGGGCAATAAGGTCATGAGCAGTCGACATTGCGTTCCCCCCGGGAGGAGGGTGGCACAATGGACAGTCGCGCGGAAGCTATCCCCTGGCGGAGGACGGCTTGCGCTCGATTCTGGAAAGGTGCATCTGGACCGTGGGTGTCAGAGCCCGGACCAGTGATAGGTGGCGTGACCCGTTGGCGCGGGTCTGACCATCGAACCGGAGCCCTTGGCGGGGCTTCGACTGAGCGTGGATTGGCGTCCACAGCTCACCGACCTTCTATGTCGGGAGCGGGGCGCCATACAAGACCCTTTCGAGGGGAAATCGCTCCACCTGTCTCACTGGCAGGCTCTGACTCTCCCGGCGCCAGGTCCGTGACCTGGAATGGCTGTCAGAGGCCAAACCAGTGAGAAGAAACTATGCATCGATTTACGAGCAATCCGCCGAGCAGGCAGGTAAAGCCGTACACCGCGTACGCTGCGAGTATTCGGGAGGACCACCGTAGGACGCGAATGCGACGCCGCACTGACGCAACCCCTGGGGACGAGCGGTATCAGCTTCCCACTTCCCTAATCATCGCTGGGTTAAATCGCTACTTCGATCGGCCTGGCGCCGCGCGGAGCCGGCTCGGCCGGATGTTGGCAAATGATCCGGCGCTGGTGAGTGACATTCTTGCGGGTCGGGAGTTGTCGCCACGACTCCGTGCGCGGGTCGGTCGCTTTCTCGTGGAGGAGGGCTGTAATGCTTGAGCCTCGCTCCACCAGATACCGAACCGGGCGGGCGCGCGCCCTCTCGCCTCTAGCAGTCACCTGCCTCACGCATAACGTCTCCCCCGAGATGCTGGAGCAGATAGCCCGGGTAATGCGCGACACGGCGACCGAATTGCGCCAGCGCGGTGCCACGGAGGTGGGGCATGCTTGATCTTCGCATCATCGCAGGGACGACGGCGCTGCCGATCTATGACCTGCCGGCCGCATTGGGTCGCGAACAGGCAGCCAAGGAGATCGGCGACCAGATTGACGCGCTGATGGCCTTCTACGACGACCTAGCGGGCGATCCCGATCTCGAAGACGGCGGTGATCTTGAGCCGGACGGATCCGAGCTTGGCGATCAGTCGTGGCCTGAGGGAACCGTCGGAGGCTTCCGCATCTCGATGCAGTATGGCCAGTTCTACGAAGACGCCGAGGATAGTGACCCCCGCGAAGAAGACGATCATTCGGGAGAGGGCTACCCCTGCGAAGACAGCTTCGAACCGATCTCGGTTGAAAGCGACAGAGGCCCTGGGTGCCCGTTGAGTGATCCCGGTGGCGGCGATCCAGAGGGCGCCTTCTAACCCCTTTCCCCGCTCGCTTCTCGCGGGCGGGGCCTTCACCAGACTGTCGCACCCATCTCCTCGAGCCATGTCGAAGACCGCTCATCTACGAGGAGGTCGATTGGCAGGAGGTCGTCTGTTCCCGGAAGCGCCAGATGAAGCGAGACGGTCCGGCGGTCGCTACCAAACGAACTCGTGACGCGGCCGCGGGCCTTTCTTGCCACAGAAACGAGATCGGCCAGTGATGCCCTGCCTTCTTGAATCGCCAAACACACTTCGCTTATCGCGTCATCCGCCATGTCTCTGGCGAGACCGCCGCCCACGGCTTTGGCCACGGCCGCGTACAATGGGTTGGACCACGGCGTGATTGCCGCCCCGACATCTTTTCTTCTTTCTTTTGGCCGCGCCTTCCGCCGCGTGGTGCCACGAGCTAGGTTCGGCGGCAGAAACAGGGCGGTTCGCCATTCCCATGCCTGCGCGCGGTTGATGCCCAACTCGAGAGCGATCTGATGATCGTCTTTTCCGAATAGATACAGTTCGAACGCTCGCTTTCTCCGATCCGGCTTAAGGCGGGAGTACGTTCGTCCGCTAGGCCATCTCGGCACACGTCGTCGGGCCGTGCCTGGGCGCCGCAGGTTGGGACACTCCCGCAGCATCTCGCTTCGCCAACGCTCAAGCGACTTTGTCGAGATCTCAAGTTCGCGCGCGATTGTGATTGCGCCTACCCCACGCCGCAACAAGGCTAAGCAAGCGCCTTTAAGTTCGGGCGACCAGTTAGCCCAAAGGCGCGAGCCGTCAGGGCGGTGTCCGCTCGTTGTGTTTGGAGGTAGATTGCGGCGGGCTCGCCAGCGTTGGATCGGCTTGGGGGTACAGCCCTCTAGCGCTGCGATCTCGCTGTCCATTAGCCCTTGATCGTAGAGGGCGAGCCGGCGCTCGTGCTCTTCCGCTGTGAGGTGGGCCATAATCGAGCCTCCTTGATCCGGATAAACCGGAACCGGAGGTTCTGTTGTCAGCGACCCACGCGAAAGGCGAATGGTGCGAAGCGACCGAACGTAGAGGCGAACCCCTTTTTCTCGTGCTTACCCGGTGCTTACACGGCCAACTTTCCGAGGCCCTTTTCAGGAACCTCGGAACGCCGAAATCTTCAATGATCTGAATATGGTGGACGCACTTGGGCTCGAACCAAGGACCCGCTGATTAAGAGTCAGCTGCTCTACCAACTGAGCTATGCGTCCGTGATCGTGGTGGGCGGCTGCCCCGATCGGGAGGCGGTCAATTAGCATCGATCGCGGGACGCGCAAGTGCTTTTTATCGTCACCACCCCTGTTCGCCGCGATTATTTCGATCGATCGACATCAGGATGCCCAGGCACAGGAAAACCGTCATCTGCGCGGACCCGCCAAAGCTGACGAGCGGGAGGGGGATGCCGACGACGGGCGCCAGGCCCATCACCATCATGAGGTTGATCGCGACGTAGAAGAAGATCGTGGTAGCCAGGCCAGCGGCCGTCAGCTTCGCAAAGCGGCTGCGCGCGCGCATGCCGACATCCACGCCCCAGCGGATCACCAGCAAATAGGCGCCGATAATGAAGAGGCCGCCGAGCAGGCCCCATTCCTCCGCCATGGTGGCGAAGACGAAGTCGGTATGGCCCTCGGGCAGGTAATCGAGATGGCTCTGCGTGCCGTTGAGGAAGCCTTTGCCGGTGATCCCGCCTGACCCGATCGCGATCTTCGACTGGCTGATGTGGTATCCGGTGCCGAGTGGATCGCTTTCCGGATCCATGAAGATCAGCACGCGGTTGCGCTGATAATCGTGGAGGAGAAAGTTCACCGCCAACGGCGCGGCGATCGCGAGTGCAAGTGCGCCGCCGACGAACAGCCGCAGCGGAACGCCGGCGAGGAACATCACGGTCAAGCCCCCGGCCGTGATCATGAGTGCGGTTCCGAGATCAGGCTGGAGCATCACCAGGCCCGCCGGAAGCCCGATCAGGAGCGCAGCGGGCCAGATCGCCCCGAAGCGCCGGGTCTCGTTGGGAGGCAGCATTTCATAGAAGCGCGCGCAGGCCAGAACGATCGCAGGCTTCATCAACTCGGATGGTTGAAGGCGTATAAAGCCAAGGTCGAGCCAGCGCTGGCTTCCGCCGCGCACCGCGCCAAGCAGTTCAACCAAGAACAGGAGGACGACGATGACGACATAGCCGGGGAGGGCTGCTTGGCGCCAGACATCCTCTCGAACCCGGGATATGATGATCGCGCCGAACAGGAAAATCGCGAAGCGGATGCCCTGAGACATCGCCCACGGGCGCATGCTCCCTCCCGCTGCGGAATAAAGCACGACCAGTCCAAAAGTGGCGATCGCGATTACCAGCAGCAGCATCCGCCACGGCAGGCGTGCGAGGGGGGCAGGGACGATCGAGGGGCCGTTCATTGCTGATCAGACGGTTCCGTGGTTCCGATGCTCGCGGGCCCCACGCCATTGGCGATATCGCCGACAGTCGCCTCCTGGCTCGCCGATGATGCGTCGGTCGCTTGCCGCACCGCGGGCGCGGCGGTCGGCGCGGGAGCATTGGTTTCGGTCGCCACTGCCTGAGCCGGGGCCGGGGCATTGGTAGCGGCGCGATAGGCGGCTTCCTGGGCTGCCATACGCGTCCGGATATCACCGCCCCAGGTGGGTTCGACTTCCTCGAGCGCCTTCATCGCCCGTGGCTTATCGAAAAGGTACGTCATGATATCCCGGCCGATCATCGGTGTGTCGAGGTTCCGGACCGTATGGCCGTTATGCTCAAGGACGACCGCCGCGGCATAGCGAGGCTTGTCGGCTGGGGCGAAGCAGATGAACAATGCGTGGTCGCGAAGCTTGAACGGCAATTGCGCGTTGCTCAGCACACCGCGCCGCCGCTCTGCCAACGTAATGCGGCGCACCTGCGCCGTACCGGTTTTTGCAGCGAGTTCGACGCCAGGCACGTGCATCCGAGATGCACCGCCCGTGCCGCCGCCGTTCACCACCTTCCACATCGATTCGCGGACAATCTCGAGGTTCTCCGGGCGGAACGGCAGCGGCGCAGCATCGGCATGGACACGGTCGGCAAGGAGGCTCGGCTGCAGCATTCGACCGGCACCGATCCGCATGGACATCACGGCAAGTTGGAGCGGATTGGCCAGAACATAGCCTTGACCGATCGACGCGTTGAGCGAATCGGCGACGGTCCATTTCGTCTTATATTTCCGCTGCTTCCACTCGCTATCTGGCACCGTCCCGTAGCGTTGCGTGGAGAACGGAAGATCGAATTTTTGCCCCAAACCCAACGCACGGGCCACGGGAGCAACGCGGTCGTATCCGAGACGACGGATCATCTCGTAAAAGTAGATGTCGCAACTTTGCGCCACCGCAGTGCGCAGATCCATTGGGCCGTGGCCCCGGCGCTTGTGGCAGTGGAACACCCCCGTGCCGACACGCATCGCCCCGCTGCAGAACACACGGTCGTTGGGATCGATGCCGGCTTCGAGCAACGCGAGGCCGTTCATCGGCTTAACGGTGGAGCCAGGGGGATAGAGACCCTGAGTTACCTTGTTCATCAGGGGCACGTGATCATCCGCGGACAGCATCTTCCATTCGAGATGACTGATCCCGTCGGAGAAGCTGTTCGGATCGTAGGCCGGCATGGAGGCCATGCAGAGCATCTCGCCGGTGAGGCAGTCGAACACGACCGCCGAACCGGAGTTGGTGCCGAGCCGCCGGGCGGCATATTCCTGAAGCCCGGAATCGATCGTCAGCCGCTGCGTCTTGCCGGGCACGTCAGGCCGGGTCGCGAGTTCGGCGACCAGCTTACCGCGTGCGGTGACCTCGATCCGCTTGGCACCTGGCTTGCCTCGCAAGACTGGTTCCAAGGTCTTCTCAAGACCATCCTTGCCGATCTTGAATCCAGGTGTGAGGAGTAGCGGGTCCCGCGTCTTCTTGAATTGCTCGGCATTCGCACTGCCCACATAGCCGGTGAGGTGCGCCACGGCGGCGCCGGCCGGATAGTTTCGCGCGAACCCACGGGTGGGAGCGACGCCGGGAAGCTCAGGCTGGCGCACTTGTACGGCAGCGAATTGCTCCCAGCTGACATTCTCGGCGACCTTTACCGGTTGGAAGCCAGCCGCCGTTTTGAGGTCGGCACGAATTCGCAAAAGATCCTCGTCGTTTAGCGACAGGAGCTGCTTTAGTGCTGTAAGTGTCCTCTCCACGTCGCGCACGCGATCGGGAATGAGATCGACTCGGAAATCCGTACGGTTGTCGGCGATCGGATGACCATTGCGATCAACCAGCCAGCCGCGACGCGGCGGGATCAGCGTCATGTTGACGCGGTTGCTTTCGCTCAGCAGCTGGTAGCGCTCGTTCTCCGCCACTGAAAGCCACGCCATGCGGCCGGCCAGCATGCCGCCAACGCCAAGCTGCGCCGCGCCCAGAAGCCAGGCGCGTCGCGAAAAGGTATAGCCTTGCTGCGCCTCGGTAGCGATGCGGGGAGGTCGGCTCATTGCGCGATGCGCCGGCGGTCTACCCAGGCAATGACACGGGCGGCGAAGGGAAAGAGGAGGATCGTCACGGCGATCTGGGGCAGTAGCACAAAATCAACGTGCGCTCCGAGGGGGGATGCCAGTAAGCGGCCGCCGACGAGGCAGAAGGTGATCGCCACCGCTGCGATCAGCCAGTCCTGCGCGAAGGCGCGGAAGATCGTCCGCTGGTCGAACAGATCAATCATGAAAAAGACGAGCGTCCACAACAGCATGGCGCTGCCGAGCGGCTGACCGCTGAGGCAATCGTCGAACAGGCCGAGCAGCGCCGGGCTCCAGCGGCGCAACGCCAGCGGCGCGAGGAGGCGCCAGGCAAGGAGCATGAGGAGGCCAAACGGGGGCATCACCGGGAAGGTGGCGGCGATGGGGAAGATCGTAACGAGGGAGCCCGCCATTACCGTCAGCCATGGCAAAGCACGCGCGCGCGCCGGTGGAAGCGGCGTCTGAAAGGGCTTGGGCGGCGGGATCATGGTTGCCCGGCGGTCACCGACGGTTCGCCGACGGCCTTGGGTGGTGTGGGAATGGGGCCGGGTGGCACGATGAAGGGCGCGCTGACGAGCGCAAAGTCAAAGGTGTCGGGGTGGCCAAAGGGACGCGCCGGCGCGTTGTCGCTTCCCCGGCCGGTAACCTGGGCAACAAGGACGCCCGGCATGAAGATGCCCCCGGTGCCCGACGTGACGAAGCGATCGCCCGGACGCAGATTCGCGTTCGCCGTTCCGACCGAGCGGATTTCGAGCATGCCGTCGCCGCGCCCCGCCGCAAGCGCAGGGAGGCCGTCACCAATGCGACGAACGGGGATGACGCTTTCGGGATCTGTAGCCAGCAGCACACGGGCGCTGTTTGGGCCCGTCTCCACGACACGCCCGATCAGGCCGTCCGGCCCGCGGACCGGCATACCTGGGCGAACGCCATGCCAGCGGCCAGCGTTGAGGAGGCCGAAACGGCGCGTACTCGATGCGCTGGAACTGACGATCCGTGCGGTAGCGACCAAGGCGGGAGTCGAGTCGCGCAGTTGGAGAACGGCGCGCAGCCGACGGTTGTCACGCACGATGATGCGCGCCTGAACCAAGGCATCGTGCGTGCGCGCGACCTCCGCACGAAGCGCCTCATTTTCGCCGTGGACGCGAAAATAGGTGGAGATCGTCTCCGGCACGGCAGCCACGCCGCGCAGCACTGCCGACAGCGACGAGGAGACGGGCACCGTCACCGTGCTGGCGGTGGAGCGGAGCGCCGCAAAGGCGGGCGGATTGAATTGCGACAGGATGAGCAATACCGCGCCCACCAGCGCTCCCGCGATGGCGAGGATATAGCTCAAGAAGAGCGAATATTGCGCCCGTCGCGAAAAACCCGGGCGCCGGTCCCGCGTCGGCGCCATTCGCTAATCCTCTCTCAGATCAGCTGCTTTGCAGCACGCCCCGGTACATCGGATCCTCGAGCGCCCGGCCGGTGCCAAGCGCCACGCAGGTGAGCGGATCTTCCGCCACGGTCACCGGCAGGCCGGTCTCGTCCCGAAGCACCTCGTCGAGCCCCTGAAGCAGCGCGCCGCCGCCGGTGAGGACGATGCCCTGGTCGACAATATCCGCGGCAAGTTCCGGCGCGGTGTTCTCGAGCGCGACCCGCACACCTTCGACGATGGTCGCGACAGGCTCGCTGAGCGCCTCGGCGATCTGACCCTGGTTGATTTGGATCTCCTTGGGCACGCCGTTGACCAGATCGCGACCCTTGATGTGGATCGTGGCGCCGACGCCATCGAGCGGCGGCTTGGCGATGCCAACTTCCTGCTTGATGCGTTCCGCGGTCGATTCACCGATCAGCAGATTATGGTTTCGGCGGACGTAGCTGACGATCGCCTCGTCCATCTTGTCGCCCCCGACGCGGACCGACGTGGTATAAGCGAGGCCGCGCAGCGAGAGGACCGCGACTTCCGTGGTGCCGCCGCCAATATCGACGACCATGCTGCCGATCGGCTCGGTCACCGGCATGTCCGCGCCGATCGCCGCCGCCATCGGCTCCTCGATGAGCCAGACCTGGCTGGCGCCCGCGTTTGACGCGGCATCGCGGATCGCGCGGCGTTCAACCTTGGTCGATCCCGACGGAACGCAAATCACGATCTCAGGCCAACGCATGAACTTCCGCTGCCCGTGGACCTTGTAGATGAAGCTTTTGATCATCTGTTCGGCGACGTCGATGTCGGCGATCACGCCGTCGCGCAGCGGGCGGATCGCTTCGATGTTGCCGGGCGTCTTGCCCATCATCAGCTTCGCATCTTCGCCGACGGCCTTAACCTTACGGATACCGTTGATCGTCTCTACGGCCACGACGGAGGGCTCGTTGAGCACGATTCCGCGACCGCGCAAGTAGACGACGGTGTTCGCGGTGCCGAGGTCAATCGCCATGTCATGCGACATGAACTTGAAGAAACGCGAGAAGGCCATGTTCAGCTAGATTCCGTCCCCGAGTCGCGCAGTGCGACTTGCGCCAAATCATCCCACGGCCATGGCCGCAAGTCGCTTCTTGGGCGCTGATTGCTGCTATCACGGGGTCGCGGGATGGCGTCGATTGGGCTAGGGGCTGGCTTGTGTCAATACGCCGCCTGCCAGAACATCTCGTCAATCGCATCGCTGCCGGTGAAGTGGTGGAAAGACCAGCCAGCGCGTTGAAGGAATTGGTGGAGAATTCCATCGACGCCGGCGCGACCCGGATCGCGGTGCGCCTTGGCAATGGCGGGACGACCCGGATCGAAGTGACGGATGACGGCTGCGGAATGGCGCCCGCTGACATGGCGCTGGCGCTGGAGCGGCACGCGACATCGAAGCTGCCGAGCGATGACATCGACCAGGTTGCGACCATGGGCTTTCGGGGTGAGGCACTGCCGTCAATCGCAAGCGTGGCACGGCTGACGCTGGAGAGTCGTGTCCGCGGCGCCGATGGATGGGCACGCGCGATCGACAATGGCGTGCTGGCAAGCGAGGGGCCGGCCGCGCTGCCGCCGGGCACGCGCGTGCTGGTGGAAGGGTTGTTCGAGCGCGTCCCGGCGCGGCGCAAGTTCCTGCGTTCGAGTCGCAGCGAGTATGCCGCCTGCCTGGATGTGGTGCGGCGGCTGGCGATGGCGCGCCCCGATATCGTCTTCACGGTCGAGCATGACGGGCGGCGGGTGCTGGCGGCGTTGCAGGCGGAAGACCGGCCGGGGCGAGTCGCGGCGCTGACCGACCGCGCACTGAAGGACAACTCCGTCGCGATAGACATGGAGCGGGATGGACTGGTGCTCGGCGGAGTCGCTGGGCTGCCGACATTCCATCGCGGCGTCGCCGACCACCAATATCTGTTCGTCAATTCAAGGCCGGTGAAGGATCGGCTGCTGATCGGCGCAATCCGCGGCGCCTATGCCGAGATGATGCCGCGCGATCGCCATGCCGTGGTGGCGCTGTTCCTGGATGTGCCACCGGATCAGGTCGATGTGAACGTCCACCCGGCGAAGACGGAGGTGCGGTTTCGCGACCCTGCGATGGTGCGGGGGTTGATCGTTTCGGGCCTCCGGCGCGCCTTGGACGCGGCAGGGCATCGGGTCGTACACCGGGCTCCCGAGGATGCGCTGGCGATGTTTCGTGCCGAACCAGGCTATCACCCCCCTGTATCGGAGGAGCGAGCGCCCTGGGGTTCCACAGGGGGCGAGGACGTACCGGGGCGCGCCTCGAACGATGCGGGACTGGCGGCTCCTTACTTGGGGCGGGTGGGTGAATCACGCACGGCGTTTCTCGCGCCGCCGCCGCAGGCGCGCGCAGAGGCGGCATGGGCGCCGCCGCCCGAGGCCATCGATCATCCGCTGGGCGTCGCGCGGGGCCAGGTGGCGAAGACCTATATCGTCGCGGAAGCCGGAGATGGACTGGTCATCGTGGACCAACATGCGGCGCACGAGCGACTGGTGCTGGAGCGGATGCGCGCCGCGCTCGCGGGCGGGCGAGTCGCATCGCAGGCGCTCCTGATCCCCGACGTGGTCGAGCTGGACGAGCCGGCCTGCGACCGGCTGGAGGCAAGAATAGAGGAATTGAGCGAACTCGGCCTCGAGATTGAGCGGTTCGGCCCGCGCGCGATCCTGGTACGCGCGATGCCCGCCCTGCTTGGCCGGGGTGACCCGACCGGTCTTGTCACCGATCTTGCCGACGAGCTCGCCGCCTTCGACGAGGCGTTGTCGCTCCGCGAGCGGCTGGACGCGGTGGCAGGAACGATGGCGTGCCATGGATCGGTTCGGGCCGGCCGTGTGTTGTCCGTGCAGGAGATGAATGCCCTGCTGCGCGAGATGGAGGCGACGCCGCATTCGGGGCAGTGCAATCATGGCCGCCCGACGTGGGTGAAGCTGGCGCTTTCCGATGTCGAGAAGCTGTTCGGCCGTCGATGACGCCCGATCAGGGGCGGATGGTTCGTCGATCATTCGACGCAGGGTGTTGGCACGACAGAGCGTGCGCGGCTAATGACGAACCGTTCAAAGTAGCAACGGTTCGTTCACAAACGGGAAACTTTTACCGGCTGCACGCATTGCTATATCGACAGCTTCCAAGGCGCATATTCCCATGAAACAGATTGTACCGATCGTTCTGGCCCTGATCCCGCTTGCCGCCGTGGTAGGCGCATACGTCACGGTGCCCTGAGGCACGCGCGACCACAGCCATTACGGAAGATTAGCGGCCCGCGGGGATATACTGCGGGCCGCTTTTTTTGGGTTCGGGGATGGCCCGCCATCTCTTAGGTAAAGAAAAAGCCCGCCCGGATGATCCGGGCGGGCTTTGTCCTTACCGATACGGTCGCGGGGATCAGCCCTGCGCCGGCTCGTCCTGAACCTCGGCAGTCGCGCCGGGCTCTGCGTTCGGGTCGTACGCCTCGGTGAAGCCGCCCTGATCGCGACCTTCCTCGAAGACCTGGGCCATGACGTCGACGCCCGATGCCTGCATCTCGGCCTCTTCCGGCGAGCGTGCGACATTGACCTTAACCGTCACGGACACTTCCGGGTGAAGCGAGACCTTCACCTCGTACACGCCGATCGCCTTGATCGGACGATCGAGCACGATCGCCGACTTCGCGACCTTGTGGCCAGCCTCGTTCAGCGCATCGACCAGATCGCGAACTGCGACCGAGCCGTAGAGCTGGCCAGTGTTGGAGGCCTGGCGGATGATCGTGACCGACGCGTCCTTGAAGGTCTTTGCCTCGACCTCGGCGTCCGCACGACGGGTCGCGTTCTCGGACTCGATGCGCGCGCGGTTGGCCTCGAACACCTTGCGGTTGGCTTCGTTGGCACGAAGCGCCTTCTTGTTCGGCAGGAGGTAGTTGCGGGCGAAGCCGTCCTTCACCTTCACCACGTCGCCGATGCCGCCGAGCTTCTCGACGCGCTCAAGCAGAATGACGTCCATCTGCTCTTCTCCTTACTTAACGACGTAGGGCAGCAGGCCCAGGTGACGGGCGCGCTTGATCGCCTGGGCGAGCTCGCGCTGCTTCTTGGCGCTCACCGAAGTGATGCGCGACGGGACGATCTTGCCACGCTCGGACACGAAGCCCTGCAGCAGACGCACGTCCTTATAGTCGATCCGGGGAGCGTCCTTCGCCGAGAAGGGGCAGCTCTTGCGACGACGGAAGAAGGGGCGAGCCATTATGCGTTCTCCTCTTCACGACGGCGGCCGCGCTCGCGGTCCCGCTCCTGCTTGCGCATCATCACCGACGGGCCCTGCTCATGCGCGTCAACCTTGACGGTCATGTAGCGGATCACGTCTTCGCTGATCGAATGCTGGCGCTCGATTTCCGCGACCGTATCGCCCGGTGCGTCGATCTCGAGCATCACGTAATGCGCCTTGCGGTTCTTCGCGATGCGATAGGCCATGGAGCGCAGGCCCCAGGTCTCGGTCTTCACGACCTTGCCGTCATGATCGGTAACAATCTTTGCGACGGCTTCTGCCATCGCGTCCACTTGCGCCTGTGCCAAGTCCTGGCGCGCAAGGAACACGTGCTCGTAGAGAGCCATGTGCTTTCCTTCGTTGGCCGATCGCTGACATGGCCCCATGCCATGCCCCTCCGGCTGTCGTCCCAAACAGCGAAGGGCGGGAAGCGTCGCTCCCCGCCCGTGCTGTCGGCTCCTGTAACGAGAGCCGCGTGAAAATCAAGTCTCGCTGCCGTTGCTTACCGGAACGCGTTCGGCACCACCGTCAGCACCCGGCCGTTCGATCCCAGCAGGACGGCATCCCATCCCGAACGGACCCACTGCTGACCGCGCGCCGGGGCGTAGAGCCGCTTGCCGCGATACTGGCGATAGTCAACGACGCGGTAGTTGCGGGCGTAGCGCCGCTCGAAACGATCACCCTTCCGCCACGAGCGATAATTGGGCTGATTGCGGACAACCGTGGTCTTCTGGACTACCGTGCCGTTCGGGCGATGCTTCACCGTCGTGATCTGCCGCTCCTGATGCCGCGTCTGCGCCTGCGCGTTCGCGGCGATCATCGGGGTGGCAACCAGCGAGGCTGCGACAGTCGCCTTGATCAGCTTCTTGAACATCTGACGTCTCCTTTTCACTCTGTACTAGCGGCGCCTTAACCGCGGCGTCGGAAACCTATCTGGGCGCTGGATGTATCCGCGGCGTGCCGCAGAAGCCGTCATTTCGTCGCGAATTGTCGCAAGGAGGCGGGAAGGCTGAACGTTGGTTCAGCAAAGGCAATAGTTTCTACACGCCTGACCTTTATTTGCGGGCACGATGACGACGATCGACCAGACCAGCCTGTCACCGACGAGGACCGGCAGCGTGCGCGCTGCGGGGACGAGGCTGCCCGAGGCCGGGTGGCTGGCGATCGTCGGGTCCGTGATGATCGCCGCGCTGTACCTGGGTTGGGTCGGCTTCATGGCATCTGATGATTCGCTTTATCACGCCGGCGCGGTGCGATGGTTGATCGACCCGCCGTTCGCGGGAAGCGACCATTGGTCGACTCGCTTTCCGCTGACGCTGACGTTTGCCGGGGTTCTGGCGGTCGTGGGACAGAATTACGTCGCCTTCGGCGTAACGGCAGTGCTGTTCTATGTCGTGCTCGTCGCAGTGATCGGCTGGTTTGCGGCCAGCATCGCCGGCGCGCGATCGGGGTGGATCGCTGCTCTGATCACGGCGACGCTTCCGGTGGTGGTGAGCCACGCGACGACGGTGAGCGTTGATTTGACCGAGGCGGCGGCACTGGTGGCGGGCGCTCTCGTCGTCGGCCGTGCGACCGACGATCGCGCGGGGTGGATCCGCGCCGGAGCAGGCGGAGCGCTGTTTGGCGTTGCGATCCTCTGCCGCGAGACGAGTGTACTGGCGTTGGCGGCGGTCGGACCGCTGTTCATGATTGGGCGGCCGGTGCCGAGGCGCGTGTTGATCGCGTGCGGAATTGGCGCGGCGGCGGTGCTGCTTGGCGAAGCCTTGTTCCAATATGTGCTGACCGGCGATCCACTTCGCCGCTACACTATCGCGTTCAATCACGACGAGCATATCGACCGGGCTGCCAATCGCGAAGGCAACTTCCTGTTGTGGGCGCCGATCGACCCACTGCTGGTGTTGCTGATCAACGATGACTTCGGCTTACTGTTCTGGCTTGCGGGCTTTGCGGTGGCTGCAGGGGCCTGGCGGATGGTCCCCGTCGAACGCCGAACGCCGATGATCCTGCTGGCCAGCATGGCTGCGGCGAGCTTCTTGCTCGTTTCGGTGCTGTACACGAAACTGGTGCTGAACCCGCGTTACTTCATGCTGGCCGCGCTTACCGCAGTGATTGTGCTGGCGGTGTGGCTGGGTCGGCTGGACTGGCGGGTGCGCACGGCGCTGCTGGCGGTGACGGTCGGCACCAATCTGTTGCTGATGAGCGTGGGCAATGCCCATCCGCATTGGTCGATGGAGGCGCTTGTGCTGGCTGCGGAGGCGCATCCCGCGGAGGTCATCCGAGCCGAAGCGAGCGACGTGAGGCGCGCCGAACTGCCGATGGCGCTTGCCGGACGGAGCAACATCGCGCCGCTGCCTGCACGTGGAAGTGCGCTCGTCCTTGCGCCGGCAGACGCAGCGCCAGCCGGCGAGATTATTGCGCGCTATCCTTCGCCGCCGACTCGGCTGGGCGGCATCCTTCGCGGCGCGGGGCTCGAGCCGCTCGTGCCGTCACCGATTGAACGGCGGATGTTCAGCCCGAGCCCGGCAATGGTGCTGGTCCGCACACCGCCGCGCTGAGCGGCAGCTTGACCGGTCGGCCCTTGGCCAATTACCGCGCGCCTCTTCGATTTGGGAGACACCGATGCGTGCGTTCATCTTTCCGGGGCAGGGGAGCCAGGCCGTCGGCATGGGGCAGGCGCTTGCTGCCGCAAGCCCCGTGGCGCGCGAGGTGTTTCAGGAGGTCGATGACGCCCTGGGCCAGAACCTGTTTCGTTTGATGGCGGAGGGGCCCTCCGAGGAACTGACGCTGACGGAGAACGCGCAGCCTGCGATCATGGCCAATGCGGTCGCGACCCTCCGTGTGCTGGAAAAGGAAGGCGGGGTCCGGCTGGCGGACAAGGCCGACTTCGTCGCTGGGCACAGCCTGGGCGAATATAGTGCCTTGTGTGCGGCGGGCGCGATCGACCTGTCGACGACGGCGCGGCTGTTGAAGCTGCGTGGCCAGGCGATGCAAGCGGCGGTGCCGGTAGGGGAAGGCGCGATGGCAGCGCTGCTTGGCGCCGATCTCGCCAAGGCCGAAGCGATCGCCGCCGCCGCTGCCGAGGGCGAGGTGTGCACCGTCGCCAACGACAATGATCCGACGCAAGTGGTGATCTCGGGTGCCGCGGCCGCGATCGACCGTGCGATCGCCATTGCCAAGGACCATGGTGCCAAGCGCGGCATCAAGCTGCCGGTGTCCGCGCCATTCCACTGCCCGCTGATGCAGCCTGCGGCCGACGCGATGGCAAAGGCTCTGGAAGACGCGCGGATCGATGCGCCGCTGGTGCCGGTCTACGCCAACGTGATAGCGGCGCCGGCGAGCGACCCGGCGACCATCCGCCGGCTGCTGGTGGAGCAGGTGACCGGGATGGTGCGCTGGCGCGAATCGGTACTGGCGATGACCGAGGCGGGCGTCACCCATTATGTCGAGTTCGGCGGCAAGGTTCTGGGGCCGATGGTGAAGCGGATCTCTCCTGACGCGGAAGCGATCAGCGTGATCTCGATGGAAGATATCGAGGCATTGTTGAAGGCGCTGTAATTCAGTGATGAGCGGGCGCCGTCGGCGGTCTCGCTTTCCATCTGAACGCGCGCCCAAGCATCGGTAACACGTGCGCGCTTGGCTTCTCGCCCGCTATAGGCGACCAACAAGCCACAGTCGCCTCAGACGCTTACGATCCACGGAGATTTAGAATGTTCGACCTCACAGGCATGACGGCGCTGGTGACCGGCGCTTCCGGCGGGATCGGCTCCGCCATCGCGAAGGGGCTTGCCGCGCAGGGCGCACGCATCGCCGTATCGGGATCGAACGAGGCGAAGCTGGCAGCTTTCCGCGATGAACTGGGCGGCGAACACGTGGCGGTGCCGGCAAATCTCTCGGATTCGGCATCGGTCGATGCGCTGGTGCCGGCCGCTGTCAACGCGTTGGGCGGGCGGCTGGATATCCTGGTCAACAATGCCGGCATCACGCGCGACAACCTGGCGATGCGGATGAAGGACGATGAATGGTCCGACGTGATCCGCGTCAACCTGGAAGCGGCGTTCCGGCTGATCCGTGCCGCTGCCAAGCCGATGATGAAGCAGCGGTTCGGCCGCGTCGTCTCGATCACGTCCGTCGTGGGGCAGACCGGCAACCCCGGCCAGGCGAATTACGCCGCGTCCAAGGCTGGCCTGGTCGGCATGTCCAAGGCGCTGGCCCAGGAACTGGCGAGCCGCAATATCACCGTCAATTGCGTGGCACCTGGCTTCATCCGGTCCGCCATGACGGACGTGTTGCCGGAGGCGCAGAAGGCAGCGCTTCTGACGAAGATCCCGGCCGGCGATCTTGGCACTGGCGAAGACATCGCGGCTGCGGTAGCGTATCTCGCATCGCGGGAAGCGGGCTATGTTACGGGCCAGACGCTGCACGTAAACGGCGGCATGGCAATGGTCTAAGCCTGCGTCAGCGGGACAACACACCGGGGTTGTCACGAACCGAACCGCGTTCTACCTGCGTTCAGGAAATACCAACCCCCCGATCGAAAGAGGGAATGATTATGAGCGAGACCGCCGACCGCGTGAAGAAGATCGTCGTCGAGCATCTCGGCGTCGAAGCCGACAAGGTGACCGAAGATGCCAGCTTCATCGACGATCTGGGCGCGGACAGCCTCGACATCGTCGAGCTGGTGATGGCGTTCGAAGAGGAATTCGGCGTCGAGATCCCTGACGATGCCGCAGAGAAGATCAGCACCGTGCGCGACGCGATCACGTACATCGACGAGCACAAGGGCTGATTGACCGGGAGCGTTCGACGGCGACAGCCGTGAGTGGCGCTCCGGACCGGATTTGAACGGCTCCCCGTCCCGGGCTAGAGGGCGGGGAGCCGTTTCGTTTCGGTGATTGCTTGTTTTTCCTAGATGTTCATGGAGTAGCGCAATGCGCCGCGTCGTCGTTACCGGTCTTGGCCTCGTCACCCCGCTGGGCGCCGACGTTGAGACTGCCTGGGCCAATATCATCGCTGCCAAGTCGGGCGCCGGGCCGATCACGCGGTTCGACGCCTCCGATCAGAAATGCCGTATCGCCTGCGAGGTGAAGCCGGCCGACCATGAATATGGCTTCGATCCCGGCAAGCGCGTGGACCACAAGATCCAGCGCCAGGTGGATCCGTTTATCGTCTATGGCATCGACGCTGCCGGCCAGGCGCTCGAGGACGCGGGCCTGACCGACATGAGCGAGGAAGAGCGGTTCCGCGCGGGCTGCTCGATCGGCGCCGGCATTGGCGGCCTTCCGGGCATCGAGAGCGAGTCGATTGTCCTCCACCAGAAGGGCCCGGGACGTGTCAGTCCGCACTTCGTGCACGGGCGCCTGATCAACCTGATCTCCGGGCAGGTCAGCATCAAATACGGCCTGATGGGCCCGAACCACGCGGTGGTAACTGCCTGCTCGACCGGTGCTCATTCGATCGGTGATGCGGCGCGCATGATCGCGATGGACGATGCGGACGTGATGCTCGCCGGCGGCGCCGAGGGCGCGATCTGCCCGCTCGGCATCGCCGGCTTCGCCCAGGCCCGCGCACTCAGCACCAACTTCAATGATGCGCCGGAAAAGGCGAGCCGCCCGTACGACAAGGATCGTGACGGCTTTGTCATGGGCGAAGGCGCGGGCGTCGTGGTGCTCGAGGAATATGAGCGCGCCAAGGCCCGCGGCGCGAAGATCTACGCCGAAGTCATCGGCTATGGTCTCTCGGGGGACGCT
This sequence comes from Sphingomonas sp. 179-I 2A4 NHS, assembly GCF_045369135.1. Taxonomy (NCBI): domain Bacteria; kingdom Pseudomonadati; phylum Pseudomonadota; class Alphaproteobacteria; order Sphingomonadales; family Sphingomonadaceae; genus Sphingomonas; species Sphingomonas sp. 179-I 2A4 NHS. The sequence continues at coordinate 183,998 of NZ_JBIQFL010000006.1, read as the reverse complement.
TATCACGTGACGGCGCCGCATCCCGAGGGCTCGGGCGCCTATCGGTCGATGGAGATGGCACTGCGCAAGTCCGGGCTGGCGCTGACCGACATCGACTACATCAACGCTCACGGCACTTCGACGCCGCTTGGCGACGAGCTGGAGCTTGGCGCGGTGCGGCGGCTGTTCGGTGATGCGATCGGGGATCTTTCGATGTCCTCGACAAAGTCCGCGATCGGCCATTTGCTCGGCGGCGCGGGCGCGGTGGAGAGCATCTTCTGCATCCTGGCGCTGCGTGACCAGATCGTGCCGCCGACGCTCAACCTCGACAATCCGAGCGAGAATTGCATCGGCGTCGACCTGGTGCCTCATGTCGCCAAGAAGCGGCAGGTGCGCGCTGTGCTGAACAACAGCTTCGGGTTTGGCGGCACGAATGCATCGCTGGTGATGAAGGCGATCTGATCTTTATCCGGCGCCGGCATTACGCCGGGGTCCAGTAGCGGCCGGCCCGAACCTGGATCCCGGCCCTTGCCAAGGTACGGGAATGCGCAAGGCCGGTTGTTTCGGACTGTTCATCGGGTTGGCGCTGATCGCCAGCATATTCTGGGTCGCGCGCGACTGGTCTGGCGCCGGGCCCGCAAGCAAGCCGCTGGCAGTGGTGGTGCCCGAAGGCGCAAGCCTCGCGCGCGCAGCCGCCGAGCTTGAAAAGCAGGGTGCGATCCGATCGGCGTGGCGCTTCCGCGGCTATGCTCGTGTGTTCGGCACGGGCAAGCCGATCAAGGCCGGTGAGTATGCGATTCCGGCGGGAGCCAGTGCGTCTGACATTCTGGGCCTGTTGGAAGCGGGCAAGGTTCGCCAGCGGCTCGTGCCGGTGCCGGAAGGTTATCCTTCGATCCTGGTGCACGAGGCGCTGATGGGCGCCGAAGGGCTTACCGGGGAGGTGCCGGTTCCCGCGGAGGGATCAGTGCTGCCGGACAGCTATGCCTATCAGCTTGGCGATACCCGGGCCGCGGTGGTGGCGCGGATGCAGAGGGCGATGAACGACTATCTCGCCGCCGCGTGGAAGAAACGGAAGCCCGGCATCGCTGTGGCGACGCCACGGGAGGCGGTGATCCTTGCCTCGATCGTCGAGAAGGAAACCGGCAAGCCATCGGAGCGGCGGATGGTCGCCGCGGTCTACACCAACCGGCTGAAGCGGGGCATGCCGCTGCAGGCGGATCCGACCGTCATCTACCCGATCACCAAGGGAAGACCGCTGGGACGGCGCATCCTTCGTTCCGAGCTTCAAGCGAAGAACGGCTATAACACCTATGCCAGCGCCGGCCTTCCAGTTGGGCCGATCGCGAACCCCGGCCGTGCCTCGATCGACGCCGTGCTTAATCCTGAAACCAGCTCGGCGCTCTATTTCGTCGCTGATGGAACAGGCGGGCACGTGTTCGCGGATACACTGGACCAGCACAATGCCAACGTGCGCAAATGGTACGCCATCCGGCGCGCGCGCGGCGAGATGTGATCGGGGGCTGTTCATCGCCGGCCGGGGCAGCGTAGAACCCGAAATGACGATGACTGGATCGCCGCTCCTTTGACCACGCCTGTGCTGATCGCTGTCGGGGCGGTGTTGCTGTTGCTGATCGCAGCAGCCGGAGCGGCCTTGTACCACGGTCTGCGCGCGCAGGCCGTGGCAGGACGCGAAAGCATTGCGCGCCGCGAACTCGAGGCGCTGCTCGCCGCGGCACCGATGCAGGCGGTGCGGGTGCGCGGCAACGGCCGGGTCGAGATGCCGCCCAGGGTCGCGGACCTGTTGGGCTACGCACAACCGATCACTGAGGTGGACGGTTTTACCGGTGTGACGGGCGGGCTTGAGCCGGCCGACGCGCGTGGCCTGATTGCCGATATCGCGACATCGCAGCGGTCCGGGCGGCCGTTCAAGCGGCAGGTGCGGCCCCGGGACGCCAAGCGGATCCTGACCTTGCGAGGCGAGCGAGCGGCAGGGGGGAAGAGCAGCGGCGACCTGATTCTATGGGTCCATGACGCAAGCGAAGCGCAGGCTCAGGTCGAGCGGCTCGCCGCCGAGGAAGAGCGCGTTCGGGCGGCGTTCGATGCGCTGACCGGCCTGATCGAAGCCGCGCCATTGCCCATGTGGTATCGCGGACCTGACCTGCGCCTGGCGATGGTGAACACCGCCTACGTTCGCGCGGTTGAAGGCAGCGACGCCGCCGACGTGGTGGCGCGCGGGCTGGAACTGATCGAAGGCTCCGGACAGGGCGGTCCGCTTGCCGGGGCAACGGCGGCGCGCGATTCGGGGCGGCCGGAGATGCGCGTGCTCCCGGCGACGATCGGCGGCGCACGGCGGGCGATGCAGTTGCACGACGTGCCGCTGATCGGGGGCGGCGTTGCGGGCTTTGCGATCGACGTCGAGGAGCTGGAGGAAGCGCAGGCGCGCGAGCAACGCTTCGCCGAGGCGCAGCGCGCGATGCTCGACCGGCTTTCCGCAGGGGTCGCGCAGTTCGGCAGTGATCGTGCGCTGGTGTTCTGCAACCAGCCGTTCCGCCGCATGTTCGCGATGCGCAGCGAATGGCTGTCAGACCAGCCCGAGTTTGACCGCGTGCTGGAGAGAATGCGCGAGGCGAACCGCCTGCCCGAAGTTCGCGATTTCCCCGGCTGGAAGGAGGAGCGACGCGAATGGTTCGTGCGCACCGACTTGTCGACCGAGGAGACATGGCATTTGCCGGGCGGCGTCCACATCCGCGTGGTGCCCCAGCTGCTGCCCGACGGCGGCCTGCTGCTGATTTTCGAGGATCGTACGGAGCAGGTGCAACTCGCCTCCGCGCGCGACACGTTGCTTCGCGTCCGCACAGCGACCTTCGACAATTTGTTCGAGGCGCTGGGTGTGTTCGCCGCGGATGGCCGTCTGCAGCTGTGGAACAACCGCTTTCGCGCCTTGTGGGAGCTGGAGGAGGAGCTGCTGAGCGCCCACCCCCGCGTCGACGTCGTGGCGGAGAAGATTGCCCTCAAGCTGCGCAAGCCGGAACGCGCGAAGCTGATGACCGATCTGGTCCGCTCAGCCACGACGGATCGTCAGCAGCGGGGCGGTCGCGTGGCACTGGCCGATGGGCGGCATTTCGAGTTCGCCGCGGTGCCGCTGCCGGACGGAAATGCGCTGTTCACGATGCTGGACATCACCGACAGCCGCCGCGCGGAGCAGGCGCTGCGTGATCGCGCCGAAGCACTGGAAGCGGCGGACAAGGTGAAGACCGCATTCGTCGCCAACATGAGCTACGAACTGCGCACGCCGCTTACTTCGATCAGCGGCTTCGCGGAGATGCTGCAGGCTGGCTACGCCGGCAAGCTGACCAAGCAGGCGGATTCCTATGTTGCCGCAATCCTCGATTCGGTGAGCCGGCTGGGCGTGCTGATCGACGACGTTCTGGATCTGACGCAGAGCGAATCGGAAGCGCCGATGCAGCGCGATGACATTGATCTTGCGGATGTTGCTCGCACCGCAGCCGACCAGATGAAGCCGCTGGCGGGCGAGCGGGCGATCGAGATGGTAGTGGAGGTATCGCCGAGCGTCGGGCGAGTGATCGGTGATGCGAAACGTCTTGGCGAGGTGGTGAAGCATCTGATGCGGCATGCGCTGAGCGCCACCGACGAGGGCGGCAGGGTCCTGCTTCATGCCGAGGGAGACGAAGAGCGCGCCCGCATCGTCGTGTCAGATGACGGCGCCGGGATGGACGAGGAGGCCGCCGCGCGCGCCTTCGATCGGTTTGCGCAGGCATCACCCACCGGGCGCGGCGATCGACCGATTGACCTTGGCCTGCCGCTTGCCCGCCAGTTCGTGGAGGCGCACGGCGGGACGATCTCGCTTGTGAGCGAGCTTGGGGTCGGTTCGTTGATAACCGTTGAGCTGCCGCGGCGATGAAGGGGAGCATGCGGCTTGCGGATCTTGCGCAAACCGAGGCAGTGGGCGCGAAGCTCGCTGCCGTGCTGCGCGCGGGCGACGTCATCACCCTTGAGGGGCCGCTTGGTGCCGGCAAGACCAGCATTGCGCGCGGCTTGTTGGCGGCATTGGGGCTGATCGGCGAGGCGCCAAGCCCGAGCTTCGCCATCGTTCAGCCCTACGCGCCGCCGGAGGTGGCCCTGCCGGTCGTTCATGTAGATCTCTACCGGATCGATGACGCGGATGAACTGGAAGAACTGGGCCTGGACGAGGCATTGTATGACTCGGCGCTGCTGGTGGAGTGGCCGGACCGTGCGGGGTCGGAAGCCTGGCCTGACGCACTTCGACTGACGCTGGCGATCGAACCGGATGGCGCGCGGCGCTTGACTTGGGACGCGCCGGCGGCATGGGAGCGGCGATGGCCGTTGACATGACTCCGCCCGCCGGCGCGCGTGATTTTCTGAGGGCGTGCGGATGGGGCGAAGCTGAAATCCTTCCGCTTGCCGGGGACGCTTCCTTCCGTCGTTACTTCCGTGTTGTCGATGCGGGACGCAGCGCGATCCTGATGGACGCGCCGCCGCCGCACGAAGATCCGCGGCCGTTCCTCGCAGTCGCGCGCTGGCTGACCGACCGTGGTTTCGCGGCACCCAAGATCAACGCCTATGACGAGCGCCAAGGATTGGTGCTGATCGAGGATTTCGGCGATTCGCGGATGCGCGAGGCGATCGACGAAGATCCTGACGCAGCCGTGAGTCTCTACGCCGAGGCTGTCGATGTGTTGGTCGCTTTGCGCGCGCATCCAGCGGGCGATTGGCGACCCTATGACCGCGCGGAGTTGCAGCGTGAGGCGGCACTGCTGGTAGAATGGTATTGCCCGGCCATCGGGCTTGAGGTGGATGTAGCCGGCTATACCGCCGCGTGGGACAAGGTGCTCGGCCACGCGGAGTATGATCGCGCCGTCACCGTGTTGCGTGACTATCATGCCGAAAATCTAATGCTGGTGGGCCAGCAGCGCTCGCTTGGCTTGCTCGATTTCCAGGATGCGCTCGCCGGTCACGCAGCCTATGATCTCGTATCGCTGCTTCAGGATGCACGGCGTGACGTCGATCCCTCAATCGAGGACGCGATGATTACGCGGTACCGCGCTGCAACCGGTGATGGAGAAGCGTTCATGAACGCCTATCATGTGCTTGGCGCGCAGCGGAACGCCAAGATCATCGGCATCTTTACCCGGCTGTGGCAGCGCGACGGCAAGCCGCGTTATCCAGCCCTTTGCCCGCGTGTCTGGGCCTATTTGGAGCGTGACTTGAGCTTCCCTGTGCTCGGCCCGGTTGCGGCATGGTTCGACGCGAACATCCCGCCGGAACTCCGCGGTGACCCGCTGGTGCTGGCCGAACGATGAGCGCGCCGCGTTCGATCCGCCCGGCATTGCCGGGTAAGATGCCGACCACTGCGATGGTGATGGCAGCCGGGCTGGGGAAGCGGATGCGCCCGCTCACCGCGACGCGGCCGAAGCCGTTGATACCTGTGGCGGGCAAATCGCTGCTCGATCATACATTCGATCATCTGCGTGCGGCCGGCGTGAAGCGCGCGGTCGTCAACGTTCATTATCTGGCCGATACGCTGGAGGGCCATCTCGGCTCGATCCACGGGATCGACATCGCCGTGTCGGACGAGCGGGGCGAATTGCTGGAGACCGGCGGTGGGCTGATGAAGGCCAAGCCGCTGCTTGGCGACGAACCGATCTTCGTCGTTAACAGCGACAATTACTGGCTGGACGGCCCGGTGGACGCGCTGTCGCTGCTGGCGGCGCGTTGGGACCCGGAGAAGATGGACGCGCTGCTGCTGCTGCTGCCGTTGGCACGCGCGCATTGCCACGGCGGGCAGGGGGATTTTCATCTCGACGCAGACGGCCGGATCACCAGCCGTCGCAAGCCGGGGCGCGTGGCGCCGTTCGTCTATATCGGCGTCCAGATCCTCAACCCCAAGATCCTGGTGGATGCGCCCGAGGGGCCGTTCTCGACCATGGTGTTCTGGGAGCGCGCGATTGCGGCCGGCCGAGCTTATGGCGTGGTGCACGAAGGCTTGTGGGTAGACGTGGGAACGCCGGCGGCGGTGAAGCGCGCGGAGGCACTCCGCAGCCATGTCTGAGCCGCGCGGTCCGCGGCTCTACACCATCCCGGCGCACCGCGCGTTCGCCGACGCGCTCGTCGCCGGGCTGATCCGCCGGTTTGGCGACGGGCCGCTGGGACTTGCGCGGGGGCTCGTGCTGCTGCCGAACAACCGCGCGAAGCTTGCCGTGACCAACGCCTTTGTTCGGGCGCGCGGCGGGGCGCTGGTGCTGCCACGACTGGTCGCGATCGGCGCGGACGACCTGGGCGAGGCGATCGGGGCCGCGCTTGATCCGGTGGATGCGTCCGATCCGCCGCCGCCTGCGATAGCGCCGCTTGCCCGGCGCATGATCCTGGCGCGGCTGGTGCAGGAGGCGAAGCCTTCGCTGGAGGCTGCCGAGGCGGTCCGCCTGGCCGGGGAACTCGCGCGGACGCTCGATCAGTTGATCGTCGAGGATGTCGACCCGGCGCGGCTGTCCGAGCTCGACCTTGGCGAACTGACCGAGCATTGGCGCGCAGCACTGGCGTTGTTCAGCGCGGTGAACGCACGCTGGCCGGGCGAGCTGGCGCGGCTAGGTCTGATCGATTCGGCGGCGCGGCGGGCGATCCTGCTGCGACGCGTGGCCGACCGCTGGGCGCACTCACCGCCAGCGGGCTTCGTCTGCGCCGCTGGCATCACCGACGCAGCGCCATCCGTAGCAGCGATGCTCGCGCGCGTCGCTGCGCTGCCACGTGGCCTGGTGGTTCTTGCAGGCGTTGATCGCGCGATGCCGGACGAGGAATGGGACGCGCTAGGGCCGCATCCGGCCGATCCGGTTACGGGGCGAGTTCCCCGTTCAATTGAGGTGCATCCGCAGTTCCACTTGAAGCAGCTGTTGATCCGCATGAGGGCCACGCGCGATGATGTGCGCTCCTGGCCTGATGGCAGCGATCACGATGCTTCGGCCGCGCGTGGGCGTGCGATCGCGACGGCGCTTGCCCCCGCCCAATTCACTGCGCGCTGGACCGAGCTGCGCCCGCAGCAGCGACAACTCGCTGGCGTTCGCGTCGCAGAGTTGGCGACGCCGGCAGAGGAAGCGCAGGCGATTGCTCTCGCCTTCCGGCAGGCGCTGGAGGTTCCGGATCGAACCGCCGCGCTCGTCACCCCTGATCGAGCGCTTGCGCGTCGAGTGTCTGCGCATTGCGCCCGCTGGGGCATTGAGGTGGACGATACGGCCGGACGGCCGCTGTCGATCACGCCGCCCGGAACCCTCCTGACCGCGATCGTTGAAGCGACTACTGAAGGGTTTGCACCACTTCCGCTGCTTACGCTGTTGAAGCACCCGTTGGTGCGCGCTGGCGACGAGCGGGCGCGCTGGCTGGAAGCAGTGCGCCGTCTGGACCGTGAATTGCGCGGGCCGCGACCGGCCCCGGGGCTCGATGGCATCGAAGAGAAGCTGGGCGAGAAGGCGGGAAGCTGGTGGCGCCAGATGCGCGATCTGCTCGATCCGCTGGCAGCTGTTTTTGGCGATCCCAATAGGCCGCTGCGTGACCTGGTGGCGGCGCTGCGCGAGGCTGCCGGCGCACTGGCCGGTGAGGATGCGTGGCGCGGGCCGGCTGGACGCGCCGCTGCGGACCTGCTGAGTGACCTGGAAGCGGAGGCACCGGCTGGTCCGGAGAACGTTGCGCCGAAGGATTTGGCGCCGATGCTTCGTCTGTTGATGGACGAGGTGGCGGTGCGGCCGCCGCAGGGCGGCCATCCTCGCCTGGCGATCTACGGCCTGATCGAAGCCCGGCTGCAATCGGCGGACTTGATGATCCTGGGCGGCCTGAACGAAGGGACATGGCCGGCGAGCCCGGCGCCGGACCCATGGCTGGCGCCGCGGATCCGCAGCGCGCTTGGTCTGCCGGGGTTGGAGCGCGCGATCGGCGTCGCCGCCCATGATTTCGGCCAGGGGCTCGGCGCGCCGGAGGTGCTCATAACCCGCTCGCGCCGTGATGCCCGATCACCGGCGATCCCCTCGCGACTTTGGCTGCGTCTGGCGGCGATGGCGGGCGATGAGTTCGACCGGGCGCGTGACGATGAGCTGATCCAGTGGGTCCGCTTGCTCGACGATGGCGGAACGCCGCTGCCGGCGCGCAAGCCCGCGCCCAAGCCATCGGCCGCGCTGCGGCCACGCGAAATCTCGGTCACACAAGTCGATCGTCTGAAGGCGGACCCGTTTGCTTTTTATGCACAGCAGATCCTGCGGCTGCGTGCGCTTGATCCTGTGGATGCGGACCCGAGCGCCGCGTGGCGCGGCACCGAGGTGCACCGCATCCTTGAGGAATGGGCGCGGCAGGATCGCTGTGCGGTGGAAAAGCTTCAACCGCGCGCGTTGGCGATGCTCCGCGATCCGACCACGCATCCGTTGCTGCGTGCGTTGTGGCAGCCAAGGCTGCTTGCCGCGGTGGAGTGGATCGCCGAGCGCATGGCCGCCGAAGTCGCAGAAGGGCGCGAGGTGCTGGCCGCAGAAGGGAAAGGGGCGGCGGAGATTGCCGGCGTCACGCTCAGCGGCCGGTTTGATCGGATCGACCGTATGCCGGATGGCACACTGGGGATCATCGATTACAAGACGGGAAAGGCGCCGTCAGCGGCCGCCGTTCGGGCCGGGTTTGCGATGCAGCTGGGGCTTCTGGGTGCGATTGCCGAGGCGGGGGGCTTCGCCGGCATTTCCGGTACTGCCGGCGCGTTCGAATATTGGTCGCTGGCGAAATACCGCGAGGCGTTCGGCAGCATCTCCACACCGGTCGATCCAGCGGGGAAGAACGACCGTATTCCGACTGCCGACTTCGTGAACGAAGCGCGGCGGGTGTTCGCCGAGGCGGCAGCCAAATGGCTGACGGGGAACGAGGGATTCACTGCCAAGCTGCACCCGGAATTCGCGCCCTATGCGGAGTACGACCAGCTGATGCGCCGAGACGAATGGTATGGCCGTGAGAGCTGAGGTGACCGTGAGGGAGGCTCGCGCATGACGAGCACACTTCGGCCGCTACCCCCGCTGCGCGGCGAACAGCGGCGCGCCAGCGCGCCGGACGCGCACGTGTGGCTTTCCGCGTCGGCGGGGACTGGCAAGACGCAGGTTCTGTCGGCGCGCGTCTTTCGCCTGCTGTTGCGCGGCGTGGATCCAGCAGCGATCCTCTGCCTGACCTTCACCAAGGCCGGCGCTGCAGAGATGGCCGCGCGCGTGAGCCAGCGGCTTGCGGCCTGGGTGCGAATGAAGCCATCGGCGCTGTTTGCTGACCTCCAGGCGCTCGGTGAGCCCGCCGATCCGGTGCAGCAGGATCGCGCGCGCACGCTGTTCGCGAAGGTTCTGGATGCTCCGGGCGGCGGCCTCCGTATCCAGACGATCCACGGCTTCTGCCAAGGGCTCCTGGCCGCTTTCCCTGCCGAGGCGGACCTGATCCCGGGATTTCGCCCGATCGAAGCGCGCGAGGAAGCGGTGCTGGCGCGCAGCACCCTCGCGGACATGCTGGTGTCGGCTGAACGCGAAGGGCGCGACGGACCAACGAACGCGATCGGGCGGCTCAGCGTGCGGCTGGGCGAACAGGGCGCGGAGCGCTTCCTCAATGACTGTGCCCGTGCGGGGCGTGCACTGGATGCCTTGCCGAGCGGCATCCAACCGTGGCTGCGTCGCGCGCTGGGGCTGCCACCCGGCGACATCGAGGCGGTGATCGCAGAGGGTTGCCAATCGATCGACTGCGCGATGCTCGAGCGAATCGTGGCGGCAAACCGCAGCTGGGGAACGGCGACAGGGAGCAAACACGCCGACGCGATCACCAGCTGGCTCGCGATGGGAATAGAAGAGCAGGTGGCTGGCCTGTCCGGGCTCAGGAGCGTGTTTCACACCGGCAAGGGCGAAGCGCGCAAGGCATCCGCGAAACTGGTCGCAGCAGATCCCGATTATGAGGAGATCGCGGCGGCGCTGGGCGACCATTGCGCGGAACTGCTTAGCCTGCGCGAGCGGGCGGCATATGCTGATCTGCTGGCCGAGGGGCTGACTGTAGGGCGGGAATATGCCCGCGCCTATCATGAGGCGAAGCGGCGCGGCGGGGTGGTCGACTTCGATGATCTGATCGCTGCGACGGTAAATCTGCTCGAGACCCCGGGGATCGGTGAGTGGGTCCGTTTCAAGCTCGATCAGACGACCGAGCATGTGCTGATCGACGAGGCGCAGGATACCAACGTCGCCCAGTGGCGGATCGTTCGTGCACTGGTGGACGAATATTTCGTCGGTCGCGGCGTTTACGCGCCCTCAGTGCGAACGCTGTTCACGGTCGGTGATCACAAGCAGGCAATTTTTGGTTTCCAGGGGACCGACCCGGTCAATTTCCGGGCTGCGGAACAGTTCTTCGCCCGGAAGGCCGAAGAAGTGCGCGGCGACGAGCGAATGCCCGACGATGAGCGCGGACTGCCTTTCGAGCAACTGTCGCTGGTGTCCTCGTTTCGATCCACGCGGCCTGTCTTGCAGTTTGTGGATGCGGCGATCGAGGCATTGCGCCCCGACGCGCTGGGGCTCGAGGGCGAGACGCCGGCACATGCCAGCGAAGTTCCCGGTCCGGGCTTCGTCGAGCTGTGGCCGCCGATTGTCTCGGGCGAGGCAGAAGACGACGGACCGGAGGAGTGGCTGGACGACGCGGTGCGTCGCAATGCCGGGCGGATCGCCAAGCAAGTGAAGCAATGGCTCGACGATGGCGTCATGCTGGAGAGCAAGGGACGCCCGATCCGGCCAGAGGACATCATGATCCTGGTGAAGCGGCGCGGCGAGATCGCGCAGCTGCTGGTTGCCCGGCTCTATGCCGAGGGCGTGCCGGTCGCCGGCATCGACCGCTTGCGGCTGAATGCGCCGCTGGCGGTGCAGGATATGCTCGCGGCGATCCGATTCGTGCTGCAGCCGGACGACGACTTGAGCCTTGCGAACCTGCTCGTCTCGCCGCTGATCGGCTGGACGCAGGAAGAGCTTCTGGCGCGGGGAGTGCCGCGTAAGGGCAGCCTGTGGCGGCATCTGTCGGACGCGCATCGCGATCTGCTGGTGCCACTCGATGCGATGCTGGCACGGGCGGATTTCACGACGCCATACCGGTTCCTGGAAGAGTTGTTGTCTGGCACGCTCGACGGTCGACGCAAGCTGCTGGCGCGGCTTGGCGAGGAAGCGCGCGATCCGATCGAGGAACTGCTGAGCGCGGCGCTCGACTTCGAAACCACGGCGACCCCATCGCTCCAGCGTTTCCTCGACTGGTTCGATCGCGGCGACGTGGAAGTGAAACGTGAGCCGGAGGGAGCACATCAGGCTGTCCGCGTGATGACCGCCCATGGCGCCAAGGGCCTGCAGGCGCCGGTGGTGATCCTGGCGGACGCGACGAGCGATCCGGACGCGACGCGAAGCAGTACGCTGATGTGGACGCCGGAGGAGCTTACCGAGCCGATCCCGGTATTTGCACCGCGCGCGGCCGAACGCGCCGGCCCGATCGAACAGGTAGTTGCGGCTGTCACCGCGCGCGAGAAGCAGGAGCATTGGCGGCTGTTTTATGTAGCCGCGACGCGCGCCGAGGAGAGGCTGGTCATCGCAGGCTCGCTCGGGCCGCGGTATCGCAACGGGGTCCCCGAGGCGAGCTGGCATGGAGCCGCGGCGCGAGCGATGGACGCACTAGGTGTCGCAGATGAGGGCAAGCGCGTGTTTTGCGGTGATCCGGCGCCTCAAGCTGTCGCCGCGGCGCCGGTACGGCCTACGTTCGTGGACGGCAGAGGGACGCTGCCTGATTGGGCTCGCAAGCAAGCACCGCCCGAAGCACGGCCGCCACGGCCGCTCGCCCCATCCTCGATGGGCGAGGATCTGGTGGCTGATCCTCCGCCGACGCCCGCGATGCGCGCCGCCGCTGAACGCGGTCGATTGATCCACAGTCTGTTCGAACGCTTGCCAGCTGTCGCGCCGGACCAGCGCGCAGCAGCGGCTGACCGGTGGCTCGCCACGGTCGGCCAGGTGCATGACAGCGAGGAGCGATCCGCGCTGATCGACACAGTCTGCGGCATCCTCTCAAATCCGCGATTTGCGGCATTGTTCGGTGCCGGTTCACTCGGCGAAGCACCAATCAGCGCGATCGTTGCTGGCGGCCAAGTGGTTGCGGGCACGGTGGATCGGCTGCTGGTGACGGATGAGCGGGTACAGATCGTCGATTTCAAGACGAGCCGCCAGCCGGCGACGAGCCTTGCCGACGTGCCGTCTTATCACCTGCGACAGATGGGGGCATATGTGGCGGCGCTTGAGGTGATATTCCCGGATCGGCCAGTCGAGGCGGCCCTCCTCTACACCGCCGGGCCGACGTTGGTGCCGATCCCGACGGAGATACTGGCGACGCAAAAGCCGCGCTTCGCGACGATGGAGCAAAGCTTGCCGGATGGCCGTTGAGCCGCGCAGTGCCCGCACCTAGATTGGCGGACGAAGGAGTTTCAAACGATGGCCACCAAGAAGATCACGGACGACAGCTTCCACACCGACGTCATCCAGTCCGACAAGCCGGTGCTGGTCGATTTCTGGGCGGAGTGGTGCGGCCCGTGCAAGATGATCGGGCCGAGCCTGGAAGAGATTTCCGAAGAGCTTGGCGAGCAGGTGACGATCGCCAAGATCAATATCGACGAGAATCCCGATGCGCCGGGCCGCTATGGTGTGCGCGGCATTCCGACGATGATCCTGTTCAAGGGCGGCAATCCGGCGGCTACCAAGGTTGGTGCGGAACCGAAGAATCGTATCAAGGCTTGGCTAGAGGGCGAGCTGGCCTGATTATCGTGTTCCAGGAAACGGCGGCCTGACCAATTAGGTCAGTGGAATCGTGACCCGGTCAAACCCGGGTCGCGATTTCAGCCGCTGGTACCATGCCTGCACATTTGGCAGGTCCGGTCGCGACATTTCGAGCGTGAACCACGTGTGGGCGTAAACGCCCATGGGTATATCGCCGACGCCGAAGCGTTCGCCGGACAGCCATGGCTCGCGCGCCAGATGTCGATCGAGGATCGTCATCTTTGCCGCACAACGCTCTTCGGCGCGGGTTATGGCAGCGGCATCACGCTGATCCAGCGTGCGGCGTATCAGATTCACGAAAGTGTCTCGCTGCGCCTCCGCATAGTCGATTTGCCAGTCCATCCATCGGTCGGTTTTGGCGCGGGTAGCAGGGTCGGTGGGCCACCAGCGTTCGCCGCCATGTCGTGCGGCGAGATAACGCAGGATCGCATTCGACTCCCACAGGACGAAGCCATCATCTTCGATCGTCGGGATAAGCCCGTTCGGGTTCAAGGCGAGATAGGCCTCGTCCATACCGAAGGCGCCGCCCACATCGTGGCGGATGTGTGGAATGCCGAGTTCAGCCGCGAACCACGCGACCTTCTTCACATTGTGCGAGTTGAGGCGCCCCCAGATCGTCAGCATCTCAGCTGCGGTAGTCTGCGTTGATCGAGATGTACCCGTGCGTCAGGTCACAGGTCCACACCGTCGCGCGCCCCTCGCCCAAGCCCAGATCGACGCCGATCTCCACCTCCTGACCCTTCAGATGAGCGGCGACGGGCGCCTCGTCGTAGCCTTCGACCGCGAGGCCATCGCGGGCCACTTGGGTCGCGCCGAAGCGGATCGAAAGCCGGTCACGCTCCGCCGGCTCGCCCGCTTTACCGACGGCCATCACGACGCGGCCCCAATTGGCGTCCTCGCCGGCAATGGCGGTTTTGACCAAGGGCGAGTTGGCGATCGACATGGCGATCCGATGCGCCGAGCGGTCACTTTCAGCGCCCTCAACGGTGATTTCGATAAGCTTCGAAGCGCCTTCCCCGTCTCGGACGACAAGCTGGGCGAGTTGATGGCACAGATCGTTGAGTGCTGCGCGAAAGGCGTCAGCACCCGGATCCTCGTCATCCGTCAGCTGTGGATTGCCGGCCGCGCCGGTCGCGAAGGCCAGCACGGTGTCGCTGGTCGAGGTATCCCCGTCGACCGTGATGCACGAAAAGGTGCGTTCGTTCGCTGCCGAGAGCGCGGCCTGGAGATAGGGGGCCGCGATCGCGGCATCGGTGAAGATGAAACCGAGCATGGTCGCCATGTCGGGCGCAATCATGCCGGAGCCCTTGATGACGCCAACCAGTGTCACCTTACGGCCGGCGATGATGGCGCTGGCGACGGCGCCTTTTGGATACGTGTCGGTGGTGCCGATTGCCTCGGCGACTTGGCGCCAGTCGGAGGGTTCAGCGGTGAACGCCGAGTCGAGGCCTGCCTCTGCTTTTTCGATCGGCAGCGGCACCCCGATCACGCCAGTTGAGGCGATGAACACATCGGAAGGCTGGCAATTCAGGTGCGCGGCTGCACGGGCCGCGATCGCTTCGACCGCCGCGCGGCCGCGGTTGCCAGTGAAAGCATTGGAGTTGCCGGCGTTCACTACCAGAGCCCGGGCCTCGCCAAGCACCAGCGCCTTGCGGCACCATTCCACCTCGGGTGAAGGGCATTTCGACTGCGTCAGGACGCCGGCCACGGCGGTGCCGGGATCAAGCGTCACGAACGTGAGGTCGCAACGATCCCATGTCTTGTATCGCGCTCGTGCGACACGCGGCGTAGCACCTGCGATGGCAGGTAGTTCCGGAAAGGGCAGGGCGAGAGGGGACGTGGCATGTGACATGGTCCCGCCATGATGCCGCGCGCGAAAAAAGTCACGAACAGCGTGATTGACCGATCGACGGGCGGCCGGCACGTTTGCCCGGCGAAGGGGCGCTTCATCTGTCGTTTGGGTGATTGTGTTGCCGCGGCTCTGCGGCCCTGATCCGCTATGACCCCGCAGTCGGACCGGCAGGGTTATTTCATCGTCGCACTTTGCGCTGTGCTAGGTTTGGCAATCATCATTCTTCCGGTGAGCCTTGCGGAGCGGATAACTGCTGAATGGTCGGCCGCTACCGGGTCTCCAAGCCGCTCGGAGCCGGCGCCAGCGATCGATCAATCAGCGAGCGCCGGCGCATGTTCTCCCGCTGCACAGTGGATCACCGCCGATGATTATCCCTTTGAAGCAATCGTTCAGGAACATGAAGGTACAACCACGATCAGCTGGATCGTGGGCGATAACGGGCGCGTTGAATCGTGCCGCGTAACGCAATCGAGCGGACATGATTCGCTGGACCAGGCTGGCTGCCGTGCGTTGATGGCGCGCGGTTGCTGGGATCTCGACGCGCTTCCCGAGAAGCGGGAGAATACGCGGCGGATCGTTTGGCGGTTGCCGAAGTGACGGTGTCGATCCCGCCTGGCGACGCTTTTGGGTTGGCCGCACCGGCGTGCCTCCCTATGTCCGGGCCGTAATGAATCTCTTGCTCCTCCTTTCCGCCCTGCTTTCGGCGCTGTCCGGCGTCGGTGCGAGCGTGCGGTCCCAGGATCGGGCGCAGGCGGTTGCTGAGGGATCTGTTGCTTGCGCGGCGGAAGCACGCGCGCCGCTTATACTGAGCCAGCGACCGCAAGCCGCGCTGCCGAGCCTGGTCCGGACCGCACGAGCCGGAGATGCGCAAGCTTTCGTCCTGGCCGCCGCCGAGCCCTTGTTCGCCACTCGGCGGCGGGAATAGGCGTCTGCGCCGACGCGACCGTCGGACCTTCACGCCACCATCTTCCGCGCGCCCGTAGGGGCTGCCGCGCCGCACTGATTATCAGGAATCCAGCCCATGTTCGGCAATCTCGCCAAGTCGCTCTTCGGCTCGTCCAACGATCGCTACGTCCGTTCGCTCAATCCGATTCTCGCCAAAATCGCGTCGTTTGAGCCGACGCTGCAGGCGATGGACGACGCGACGCTCTCGCATCAGACCGTGTTGTTCCGCGAACGGCTGGCTAACGGCGAGAAGCTCGATAGCCTGTTGCCGGAAGCGTTCGCGACGGTTCGCGAAGCTGCGCGGCGCGTCCTCGGCCAGCGGCATTATGATGTGCAGATGGTTGGCGGTATCGTGCTCCACCGCGGCGAAATTGCCGAGATGCGCACGGGTGAAGGCAAGACGCTGGTGGCAACGCTCGCCACCTACCTGAACGCGCTGCCGGGCGACGGCGTCCACGTCATCACCGTTAACGATTATCTTGCCGCACGTGACGCTGAGTGGATGGGTCGGGTCTACCGCTTCCTTGGGCTCACCGTCGGCGTAATCGTGCCGAATCTGACCGACGATCAGCGCCGCGAGGCCTACGCCGCCGACATCACGTACGGCACGAACAACGAGTTCGGCTTCGACTATTTGCGCGACAACATGAAGTATGAGCGCTCGTCGATGGTGCAGCGCCCGTTCGCGATGGCGATCGTCGACGAAGTCGATTCGGTGCTGATCGACGAAGCGCGTACGCCGCTGATCATCTCCGGCCCCACCGACGACAAGAGCGACCTGTACATCAAGGTCGATGCGGTCGTGAAGCAGATCACGTCGGAAGACTATGAGAAGGACGAGAAGCAGAAGACGATCGTCCTGACCGAAGAGGGCACGGAGCGGGTCGAGCGGCTGCTGGAAGCCGCGGGGCTGCTGGAAGGCGCTAATCTCTACGATTTCGAGAACACCCAGGTGGTGCACCACCTCAATCAGTCGTTGCGCGCCAACGTGATGTTCAAGCGCGACACGGATTACATTGTCAAGGACGGCAAGGTCATCATCATCGACGAGTTCACTGGTCGAATGATGGACGGCCGGCGCTGGTCGGACGGCCTGCACCAGGCGGTGGAAGCCAAGGAAGGCGTGCAGATCGAGCCTGAGAACCAGACCATGGCCTCGATCACCTTCCAAAACTATTTCCGCATGTATCCGAAGCTTGCCGGCATGACCGGTACGGCCGCGACCGAAGCGGCCGAGTTCTACGACATCTACAAGATGAACGTCGTCACGATCCCCACGAACAATCCGATCCGTCGTGTCGACGAGGAGGACGAGTTCTACAAGGATACGCACGACAAGTTCCGCGCCATCGCGAAACGGATCCGTGAGCATGCGGAGAAGGGCCAGCCGGTTCTGGTTGGCACCGTATCGATCGAAAAGTCCGAGATGCTGAGCGACTTCCTGCGGCAGGAAGGCGTCGACCATTCAGTGCTGAATGCGCGCTTCCATGAGCAGGAAGCACGAATCGTGGCGCAGGCGGGCCGCCTGGGTGCGGTGACGATCGCCACCAACATGGCCGGCCGCGGCACCGACATTCAGCTGGGCGGCAATCTCGAGTTCCGTGTTGAGGATGAGCTCGCCGGCATGCCGGAGGGCCCAGAGCGCGATGCGGCGATCGAGCAGATCAAGGCCGAAATCGCGGCCGAAAAGGAGCGCGTGCTGGAAGCCGGCGGCCTGTTCGTGCTCGGTACCGAGCGGCACGAAAGCCGGCGGATCGACAACCAGCTGCGCGGTCGTTCTGGTCGGCAGGGCGATCCGGGCCTCAGCCGCTTCTACCTCAGCCTTGACGACGATCTGCTGCGCATCTTTGGCCCGGACACGCTGTTCGCGAAGATGATGCGCAACAATATCGAAGATGGCGAGGCGATCGGCAGCAAGTGGCTGACGAAGGCGATCGAGACCGCGCAGAAGAAGGTCGAGGCGCGCAACTACGACATTCGCAAGCAGGTCGTCGAATATGACGACGTGATGAACGATCAGCGCAAGGTGATCTACGAGCAGCGCGCCGACATCATGGACGCCGAGACCGTCGGCGACGTGGTGGAGGACATGCGCGCGGAGACGGTGAACGCGATCGTCGGCGAGGCATGCCCGGTCGGCTCTTATCCGGAGCAATGGGATATCGAAGGCATGAAGGCCCGGCTCGCCGATGTGCTGAACGTGCATCCGCCGATCGACGAATGGCTGAAGGAAGATGCGATCGACCCCGAACTGGTCACGGAACGGGTGCAGGCCGAAGCCGACGCGCTGATCGCAGGGAAGGCGGCAGACCTCGAACCCGCAACGTGGACGTCAATCGAGAAGTCGATCCTGCTCCAGAACCTGGATCATCACTGGAAGGAGCATCTCGCGACTCTGGATGCGCTGCGCCAAGTTGTCCACCTGCGCGCCTACGCACAGAAGACGCCGATCAACGAGTATAAACAGGAGGCGTTTGCGCTGTTCCAGCGGATGCTGGACAGCATCCGCGAGGACGTAACGAAGACGATCGCGCACGCCGAGTTCCGCCTGCAGCCGATGCCGGAACTACCTGAGCTGCCGGACTTCATCACGACCCATTTCGACCCGTTCTCCGGGGAAGACAATTCGAACGATATCGATGCCGGCACGCTTGGCCTGATCCAGACGCAGCTGCCGCCGATGCAGGTCGCGCCGCGGACGGAGGCCGAGCTCGGCGAGGATCCGGAAAGCTGGAAGGGCGTGGTCAGCCGCAATTCACCGTGCCCGTGCGGCTCGGGGCGCAAGTACAAGCACTGCCACGGCGCCGTGTAAGGCTGGGGGGCGTTGCCGGCACGTTCAGATGTCGGCAGCGTTTCTCTCAGGACATAAAAAAAAGCCCCGCCGGAGACGGCGGGGCTTTCTCGTGACTAGGATCCGAGATCAGCGGCGCTGCTGGCCCGGCAGGACAATGGTTGGCCCGAGCCGCTCGACGACGTCACGGGCGTTGAATGCGCGGACCTCGTTGGCCGGCGGGGTTCCCTTGCGCATCACGATCTCGGCAGAGGCTTCGTAGCGATCGACGGTACGCACGTCGAAGTCGCGGAAACCGCCACCCCAGCCGCCCCAACCACCCCAGCCGCCCCACGGGCGACCATAATAGCGCCACGACGGGCCCCAATACCCACCGAAGCCGCCGTATCCCCAGCCGGGACCGAACCCGGTACCCGTGGTAGAGGTGCGAGCCTGACGATCAGTCTCGCGGTCGACCATGACGAAATAGTCATAGCCGTGCTGAAGCGTGAGCTCTGCAGCGCGATATAGCAGGTAGCGCTCCACAGTGTCGCGATCAGTGACCGAATTGCCAGCGAAGGTGACGAGGAAGCGGTTCGTTTCCACCTGACGCTCACTGAAACCGGTGCGATTGAAACCAGATCCTGTGGCCGGGCGATAAGGGGTCTCCGTCGCGCAGGCACTGACCAGCAAGGCGCCGGAAGCAGCCGCCGCCATCAACAGCCCGCGACCGGAACGGAATAATGTCATGGTGTCGTCTCCGAGCCCGCCAGGACGGCGGAACCTGTCAGCTCTAGATTACGTTACCGGAACGTACGATGAACCGGTTGGCTCCAATCAAGAACATTTCATCGTGTTTCTAGTGACTTGTCTCTTTCGTTCATGAGAGCCAGATAGGTCGTCAGGACGCCTTCGTTGATCGTGTCCCACCGATAGCCTGCGGCCTTGCGACTGCCCATTATACCCATGGTTCGTCGCGCGTCGTGATCGAGCACGAGCTTTTCGATTGCATCCGCATAACCCGAGATGTTGCGCGGCTCGACGAGCACACCCGTTACGCCATCGTCGACGAGCCCCACGGCCCCGGTGGCGCGGGCAGCAACCACGGGAACGCCGGCGGCCATTGCTTCCAGCGTGACGTTGCCGAATGTCTCCGTCACGCTGGGATTGAAGAACAAATCCATCGACGCGACGGCGCGACCGAGTTCGTCACCCGATTGGAACCCGGCGAAGGCGGCGTTGGGGACTTGCTCCGCGAACCATTGCCGTGCCGGGCCAGCGCCAATCACGAGCACGCGGTGCGGAACGCCGCGGCGGCGCAATTCTGCGACGACGTCGGCGAAGACGTCGAGTCCCTTCTCCTTCACCAAGCGGCCCAGGAAGCCGATCGCGACCTCGTCTTCGCCAATGCCGAGCGTTCGACGCCAACCAAGATCACGCCGTTTCGGGGAGAAGCGTTCGTGATTGACGCCGCGGGACCACACCGTCGTCGGCGTTTGAACGCCCCAGCCGTGGAGGATTTCGGCCAGCAGGGTGCCAGGTACCAGCACGCGATCGACCCGATTGTAGAACCGGGTAAGGAGGCGCTCGGCCAGTGGCTCCAGGAAGCCCAAGCCGTAATAGCGCGGGTACGTCTCAAATCGCGTGTGAAGCGAGGCGATCCGCGCGATGCCGTGTCGACGTGCGTAGCTGACCGCGCGATGGCCCAGAAAATCCGGTGCCGAAACGTGGATCAGGTTGGGCCGGAATGTCGCAAGGTCCTGGCGAACTTTCGCGGGAAGGCCACGGGCCGCGCGGTACTCGCCGCGTCCGCCGGGCAGGGGAATCGCCGGAACGTCGACGAGATCACCGGTGGCCGGGAATGCCGGGTTGGCGACGGTGGGCGAATAGACGCGAGCGGTGACGCCGCGGCGAAGAAGATGCCCGACGAGCAGGTTCAATGCCTGATTCGCACCATCACGTACGTAATTGTAATTGCCGCTGAAGAGCGCGACACGGAGGTCAGACGGCTGCATGATGGGGGCGCGTAGCTTCCTATTGCGGCGAAGCCTAGGCCAAGCGACCGATCAGCGAATAGTTCCGATCTCGCTTAAGCGGGGAACGCGACGGATGCGCGGCTCCCGGTTGAGTTCAGCCTCCGCGCGGATGGTTTGGCGTAGCTCGTCGCGCTTCTCGTGGATCGAGGCAATGACCGGCCCCATCGGAACGCCTAGATCGACCAGCACCGCCTCTGACAGCTGAAGCGAGCTTTCCAATGTCTCCGGCACAGCATCCGTCACCCCTGCACGATACAGTTCGGCAGCATGGCCGGGGTCCCGCGCACGGGCGATGATCGGCAGGTCGGGGGCGACGTTGCGCACCCGGCGCGCAAGGCGGACGGTGAGGACGGGATCGTCCATCGTCAGGATGAGAGCGCGCGCCTGGGGGAGGTTGAGGCGGTCTACGAGCTCTTGCCGAACAACATCCCCGAACACCACGGGGTGACCGGCGAGGCGCCCCGCCTTTACGGCATCGATGTCCGCCTCGACCGCGATGTAAGGGATGTCGTGAGTTCTGAGCATCTCGGCAATCAACTGGCCGACACGGCCGAAACCGATGATAACCGCGCGGCCACCATCTTCCTGTTCGGCCACGACCGGTTCGCCCCCTTCCTCGATACGCTTTGAAATAGCGTGCCCCGCCTTCGCCAACAGCGGGGTCATCGTCAGACCGATTGCCGTCACGGTCTGCCAAAAGGCTGCGGTGGAGGGCAGGATCAGCTGCGCCTGCGCAGCGGTAGCGAGCACAATGAGGGTCGTTTCCGAAGGGCTTCCCATCAGGAGTCCGGTTTCGGTCGCGACGCCGACACGCGCACCGGCCACCCTCAGCAGCAAGAATGTGACCAGCGTCTTCACCGTGACTACGCCAGCAACCGCCAGCAGGAGCGTTGACCAATTCTCTGCAATGGCACTTAGATCAAGGCTCATGCCAACGGTGATCAGGAAGACGCCAAGCGCAAGGCCCTTGAAGGGCGCCGTCATCACTTCAACCTCGGTGTGGTATTCCGTTTCCGCGATGAGCAGCCCTGCGAGAAGCGCACCGACGATCGGTGATAAGCCGGCCGCTGTGGTCGCTACGCTGGCCACGATGACGACCAGCAGCGATGCAGCGAGAAACAGTTCGGGGCTTTTTGTACGCGCCGCCTGAGCGAACAGACGAGGCAGAACGAGGCGGCCACCCAGGTACATGGCGACGACCGTCACACCCCCTCGGAGCGCGACCAGCCCGATCCCGCTCCACCCGCCATCCCCGGCCGTGGGCGCGAGGGCCCCGAGCGCAAAGATGATAGGAACGAGGGCAAGATCCTCGAACAGCAGCATCGCGAAGGCACTGCGTCCGACCGGACTTGCGGTTCCTACGAGTGGCAGGACCAGTGCGGTCGACGACAGCGCCAGAGCAAGGCCGAGACCGGCTGCTCCCGACCATCCCTGGCCGAGGTAATGAAGCGCGATCGCGATGATCAGGGCGGAGCCGAACAACTCGGCGCTGCCAGTGCCGAATACGAGCCGTCGCATCGACCATAAGCGCCGGAACGAAAGCTCGAGCCCGATCGAGAAGAGCAACAGGATGATGCCGAACTCGGCGAACGGCTCGATCGAATCGGGATCGGTAATCGTGACGTAGAATAGCCAGGGGGCGATATCGACGTGCGCGCCGAGGCCGGATGGTCCTACGAGCACTCCCACAAGAATGAACCCGATGATCGGGCTGACTTTGAATCTCGCGAACGCCGGGATCACCATGCCCGCTGCGCCCAGGATCACCAGGGCGTCGGAGAAACCTTCATTATCCAGTCGCAATGCCATGGACGCACACTAAGCAGGGTGATGTGCGTTTGTCGTGCCTAACCGTCAGTTCATTCTAATCGGTGCTGCTAACGGGCGTGGGCGGGGGGCGGCGACGGTGCCGCGTAAGAAAAGACGCGGTGTCGTTGTGTGGATGAAGATTGCGTAGGGGGATCGAGGCCGGGCGAGCGTGCCTGCGCCCGCCCGGTTCGGTTCGCTCAGATCAGGCCCAAGTGGCCATCTTGTTTTCGAGGTTCTGGCGGACTGCCTCGAAGAACTGCTCGGTGGTCATCCACTTCTGGTCTGGGCCGATCAGGATCGCGAGATCCTTGGTCATGTCCCCGTTCTCGACCGTCTCGATGCAGACCTGCTCGAGCGTTTCGGCGAAGCGCGTAACGTCCGGCGTGTTGTCGAACTTGCCCCGATACTTGAGACCGCCGGTCCAGGCGAAGATCGACGCGATCGGGTTGGTCGAGGTCGCCTTGCCCTGCTGGTGCTGGCGATAGTGGCGGGTGACAGTGCCGTGCGCCGCTTCGGCCTCGATCGTCTTGCCGTCCGGCGTCATCAGCACCGAGGTCATCAGGCCGAGCGAGCCGAAGCCCTGCGCCACCTGATCCGACTGGACGTCGCCGTCATAGTTCTTGCAGGCCCAGACGAACTCGCCGCTCCACTTCAGTGCCGATGCGACCATGTCGTCGATCAGGCGATGCTCGTAGACGATGCCCGCTTCCTTGAACTTCGTCGCGAACTCGGCTTCGAACACCTCGGCGAACAGGTCCTTGAAGCGTCCGTCATAGGCCTTGAGGATCGTGTTCTTGGTCGAGAGATACAGCGGCCAGCCGCGGCCAAGGCTGTAGTTCATCGACGCGCGCGCGAAATCGCGGATCGACTGGTCGAGGTTGTACATGCCCATGGCGACGCCCGCTTCCGGGAAGTCGTACACGTCCTTCTCGATGACGGTGCCGTCCTCACCCTCGAACTTCATGGTCAGCTTGCCCTTGCCGGGCACCTTGAAGTCGGTCGCGCGATATTGGTCGCCGAATGCGTGGCGGCCGACGACGATCGGGTGGGTCCAGCCCGGGATCAGGCGGGGGACGTTCTTGATCACGATCGGTTCGCGGAAGATCACGCCGCCGAGGATGTTGCGGATCGTGCCGTTGGGCGACTTCCACATCTGCTTGAGGCCGAATTCCTCGACGCGCGCCTCGTCCGGCGTGATCGTCGCGCACTTTACGGCGACGCCATACTTCTGGGTTGCGTGCGCACTGTCGATGGTGATCTGGTCGTTGGTCTCGTCGCGCTTCTGGATACCCAGGTCGTAATAATCGAGCTCGATATCGAGGTAGGGCTTGATCAGGCGCTCACGGATCCATTCCCAGATGATCCGCGTCATCTCGTCGCCGTCGATCTCCACGACGGGCGTTTTCACCTTGATCTTGGCCATGTTCCGTTTCCTTTGAGGGGAGGGTTTGGCGCGGTCGATACGGGGAAGGGGGCGGGGGATCAACCATCGTTCCCGCTGCGTTGTGCGGGGCGGATACCGCCGCTACACGAGGCCGCATGCCATCATTAGAAAAGCCCGAAACGCAGGGCCTGCCCGTCACCACCACCGTCAAGTGGCGTTTCCCGGCTGTTCATCCGGAGGGCCAGAAGTTCGTCGCAATCGCGTTCGGCATCACCTTGCTGATGACGATCGTCCACAACGTGTTCTTCTGGCCGCTGCTGTTCGTCACGATCTGGGTCGCGGCGTTCTTCCGCGATCCGATCCGCACCACGCCGCGGGGCGAGGACCTGATCATCTCGCCGGCCGACGGGCTGGTGACGATGATCGCGGAGGTTCCGGTGCCGCGGGAACTGGTTGCGGAGCTGGGCGAAACGCATCGCACCCGCGTGTCGGTATTCATGAGCGTCTTCGACGTTCACATCAATCGCGCGCCGATTGCCGGTACGATCCGGCAGATCGTCTACATCTCGGGCAAGTTCCTGAACGCGGATCTCGACAAGGCGTCGGAAGACAATGAACGCCAGCATTTCGTCGTCGAGGGGCATGACGGGGTGAAGGTCGGCTTCACCCAGATCGCCGGCCTGGTAGCAAGGCGGATCATGGGCTTCGTGAAGGTCGGCGACATGGTGGCGTCCGGGCAGCGCGTGGGTTTGATCCGCTTCGGCAGCCGCGTCGACGTCTATCTGCCGGCCGGCTATGCACCGCAGGTGGCACTCGGCCAGCGTGCGATCGCGGGCGAAACCGTCCTCGCGCGCGCCGGCGCTCAACCGGCGACGGGAGTGTCGCAGTGAGGCAGCCGACGCGCACGCGTCGCGGATTGCCGCTGCGCGCGGTGGCGCCCAATGCGGTAACGGCGCTCGCGCTTTGCTCGGGGCTCAGCGGGATCCAGTTCGCGGTCAAGGCGCGGATGATGGAGAACGATCTTGCCCTGTTCCAGGGGGCGGACCTGACTGCGCTGATGGACCGGGTGTCGACGCACTGGCAGCTGGCAGTTGCATTTGTGCTCATCGCGGGGCTGCTTGACGGAATCGACGGTCGGATCGCGCGGCTGCTCCACGGCGAAAGCCGCTTCGGAGCGGAGCTGGATTCGCTGGCCGACGCCATCTCGTTCGGTGTGGCGCCGGCACTGATCCTCTACCTCTGGTCGCTTTCCAGCCTGCCGCGCTTTGGCTGGATGGCGTCGCTGATGCTGGCCGTCTTCTGTGCGCTTCGGCTCGCCCGCTTCAACGCCAATATCGACGCGGACGAACAACCGCATAAATCCGCCGGATTTCTCACCGGCGTGCCAGCCCCCGCAGGTGCTGGGCTCGCCTTCCTTCCGCTTTTCCTGTGGTTCTGGACGGAAGAGCCGGTCTTCCGGTCGCCCTATGTCGTTGCGCCCTGGACGGCGCTGGTCGCCGTGCTGCTGGTATCAAGCCTTGCCACCTGGTCTTGGTCGTCGCTTCGCCTGCGCCGGAACATCCGTTTCGAGGCGCTGGCGGTGGTAGTGATCGTGGGAGCGGCGGCTGTCTCCGCGCCGTGGCATACGACCAGTGCTCTGAGTATCGCTTATCTGCTGGCGATCCCGTTCAGCATCGCAAGCTACGCCCGGGTCAAGCGGCTGCGCGCGTCCGGATCGTCGCAGCCGATCGCGGCTGCGCCGCCCACCGCCTGACAGCGATCCGCCGCTCTGCCAGCACCAACTGCGCGAGCGGCGCACGCTGCGACTGGGGCCGACCGAGCAGCGCGGCCATGATCCGATCAGCACGGGGCGCGACCGTCGCTGCGATGGCAAAGATCGAGACGCCCAACGTCCCAGCGAAAACGCCTAAGCTAATCAACGTCATCATCGTTCGCCTCCTCACCATCGCGAACCATCACCCGCAAACCGATGAAAACATTCATGGTTCCACCGGTGCCCGGTGTGCAGCCTGAGCAACCGTGTTCGGTACTCCTGCTACACGAGTTCGCGCTTTGTTCCGGACCTAGTTCCACATCCGTTCCGGGTGGTCAAGAGCTTGCGTTCAGTTTCGCCTTCCGCTAAGCGCGCGGCCTCAACTCCGCATGGGAAGCTATCTCACCGGTGCGCTGCCTTTCAGGCTCGCGTCATCCGCTTCCCAGAGGCTTAACCGGAAGGAAGATATACCATGGCGGCACCTGTCGTCTCGATGCAGCAGCTTATCGAAACCGGCGCGCACTTCGGTCACCAGACTCACCGCTGGAATCCGAAGATGAAGCCGTATCTGTTCGGCGAGCGCAACGGCGTCCACATCATCGACCTCTCGCAGACCGTGCCGCTGTTCGCGCGTGCGCTTGAGTTCATCAGCTCGACCGTCGCCTCCGGCGGCAAGGTGCTGTTCGTGGGCACCAAGCGCCAGGCGCAGGAGCCTGTTGCCGATGCGGCCCGCCGCGCGGGCCAGCATTTCGTGAACCATCGTTGGCTGGGCGGTATGCTCACCAACTGGAAGACGATCTCGAACTCGATCAAGCGGCTGAAGTCGCTTGAGGAGCAGCTGTCGGGTGACACCCACGGCCTCACCAAGAAGGAAGTCCTCCAGCTCACCCGCGAACGCGACAAGCTCGAGATGAGCCTGGGCGGTATTCGCGACATGGGCGGCATTCCGGATATCATGTTCGTGATCGACGCCAACAAGGAAGAGCTGGCGATCAAGGAAGCGAACACGCTGGGTATCCCGGTCGTCGCGATCCTCGATTCGAACGTGTCGCCGGACGGCATCGCGTTCCCGGTTCCGGCCAATGACGACGCGAGCCGCGCGATCCGCCTGTACTGCGAAGCGGTGGCGATCGCGGCGACCCGCGGCAATGCGGAGCAGCAGCGCCGTGGCGGTGCCGATCTCGGCGCGATGGCAGAGCCGCCGGCTGAAGAGGCGCTCGGCAGCGACCCGGTGGTGGCTGCTGCCGGCACCGAGGAATCGCAGCAGGTTGACGCCTAAGCGGTCGCCTCGACGAGCTTCATCTCCCGTTCGAGCTGAGCCCGTCGAGGCGCTGTCTTTCTACCGCAATATTGCGGGCAGAAAATGGGCGTCTCGGCGGGCTCGGCGCTGGCGGGCCAATTTGATCTGAAGGAAATGACAATGGCCGATATCACGGCAGCGATGGTCAAGGAGCTGCGCGAAAAGAGCGGCGCCGGCATGATGGATTGCAAGAAAGCGCTGAACGAGACCGGCGGCGACATGGACGCGGCGATGGATTGGCTGCGCACCAAGGGGCTCGCGGCGGCAGCCAAGAAGTCAAGCCGCACCGCGGCCGAGGGCCTCGTCGGCATCGCGACCAGCGGCAACAAGGGTGCTGCGGTTGAGGTGAACTCGGAGACGGACTTCGTCGCGAAGAACGACCAGTTCCAGCAGTTCGTGCGCGAAGTAACCGCGATCGCGCTGGCGACCGGCAGCGACGTGGAAGCGCTGAAGAGCCAGCCGATGCCGACCGGCAAGACGGTCGAGGAAGTACTGACCAACAACGTCGCGACCATCGGTGAAAACCAGTCGCTGCGCCGTGCGAAGACGCTCGAAGTGTCGAAGGGTGCGGTGGTCGGCTATGTCCACAACCAGCAGTCGCCGGGCCTCGGCAAGATCGGCGTCCTCGTCGCTCTTGAGAGCGAGGCACCGGATGAAGTGCTGCAGAGCCTGGGCAAGCAGCTGGCGATGCACGTCGCCGCAGCCTTCCCGAAGGCGCTGAACGAAGAAGACCTCGATGAGGCGGAGATCGAGCGCGAACGCGCGATTGCCGCTGAGAAGGCCGGCGAGAGCGGCAAGCCCGCGGACATCGTCGCCAAGATGGTCGAAGGCACCATTGCGAAGTACCGCAAGGAGCACGCGCTCGTCAGCCAGCTGTTCGTGATGGACGGCAAGACCAAGATCAGCGACGTCGTCGCCAAGGCTGGCAAGGAAGCCGGCAAGCCGATCGTGCTCAAGGACTATGTCCGCTTCCAGCTGGGCGAGGGCATTGAGAAGGAGGCGTCGGACTTCGCTGCCGAAGTCGCTGCTGCCTCGGGCGTGCCGCAGAACAAGCAGGCGGAACCCGCCGCCTGAGCAAGTAAGAAATGACGCTGCCCTGGTTATGATCAGGGCAGCGCATCCTTTTCGTCGGTGCCGGCAAGGGGCTCGCCGAATTGGCCGACCGACTTCTGATCATTGCGGCGCGCGTCGCGCGAACGAGTCGCGTTGATCCTGTCCAGCTTGGCCTGGAGGTAAGCACGGCTTTCCGGGCGGAGCGTGCCGCCATCCGCCGCCTGCTGGCGCAGCGCCTCCTCGCGAAGGCTGTTGGGCCGGTAGACGTAGATCTGCTGAAGTTCGATGCGGTTATAGATTTTTACGCTCGAGGACCGGCTGGCTGTAAACCGTCTGGGCCGCGGCTGGAATTGCGACGCCAAGACCTAGCATGATTGCGATCGAGACACCCTTCTTCATCGCCGTCCTCCTTTATGTTTCTCCAATCAACGTACCGCAGAACAGGCGGGCCGAACTGACCGCTTGATAGTGGGCGGAACGCCGCCGGCCTGGCCATGGGTCGGGGCGTCCCGCCTCCCTTAGTCGTTGCCACGACGCTCGACGCTGAAAGCGTCGACCGACATCAGATCATTTCGACGCGCGTCGCGCTCTCGGGTCGCGTTGATCTTGTCGAGCTTGACCTGGAGATAGGCGCGGCTTGCTGGGCTGAGCGTGCCGCCGTCATGAGCCTGCCGGTCCAGCGCTTCGGCGCGCAGGCTGTTGAGTCGGTGGAAGTAGATCTGCTGCAGCTCGAGTCGGTCGTACGATTTGATCGCGTTGCCCGGCTGTGAATAGACAGTCTGCGCCAGCGTGGGAGCAACTGCACCGAGTCCCAGCAGGACTGCGATCGGGATCGCCTTTTTCATCGTCGCTCTCCCCTATCCTGCGCGAACTCTATCATCGCTTGTCGATGCTGGTCACCACATCATTGCTACATCATGAACAACGTCACGAACTGGCGTAGGTTCAATCGTGCACCAACCCGATGTACCCGGTTGCGGGGATAACGTGCCCCGCCTAAGGTCCGCGCCGCCTACCGCCATCGATCGAGAAGCATGACCAGCCGCCGCTACAACCGTATCCTCCTGAAACTCTCGGGCGAAGTGCTCATGGGCGAGGGGGGGCTGGCGATCGACCCGGCCGTCACTGCCCGTGTCGCCGAGGAGATCGCGGACGTGAAGGCGCAGGGCTACGAGCTTTGTGTCGTCGTGGGTGGCGGCAACATCTTCCGCGGGCTGGCCGCGGCGGCCAAGGGTTTCGACCGTGGTACTGCCGACTACATGGGCATGCTGGCGACCGTGATGAATGCGCTGGCGGTACAGAATGCGCTGGAGCAGATCGGCGTCGATACCCGGGTTCAGTCTGCCATTCCGATGCAGTCCGTTTGCGAGCCGTTCATCCGGCGCCGCGCCGTGCGCCACCTGGAGAAGAATCGGGTCGTGATCTTCGCGGCTGGTGTGGGTTCGCCCTTCTTCACGACCGATAGCGGCGCCGCGCTGCGGGCGGCCGAGATGAACTGCGATGCGTTGTTCAAGGGCACCAGCGTCGATGGCATCTATGATGCGGATCCAAAGAAGGTGCCAGACGCAAAGCGTTACGAGACAATATCCTACGACACGGTGCTGTCGAAGAATCTGAAGGTGATGGATGCGAGCGCGGTGGCGCTGTGCCGCGATTCGAACATCCCGATCGTCGTGTTCAACATCCGGGAGCATGGCAATTTCGCTGCCGTGCTGGCGGGGACGGGCGTGTCGACGATTGTCCAGGAACGAGCAGGAGACTGAAACATGGCCGCTTACGACAAGGCCGATCTTGAGCGCCGCATGGCCGGCGCGGTCGAATCGCTGAAGAGCGATCTTGCAGGTCTGCGGACCGGGCGCGCCTCCACCGCGCTGCTCGATCCGGTGACGGTGGAAGTTTATGGCTCGCACATGCCACTGAACCAGGTGGCGACCGTGTCGGTGCCGGAGCCTCGGATGCTGTCCGTGCAGGTCTGGGACAAGAGCAACGTCGGTCCGGTCGAGAAAGCGATCCGTTCGGCAGGACTTGGTCTCAATCCGATCAACGATGGTCAGACGCTGCGCCTGCCGATCCCGGAATTGACAGAGGAGCGTCGCAAGGAACTCGCGAAGCTTGCCGGATCCTATTCGGAGCGCGCGAAGATCGCGGTGCGCAACGTTCGCCGTGACGGCATGGACAACCTCAAGACCGACGAGAAGAAGGGTCTTTTCGGCGAGGACGAGCGCAAGCGCCACGAGGCCGAAGTGCAGAAGCTGACCGACGCGACGATCGCCGAGATCGACCTGGCAGCGGCGGCCAAGGAGAAGGAAATCCTCGGAAAGTGACCGGCGGGCGGCGACTGCTGTTCTACTCGTGCCGATTGCATGAGCGGAGTGCCGGACCTGTTCGGGTGGCGGCATGAGCACGGCGCACGCCCTGGCGAGCGGCAGCGCCACGCTGCCGCGGCACGTCGCGATCATTATGGACGGCAATGGGCGGTGGGCGAAGAAGCGCCTGCTGCCGCGAGCGGCGGGCCATAAGGCTGGCGTCGAGGCTGTGCGGCGGGTGACTCGCCATGCGCGCGCCATCGGCATCGAGGCGCTGACCATTTATGCCTTTTCCTCTGAAAACTGGCGTCGGCCAGAGGAGGAGATCGGGGACCTGATGGGGCTGCTGCGGCTGTTCATCCGCAGCGACTTGGCCGAGTTGGTGCGTGAGAACGTGCGGCTGAAGATCCTGGGCGACTATCGCCGCTTCCCGAATGACGTGGTGGCGCTGATCGACGATGCTGTTGCGCGCTGCGCGGGCAATGATGGCCCGATCCTGGCAATTGCCCTGAATTACGGTGCGCAGGCGGAACTGGCGCGCGCGGCGCGCCGCCTCGCCGAGCGGTTGCCACCGGAACAGATCGATGAGGCAGCGATCGAGGCAGAGCTCGAGACGCGGGATATGCCACCGCTCGACCTGTTGATCCGCACGTCGGGCGAGCATCGCCTGTCGAATTTCCTGTTGTGGCAAGCGGCTTATGCCGAGTTGCTGTTTGTGGATACGCTGTGGCCGGATTTCGGCGCGGCGGACCTTGACGCAGCGGTGGCGAACTTCGGTGGGCGGCAACGGCGGTTCGGGGGCTTGTGACGGCGCCTGATGCCCCGACGCCGGGCGCGAAGGTCCGCACGCCGTCCAATTTGCGCCTTCGGATGATCGCCAGCGTCGCGATGATCACGGTCGCAAGTGGCGCATTATGGTTCGGCGGTGTCGCCTTTTGGTTGCTCGCGGTCGTAATTGCGCTGTTCATGATGGCTGAATGGTCGGATTTGCAGAAGGTGAGCGCACGCGAGAAGCGTCTTGCGCAATATGCACTGTCCGTGCCGCTGGCCGTGATGGCGCCAGCATCGCTCGTCCTCGAGGTGCATGACTTCTTCTCGCTGGGGCTTCTCGCGGGAGCGGGGTTCTTCGTCAGTGCCGTGACGCGCAAGCCGTCGCTTGGCCTCGGCGTGCTGTATTGCGGGTTGCCGGTACTGGCGCTGACGTTCCTGCGGCGGCAGGATGAGGGTCTGATCTGGGCCTTCTGGGCGCTGTCGCTGGTATGGGCGACGGATATCGGCGCATTCTTTGCCGGGCGGTCGATCGGCGGACCGAAGCTGGCGCCGCGCCTGTCGCCCAACAAGACCTGGGCCGGGCTGATCGGGGGCGTTGCTGCGGCCAGCGCGCTCGCACTTGTGCTTCATGTCCGCTATGGACTGCCTTGGCGTATGACGTTGGCGACGCCGCTGCTGGCCGTGCTGGCGCAAGGAGGCGACTTGTATGAAAGCTGGCTCAAGCGGCGGGCAGGCGTGAAGGACTCGGGCAACATCCTGCCGGGACATGGCGGCGTGCTCGATCGGCTTGATGGCGTCGTTCCGGTTGCGCCGGTTGCCGCGCTGCTTGTGGTTGCGCCGTACCTCTACCGATGAAAAGCGTCACCATTCTTGGCGCGACCGGCTCGATCGGTACGTCCACGCTCGACCTTCTCGAACGATCGCCGGAGGAATTCCGCGTCGTCGCGCTGACGGCGAATTGCGACGTGGCGCGCCTTGCAGCTGCCGCGATCCGCACGCGTGCCCAGCGCGCCGTGGTCGCGGACGAAGGCTACTTGCCGGCGCTGCGTGAAGCGCTGGCGGGGACGGGGATTGAGGCTTCTGGCGGTGAGCAGGCGGTGTGCGAGGCGGCAGCGATGCCGGCCGACGTCACCGTTGCCGCGATCGTCGGCTGTGCCGGTCTCAAGCCGGCCATGGTTGCGGTGGAGCAGGGCGGCACGCTGGCGCTGGCCAACAAGGAAGCGCTGGTCTCGGCCGGCGACGTGATGAAAGCTGCGGTTGCCCGCCATGCGGCGACGCTGCTGCCGGTGGACAGCGAGCATAGCGCGATTTTTCAGTGCTTGGACGCCAGGCTTGCCGAGCGGGTCAGCCGGATCATCCTGACCGCGAGCGGCGGTCCGTTCCGCGACAGCAGCCTCGCCGAGATGCGGGGCATCACGCCGGCGCAGGCCATGGCGCACCCCAATTGGTCGATGGGGGCCAAGATCTCCGTCGATTCGGCGACGATGATGAACAAGGGCCTTGAACTGATCGAGGCATTCCACTTGTTCCCGGTAACGGCGGACCAGATCGAGATCGTGGTGCATCGCCAGTCGGTGGTCCACTCGATGGTGGAATATGTCGACGGCTCGGTCATCGCGCAGCTCGGAACGCCGGACATGCGGACGCCTATCGCGGGCGCGTTGGCATGGCCTGACCGAATGGCGACTCCCGGTGAGCGTCTGGACCTGGTGAAGGTCGGTCGGTTGGACTTCGAAGCGCCCGATCAAGAGCGCTTTCCGGCGCTTCGCCTCGCGCGCGAGGCGCTGAAGGCAGGTGGCGGGCACCCGGCTATCCTCAATGCCGCGAACGAAGTGGCGGTGGCAGCTTTCCTAGGCGGCCGAACCTGTTACCTCGAAATTGCCGCAATCGTCGGCGATATTCTGGACCGCTATGACCCACCGGCTCCCGAAACGCTCGATGCCGTGCTGGACATCGATCGTGAAGCGCGGGCGTTGGCGGAAGAGCGTGTGAAGGAACGCGTCGCTTGATCCAAACTCCCGGCCTGCTGCTTACGCTGCTCGCCTTCGTCCTGGTAATCGGACCGCTCGTGTTCGTGCACGAGCTTGGCCATTATCTCGCCGGACGGATGTTCGGCGTGAAAGCGGACGTGTTTTCGATCGGCTTCGGCCGCGAAGTCGCGGGCTGGACGGACAAGCGCGGCACGCGCTGGAAGATCGGCTGGATGCCCCTGGGCGGTTACGTGCGCTTCGCTGGCGACATGAACGCGGTGAGCCAGCCATCGGCCGAATGGCTGTCGTTGCCGCCCGAGGAGCGCAACAAGACCTTCCAGTCGAAATCGGTGTGGCAGCGCGCGGTCATCGTCGCCGCTGGCCCGATCGTGAACTTCGTTCTCGCGATCCTGATCCTCGCGGGCTTCGCCTTCGCTTATGGCGACACGCGCACGCCGCCGGTGGTGGGCATGGTAGTCGAAGGTAGCGCCGCAGCGCAGGCCGGGCTGCAGGCGGGTGACCGCATCACGCGGCTGGGCGATCGCGAGATCGAGATCTTCGAGGACATGCTGGCCTATACCCGGATCCATCCGGGCGAGCGCGCCGAAGTGAGTTTGGTGCGCGGCGGCCAGTCAATGACGGTGCCGGTGACGATCGGGATCGACGAGCAGGTCGACCGGTTCGGCAATCGCTACCGTGTTGGCATGTTGGGCATCGCGCGCGTGGAACGCGTGACGGAACCCGTGAGCCTGCTGGAAGCGCCTGTCGTGGCGGTGAAGCGGACCGGCGACATTCTGTCGATGATGGTGGAGACGATCGGGCAGATCATCACGGGCCGTCGTTCCGTAAAGGAACTGGGCGGGCCCCTGTCGATCGCCAAGGTCTCCGGCGAACAGATCACTCTGGGCGTGGACGCCTTCGTGTTCCTGATCGCGCTGGTTTCCATCAATCTGGGGTTCATCAACTTGCTGCCAGTTCCGATGCTGGATGGCGGGCACTTGCTTTTCTATGCGATTGAGGCAGTGCGACGCCGGCCCGTCGGCCCGGAGGCGCAGGAATGGGCGTTCCGCGGCGGATTGGCCGCGATCCTGGCGTTGATGCTGCTCGTGACCTTCAATGATCTTGGGAATTTCGGCCTTTGGCGCAGCCTCGCAAGCTTGATCGGTTGACGATTCAAGGGCAGGGCGCGCGAAGGGGCTTGTTTGGGCTTACCGGGGTGGCTTTGGTGACTGTTTTGAACACTTCGTTTGTCCGTCCGCGCTCGGTCGCCTTGCTGCTTGGCTGCACGATGCTGGCCGGTGTGCCGGTGACCGCCGCTGCGCAGGAGGCGGCTGCGGCCCAGCCGGCTGCTACCGTGACTCCGACCGCGCAAGCGACTGCGCCTGCCGCCGCGACTCCGGAAAACCGCGTGATCCGCAGCCTGCGCGTCGAGGGATCGCAGCGCGTCGAGCCGGAGACCGCGCTCAGCTACACCAAGCTGCGTGTCGGCCAGCCCTATTCGAACGAGACGCTCGATCAGGCGATCAAGGACCTCTACGCGAGCGACCTGTTCGCCGACGTGACCGTCGCCGGCGCAGAGACCGGCGACATCATCCTTCGGGTGCGTGAGAACCCGATCATCAACCGCGTGATTCTGGAGGGCAACAAGCGCCTGAAGGACGACAAGATCACGAAGGAGATCAAGCTCAAGCCGCGGCAGGTGTTCACCCGCTCCGCGGTGCGGCAGGACGTCGCCCGGATCATCGAACTGTATCGCCGCCAGGGCCGGTTCGGCGCCAGCGTCGACCCGAAGATGGTCGCGCTCGACCAGAACCGCGTCGACGTGGTGTTCGAGATCAGCGAAGGGCCCAAGTCCAAGGTCCGCCAGATCAACATCATCGGCAACGAGGTGTTCGACGACGACAAGCTGCGCGAGCAGATGGCAACCAAGCAGGCGCGTCTCTTCCGCCTGCTTTCGTCGAACACGACCTATGACCAGGATCGCCTGGCGTATGACCAGCAGAAGCTGCGGCAGTTCTACCTGACCGAAGGCTATGCCGATTTCCGCGTGACGAGCGCGGTGGCCGAGCTAACCCCGGACAAGAAGGACTTCATCATCACCTACGTGGTGGAGGAAGGCCCGCGCTACAAGTTTGGCGACGTTACCGTCGACAGCGACATCCGCGACTTCGACGACAAGGCGCTGGCCAAGACGCTCGCCGTCAAGAAGGGCGACTGGTACAACGCCAAGCTGGTTGAAGACACGGTCGACAGCCTGAGCCAGACGGCCGGCCTGTTCGGCTATGCCTTCACCGAGGTGAGCCCCGAGTTCCAGCGCGACAAGGACGCGCTGACGATGTCGATCAACTTCCACATCGGCGAGGCCAAGCGGACGTACGTCGAGCGGATCGAGGTGACCGGCAACACCCAGACGCAGGACAAGGTGATCCGCCGCGAGATTCGTCTTGCCGAGGGCGATGCGTTCAACAGCTTCCAGGTGAAGCGCTCGCAGGATCGCATCAACAGCCTGGGCTATTTCCAGGACAAGTTCGAGATCAAGCAGACGCCGGGTTCGACCCCCGATCGCGTCATCCTGGGCGCGAACGTCGAAGAGAAGGCGACGGGCGAACTGCAGCTGTCCGCGGGCTTCTCCAGCCTCGAGCGGTTCATCGTCCAGTTCAATATCACGCAGCGGAATTTCCGCGGCAAGGGCCAGGAACTGCGGCTCGGCGTGAACTATTCGAGCTATTCCAAGTCGATCGAGGCGGGCTTCACCGAGCCGTATCTGTTCGACAAGAACATCGCCGTTGGCGTCGACGTGTTCCGTCGCGACTTCAACGCGTTCAACTTCGTCGGCAACGATCGCCAGACGACGTACAGCCAGGTGTCGACCGGGTTCCAGATCCGCGCCGGCGTGCCGCTGACGGAATATTGGACGCTGTCGGGCCGCTATGGCCTTTCGTACGATGAAGTCGGGCTCGATCGGAACCAGTTCTTCCGCGACGGCAAGTGCGATTATCTGCTCGCAGGCCGCTATCTCTGTGACGCTCTGGGCAATCGCGTAACCTCGTCGGTCGGCTATTCGCTGATCTATGACAGCCTCAACAGCCGCTTGCGGCCGACCCGCGGGCAGCGCTTCAGCCTGAGCCAGGACTTCGCTGGTCTGGGCGGGGACGTGAAGTATATTCGCAGCCGGGCGGACGGCGCCAAATACTGGGGTATCGGCGGCGGCTTCGTCCTGTCGGTGCAGGCCGAGGGTGGCTACATCCATGCGCTGGAAGACAGCCCGGGGCCGGGCATCGATCCGGTGCGAATTACCGACCGCTTCTACCTCGGCGAGCCGCAGTTCCGCGGCTTCGACATTCGCGGCGTCGGCCCGCGTGTGCAGCGTATTCCGTACACCACAGATGCGAACGGTAAGCAGATCCTCGTCACCGATCGCAATCGCATCGTCGACGACGCCTTGGGCGGCAAGGCTTATTACCTGGGCCGGCTCGAGCTGGAGATTCCGCTCGGCTCCGGCGCGCGGGAGCTTGGCCTGCGGCCGTCGGTCTATGTCCAGGCGGGCAGCTTGTTCAACATCACGCGCCCGCTGCCGACGGCGGACTTCCCGACAACCGTGGACGCGCAGGGCAATACGGTCGTACTGCCCTTGCCGCAGACCAATACGGCCGGGCAGCCGCTGTATTATTATGTCGGCGCGACGGGGGCACTCACGACGACGACCTGCGCGGCCGGCCTTCCCGACGCGAGCGGCGGATGTAACGGCATCATCCCGAACACGCCGCAGATCCGCTCGGAGCCGTTCCTCGAGCGATTCCTCGGCGATTCGCCCAAGCCGCGGCTCTCGATCGGCTTCGGCGTGAACTGGACTTCGCCGTTCGGACCTCTCCGTATCGATGTGGCCAAGGCACTGATCCAGCAGCCGGGCGACGACGACAAGCTTATTACCTTCAACGTAGGGACTCAGTTCTGATGACCAAGTTCAAGACCATGCTGATCGCGGCGGCACTCGCCGCGCCGGCGACCATGATTGCCGGCAATGCGACCGCACAAGTTTCGGGAATCGCCGTGGCGAACCCGGAGCAGGCGATCGCCAATTCCAAGGCGTGGACGGCCGCGCGTGCACAGATCCAGACCACGTACAAGGCGCAGATCGACCAGGCGACCGCCCGTCGCACGGCGATCGAGGCAGAGCTTCGCCCGCTGATCACCGCTGCGCAGACCGCGTCGCAGGCACCGGGCGCTACGGAGGCATCGCTGCGTCCGCAGCTGCAGGCGATCCAGACCAAGCAGCAGGCAGCACAGCAGGAGCTCTCGCGCCTGACCCAGCCGGCGCAGCGCGCGGAGGCATATGCGATCGAGCAGATCAGCGCCAAGCTGTCGGACGCGGTTCAGGCAGCGGTTCGTGCACGCAACGTGACGCT
The DNA here is from genome assembly GCF_045369135.1 of Sphingomonas sp. 179-I 2A4 NHS. Lineage (NCBI taxonomy): Bacteria > Pseudomonadati > Pseudomonadota > Alphaproteobacteria > Sphingomonadales > Sphingomonadaceae > Sphingomonas > Sphingomonas sp. 179-I 2A4 NHS. The sequence continues at coordinate 146,798 of NZ_JBIQFL010000006.1, read as the reverse complement.
GCTGCTTCGTCCGGATGCGGCGATCTACGCCCAGCCGGCGGCTGACATCACCCCGGCGATCACCACCGAGCTCGACCGTCTTGTTCCCAGCGTCAGCATTACTCCGCCGGCGAACTGGCAGCCGGGTGGCCAGGGCCAGCAGGCTGCTGCTGCGGCGCCTGCGGCGCAGCCGGCCGCGACGCCGTCCAACCAGCGCAAGCAGCCGCAGGGCCGCTGATCCGCGATGAGCGAGACGCCGACTGCCGCCAACATCCTCGGCCCGTTTGATGTGACGCGGGTGATGGCGGCGCTGCCGCACCGTTACCCGATGCTGCTCGTCGACCGAGTGGAGCGGCTGGTGCCCGATGAATCGATCACCGCCATCAAGGCTGTGACGATCAACGAGCAGTTCTTCCAGGGACATTTCCCTGGACGCCCGATCATGCCGGGCGTGCTGATCGTCGAAGCGCTGGCGCAGGCCGCCGGCGTTCTGGCGGTCGAAAGCCTCGGCCTCGCTGGCACCGGCAAGCTCGTCTATTTCATGTCGATCGACGGCGTGAAATTTCGGAAGCCGGTAGAGCCGGGCGTGCTGCTGACGCTGGAGGTCTCCTTCGTCCAGAAGCGTGCGCGGGTCTGCAAGTTTGCCGGCAAGGCGATGATCGACGGGGAACTCGCTGCGGAATGCGAGTTCACCGCCATGATTGCGGATCCGCCGAGCGCGTGATTGCCTTGACGGCGCCGAGGCATGCGGGGCGTCGAGCAAGATGACGAACGAAGGGTGAGGCGAGCGCCAGTTGATGGATAGCCTCACCCTCTTCGGCCTCGTCGCGGTCAGCCTGATGCTGATCTGCTATGCGATGGAAGACCGCTCCCCTTCGTGGGTGCTGGGTTTTGCGCTGTCCTGTATGCTGGGCTCCGCCTACGGATTTTTGCAGGGCGCCTGGCCGTTCGGCGTCGTAGAAGCGATCTGGTCGCTGGTGGCGCTCAATCGCTGGCGCAAGCTTCGCTGATCGTTGCCTCGCGGCAGATGCTCTGCTACGCGCGCCGCTTCCTTTCAGGCTGGTCGGAACCAGCCATTTCGGAGACTAGACGTGAAGACCGATATCCACCCCGACTACCACATGATCAAGGTGCAGATGACCGACGGCACCGTGTACGAAACTCGCTCCACCTGGGGCAAGGAAGGCGACACGATGACGCTCGAGATCGATCCGCTGGCGCACCCGGCATGGACCGGCGGCAAGGGCCAGATGCTCGATGCGGGCGGCCAGGTTGCACGCTTCAACAAGCGTTTCGGCGGTGGTCTCACGCTCCGCAAGTAATTGAAGGTTAACCATCGCGAACGTAGCATTCAGCATGTTCGCGGCGGAATTCGAACCTGCAGAGACAAACGGCCGGCGCCGCAGCCCGCGTGCGCCGGTTTCGTTTGACGCCAGCATTGGCCGGACCCTGTGCAAGGTGGTGGACATCTCGCTCCACAGCGTGCGCATCCAAAGCTATTCTGCGCTCCGCAAAGGCTCCACGATCTGGCTGACGCTGCCCGAAATCGGGCCCGTTGCTGCCGACGTGATGTGGGCTGACGATTATACCGCCGGCTGCAAGTTCCAGCGGCCGCTGAGCCAGACGTCGTTAGATCAGCTAGCCGAGCGCTAAGCCGCATCCTACATAGGCCGAATGGCGGTTTACGTCGACACGGCCTTCATTCCCTTCCGTGGGCATTTGATGTGCCACATGATCGCGGATACGTTCGATGAACTGCATGGCATGGCGGACGCGGTCGGCATGCAGCGGCGCTGGTTCCAGCCGCGCAGTTTTCCCCATTACGATGTGCCGCAAGATCGCCGCGTCCTAGCGCTACGTCTCGGTGCCACGGAAGTGAATCGGCGCGAGATCGTGATGGTGATGCGCCGCCTGCGGGCCGATCCGGACTTCGTCGCGGCATTGAGCCGAGAGAGGGCGCGGCACGCGGCGCTGATCGGCTGACGGTACCCGTCCCCGATCTAGTACGTTTGGCAGCGATGGACCTACAGATCATCGTCAACGAAATCGCCCGAGAAATTGAAGAAGATGCAGCGCAGCTGGAAGCTGCGGCAGATGCAAAGAGAGAGGGGCTCACACCTGGCCAGTTCGGTATGGCCGTTGCGATCGCCGAGGATGTGTTCACCGCCGGCGCCGCCGATGTCGCCTTTCCGATCCAGAGCATTTCCAAGGTGCTCGCGCTGGAACTTGCCCTGTGTAGCCGCGGCGATCGCATCTTCGAGCGGGTAGGCCGCGAGCCGTCTGGTGATCCGTTCAATTCTGTCATCGATCTTGAGCGCACTAAAGGCATTCCGCGCAACCCCTTCATCAACGCCGGCGCATTGGTCGTCGTGGACATGCTGGTCACCGACTGCGGCGGATCAGATACGGTCATCAACTTCGTGCGCGAGCAGATCGGCGAGCATCCGCTTAGCCTCAATGATGACGTGATGAACGAAGGCGGCGATCTTAATCGCGCCATGTTGAGCTTCATGAAGCATCACGGGAACGTCGAAGCGCCGATTGACGAGATCATGGAAGCCTATGCCAAGCAGTGCGCCATTTCGGTCGATTGCACAGGCTTGGCCTTGGCCGGACGCTTTCTCACCCGCACTCGCTTAAGCGAAACCGATGAGGCCGAGGCGGAGCGGGCGCGGCGCATGCGCAAGGTACTCGCGCTGATGATGACTTGCGGGCATTATGACGGGTCCGGCGACTTTGCGGTGCGCGTGGGCCTGCCGGCGAAAAGCGGGGTCGGGGGCGGGATCCTTGCCATCGCCTCGGAGCATGCGTCGATCGCGGTTTGGTCTCCGAACCTCGATCAGAACGGAAACTCGATCCTGGGAGTTCACGCGCTCGAAAAGCTCGGGGCGAAGACCGGATGGTCGGTGTTCGGGCCGCCGCTGAGATCTCGATCTTGAACAATATAACGCTGAACCCCCTCCGGGGGCGACCTAGAGCCGTTTCTGAGGCGCTGAATGGGCCACTGCCTCGGCGGTTTGGCCCAGAGGATTTCAGTGAGATTATTGATGGTTAATAAATCTGCAAGTACAAGATATTAATGTTTCGTTAAGGACTAAACTCCACCTCCGCCTCTGAGCAATTCACTTCAGGATGAGGATGGTATCAATGAACCTGCATGATCACCACTTCATCGATCCGCAGCCGGCGCCGCCGGTAGCTGATGATAAGCCTGATCGGCGAGGTGGAAGCCGACATGTCACCGTCTTCTTCATCGCCCGGATGACATGCGGGGGCAATCAGGGTTTCGGCCGCGTGCTGAATATCTCTGACGGTGGCATGATGATCTCTGCACGCCTGCCGTTGAGGCTAGGCGACGAAGTCACGGTCGATCTGTCCGAGAACTGTACGCTAACGGGCAATGTCGTGTGGCGGGATTCGGACTGGGCGGGGTTGAAGCTGATCACCCCCATCGACAGCCTCGCGCTTTTGAACCGCTTGAACGAGGAGCGACGGCATTCGCGTCGGCGATCGCTGCGCCTTCCGGTGGACAAGCCAGCGGTTGCAATGAGCGAGTTCGGCATCCAGGTCGTACGGCTTCGAGACCTTTCCCAACGCGGCGCGAAAGTGGTTCACGATGGCCGCTTCTATCCGGGTCTGTCGGTCAAGATCCAGGTGACGCCGGGGCATGATCGGCGGGGGTTCGTGCGCTGGTCTTCGGACGGGATTGCGGGACTGGAGTTCCTCGAAGTGCTGAGCGTTGACGATCTGTCGTCGGCGAAGGCGATCAACGAAGCTTGAGAGCGCCGTCGACATCCGGCCGCAGCTAGCTGAGGTTGATCGGCCTCATAATACCATCCACGACCATCTTGGTCTCAGCGGCCGACTTCTTGGCGTGTTCGTGCGGGCATCAGGTGATGCGCGTCATCCTCTGATGGCTTCGCGCCGATCTCCTCCGCGGTGAAGCGCTGGCCAATCGCCTGGCCGACATCCGCGATGGCCGACTCCAAATTGAGGTACGTGCCGTCGAAGTCGCCCGCCTGTTCCAGCCGACGTAGATCGGCAATCGTCACCCAGCCGTCGCCATATTCGATGAGTCCCTGGGCAGCCATGGACCTGAGCGTGCGATTGATGTGGACTGAGGTGAGACCGAGAATATCGCCCAGCTGCTCCTGCGTGAAGGGCATGGGAAAGCGCGATCGGTCTCCAAGTCCCTTGGTCGCTTGGCGAAGCCCAAGTTCACACAGCAGGTGAGCCGTGCGGGTAAGCGCATCCCGCCGGCCCAGGTTGACGATCCACTCCTGCGAAATCGCTCCTTCCGCAACTTGATCGAGCGCCAGCGCCTCAAGGATGGACGGAGATCCTTTCAGCAGAGCGATCATTGCCGGCAGCGGGATTTCCGCCACTTTCGTTGCTGTCAACGCCTGGATGTTCTCCTTCGCCTTCTCTGGTGGCAGGCGCGGAAAATTCAGCAGATCGCCAGGAAGGTGCACCGCAACGATCTGGCGGCCGCCTGATCTGACGATTTTGTGCCGTTGAACATAACCGCCGAGCAGCACGAGAACCGATGCGTGCCGTTCACCTTGCCGAACCAGATAGGAACCTGCCTGCACCGCGCGCTCCGCACACGGGAGGCCTGCAATCAGTTCGCCGTCTGCCACACTCAGTCCGTAAAGCGTGCGCAGCTTGGCAGCGAGCGGCGCGAGTGCCCGCACCGGATGAACTTGGCTCATTCTGGAATTCCTGACGATAGCCAACGATCTGCCTGTCGTTTCGGGTCCCAAATAAAATCGAACTGTGCAATTTGTTCACCGCTCGGCGGCGACCGCCGTGGTACATCGCTATGGCCTCGTTTATCGGTTGGGATAACAAGAGGCTATGGTCCTCGTCTCCCTGCTGTACGTCAGCCGCAGTTTTATCGACTTTCCCCGCGACGAATGGAAGGTCGTGGATATCGTGCGGGTAGCCCGGGAGCGAAATCGGCTGCTGAGCGTAACGGGCGCGCTGATGTTCACCGAGACGCACTTCGCGCAGGTGCTGGAAGGACCGGCCACGGCAGTGGACGAGCTGATGGCGAGTATCAGGCGCGACGATCGTCATGGCGATGTGACGGTGATCGAGACCGAGGCGATGAGCCGGCGCCGGTTCGGTAACTGGTCGATGGCCTATTGGGGACCGGCGGGTCTCGTGGAGGGACAGTTGGAGCCGGTGCTCGCCGTCGCTGCGGGACGCGGATCAGTCTTCGCATCGCGAGACCTGATCGCGCTGATGATGCAGCTCGCTGAGAATGGCGAGTGACGGCACGCAAGCGCTGTCGAGCGGAGCATTGCACGACCGCGCTTGAGGTGGCGGAAGCGGTGGGATTCGAACCCACGGACGGCTTGCACCGTCGCTGGTTTTCAAGACCAGTGCCTTAAACCACTCGGCCACACTTCCACGTTTCGTATCGCCCTGTGGCGTGCTGCGGCGATGCGTGCAAGCCTGTCGATGATTGGCGGTTCCGCCATGCGGCGGGCTGTGTCACACAGGCGAGGTGAAGCGCTTTCATTCCATCTTTCATCGTCTTCGTCTCGGCATCGCCATCGGCCTGGCGTTCACCGCTGCAGGATCGGCCCATGCGCAGGACGAAGCTGGGTTCCAGGCCTACCTGCGTGAATTGCGTGCGCAGGCGCTGCGCGAGGGCGTGCGGCCGGCAACGGTAGACGCGGTGCTGCCGACGCTGACGTTCAGCCAGCGTGTTGTCGATCTCGATCGCCAGCAGCCGGGCAATCCAGGATCAACGGCGTCGCCGCCGTTCGCGCCATACAAGGCGCGGCATGTCGATGCGGCAAGGATCAGCCGGGGGCGCACCGCTTACGCAGCTAATCGTGCAAGACTGGCGCGCGTGGAGGCCGAGACCGGCGTTCCCGAATCGATCATGGTGGCGATCTGGGGGCACGAGACCAACTACGGCGGCTATAAGGGCAACTTCGACTTGCTGCGCAGCCTGGCGACGCTCGCTTATGAGGGACGCCGCCGCAGCCTGTTCGCCGGCGAGTTCATCGCGACACTGAAGATCCTGGAGCGTGGGATCCCGCGCTCGACCTTGGTTGGCAGCTGGGCGGGCGCAACGGGTAATCCGCAGTTTCTGCCGTCGATCTACCTGCGCCTCGCCCGTGACGGCGACGGCGACGGGAAGGCAGACATCTGGAACAGCGAGGCTGACACGCTGGCCTCGATCGGGAATTACTTCGTCAACGCCGGCTGGCGTCCAGGTGAACCTTGGGGGATCGCGGTGACCGTTCCCGCGGGTTTCGATCGCAGCAGCCAGCGCAATCGTCTGGTCTCGCCCCGCTGCCCGCGTGTGTTCGAGCGGCACAGCACATGGCGGACCATGGCCGAGTGGCGGGCGTTGGGGATCGTGCCCCAAGGTAGCCGCTGGCCGGGCGACAACGTGCTTGCGACGCTGATGGAGCCGGACGGGCCGGGCGCAACCGCGTATTTGCTGACCGGCAATTACCGGGTGATCCTCGATTACAACTGCTCGAACTTCTATGCGCTGTCGGTGGGATTGCTGGCCGATGCGGTCGAGCGCTAGCGCGCTTAGCCTTGTGGCGCTGCTGCTCGCTGGCTGTAGCGGCGGCAGCGAGGTTCCGAGGCCTCCCATCACCTCCGCTCCTGCCGAGCGGGGCTACGCCGTTCCGTTGCCGCCCGAAGCAGGGGCGCGGGAGGGGCCGTCGGGTACGTCAGGCATGGGCGCGGCGCGCTATGATCAGGTGGGTTACGCCAGCTGGTACGGCGAGGAGCTGGAAGGTGCGTCGACGGCAAGCGGCGCGCCGTTTGTTCCCGATGCCATCACGGCGGCACACCGGACGCTACCCTTGGGTTCGCACGCGGAATTGACGGCGCTGGATAGCGGCCGCACGATCCTGGTGCTCATCAACGATCGCGGGCCAAGCCGTGCCGACCGCGAGATTGATCTGTCCCGGGGGGCAGCGGCGCTCCTGGGGATGAATGGCCAACCGATGGCGCCGGTTCGAGTGCGCGGCGTGAATGCGAGCGCGGCCGATGCCGCGGCGCTGGCGAGTAGCCGGCCAGCTGCCTCGCGGCTTTCCGCGCCTCCGGCACTGCTGGCCGCCCTGCGTATTCAGTTACCGCGATCGACGATGCGAGAGACGGCATCTCCTACGCTGCGGCGGGCAGCCGCAACGCCGCGGCCACCGGTTGCGGCTGCGGCATCGCCGAAGAGCGGCGCCTACCTCGTCCAAGTCGCGGCGTTTTCTAGCGAAGATCGGGCACGTGCGCTGGCCGCAAGGTTCGACGGCAGAGTGGAGAGCAACGGCGGCTTGCACCGTGTACGCCTTGGCCCGTTTTCCGACGCGTCATCGGCGCAACGCGCGCGTGACGAGGCCGCGCGGCGCGGCTATGGCGACGCAACGATCATCGTCCAGCCCTGAACCTTCCTTCCGGAGCCCCGAGTAGAGCGTCCATGACCAAAATCCTGTCCTTCCTCGCGCTTCCGGCGATCGCCGTGTCGGTCGCTTACCCGTCGGCTGCCTCGGCGCCGCAGTTCCAGACGACGGCTCCGGTCGCGTTCATGGAGGATCTCTCCTCCGGCGCGGTGTTGTACGCCAAGGATGCAGATCGTCGCATGCCGCCCGCTTCGATGGCGAAGATGATGACGGCTTATGTCGCATTCGACATGATCAAGCGCGGCGAGCTGAAGCTGAACCAGGAGTTCGAGGTTCGTCCCGAGACGTGGAAGCGCTGGCACGGGCCGGCAGCGGGATCGACCATGTTCCTGTCGCCGGGCGAGCGGGTGTCGGTCGAGAACCTGCTTAACGGGATTGTGACGCTGTCGGGCAACGATGCCTGCGTGGTGCTGGCGGAAGGCATTTCGGGGACGGAGGAAGCCTTCGTTCAGCGGATGAACGAGGCGGCGCGCAAGCTCGGCCTGACCAACAGCCACTTCGGCACGTCGAACGGATGGCCTGACAACGGCGTCACCTATGTCACCGCGCGGGATCTGGCGAAGCTGGCGGCCGCGACGATCGAAGAGCATCCCAAGCTCTACAAGCAATTCTACTCGCGCCGCGAATTCACCTGGGGCAAGACGCTGGGCTCGGGTTCGGCGATCACCCAGGCGAACCGCGATCCGCTGCTTGGTCGTGTGGCGGGTGCGGACGGGCTGAAGACCGGTCACACAGAAGAGGCCGGCTATGGCTTCACCGGGTCGGCAGAGCAGAATGGCCGCCGGATCGTAATGGTGCTGGCAGGCCTCACCAGCTTCAACCAGCGCATTTCCGAATCCGTCCGCTTCATGGACTGGGGCTTCCGGGCCTGGCAGGCGAAGCCGATCGTGAAGCAGGGCCGCAAGGTGAGCGATGCCGACGTGCAGCTTGGCGATTCGTCCACCGTCGGGCTGGTTGCGCCGCGCGACCTGAAAGTCGCCCTCCCGTCGGGCGCGGTGCCGGCGATGACCGCGAAGGTCGTGTACGAAGGCCCGATCAAGGCGCCGATCAAGGCCGGCGCGCATATCGCAAACCTCGTTGTCACCTCGCCGGGCCTGCCCGAGCAGACGCTGCCGCTGGTCGCCGACAAGGACGTGGCGGAAGCAGGCTTCTTCGGTCGCGCCTGGGCGGGGCTGACCGGGCTGTTCGGATGACCGGACGTTTCCTCTCGCTCGAGGGGGGCGAGGGGGCCGGCAAGTCGACGCAGGTCCGCGCACTCGCGGCCGCACTGGAAGCGCGTGGCATCCCGGCGCACGTTACGCGGGAGCCCGGCGGCAGCGAGGGCGCTGAGGCGATCCGCGGCCTACTGATGCAGGGCGACGTTGCGCGCTGGAGCCCGCGGACCGAGACACTGCTGTTCGCAGCCGCGCGTGCCGACCATGTCGAGAAGGTGATCCGGCCAGCCGTCGAGGCAGGTACCTGGGTGATCACCGACCGGTTCGTCGATTCCACTCGCGCTTACCAAGGTCTTGCTGGTGGGATCGACGACACGGCGATTATGGCTCTGCACGCATTCGGCACGAACGGACTTCTGCCGGACCGCACCTTCGTTCTCGAATTGCCAGTCGAAGAGGGCGCACGCCGGGCGGCATTGCGAGATGGCGGGCTGGCGGATCGCTTCGCGTTGCGTGGGCCTGATTTCCACGCAGACGTGGCGCGCGCCTTCCGGTCGCTGGCGGCGGGCGAGCCGGAGCGGTTCCGGATCGTGGATGCGGCGAAGCCTGCGGCAGACGTAACGGCGGATCTGCTGGCCGGACTGGCCGATCTGCTGCCATGACGCGCCTGCGCGGCAATGGCGCCGCCCACGCCGCGTTCGAAGCGGCCGTAAGCGGCGGACATCTGCACCATGCATGGCTGTTCGCAGGGCCGCCCGGGATCGGCAAGGCAACCTACGCACGCGACGCGGCGGCGTCGCTGCTTGCCCGAGCTGCTGGAGACGCGACAGGAGATCGGACCCGTGCGCTGATCGAGGCGGGATCGCATCCCGACTACCGCGTTCTCGAACGACTGCCGAAGGATGGGAAGCCGGACGGCGACCTCGCGCGGAGCATCACGATCGCGCAGGTGCGGACGCTCCAGCCGATGTTCGCCACGACGCCCTCTCTGGGGCCGCGGCGCGTCGTCTTGATCGACGCAGTCGACGACCTGGAGCGCGCGGGCGCCAATGCGCTGCTCAAGAACCTGGAGGAGCCGCCGGAAGGGACGGTCTTCCTACTGATCAGCCATGCGCCGGGACGGCTGCTGCCGACGATCCGTTCGCGATGCCGCTTGCTGCGATTCGAGCCGCTGAACGGTGAGGAAATGCTTGCCGCACTTGGCGATCTGATCCCGGACGCCAGCGATGAGGAGCGCGAGGCGCTGGTGCGCTCGGGCGGCGGTTCGCCCGGGCGCGCGCTACGGTTTGCCGGGCTGGAACTCGGCAGGCTCGATGCGGCGCTGGGCTTGATCGCACGAGACGGCGACCGGACAAATCAGGAGCGGGTGCGGCTGATGCGCGCCCTGTCCCCCAAGGCTGCGCAGGCGCGCTACGAGGCTTTCCTTGATCGCGTGCCAACCTTCGTCGCGGAGCAGGCGCCGTTTCGTGCCGGCGAGGCACTCCGCACCGCGCTGGATGCTTATGAAGAGAGCCGGGCTCTGGCAGCGAGCGCACGCGCCTTGTCGCTAGATCCGGCAAGCACGGTGTTTGAACTGGCGGGGGTGGTCGCGCGGCTCGCGCGCGAGTAGAGGCTCAAGGCTATGGCCGAGCCGTTCTATATCACCACCGCAATCTCCTATCCCAATGGCAAGCCGCACATCGGCCACGCCTATGAAGCGATCGCCGCCGACGCGATTGCCCGCTTTCAGCGTCAGGCTGGGCGTGATGTCCGCTTCCAGACTGGGACTGACGAACATGGCCTGAAGATGGTGCAGACTGCGCGCGATCAAGGCGTTGCGGTGGCGGACCTCGCAGCGGAAATGTCGTCTTTATTCCGCGGCATGTGCGACGAGCTTAACATCTCCTACGATCGCTTCATCCGTACGACTGACCCTGATCATTATGCCGCCAGCCAGGCGATCTGGAAGGCGATGGAGGCAGCCGGCGACCTGTACCTCGATCGCTACGAGGGATGGTATTCGGTTCGCGACGAAGCCTTCTATGATGAGAAGGAACTGGTCGACGGGGAAGGGGGGCAGAAGCTGTCCCCTCAGGGCACGCCAGTGACGTGGACCGCGGAAGAGACATGGTTCTTTCGCCTTTCGAAGTACCAGCAGCCGCTGCTTGATCTGTATGCCGCAAACCCGGACTTCATTCGCCCGGAATCGCGGCGAAACGAGATCATGCGCTTCGTGGAAGGGGGGCTTTCGGACCTGTCCGTGTCTCGCACCAGCTTCGACTGGGGGGTGCCGGTTCCGGGTAGCCCCGGGCACGTGATGTACGTGTGGGTCGACGCGCTGACCAATTATCTGACTGGCGCGGGCTATCCCGATGGCGAACAGAAATACTGGCCAGCCGATCTGCACCTCATCGGCAAGGACATCGTGCGCTTCCACGCCGTCTATTGGCCGGCCTTCCTGATGTCGGCTGGTATTGCCCTGCCCAAGTCCGTCTTCGGCCACGGCTTCCTGCTCCATCGCGGGGAGAAGATGTCGAAGAGCCTCGGGAATGTCGTCGATCCGGGTGATCTGGCCCGGGCATTTGGTGTCGACGCGCTGCGCTATTTTCTGCTGCGCGAAGTGAGTTTCGGGCAGGACGGCAGCTACTCGGCCGAAGCGATCGTCACGCGGGTGAATGCTGAGCTTGCCAATTCGTTCGGCAATCTGGCGCAGCGCACGCTGTCGTTCATCGCCAAGAATCTTGGCACCTTGCCGGATGCTGGCCGGGCGGATGGGGCGGACGCGCTGTTGATCGAGGAAGTGATCGTCGCAGCGGCGGGCCTCAAGACTGCGTTCGACGACCTGATGCTGAGCCAAGGCATCGAGGCGTGGTTGCGCGGGGTGTTTGCTTGCAACCAATATATCGATGCGCAGGCGCCCTGGACGCTGCGCAAGACTGATCCAGAGCGGATGAATGCGGTGCTGCGGACGCTGGTGCGCGCGATCCGCATCCTTGCAATCGCAATCCTGCCGGTAGTGCCGAACGGCGCCGGCGCGATCCTCGACCAGCTTGGCGTTGCGCCGGACGAGCGGGATCACGCGGCTGTCGACGACGATGGATGGTATGAGCGGCGGGCTGCGAGCGGCGGAACGCTAGCGCCACCTACGCCCGCCTTCCCGCGGCTCGAGCCTCCGGTGGAGGCGGCCTGATGCTTGCCGACAGCCACTGTCACCTAAACTACAAAGGCCTGGCGGAAGAACAGCAGGCGGTGCTTGAACGGGCACGTGCCCGCGGGGTGACCGCAATGCTGAATATAGCCACTCGCGAGAGCGAGTGGGACGACGTTCTCGCGACGGCGGAGCGTGAACCGGACGTGTGGGCGACGGTCGGCATCCACCCTCACGAGGCGGACGAGCATCCGCATGTCGATACCGCGAAGCTCGTCGAACGGGCGGCGCACCCCCGCATTGTCGGAATCGGCGAGAGCGGCCTCGACTATTATTACGATCATTCGGACCGCGAGCGACAGCAGGCGAGCTTCCGCGCGCATATCGCCGCCGCGCGTGAGGCGAAGGTGCCGATCATCGTGCATACACGGAATGCGGAAGAGGATACGGCCGCGATCCTTCGGGACGAGCTGGGGAAGGGGGCCTTCGCGGGGGTCATCCACTGCTTCACCGGAAGCGGGGCCTTTGCGGATATCGCGCTTGACCTCGGCTTCTACATTTCGATTTCCGGCATCGTCACCTTCAAGAGCGCGAAGGAGCTGCAGGAAACCGCTGCTCGGCTGCCGCTCGACCGGCTGCTGATCGAGACAGATGCGCCGTTTCTGGCGCCGGTGCCGCATCGCGGGAAGACCGGCGAACCAGCGTTCGTTGCGGATACCGCTGCCTTTCTCGCCGACCTGCGCGGCGACGATCGCGTGACATTGCAGGAGGTCACTGCCCGAAACTTCCACGATCTCTTCTCCAAGACGCTTGCATGAAGGTGCGCATCCTCGGTTGCGGCACCTCATCGGGCGTGCCGCGGATCGGGAATGACTGGGGCGATTGCGATCCCACGGAGCCACGCAATCGTAGAACGCGCGTCTCGATCCTCGTGGAGCATGAAGGCACGCGGATCCTGGTCGACACAGGCCCCGACATGCGCGCGCAGTTGCTCGCCGCCAATGTCGGCGTGCTCGACGCCGTCATCTGGACCCATGAGCATGCGGATCACGTCTTCGGCATCGATGATCTGCGGCAGGTGTACCATCTGCTTGGACGCCCGGTGGCCGGTTACGCGAGGCCGGCCACGCGGGCGCGGCTCGAGAGCATGTTTGGGTACGTTTTCGAGGGGCGCCACGGCTACCCGTCGACGGTGCACATGAATGACTTGCCCGATGCGCTGCAGGTTGGACCGATAAAGGTGCGCGTTGTCGACCAGCCACATGGTGCAATCACCTCTGCCGGATTGCGCTTCGAAGCTGGCGGAAAGTCGATTGGATATGCCACTGATATCAGTGGCATGACGGTGGAGATGAAGGCGCTGTATTACGGCCTGGACGTGTGGATCGTCGATGCGCTTCGGCGGCGACCGCATCCGACGCACCCCGATCTGGCACAGGCGCTGGGCTGGTTGGCGGAACTGGCGCCCGGTCGTGCGGCTTTGACCCATATGGACCAGTCGATGGATTATCGCACGTTACGGGCCGAACTGCCGCTGGGCGTGGAGCCGGGCTATGACGGGCTCGAGTTTGAACTGTGAGCGGCGCGCAGGCAGCACTGCTGGCGCTGATGCTTTTGCTGCCGCTCTCGGCGCTGATTGCCCGCCGGCCGCCACTTGGCTCGACGTTGAAGATGATCCTCGCTTGGGCGGCCATTTTTGCGCTGGCGATGATTGTCGCGAGCCAATTTGATCGGTGAGGCAGCAGCTCTGGTGTTGCAGACAAGATACCGGTGGAGAGATGCTCGCTCACAAGAACCGCGGGCGCTTAACATAATGTATATTATCGGTCTAATGGCGAGGACGGTTCGGCTTAGCCGAGGTCCCTCTTAGGCATGAAAACCGACAGCGCTCATTGTCCGAGCGTAGTGACGTAGCTTTATGCGTTTGATGATCCCGGCCCAGGTGGATCATATTGGGGACGGCTCCTCCGACGAGACAACGCGCAAATGTGCTTCACCGCTCAGCATACGTGGCGAAGGCTGCCGTGACGTAGCGCCAGGTGTGACGTTTATCGCGTTGTTCGGCAGCCCTTGGCGGCAGCATGCTGGCGATCTTGAAGGTAGTCCGCCTTGTGCTGCTATTACGCCGAGCGTCATCGGCTCTAGTGGCAGACACGTACCAACCTGCCGGGCAGTGAAGCGCATCCATCGGCCGTCGCGCGAGCCATTCTGAGCGATGCCACCCCGAGACTAGAGGCGTCTGCCCTCCGTGCAAATAAAGTTCTTGCAAATAGTAGCGGCGGCGATCCCCGATACCTACATGGCGGCTGTTGTTAAGACGGCTAGTAACATGAGTACCGAAACGAACACCATTAATCTCGCTGCCGAGCTCACGATTGCGTGGCTTGCAAATCCGAACACACGCGTTGACGCCGATGCTGTCCCGGAGTTTCTCGCTTCAATCCACAACACGGTCGGCAAGCTGGAAACCGCCCCTGCTGCCCACGATCGCTCGGTGGAGCAAGGCTTTGAGCGTGCGGTTAGCCCACGCAAGTCGCTTGCTGATCCGAACTTCATCATCAGCATGATCGATGGTCGGCCGTACAAGTCTCTGAAGCGCCACCTCAGTGCAAGAGGGCTTACGCCAGCGCAGTATCGCGAACGCTACGGGCTGAAACCGGACTATCCGATGGTTGCCCCCGCTTACAGCCAGGCGCGCAGTGAAGCTGCGAAGAAGCTTGGTCTGGGTCGCCAACCGGTAAAGCGGGGCAGCAAGCCCGCCGAGCAGGACCGCCACACGCCCAAGACGCGGAACCGCAAAAGCGTGACCGAGGCGAAGAGCGCTGCCCAGGCTCATCTCGCCGGCTAAAAGCGACTTCGGATGGCGCGCAGGTGACTGTGCGCCATCCTTTTATCTGCCAGACCTCTTCAAGCCGTCGGTTGCGAGCGTCAGCGCTTTAATGGGCAACGGCTTCCGCTGAGCGCTCGGCTTTGCCTTTGGCAGCAATCCATCTTCCAGTCTGCTCCGGCCGGAAGGTCGGTTCATTCATTGCCTGCGTGACCGGAATAACGCACGGAGTAGCGGCTGATCAGCCTCCCCCTTCTCCAGATGGTTTGAACCGATGACCGATGTTTCCGGATCTCCGATCTTGCGGCTCCGCGCCATTATGGCCCGGCTGAGGAACCCGGATGGCGGCTGCGAATGGGATCTCGTGCAGACCTTCGAAACGATCGCTCCTTACACAATCGAGGAGGCCTATGAGGTTGCCGACGCATGCGCGCGCCGAAATCTTGGCGAACTCAAGGACGAACTCGGCGATCTGTTGCTGCAGGTCGTGTTTCACAGCCGGATGGCGGAGGAGGTCGGCGCCTTCGATTTCGACGAGGTCGCCACGGCGATCGCCGACAAGATGGAACGCCGCCACCCGCATATCTTCGGCGATGCTGCAGAGGGCGGCCATCACCTTTGGGAGGTGGTGAAGGCGCAGGAGCGCGCGGCAAAGGCGGACGCCAGCGCGCTCGCCGGCGTGGCGCTTGGACTGCCCGCGTTGATGCGCGCCGAGAAGTTGCAGAAGCGCGCCGCGCGGGTCGGGTTTGACTGGCCCGATGTGGAGGGGCCGCGGCAGAAGATCGACGAAGAACTTGCTGAAGTCGCGGAGGCGCTACCGGAAGATCAAGCGGAAGAGGTTGGCGATCTGCTGTTCGCCGTCGTCAACTGGGCGCGCCACCTCGGCGTGGATCCAGAAGTCGCGTTACGCACGGCGAATGGCAAATTCGAACGCCGGTTCCGATCGATGGAGGCAAAGGCCGGTGGAACGCTGGGTGGCCTGAACCTTGATCAGCAGGAACAGCTTTGGGAGGCGGTCAAGGGTGACGAACGCGGACAGACTTGAGCCGGCGCGCTTGTCGGGCCGCCCTTAGCGGTTCCGCTCGTCGAAACGCGCATAATCGGCCGGTGACATTCGCACCTCGTATACCGACTTGTCGTCCTCGACATATTGGTCGAGCACCTCGCCGTGCTGATGAAGCCAGGCGGCACTAGCGCCATCGGCGGCGTCAAGCGTGATCGTATAGCGCTGATGCCCTTGGGTGAGGCGATCCGACAGCGCGCGGGTGAGCGCGTCGATCCCTTCCCCGGTCAAGGCGGATACCGCCACAACATCGTCGCGCCGGGCCGCTTCGCCGCACATTTCTCCGCGGGCTGCGTCCTCTAGAAGGTCAACCTTGTTCCACACTTCGATCCGCGGTGTCCCTTCAGGGACTCCGATCTCGTCCAGCACCGCCTCGACATCGGCGCGCTGGGCGAGCGTATCCGGGTGCGCGACGTCACGCACGTGAACGAGGAGATCGGCAGACACCACCTCCTCCAGCGTCGCCTTGAACGCCGCGACCAACTGTGTCGGCAGTTCCGAGACGAAGCCGACCGTGTCCGACAGGATCGCCTTGTCGATGCCGGGTAGACTGATCTGTCGGAGGGTGGGATCGAGCGTGGCGAAGAGCAGGTTTTCGGCCATCACGTCGGCACCGGTCAGCCGGTTGAACAGCGTTGATTTGCCGGCGTTCGTATAGCCGACGAGGGCGATCACCGGCCAGGGCGCGCGTTGGCGCCGCTCACGATGCAGGCCGCGCGTGCGTGTGACCTGATCGAGTTCACGGCGAAGGCGCGCCATACGGTCGCGGATCAGGCGGCGGTCGGCCTCGATCTGTGTTTCGCCTGGGCCGCCGAGGAAGCCGAAGCCGCCGCGCTGACGCTCAAGGTGAGTCCAACTGCGCACGAGGCGGCCGGCCTGATAATCGAGGTGCGCCAGCTCAACCTGGAGCCGGCCCTCCGCGGTGGCGGCCCGCTCGCCGAAGATTTCCAAGATCAGGCCCGTGCGATCGATAACCTTGGCCTCGAGCGCTGTTTCCAAATTGCGCTGCTGGATCGGGGATAGCGCGGCGTCGAACACGAAGAGAGACGCCTCTTCCTGTCGACCTAGGACGGCAAGCTGTTCGACTTGGCCCGATCCGATGAGCGTCGCGGCGCGCGGCGATCGCACGCGCACCGCTTGCCGCTCGACGACGTCGACGCCGATCGCTGCTGCAAGCCCGGCGGTTTCCTCGAGACGCGCGTCAGCATCCCGTGAGGAACCGCCGAGGTCCGGGAACACGACAACCGCGCGGGCGCCACGGGCGAACTCCTCGCGATCACGCTCAAAGCCCTTGCTCAATCTTCGTCCGAGCCTGCCGTTTCCTCGGCGAGGTTGAGTGCCCGCGCCGGCTGGATGGTAGAAACGGCATGCTTGTAGACGAGCTGCGACGTGCCATCACGCTGCAGCAGCATGCAGAACAGATCGAAAGCGGCGATATGGCCTTGCAGCATTACGCCGTTGACGAGGAACATCGTCACGGGATCTTCCGACTTGCGCACCGCATTGAGGAAGATCTCCTGCAGAAGCGGCTGCTTGCGCCCCCCCTCGCCCAGTTGTTCGACGATCGCGGCCACGTCCACCTGCGCGCCTGGCATGATGGTGGAAATTGCGTGCTTGTAGATCAGCTGGCTCTGCCCGTCGCGCCGAAGCAGGACGGAGAAATTGTCGAACCAGGTGACGATCCCCTGAAGCTTGACGCCCTTCACGAGGAAGAGAGTGACCGGCGTTTTCGATTTGCGGAGTGCGTTGAGGAAGAGGTCCTGAAGCGAGCTTTGCTTGTCGGCCATACGTTGATGCCCTTCGTTCTTGGCGAGGTTTGCCCCGCGATGCGCCGGTGCCCGGCGTCGGGTTGCGGCCCTGTCGGCACGCTTCACGCAATGTAGGGACCGCGCACCCGCGGGTCCAGCCGCTCAATCGTCGCGAGTGTCGGTAATGCCAAGGAGCTTCAGCTTTCGATGCAGGGCAGATCGCTCCATGCCGATGAACGTCGCCGTACGGGAGATGTTGCCAGAGAAGCGACGGATCTGGACCTTCAGATACTCGCGTTCAAAGCTCTCCCGTGCCTCGCGCAGCGGCGCACCCATGATCGCATTGGTGCTGCCGCCGCCCGGCTGTTCGCCGAGCACCTCGACCGGCAGAAGGTCGATGTCGATCCGCCCAATACGGTCGCCCGGCGCGAGGATGATTGTCCGCTCAACCACGTTACGCAGCTGTCGGACGTTGCCCGGCCAATCGTAGGACTGAAGCGCGACCATCGCATCGGTGGCAACCTCGGGCGTTGGCACACGGCGTTCGGCTGCATAATGGGCGACGAAATGCTCCACCAGCGGCGGAATGTCCTCACGGCGCTCGGACAATGAGGGGATAAGCACCGGGACGACATTGAGACGGTAATAGAGATCCTCGCGGAAGCGGCCCTCCGCAATTTCCTGCGTCAAGTCTCGCGCGGTCGCGGAGACGACGCGCACATCGACCTTGACGATCCGGACGCCTCCCACACGGGTGAAGCTTTGATCCGTCAGCACGCGTAGGATGCGCCCCTGGGTCGTGATCGGCATGTCGGCGATCTCGTCCAGGAACAGCGTGCCGCCATGGGCTTGCTCGAGGAGACCGGGCCGAACGAGGTCGCCGCTCTCCTCGACGCCGAACAATTCCTCCTCGACACGTTCCGGCGTCATATTCGCGGCGCTGACGACCGTGAACGGCCCGTTGCTGCGCTGGCTCCAGCCGTGGAGCAGTCGAGCCGCGACCTCCTTGCCAACACCGGCCGGCCCAACGATCATCACGCGGCTGCCGGTCGCGGCGACGCGCTTCAGGGTCGCGCGGACGGCGTTGATCGCGCTGGAGTTGCCGGTCAGGTCGGTCTCGCGGCCAGCGGAAGCCCGCAGGCTTGCAACCTCTCGCCGGAGCCGCTCCGTCTCGGTAGCACGATCGACCATCAGCAGCAGGCGTTCTGCCTGGAACGGCTTTTCGATGAAGTCGGCCGCACCCTGCCGGATCGCAGCCACCGCGGTGTCGAGATTGCCGTGGCCCGAAATCACCAGCACCGGGATGGAAGGATCGCGGCGCTTGATCTCGGCGAGCAACTCCAGGCCATCGAGTCGAGAACCCTGAAGCCACACATCCAGCAGCACCAGGCTGGGGCGGCGTTCGGCGATCGCCGCCAGCGCCGTATCGCTGTCTGCGGCGGTGCGCGTTTCATATCCTTCGTCTTCCAGCACGCCGGAAACGAGTTCGCGGATGTCGAGTTCGTCATCGACGACGAGGATATCTAACGCCATGTCTAAGCCGTCCGGTTGCGGGTGAGAGCTGCAATCCCCCCGCCATCATTGTTGGTTTGATTATCGTCCTGCCCGTCGAGCTCGGCGAGCATGGCCGCGTCGAAAGAGATCGTCACCAGCGTCCCACCCTCGGGACGGTCGGCGAACGATATGGTTCCGAAATGTTCTTCCACGATCTTCTTGACGATGGCGAGGCCGAGCCCGGTACCCCGAGCGCGTGTCGTCATATAGGGTTCGACGATCCTGTCGCGTTCGACCGGCAGGCCGACGCCGTCATCAGCTACGGTGATCGTCACTCGGCCGGGTTCTTCGGAGATGGTCATCACCACCGAACCTTCGCCGCGCCCTGCCGCCTCGATTGCCTCGACCGCGTTCTTCACGATGTTGGTGAGCGCCTGCCCGATCTGGCGACGGTCGCACACCAGCGAGGGTCCAGGTTCGTCGTGCACGAGCTCGAACTGGATGCCCGAATGCGCAACCTCGTGCAGGAACATCGTCTGACGGGCGACGTCGACCAGCAATTCTTCGCGGAAGACGGGCTTAGGCATGCGCGCGAATGACGAGAACTCATCCACCATGCGGCGAAGATCGCCGACTTGGCGCACGATCGTTTCGGTCAGACGTCCGAAGGTTGTATCCCCCTCCTCCACCTTGCTGCCGTAGCGGCGCTGAAGACGTTCCGCGGCGAGCTGGATCGGCGTGAGCGGGTTCTTGATCTCGTGGGCGATGCGACGCGCGACATCGGCCCAGGCGGCGCGGCGCTGGTCGAGCAGTTGCTGCGTGATGTCGTCGAAGGTCAGGATCGGTCCGGCACCAGCGCGAGCGATGCGGACGGCGAGGGTCTTTGCTTCGCCGGCAGCGGTGATCTGAACGATCGCCTCGCGCGCCGCGCCATCGAGAAGCGCGTCCAGTTCGGGAGCGATCATCGCGAGAGGCTTGCCGATCGGCGAGTCCGATACGCCCAGCAGCGTCTCCGCCGAGCTGTTTATCAGGCGGATCGTGCGATCCGGCGCGATCGAGACGACGCCGGCGGAGACACCGGACATCACGGCCTCGATCAACGCGCGCCGGCTTTCGAGCTGCGCGTTGGCGCTGACGAGGGCATTGTTCTGCTGCTCCAGCCGCTCGGTCATGCGGTTGAAGGCGTTGGCGAGTGTTCCAACCTCATCGCGTGATTTGGTTTCCGGCACACGAGCCGAAAGATCGCCGCCTTCCACCCTGCGCGCGGCGTCAACCAGCCCGCCGACAGGGCGCACCAGCCGGTCCGCCACGGCCAAGGCGATCCAAACTGCGACTCCCACCATCAGTAGGGACAGGAGCAGGAGCGCCGCGTTGAACTGGATCTGCAGCGTGCGAGCGCGCACCAGCAGCGCCCGGTAATTCGCAAGCGCCGCCTCCGCGCGCCGCGTCTGCGTCGTCATCTCCTTGGGATCGGTGACGCGTGCGGCGTAAAGGAAGGTGCGGACCATGCCGGGAACGCGCGTGACCGTCTGGATACGGTCCCCGGTGACGGTAACCACGCTGCGCTGCCCACCCTTGACCAGGCGACCAACGGCGTCGGCCGACACCTGCCGGGCGAGGTCGAGATCGTAGGGGTTCACGAACGCCAGCGTCTGCAACTCGCCGCGAGGCGAGACCTGGAACAGCAAGGCTTCGGAAAGGCTGCGGAAGTAGGTCTGCTGGAACAGGAACGCGCCGAAGCGCGGATCGTCGATCGGGCGCTCTTCGAGCTCACGGGAAATGTCGGTCGCCATGGTGACCGTCGCTTCTTCCCAGCGCTGCAGGATCTGATTGTACGAGGTTCGCGTCAGCGTGGTTGCGTTCTCGAACACGGCACGGGCGCGATCCGAGTACCAGAACTGGACGCCGTACTGGAACAGGAGCGACGCCGCGATGGTGACCAGCACCATCGGCACCGCAGCCAGCATCGAGAATAACGCCACGAGGCGGACGTGAAGCCGCCCCTCGCCCCCCACCAGCGAATTGGCGGCGCGGCGCCGTGCAATCCGCCGGCCCAGCAGCATCATCAATGCTACGCCCGGCACCAGATTGGCGACGAGCAGCAGTGCGACGACGCCCGGTGAAATCAGCCCTTCGGCCCGGCCGCTGCTGGTGACAATGAAATAGGAGCCGACCGCGACGACAATCGCCAGCGTCAGGACGGCGACCTCCACCAATGGCGTGACGGTGAGGCGGCGCGCCGACATCGGGAGAACGGTGGCAGGTGCCGAGCCGGCAGTCATCGCAGCAACGATACAACAAAGGTGTTGCAACGAAAACACATATTAACGGCGCTCACCGCAACTCCCGCTCGGACGGCCGCGACGACGGATCAATCCCGAGCGTATCCAGGCGTTTGCGGAGAGTATTCCGATTGAGCCCAATGGCCCGTGCGGCGCGCAGCTGATTGCCGCCATGGCGTGCCAGCATCGCCTCGATCAGCGGACGCTCTACTTCGGCGAGGAGACGATCGTAGAGCGTGCCGTCGTCGAGGGCGGCTGGCTCAAGCCTGGCAAGTCGTTCCACATAACCGCGTACCGCCGCGTCGATCGCGATGTCCGCCGGTGGGGCGGCGGGAGCGCCGCCGTCGCCCAGCATGAGCGCGACCTCCCCCGCGGAGATGCGATCATCGCGCGACAACGCCGCCAGCCGGCGCATGAGATTCTCAAGCTGGCGCACGTTGCCGGGCCAGTCATAGTGTTCCAGTACCTGGACTGTCTCGTCGTCGAGCGTCTTGCGCGGCAGGCCGGCCTCAGCGGCCCGATCGAGGAAATGTCGCGCAAGCATCGCGATATCGCCGCGGCGTTCACGCAGCGCCGGGAGCAGGATCGGCACGACATTCAGGCGGTAATAGAGATCCTCGCGAAACTGGCCGTTGGCGACGGTTTGCAACAGGTCGCGATTGGTCGCAGCGACGATGCGCACGTCCGCACGGATGCTGCGAGCGCCGCCGACCGTGGTGAACTCACCCGACTGGAGGACGCGGAGCAGCCGGGTCTGGGCCTCGATCGGCATGTCGCCGATCTCGTCGAGGAAAAGCGTCCCGCCTGCCGCCTGCTCGAAGCGGCCGGCGGTGCGCTGGGCCGCCCCGGTGAAGGCTCCTCGCTCATGGCCGAACAGTTCCGCCTCGATCAGTTCGCGCGGTATAGCGGCCATGTTGATCGCGACGAACGGGCCGGCGCGGCGCTGGCCGAGATCATGGATCGCGCGCGCCACCAGTTCCTTACCGGTCCCCGACTCGCCTGAAACCAGTACGGTGAGGTCGTTCGACAGCACGCGGGCGATGACGCGGTACACCTCCTGCATCGCTGGCGATCGCCCGATCAGCGGAAGGTTCTGATCCTCGTCCTCAGTGGTTGTTGGTGCCGCCTTCCCGCGCCGTTTCAACGCGGCGGCGACAGTGCGTGTCAGCGTTTCGAGATCGAACGGCTTGGGGAGGTAATCATAGGCACCTGCCTCGTTTGCTCGCACCGCGGTGGTGAGCGTATTGCGCGCCGAAAGCACGATGACCGGAAGGTCCGGCGCCTCCAACGCGAAGCGTGTCGCGATATCGATCCCGTCCCCGTCTGGCAGTACGACATCCGTTAGCAGCACGTCGGGCAGGCCGTTGCGAATCTCCCGATCGAGCTCGGCAACGCTCGCAGCGGTGCGCACCTGATGGCCGGCACGGCGCAACGCATGAGCGACGACGGTCCGGATCGCTTCGTCGTCGTCAACGAGGAGGATGTTGCCCGCCATCACGATGCACGAGGGAGGAGAATGCGGAACACCGTTTCGTTCGGTGTTCCCTCGCGAGAATATTGAACGATCCCACCCATGTCGCGGACGAGCTTATCAACCAGTGCGAGGCCGAGCCCCTTCCCTTCGGGACGACTTGAGACAAAAGGATCGAACAGATGGTCGGCGATGTCTTCCGGCGCGCCAGGTCCGGTGTCCATCACGCAGATCTCGATCGGCAGCGGCAGACGTGGACGGCCGCCACTCTGCGCAACGGACATCCCGTGGCGGTAAGACGTGGTCAGCGTGATGCGTCGCT
Organism: Sphingomonas sp. 179-I 2A4 NHS; assembly: GCF_045369135.1. Classification (NCBI taxonomy): domain Bacteria; kingdom Pseudomonadati; phylum Pseudomonadota; class Alphaproteobacteria; order Sphingomonadales; family Sphingomonadaceae; genus Sphingomonas; species Sphingomonas sp. 179-I 2A4 NHS. The sequence continues at coordinate 123,901 of NZ_JBIQFL010000006.1, read as the reverse complement.
CACCGCGTGTACCGAGCGCAATGGCAGCGTTCTTCATCAGGTTGAGCAGCACCTGCAGCAGCGCGTCACGGTTGGCGAGCGCGCGGGGTAAGGAGGGATCGAACCTTTCCTCAATCGTGATCCCGCGCGCGAAGCCGGCGAGTGCGGCGTCCCGAACGTGGGCGAGCAGCGGGTATATGTTGAGCGGTTCGACGGCGAGCGGGCGCGTGTCGGTGAAATCCTCCATTCGATCGATCAGCGCGGTGATACGGTCGACCTCGTCGATCACGAGCTTCGTCATCGACTGCGCGTCAACGCCATCGGCGATTAGCTGGGCAGCGCCGCGGATACTGGAGAGCGGGTTCTTGATCTCGTGCGCAAGCATCGCCGCCGCGCCGACGGCCGACCGCGCGGCGGCTGCCCTGTCGGCCGAGACGCCGAGCCGGCGCGAACTGGCGGCATTGTGGAGGGTGATGATCCGCCAACTGGGGTGATCAGGAAGCTCGACGGCGGCGAGATCGACTCGGATGCGCAGCCCACGAGAAGTTTCGAGCGCGAGGTCAAAGGCGGTGAACGCCCTTCCCTCACGCACGCTCGCCTCATCGGGCAGCGGGAGGATATCGCCCAGCGCTCGGCCACGCATCGCCCGTTCCGAGAGGTTCAGCAGAAGCTCGCATTCGGCGTTCGCGTGGGCAACACGGCCGTCGGAATCGACGACCATTACGGCCACGGGAAGCGCGGCGAACAGTTCGACGGGCTCGGGTGCCCGGCGCGTCAGCATCGGGCCGGAGCGGGCATCAGGCAGCGGCACGGGTGCGGTAAGGCGCGTAGAATTCCGCGAGCATCGAAAGCACGCGCTTGGCGTCCGGTTCCTGGTTCACCGCGTTGCGGAATTCGGCCGATCCATGGATGCCTTTGGTGTACCAGCCGATGTGCTTGCGGGCCATATTGACGCCCGTAAGCGTCCCATAATGGTCGAGCATCGCGTGATAATGTTCGACGATGGCATGATATTGTTCATCAAGGGTCGGATCTGGTCGGGGGGTGCGGCCCGAAAGAGCGTCCATGACCTGCGCCAGCAGCCACGGGCGACCATAAGCGCCGCGGCCGATCATTACGCCATCCGCGCCCGACTGATCCAGGGCCTCTTCAGCATCGGCCACCGAGCAGATGTCGCCATTGACGATGACGGGGAGCGAGATCGCGTCCTTCACTTGGCGCACGAAGGCCCAGTCCGCGGAGCCCTTGTACATCTGGTTGCGGGTACGCCCGTGGACGGTGATCATCTTCGCACCGAGATCCTCGGCGATGCGCGCGAGTTCCGGGGCGTTCAGGCTGTCGTGGCACCAGCCCATCCGCATCTTGACCGTGACGGGCGCCTTCACGGCCTTCACCACCGCGTCGATGATCGCGCCGGCGTTCTTGAGATCGCGCATCAGGGCGGAGCCGGCGTCGCCGCTCGTCACCTTGCGCACGGGGCAGCCCATGTTGATGTCGATGATCGCAGCGCCCTTGTCCTCGGCGAGCTTCGCGGCTTCGGCCATCTCGTAGGGCGTACAGCCGACGAGCTGCATCGAGACCGGTTCTTCGGATAGATGCCAGGCGGCCTTCTGGATCGACTGGCGCGTTTCGCGAATCGCGGCCTGGCTGGCGATCATCTCCGTCACGTTTAGGCCAGAGCCATAGCGGCGCACGAGCGTGCGGAACGGCTGGTCCGTGACGCCCGTCATCGGCGCCAGGACGACGGGTTCGTCGATACGGACCGGACCGATCTGAATGGGGGCGAGCGTGCGCATCAACGTGTCTGCCTGAAAAACGGGCAGGTAAGCGATGCCGGCGTGGCTGGCAAGGTGCGCCACGTCTCGCTAGGGGCGCGGGCATGACAACCGTCGCGATCATCGTCGCGGCCGGAAAGGGGGAACGCACCGGCAGTTCGGTGCCCAAGCAGTTCGCCCCCCTCGCTGGCCGCCCCATGCTCTGCTGGAGCCACGCCGCGCTTGCCGCCCACCCCGCGATCGACCGGGTGGTCGTGGTGATCGGCGAAGGACAGGACGCTCTGCTCGCTGAAGCGCTGCCGGGGGTGATCGGGGTATGCGGCGGCGCGACGCGGCGCGAATCGGTAGCGAGAGGGCTGGCGGCGATCGCGGGCGCCGATCGCGTGCTGATCCATGACGCGGCGCGCCCCTTCGTGACCGCGGCAGTGATTGACCGCCTGCTCGCGGCGCTCGACAGCCATGAAGGCGCCATTCCGACGCTGCCGGTCGCCGATACGCTGGTGGCGGCCGATGGCGCGAACGTGCCGCGCGCCGGCCTCGCGCGCGTGCAGACGCCGCAGGCGTTCCGCTTCGAGTCGATCGTGAAGGCCCACGCGGACTGGCAGGGCGACGAGCCGACCGATGACGCCCAGATGGTGCGGACGCTTGGCGGATCGATCGCGCTGGTGCAGGGCGACGCCATGCTTGAGAAGGTGACCTTCGCGGAAGACTTCGCCGCCGCACAGGCGCGAATCGGCTGGGACACGCGCACCGCGACCGGCTTCGACGTCCATCGCCTGGAGGATGGCGAGGAATTGTGGTTGGGCGGGGTGAAGATCCCGCATCATCAGGGACTGAGCGGGCATAGCGACGCCGACGTAGCGCTTCACGCGCTGACCGATGCGCTGCTCGGCACGATCGCAGCCGGCGACATCGGCCAGCATTTTCCGCCCAGCGACCCGCAGTGGCGCGGCGCCGAATCGGGGCAGTTCCTGCAGCACGCCGCCTCGCTGATCGCAGCGCGCGGCGGAGAAATCAGCTTCATCGACGTGACGATCATCTGCGAAGCACCCAAGATCGGACCGCATCGCGGCGCCATCCAGGCGCGCATCGCGGAACTTCTCGGCCTTTCGACCGATCGCGTCTCTGTGAAAGCAACCACGACAGAACGGCTGGGCTTCACCGGCCGTGGAGAGGGCATTGCCGCGCAGGCCGCAGCGACCGTGCGCGTGCCGGGGGTATCGCTGTGAAGCGCTGGCTTGCCGCACTGCTGCTGAGCGCGATGCCCACGACGGCTCTCGCGCAGACGCCGTGCCTGACAACGGCAGAGGCCGAGTCGATCACGTCGGTCGCGCTGCCGGATATCATCCGCGAGACGGGCCGCGTGTGCACCGCCCTTCCCGCTTCCAGCCTGGTGCGCCGCGCGTCGGGCGCTTTCCTCGCCCGTTACGAGGCTGAGGCGGATCGCGCATGGCCCGCCGCGCGTGCGGCGATCGCGAAGCTGAGCGATCCGCAGATCGCGATGCTGCTGCTTCAATCCGACTATGCCCGCCCGCTGATCACCTCGCTAATGGCGCCGCAGGTCGTCGGCCGTATCCAGCCGTCAGACTGCGGGACGATCGACCGGATCGTGACGCTTCTCGAGCCGCTGCCGGCGCGCAATGTCGCGGGGATCGTGGTGGCGAGCGTGCAGCACCTGAAGGCCGAGAAGGCGCGCGGCAATGCCGTGGTCGCGGGCGTGCCGGACCTTCCCGTTTGCACGGCGGCGCGGCGATGAGCGACAGCCTGCTTCCCCAGGAACTGATCGATGCCGCCCGCAAGGTGGTGGACGCCAATCGTGCTGCAGGGCGCCGGGTGGCGGTGGCGGAAAGCTGCACCGGGGGGCTGGTTGCGGCCGCGATCACCGAGATCGCCGGATCGTCCGACGTGCTCGAAGCGTCGATCGTCAGCTATTCCAACGAAGCCAAGCACGATCTGCTGAAGGTTTCCAACGATGTGCTCGAGACGTTCGGTGCGGTATCGATCGCGACGGCCTGGAGCATGGCCCAGGGTGCACTGGAGGTGAGCCACGCCGACGTCGCCGTCGCCATCACCGGTATCGCCGGGCCGGGAGGCGGCAGCGAGAAGAAGCCGGTTGGAACCGTGGTTTTCGCGCGCGCCGAGAAGGGCGGCGACCCGGCGGACGTGGTGGCCGATCGCAAGGCGTTCGGCGACCTTGGCCGCGCCGGGATCAGGCTTCAGGCAGCGCTGTGCGCGCTGGAGCTGCTGATGCCGCCGGAACCTTCCCCCGAAGGCGAGGCGTAAAGCACCCGTGCGCGTTCCTCGAACGCGCCGATCATCTTGCGCAGCGCCATGGTGAAGACTTGGCCGGCCAGCATCTCGAACATCCGGTTCTTGAACGCGAAGTCGACCGAGAAATCGACCAGGCAGCCATCGCCATCGGGGCGGAAGCGCCAGTCGTTGTGAAGATACTTCAACGGGCCTTCGACATATTCGACGTTGATCGAATGCGGCCGATCCTTGCGCACGCGCGACGTGAACGTCTCGCGCAGACCCTTGAACCCGACGATCATGTCGGCGAGCGTTTCTTCCGGCGTATCCTTGCGCACGCGCATCGCGATGACCCAGGGCAGGAATTCCTGATAGGCCTTCACGTCGGCGACCAGATCGAACATCTGCTCCGCCGAATAGGGCATGCGCCGCGTTTCGCTATGCTTTGGCAAGCTGCGCCTCGCGAGCGGCCTTCATGCGGGCGAAATCATCGCCAGCGTGATAGCTCGAGCGGGTGAGCGGTGAGGCTGCGACCAGCAGGAAGCCCTTGGCGCGCGCGATAGCGGCATAGGCATCGAACGCCTTGGGCGCGACGAAATCCATGACCTTCGCGTGGCGCGGGGTCGGCTGGAGATACTGGCCCATGGTGAGGAAATCGATGTCCGCCGAGCGCATGTCGTCCATCACCTGATGAACCTCAAGCCGCTCCTCGCCGAGACCGAGCATCACACCCGACTTGGTGAAGATCGACGGATCGTGCCGCTTCACACTCTCCAGAAGGCGGAGCGAGGCATAGTAACGCGCGCCCGGGCGGATCGTGGGATAGAGCCGGGGAACGGTTTCGAGATTGTGATTGTAGACGTCCGGCCGCGCCTCGACGATCGATTCGACCGCGGCCTGCGCCTTGTTGCGGAAATCGGGCGTCAGGATCTCGATCGTGGTGGACGGGGTGTTGCGGCGCAGCGCCTGGATCACCTTCACGAACTGCGACGCGCCGCCATCGGGCAGATCGTCACGATCGACCGAGGTGATGACGATATGTTCGAGGCCAAGCTCGGCCGCGGCCACCGCGACATGCTCCGGCTCCAGCGGATCGACCGCGCGCGGCATGCCCGTCTTCACGTTGCAGAAGGCGCAGGCCCGGGTGCAGGTGTCACCCAGGATCATCACCGTCGCATGCTTCTTCGTCCAGCATTCGCCGATGTTGGGACAAGCGGCTTCCTCGCAGACGGTGGCGAGGTTAAGTCGGCGCATCAGCTGCTTCGTCTCCGCGAAACCGACCGAGGTCGGCGCCTTGACGCGGATCCAATCAGGCTTGCGGCTGCGTTCTGGCCGGGCGAGCGGAGTCATCTCGTTCATTACGGCGCGAGATAGCGACTGCCCTCCCGCGAAACAACGCGATAAAGGAGCTCCGATGACCGTCTTCTCTGATCTCGTCGCCGGCTACGGCCGATTCCGTGAACATGGCTGGGCCGAAGAGCGCGAGCGCTGGGCCGAACTCGCCGAAGGGCAATCGCCCAAGGTGATGGTGATCGCCTGTTCGGACAGCCGCACCGATCCGGCGACCGTGTTCGATACGTCACCGGGCGAGATATTCGTCGTGCGCAACGTCGCCAATCTGGTGCCGCCGTTCGAGCTGGGTGGCGGGCGGCACGGCGTGTCCGCGGCGCTGGAGTTCGCGGTTTCGCAGCTGAAGGTATCCGAAGTGGTGGTGATGGGTCACGGCATGTGCGGCGGCGTCCATGCCTCGCTGACCCATCGGTTCGATCATGCGCCGCCGGGCGAAGGCGGCTTCATCGCGCACTGGATCGATCTGCTGGACGAGGCGCGCGACCGGGTGGTGGCGGATCACGGCACGGGCGACGAAGGCGTGCGCGCCCTTGAGCTTGAGACGGTGCGGGTCAGCATCGCGAACCTGCGCACCTTCCCCTGCGTGCAGCAGGCCGAGGCGGCCGGCACGCTGAAGCTGCACGGCGCCTGGTTCTCGATCAAGGAAGGCGTGTTGTGGGTGATGGGCGAGGACGGCGTGTTCGCGCCCGCAGCCTGAAGGCGGGTCCCCGCGGCGGCGGGATCAGGATGGGATCACCGCGTCCCACCGCCGCCTGCGGAGCACGAGCCAATAGTAGGCCGCGGCGATCGCGATCTGCACGATCGTGGCGATGATCGCTGGCCGCCCCTCGTCGAGATCGAACCATGTCGCCCAGGTGATCATCACCAGCGCGATGAGCGTGACGATCGGTGCGAGCGGATAAAGCGGCATCCGGTAGCGCGCGTGCGCGGTCTTGCCGCTGCGACGGCCGACGATGGCGGCGATCGCGATGCCGGCGTAGATGGCGATCAGCCCTGCCCCGCTCCACACCTCCAGCAGGCGGAGCGGCAGGAAGCACAGCAGCATGCCGACGCCGCCGACGAACAAGGTGCCGAGCCACGGGCTCTGCCAGCGCGGGTGGATCGCGAGCATCCAGCGATCGAACGGCCCGCCCCATGACCCGTCACGCGCCGTGCTGTAGAAGAAGCGGGCGCAGGCGAGCACCCAGGCGATGATCGCGTTGACGATCGCGAGCGCGACGCCGAACGCGATAAGCTGCCCGGCGCGCTCCCCGCCGACGCGGGTGGCGAGTTCGCCGAACGGGTTGGGCGACGCGAGCAGCGACGGCAGATCGACCGCCCCGGCCAGCGCGGCGACGAGCGGCACGCCTTCCAGCAGCAGCGTCCAGACCAGGGCCCATATGATCGAACGGGCGATCCGGTTCGGTGCCTCGTGCATCTCCTCGCCGAAATACACCGCGGCGCCATAGCCGTTGAAGGCGAAGATCGCGATCGAGGCGGCGACACCGATCGAGGTGAGCGAGGCGGGCACCAGCGCCCCGCCCTGCTCAACGACGGGCGCGGTGAGAAACGTCAACGGGTTATGGCGGATATCTACCAGGCCGTAGGCGGTGACGAGCGCATTCACCTTGATGTTGAGCAGGCCGATCAAGGTGCACGCGCCGACCACGACGATCGCAGTCGGCACTTGCGGCAGGGAGGGGATGACGCCGGCCAGCACCTCGCGGATGCCGAGCCCAGCGACCGGAAGAAAGATGAGGTTGTTGAAGACGTTGATGCCGAGCATCACGAAGCCCGCCATCGGCCCCAACGTCTGCGCCACCATGACATATTCCCCGCCCGCGACTGGCCAGGCGGAGGAGAGCTCGGCGTAGATGTAGGCGGTAGCGACGCCGAGGCTGCGCGTGAGCGGCGTCGGCGACGCCAGTTGCATCTGATCCTCGAGCATCGCGACCCCTTACCCCGGCGGGCCTGATGACATGGTTAATCAGCGCTCGCCAGCGGGTGTTTCAGTCGCTTCGAGCGGCGGCGGGTCAGACGACGGGGATTGCGCCGCAGATGGTGGTGAGGAGCTTCGTCAGGCGCGCTTCGACGCCGCGGTCCTCGGCGTGGTTGGCGACGAGCGCCGGGAGCATCTCCGGCGATTCGGTGCCCGCAAGCGCAAGGGCGGTCTGGGTGGACACGATCTCCGCCGCCTTGGCCTTGCGCAGCGCGCCGATCAGCGCGCAGTCGAGGATGTCGCCGGGCTGGTGGCTTTGCGCATCGCGATCCGCATCGTCGAGGATGCCGCCCATCCAGAGGTTCGGCGGGCCGCCCGAGAGATCGGCCACGCCATCCAGCCGCACGGCATGGCGCCGCGCATTGGCCCGGTCCCGCTCGATCACATCGCGCAGGTTCGGATCGGCGGCCACGTCCGCAAGGGGCAGCAGCCGGTCGATCAGCAACTGCTTGCCGGCGCGAAGATCCTGAAGCGCGACGTGAAGCAAGGCGGCGCGCGATGCTGTAAGCGACATAGGTCGTTTAGCGCATGCGACGCCGCCGAGTTCCAGCGAAAGATCAGCCCGCGTCTGGGGCGACCGCCTTCGTCACGTCCTTGGGCTGCTCCGCCGTCACGCGAATATTGAGCTCGCGCAGTTGCTTGGCGGTGGCGAAGTTGGGCGCGCCCATCATCAGATCCTCCGCCTTCTGCGTCATCGGGAAGACGATGACTTCGCGGATGTTCGGCTCGTCGGCGAGCAGCATGACGATACGGTCGATGCCGGGCGCGGAGCCGCCGTGCGGGGGCGCGCCATATTTGAACGCGTTGATCATGCCCGCAAAGTTTGTGTCGACATCGGCCTGCGAATAGCCGGCAATCTCGAACGCCTTATACATGATCTCCGGACGATGATTCCGGATCGCGCCCGACGACAGCTCGATGCCGTTGCAGACGATGTCATACTGATAGGCGAGGATGTCGAGCGGATCCTTGGTCTCCAGCGCCTCCAGCTCGCCCTGCGGCATCGAGAAGGGATTGTGGCTGAAGTCGATCTTCTTCGCTTCCTCGTCATACTCGAACATCGGGAAGTCGACGATCCAGCAGAATTCGAAGCGGCTCTTGTCGATGAGGTCGAGCTGCTCGGCGACGCGGGTGCGCGCGAGGCCGGCGAGCTTCGCTGCCTGCGCTTCCTTGCCGGCGGCGAAGAACAGGCCGTCGTCCGGGCCGAGGCCAAGTGCGTCGGCGAGCGCGTTCATCTTCTCTTCGCCGTGGTTCTTGGCGATCGGGCCACCCCATTCGCCGCCCTTGCGCGTGGCATAGCCAAGGCCCGGGAAGCCTTCGCCCTGTGCCCAGCTGTTCATATCGTCGAAGAACTTGCGGCTCTTGTCGGCCGTGTTCGGCGCGGGAATGGCGCGTACCACGTCCCCAGCGTCAACGATCGAGGCGAAGCGGCCGAAGCCTGAGCCGACGAAGTGGCTCGACACGTCAGAGATGATGAGCGGATTGCGCAGATCGGGCTTGTCGTTGCCGTATTTCAGCATCGATTCGCGGTACGGGATGCGCTTGAACGGCAGCGGGCTGACGGTTCGGCCCTTGCCCTGCCAATTGGCGAATTCCTCGAACACGCCGTGCAGCACCGGCTCGATCGCGGCGAAGACATCGTCCTGCGTGACGTAGCTCATCTCGAAATCGAGCTGATAGAATTCGCCCGGGCTACGATCGGCGCGCGCGTCCTCGTCGCGGAAGCAGGGCGCGATCTGGAAGTAGCGATCGAAGCCGGCGACCATCAGCAGCTGCTTGAACATCTGCGGTGCCTGCGGCAGCGCGTAGAACTTGCCCGGATGGACGCGGCTGGGGACGAGATAGTCGCGCGCGCCCTCCGGCGACGATGCGGTCAGGATCGGCGTCTGGAATTCGGTGAAGCCCTGATCGACCATCCGGCCGCGGATCGAGGAAATCACCTTCGAGCGCAGCATGATGTTGGCGTGCAGCTTCTCGCGACGCAGATCGAGGAAGCGATAGCGCAGGCGGATATCCTCGGGATATTCCTGCTCGCCGGCCACCGGCATCGGCAGCTCCTGCGCGTGGCTCTGCACCGTTGCCGCGCGGGCGAATACCTCGATCTCGCCAGTGGCGAGGTTCGGGTTCACCGTCCCCTCGGCGCGCGCCTTCACCACGCCGTCAATCGTGACGACCGACTCGACACGCAGCGCCTCCAGCGTCGGCAGCGCCGGCGAGTCGCTGTCGGCGACGATCTGGGTGATGCCGTAATGATCGCGAAGGTCGACGAAGAGCACACCGCCATGGTCACGCTTGCGGTGAACCCACCCCGAAAGGCGAACGTCTTGGCCGACATTGTCGGCATCAAGCTGGGCGCAGGTGTGCGTACGATAGGCGTGCATGGCCGCGGTCTCTAATTACCATTGGAAAGGCCGCGCCCCTCCCCTTCCATCCCCTCTTTGTCAACCCGCGCGCGTGGAGCTATGGGGCGCCGCTTATGCATGTTCACCCCCTCATCACCGATAGCGCGACGCTCGCCAATCTCTGCGCCCGCCTGGCCGACGCTCCATTTGTCTGCGTCGACACGGAATTCATGCGCGAGAACACCTACTGGCCCGAGCTCTGCCTGATCCAGATCGCCGATACCGAAGAAGCCGCAGCGATCGATCCGATGGCCCCGGGATTGGACCTGCAGCCGCTGCTCGACCTGCTCGTCAACAATGACGAGGTGCTGAAGGTCTTCCATGCCGGCGGGCAGGATCTTGAGATCATCTACAATCTGACGGGCAAGACGCCGCACCCGCTGTTCGACACGCAGGTGGCGGCCATGGCGCTCGGCCAGGGGGAACAGATCGGCTATTCGAACCTGGTCGACAGCTGGCTTGGCATCACCATCGACAAGGGCGCGCGCTTCACCGACTGGTCGCGCCGGCCGCTGGACCAGCGGCAGGTGGATTATGCGATCGGTGACGTGACGCACCTGTCCAAGATCTTCCCGCGGATGCTGGAGCGGTTGAAGAAGACGGGCCGCGGCGCCTGGCTGGACCAGGAAATGGAGCGACTGGGCGATCCGTCCAACTATGCCAACGATCCCGACCTCGCGTGGAAGCGCGTGCGCATTTCGGGGCGGCGGGCGGACGTGCTCGGCCGGCTGAAGGCGATCGCCCGATGGCGCGAGCTCGAAGCCCGGTCGAAGGACCTTCCGCGCGGCCGCATCGTGAAGGACGAGACGATCGCGGAGCTGGCCGGTCATCCGCCGCGCAAGCAGGCCGATCTGGTGAAGGTGCGCGGGCTTTCAGCCACCTGGGGATCGAACGACATCGGCAAAAGGCTGATGGCGGCGATCGAGGGCGCCGAGCCGCTGCCGGCCGACGAGATGCCGCCGCGCGAGGACCGGAAGCCCGGCCTGGGCAAGGACGGCGCGCTCGTCGCCGACCTGCTGAAGCTGCTGCTGAAGATCCGTGCGCGCGACATCGACGTTGCCTCCCGCCTGCTGGCCCGCAGCGAGGAACTGGAGGCGCTGGCCGCGGGGCAGCGGGAACATCTCGCAATCCTGACCGGTTGGCGGTTCGACCAGTTCGGGCGCGACGCGCTGGATCTGGTGGAGGGACGGCTTGGCTTCGCGGTGGTCGACGGCAAGCTGAAGATGACGCGCACGGGAGCGGCAGAATGAAGACGGTCGGTATTGCCTTGATGATGGCCTCGGCGACCAGTGCCGTTGCCGCCTGCGCGACCATCGATGCGAAGCCGGCGGCGAGCACGCCGGCAGCAGGCTGCGACGCGGCAGCAGTGCAGGACCTGATCGGCAAACCGCTGGAAGCGAGCCGTGCGGACGCCATGCGGCGCGCCGGGGCAGCGACGGTGCGCGCCTATGTCAGCGGATCACCGGTGACGATGGACTATCGCCATGACCGGCTGAACATCGAGACCGACGAGGCCGGCACAATCGTGAAGCTTTCCTGCGGCTGATCCGCCCGGCGGCGGCCGGTCAGGCGGGCTGAACGTCCCGCGTCACCGTCGGCAGCCCCATAGCGTTGCTGAGCGCACGAAGGCGCTTTTCAACCGACTCGCCGCCGAGCGCGCGATCAGCCCCGCGCCACTGAAACTCGATCACGCCGCCACGCACGCCGATGCCGGTGCGCTCAAGCGGGCCAGCGAGCCCGCCTGACAGGCGCTGCGCAAGGCGGATGGCGAGGCCCCAGGCCGTGGCGCGGGCGAGCTCCCCGGGGCTCGCAAGCGCGGTGATCACGCGATTGTACGGCGGATTGCCGCCAAGGCTGGCGGCGAGCGCGGCAGCCACCATCGCGCGGCCGCGTGCGTCGATTCCCACCCAATTGCCGTGAAGCGCGGTCTCGATGCCGAGCTCGACGCGAAACTCCGGGTTGGCGCGCCAGCTGGTGTCGGCGAGCAGGCACGCCACCTGCCGCAAGCGGCGGTCGCGCGGCGCATCATCTTCGAACAAGGGCGCGATCCAGCGATCGATCAGGTCGCCGTGTTCAGGGAAGCGACCGAGCCGTCGGCCCTCGTCCCGCGCGGCGACGATCAGGGGATCAAGCCGCGCCTGCGCCGGCGTCAGGCGCTGGTGGAGTAGGCCCTCACGCAAGCCGAACGCGGAAACAATCGTGTGGCTGGATCCCAGAACTGGCAGCACGGCGGCGAGAACGTCCGTCGCTGCGGAGAGCGTTGCAGCGCGGCCGCCCGAGAGGTTCGGCACCGCCTTCAGCCATGCCCGGTCAACGGCGGCAAGCTTGCGGCGGAGCAACTGGATGCGATCCGCCGACATGCGATATTCATGCAGGATCGGCAGCGGATAGCGGCGGTCATGGATGTCCACTCGGGCCAGCGAGCGCCAGGAGCCACCTACGAGGTAGAGCGGTCGGCCGGTCCCCGCCCCCTGCCAGCCGGCCTCTGCCAGGATCCTTGCCACGCGGCGGTCGAAGCCCGGCTTGGCGCGAAGCTCCGCGAGACGGAGCACGCCGAGCGGAAAGGACGAATGAGCGCGGATTGCCCCGCCTGACACGCGGACGAGTTCAAGACTGCCGCCGCCGAGATCGCCGACGACGCCGTCAGCATCCGGAATGGCGGAAAGAACGCCGTGGCCAGCGGCGTGCGCCTCCTCTTCACCGGAGAGCAATTCGACCGCGAGCCCAAGATCGTTGGCGCGCGCGATGAGCGCGTCGCCGTTGGACGCATCCCGCACCGCCGCGGTGGCGACGGTGCGGACGGTGTCACATGCCATTTCTCGCGCCAGCGCCGCGAAGCGGGCAAGGGCAGCGGTAGCTAACGCCAGCGAAGGCTCGTCGATGGCGCCGGTCTGCGCGAGGCTGCGCCCGAGGCCGGCCAGGACCTTTTCGTTGAACAGGATCGCCGGAAGCCGGACCGGCCCCTGATAGACGACCAGGCGGATCGAATTGGACCCGATGTCGATGATGGCGGTGCGCGTGCCGTCCACCGATCAACCCTGACGCAGCGACAGGGTGGGCACCTCGCCGCCTTCGGCCAGCGCGGCACCGCGACCGGACAGCGACGGGTTGGTCATGAAATATCGATGCAGATTGAATGGCTTGTCGCCGGGAGCTGTGCGCGTGTAGCTGCCATCGGCGTGAAGCTCCCAGCTTTGTTCATTGTCGATGAGGTTCGCGACCATGACCTGATCGAGCACCTGATCGTGGACCGTCTGGTTATCGATCGGCAGCATATATTCGACCCGGCGATCGAAGTTGCGCGGCATCCAGTCGGCGGATGAAATGTACACGTGCGCGCCATCGTTGGGCAGCCGCGCGCCATTGCCGAAGACCGAGATGCGGCTGTGCTCCAGGAAGCGGCCGACGATCGATTTGACGCGGATATTGTCCGATAGTCCCGGAAGGCGAGGACGAAGGCAGCAGATGCCGCGGACGATAAGCTCGATCTGGACCCCCGCGCTGCTTGCTTCGTAGAGCTTGTCGATAATCGCCGGGTCGACGAGGCTGTTCATCTTCGCCCAGATGACCGCCGGCCGACCGGCCTGTGCGTGCGCGATCTCGGCGTCGATCTCTTCCAGCAGCCGCGTGCGTAGCGACCGGGGGGAGAGAACGACCCGTTCCATGTCCTCCGGCTCGACATAGCCAGTGATGTAGTTGAACATCCGCGCCGCATCACGCCCGATCGCAGGATTGGCGGTGAAAAAGCTAAGATCGGTATAAATCTTGGCGGTGACCGGGTGATAATTGCCGGTGCCGAAGTGGCAGTAGGTGCGGAACTGGCCTGCCTCGCGGCGGACGACCATGGACACCTTGGCGTGCGTCTTCCAGTCGATGAAGCCGTAGACGACCTGCACCCCTGCCCGCTCCAGCGCCGAGGCCCAGAGAAGGTTCTGTTCCTCGTCGAAGCGCGCCTTCAGCTCGACCACGGCGGTCACCGACTTGCCCGCCTCGGCGGCCTGGATCAGCGCGTTGATGACAGCGGACTGCTTGCCGGCGCGATACAGCGTCTGCTTGATCGCAACGACATCGGGATCGTTGGCGGCCTGCTTCAGGAAGGCGAGAACGACGTCGAACGTCTCGTACGGGTGATGGACGATGATGTCCTTGGCTCGAATCGCAGCGAAGCAATCGCCGCTAAACTCCCGGATACGTTCGGGAAAACGCGGGACGAAGGGAACGAACTTCAAGTCCGGCCGGTCTTCCTCGACGATCTGCTCGAGATCGCCGATCCCGAGGAACGAGCCGGATTCGCTGACGAGCGCGCTTTCGCCCAGTTCCTCCCGGAGCACCGTGGAGAGCGATTCCGGCATGCCGGTCTCAAGCTCCAGCCGGATCACGCGGCCGCGGCGGCGGCGCTTGATCGCATTGGCGAAGTAGCGGACGAGATCCTCCGCCTCCTCCTCAAGCTCGATGTCGCTATCTCGCAGGACGCGGAACTCGGCCGCGCCCTCGACGCGGTAGCCGGGGAAGAGCATCGGCGAGAAACGCTTGATGATCGATTCGACCGCGACATAGCGCGCCTCGTCTCCCGGAATGCGGATGAAGCGCTGCATCCCGCTTGGCACCATGACGAGCTCACGAATCGGCTCCTCGTCCGAGATGCGGACGAGGTCGAACATCACGGCCAGCCCCTTGTTGGGGAGGAACGGGAACGGGTGCGCGGGATCGAGTGCCTGCGGCGTCAGGACGGGGAAAAGCTGCTCGCGGAAATGGGTCTGCAGCCAGGCGATCTCCTCCGGCGACAGTGCAGCGTCGATCTTGCTGGAGCCGAGCACATGGATGCCGGCATCGGCCAGCGCATGGCGGATGTCGCGCCAGACATTTTCCTGGCTTGCGAGCAGGTCGTCGGCCTCGGTAGTGATCGGTGCGAGCTGCTGGGATGGTGTCAGGCCATCGGCAGAACGCGCCTCAACCTCCTGCAGTTGCTGGCCTTTCAAGCCGGCAACACGCACCATGAAGAACTCGTCCAGGTTGGAGCCGGAGATGGACAGGAAGCGCAGTCGCTCGAGCAGCGGATGGGCAGGATTGCACGCTTCCTCCAGCACGCGGCGATTGAACGCGAGCCACGACAGCTCGCGGTTGAAATAGCGGTCGGTCGAGCGTTCCTCGAACGGATCGTCATCAGCATCCAGGCGGACCTGGCGGACGGATCGGGTCATTGTGCCTCCGGCGGTTGCGGGATCAACGCCGCAGCCGCCAGCGTGGTCCGTGCCAGAGGGATGGTGAGCCGTTTTCTGCTCTCCATCGCCTCCTGATCGAGCGCATCCACGGTTCTTATGACAGCCAGATGACTCCGTTCGATCCGGGCCACCAGCCATTCGATGAGGTCCGGCCGCGCGTCGAGGCCGCGCTGCGCGAACTTACGCTCGAGAAGCGCGTGCATCAGCGCGTCGTCCGGGGCGCCGATCTCAGCAACCGGCGTAGCCCCCAGTCGGGAGCGAAGATCCGGGAGCGTGATAGACCAATCGGGCGGCGCCCGATCGGCGACGATCAGCAGCGGACGACGATCGGCCTGGGCGCGGTTCCAGGCGTGAAACAGCTCCTCCTCGTCCCGCGCCTGACCATCGTCGATGATCGCGCCGCCGCTCTTCGCCGCAAAGATGCGCGCGAGCAGGCTGCGGCCGGACTTTCGCGGACCGACGAGAAGCGCCGTGCGCACCGGCCACGTTGCCCAGTGATCGAGCACCTGTGCGGCGCGGGCGTTGGACGGCGTGACCAGAAACTCGTCGTCGCGCGGATCAGCCGGCCAGGCCAGCGGAAGCGCGATCTGGCTCATTCCTGCCCCATCATCCGCCGGTGACGTTGTCGGTCGTGATGTCCGGCGGCAACAGGCGCGGCGCGCGGCGGATGCGTAGCGTGGTGCCCGATCCGAACACCTGCCAGCCACGCGCCTCGAGCGCGGCCTTGAACGCCTCCGGAGTGCCGACATAGGCCACCGCCATCACCGAAATGCCGCCAAGTGCGAGACTGCTGGTGTTGGCGGCCGTCACGCCCGGAACACCGCGCAGCGCCGATTCGGTGGCGGTGACAGCGCCCACGGCGGGCGTATCGAACTGGACTGAGATCCCGACCGTGGCGCGGATCGGCTCGTCAGTGACGATCGTCTCGCCGCCCTCGTCATCCTCCGCCGGCTCTTCGGTGGGCGGGACGTAGGAAAGGCCGGGATCGCTCTTCAGATAGCCGGCGCGCAGCGCAGATTGATATGCCTCGTCGAGCCGCTTCACCCCGGCATCGAGAAGCGCCGGAATACCGGCGACGCTGCCGACGCGAAGGGTGAACTGGCTGAGCAAGCGGTTGTCAGGGCCCTGACGGGCCTGGAAGACAGCGATGACCGGGCCACCCGGCCATTGCCGGTAAAGCTTTACGGTCGGCATCAGCACGTCCGACCCGCCATATTGATCGAGTACGGCACGCCACCAACCGCGACCGGGACGCTGCGCCTGGCCGAGGTTCAGCAACAGCGGATCCGGGCCGGTGCCCGTCGGGCGGATATAATCGATGGCCGAGCCGCCGGTGCGATACCGCGCCCAGGCTTCCTGCCAGAGCGTGCGCTGTTCGAAGCCGGTCGCGACGCCGCCCGACCATACAATGGGGATCACCACCATCGGCGGCGAACGCATCACATAGTTGGAGATGCCCAGCATCGCCCCGGCGCGATTACGGTCAAACAGGACGCCGAGCTTTGCGACATAGCGCTTCGGGCCGATCTGCTCATTCTCGACGACGATCCCGGACACGACCGAATCGAGCGTCGAATCCGGGACGAGGCCGCCGCCCGCGCCCAGCCGGCGCGACAGCTGCACCCAGGCCTTGCGCTGGGCGAGGCGCCAGCCGCCGAGGCGGGCGGCATCCGCATCCTTGGCGGCGACATCGACCTGGATCCCGGAGACTTCATAGTCGCTGGAACTGTCGATCGGTGCGACTCCGCGGCCGCCACCCTCGATCTGGGCAAGACCGACGCCGGTACCGAGCACGAGGGCAACGGCAGCGGGAACAAGGAACAGTGGCTTGAGGCGCATGGTCGAGCGCCTTTTGGCGAAGCAGGCGTGGAAATCCAAGCGCGTTGTGGCTAGGCGCTGCCAGCATGAGCGAGAGCGGGTACACATATGAACAGGCCGGGGTGTCAATCGCGGCGGGCAATGCACTGGTGCGCGCGATCGCGCCGCTGGCACGCGCGACGCGGCGGCCGGGCGCGGATGCGGACCTTGGCGGCTTCGGCGGCTTCTTCGATCTGAAGGCTGCCGGCTTCACTGACCCGCTGCTGGTGGCGGCGAATGACGGCGTCGGCACCAAGCTGAAGCTGGCGATCGAGCACAATCGCCACGACGGCGTCGGGATCGACCTGGTCGCGATGTGCGTGAACGACCTGATCGTTCAGGGCGCGGAGCCGCTGTTCTTCCTTGATTATTATGCTTCCGGGAAGCTTGACGCGGCCGTGGCCGAGCGGGTGATCGCCTCGATCGCGGAAGGCTGCCGAATCGCCGGCTGCGCGCTGATTGGCGGCGAGACCGCGGAAATGCCGGGCATGTATGCGGCGGGCGATTACGATCTCGCCGGCTTCTGCGTCGGTGCGGTGGAGCGCGACCGAGTGCTGACCGGCGCAGGCATCGCCGCCGGCGACGTGGTTCTCGGCCTCGCCTCCTCCGGCGTTCATTCGAACGGCTTCTCGCTGGTTCGCCGGCTCGCCGCCGACAAGGGCTGGAAGCTCGACCGCCCGGCACTGTTCGACCCCGAGGTGCTGCTGATCGAGGCGCTGATGGCTCCCACCCGGATCTACGTGAAGAGCCTGTTGCCTCTCGTCACCGCCGGGCGGGTCAAGGGCCTGGCCCACATCACCGGCGGCGGATTGCTGGAGAATATCCCGCGGGTGCTGCCGGCCGGCGCGCATGCGGTGATTGACGCCGATACCTGGAGGCAGCCGCGCCTGATGGCGTTCCTGCAGGCACAGGGGGCAATCGAACCGGAAGAAATGGCCCGCACGTTCAACTGCGGGATCGGCATGGCCGTGGTCGTCGCAGCGGATGCGGCTGACGGGGTGATGGCCGACCTGACGGCGGCCGGCGAAGAGGTGTTCCGCATCGGCAGGATCGAGGAAGGCCAGCGCGGCTGCACCGTCACCGGTTCGACCGAGACATGGAGCGCGCGCGAGGCGTGGACGGCGACGTACAACGCATGACCGCGAAGGTCGGCATCCTCATTTCGGGCCGCGGATCGAACATGCAAGCGCTGGTGGAAGGGGCCGGCGCCGCCTACGAGGTGGTCATCGTGGCCTCCGACAAGCCACAGGCGGCGGGGCTCGCCTGGGCAAGCGAGCGCGGGATTACGACGTTCGCGCTATCGCCGAAGGAGCTTGGCAAGGCGGCTTACGAAGATGCGCTGGACGCCGCGCTTCGCGCCGCCGGCGCCGAATATCTGGCGCTTGCAGGCTATATGCGGCTGCTTTCGGAATCCTTCGTCGCGCGCTGGCGTGGGCGGATCGTCAATATCCATCCGTCCCTGCTGCCCAAGTACAAGGGGCTCGACACCCATGCGCGTGCGATCGAGGCGGGCGATTTGGTGGCAGGCTGCTCCGTCCATCTGGTGACGGAGGAACTCGACGGTGGCGACGTGCTTGGCCAGGCCGAGGTGCCGATCCTGCCGGGCGATACGCCGGACGCCTTGGCCGCCCGCGTACTGGAGGAGGAGCATCGCCTTTATCCGCGCGTTCTGGCACAATGGCTGGAGCGATGACGAACGAGGCGGAGCAGCAACTGGCGCGGATCCGGGAGATCGCGCTGGAATTGCCGGAGACGGTGGAGCGGCTGTCACACGGACAGCCCGGCTTCCTGATCGAGAACGGCAAGTTCTTCGCCTATTTCTGGCATGATCATCACGGGGATGGCGAGACGGCGGTGCTGGTGAAGACCAGTGGCCTCGAAGAACAGGCGATGCTGATCGAGGCGGACCCCAATTGCTATTTCAAGCCGGCATACCTTGGGCCATCGGGCTGGGTGGCGATGCGCCTCGACCGACCGGACACTGACTGGGACCGCGTCAGCGACCGGATCGCGACGAGCTGGGAACTCGTCGCGCCGCGCCGGCTGCTGGAGATGGGCGGGCGATGAGCGAGACGGCGGATCAGGCTGCAACCCGGCGGCGGTGGATTTCGCTTGCCGAGATCGTCGCGGTGTCGGGCGTTATCATCGGCGCGCTTACGCTTTGGATGAACTGGTCAGAACGGCGCAGCGAGGCGCAGGAGAAGGTCGTAGCGGCGCAGGCGGCCTTGGCCGCCGAGGCGCGATTGGCGCTTCATGCCGAACTGGCGAACGGCGGCAAAGAGGTTCGCCTGACCGATCCGGCGCATGACCTGCTTGAGACCACGATCCGCTTCCCGACCACGCTCGCCATCAGGGAGCAGCGACCGGCGACGCCGCGGATCGAGCGGGACTGGTTTGCCGACGCGGTACTGAAGGCCACC
The DNA here is from genome assembly GCF_045369135.1 of Sphingomonas sp. 179-I 2A4 NHS. Classification (NCBI taxonomy): domain Bacteria; kingdom Pseudomonadati; phylum Pseudomonadota; class Alphaproteobacteria; order Sphingomonadales; family Sphingomonadaceae; genus Sphingomonas; species Sphingomonas sp. 179-I 2A4 NHS. Next base: position 104,668 of record NZ_JBIQFL010000006.1, on the reverse strand, counting down.
GATGGTGGCGCCGACAAGCGCGAGGGACGGCTGCCGGTGCTCGTCTCCACCCGCTACCGGGTCGTCGACAGAACCAGAGAGGGGCAGGCGATCGTCGATGTCGTGTGGCGGACCAATGGCCGGCTGATCGGCGGGCGCACATTGTCGATCGAGTCAGCGCAGGTGCGCGAGCCGGGTGGCAGCGTGAAGCGCATCGACGCGCTGTGGAAGGCTGCGCTCGGCGGCTAAAGCGCCCGGGCGTAGATCACGTCGTCATACCAGCCGCTGCCGACGTTGAACCGGCGCGTGCCGGCCAGCGTGAACCCTTCGCGTTCGTAGAAAGCGCGGGCGAGGTAATTGGTGCCCAGCACGCCGAGCAGCAGGCGCTTGCCGCCCAAGGCCGCCGCGTCCTCGATCGCCTGCGCCATCAGACGGTGGCCAAGGCCGGTGCCGCGCGTGATCGACAGCGCGTAGATGCGGCGCAGTTCCACGTCGCCGGGTTGCGGCGGCAGTGGAAGATCAGGCGTAGTGATGACGGAATAGCCGACCGGCGCGTCGCCGTCCAGGTGCGTCGCGAGCGACACGACGCTGGCAGGATCCCCTGCCCAGCCGGTGAACTTTTCCACCGAACTGTTGCGCGTGCAATGCGCGACGATGTCCTCGCCCGGGAGGATCCCGGCGAAGGTTTCGAGGAAGCTGGCGGCCGCGACCATCGACACCGCTGGCGCATCCGCTGCAGTGGCGCGGCGCAGCCGCCAGTTTCCGGTCATCGGATCAGCCGACGATTTCTTCGGGCTTGAAGAAGTACGCGATCTCGATCGCGGCATTCTCTTCGGAGTCCGAACCGTGGACCGAATTTGCCTCGATCGACTCGGCCAGTTCCTTGCGGATCGTGCCCGGCGCGGCGTTCTCGGGGTTCGTCGCGCCCATGATGTCACGGTTGCGCTGAACGGCGTTCTCGCCCTCGAGCACCTGAACCACGACCGGGCCCGAGATCATGAACGAGACGAGATCGTTGAAGAACGGGCGCTCCTTGTGGACCGCGTAGAAGCCCTCGGCCTGCTCCTTGGTCATCTGGATGCGCTTGGAAGCGACGACGCGCAGGCCGGCCTCCTCCAGCATCTTGGTGACAGCGCCCGTCAGGTTGCGACGGGTCGCATCGGGCTTGATGATCGAAAAGGTACGGGTGGCGGCCATGATGGTCGCTTGCTCCTGTGTATGAGAATGTCGGAAACTGCGGCGCGCGTTAGCGGGGGGATGGCCCGAGCGCAACCATTGCGCGGCGGAGCGTCAGGCCGCCTGTTCCCACTTCCCCGCCTCGTTCTGTTTCCAGTAGCGGCGCTCAACCTCCGCATGGGCAGCGAGGCTCTTCCACGCGGCGCGCGCGGCATCGATCCGGTCCTCGTCGAAGAAGTGGAAGACGCGGGTGAAGCTTAGCGCCTCGTCGCGCCATGTGCCGTCCACCAGCGCGATGTGCTTCGCGCCGTTGGCCGCGGTCACCTCCGGCGCGATGAGGATCGGCTGCGCGGCGTCGTCGCCGGTGCCTGCCCGCGCATGCGGCAGGAAGCTTTCCGGCGTGTATTCCCAGAGCAGCCGATCGAGCGAGGACTGCTGGTTTTCGTCTGACGAAACGATCACCAGCCGCTCGCCACCCGCCAGCACGCGCTCGGCGATGCGCGGGAGCGCCCGCTCGAGCGGCATGCTGGTCAGGTGGTAGAAGTCGACCTGCATCAGCCCTCGAAATTGCTGGCAATGAAGGTGTCGAGGATGCGCACGCCGTAGCCGGTCGCGCCCTTGCCCCAGGTGGGTCCGTCCTTGTCCGACCAGACCATGCCGGCGATGTCGAGGTGCGCCCACTTCACGCCATCCTCGACGAAGCGCTGGATGAACTGCGCCGCGGTGATCGAGCCGCCGCCGCGCGGGCCGACGTTCTTCATATCCGCGATCGGGCTGTCGATCAGCTTGTCGTAGCCGCTGGAGAGCGGGAAGCGCCACAGCAGGTCGCCGCTCGTCTTGCTTGCAGCGAGCAGTTGATCGGCAAGCGCATCGTCATTGGCGAAGAGACCGCCCATCTCGTTGCCGAGGCTGACGATCATCGCGCCGGTGAGCGTCGCGAGATCGACGATCGTCTTCACCTTGTGCGTCCGCTGCACCCAGGTGACGCAATCACACAGGACGAGGCGCCCTTCCGCGTCGGTGTTGATCACCTCGATCGTCTGGCCGGACATGGAGGTAACGACGTCACCCGGGCGCTGCGCATTGCCGTCGGGCATGTTCTCGACGAGGCCCATGACGCCGATGACGTTCGCTTTTGCCTTGCGCAGCGCGAGCGCCTTCATCGTGCCGGCAACGGCGCCAGCGCCGCCCATGTCCCACTTCATGTCTTCCATGCCGCCGGCGGGCTTGATCGAGATGCCGCCGGTGTCGAACGTCACCCCCTTGCCGACGAGCGCCACGGCAGGATCGCCCTCGCCTGCCCCGTTCCAGCGCAGCGCGAGGATGCGCGCTTCACGCCGCGAGCCCTGCGAAACGCCAAGCAGTGCACCCATGCCAAGTTCCTGCATCGCCGCTTCATCGACGACGGTGATCTCGAGGCCCAGACCTTCGACGTCCTTCGTCACCCGTTCGACGAAGCTGTCCGGGTAGAGGATGTTGGCCGGCAGCGTCACAAGCGTCTTGGTGAGTTCCAGCCCCTTGGTCACCGCGTCTCGGGCCGTCCACGCGGCATCGATGCCCTCAGGCGCGCCGACGATGGTGATGTCGGTCAGCGTCGGCTTCGCATCGGCGGGGAGCTTCGTGCGGTACACGTCGTAGCGCCATGCGCGCTGCGACGCCCCCGCGGCGAGACGCGCCGCCGCCTCGGCAGTGGCGCGGGTGCCGGAGAGATCAACGGTGACGGCCGTGACGCCGGAGGTGAGCAGCCGCGCGGTGAGTGCGCCGCCCGCCCACTCGTAACCGGCATCGTCACCGCTGCCGACGCCCAGCAGGAGCACCCGACCAGACGGCACGTAAGCCTCGGCCACGCTGCCCGCCTCGCCCTTGAACCGCTGTCCGGAGGCCGCCGCGACGACCAGCGCGAGCGCGGCATCGTCGAGGCCCGGGACGGCGATCTTCTCGGCGCCGTCCTTCGTTACGGGATAGGCGATGATCGATGAAGCCTCGGATCGCGAGGAGGCGAAGGTAACGTTCATGACAGATCCTTTTGTATCGAAGTGCATCTAGGGATTTGCATCGCCGGTGGCAAAGCGTTGCAGCCGCTCGCCTGCGATGCGATAGGGCCAACACCGCCGCGCCATTCCGGCAGCGGAACGGGGGCTTCAGTTTTGCGGGTAAGTGGGTGACGCGTCTCGACCTTCTGGCCAGTTGCTCGCGACCGCTGGCCCTGTGCGCCGCGCTCGCGATCGCGGGAACGGCGAGCGCGCAGGATCTCCAGAACCGCCCCGTCGATCCGCCGCCGTTCGAAGCGGAAGCGGCGCCGGCCAACGATGAGCAGGTCAATTTCAGCGCCGGAACGCTGGAATATGACTACGAGGCCGACATCGTCACGGCCACCAACGACGTCAGGATGCTGCGCGGGGGCGAGCGATTGCGCGCCGATCGTGTGGTGTGGAACCGCAAGACCGGCCAGGTGCTCGCGACCGGCAATATCGCGGTCACCAATCCCCAGGGCGACACAGCCTATGGCGATTCGATCGAGCTGACCGATTCGCTGAAGGACGGCATGGTCGCCAACATGCTGGTGGTGCTGCAGCGTGGCGGCCGGCTGGCGGCAGAAAAAGGAACCCGACAGGAAGACGGCACCATATCGCTCGATCGCGCTGCCTATACCGGCTGCTCAGTGATTGATTCCGAAGGCTGCCCGAAGGAGCCGACCTGGAAAGTGACGGCGGTGCGCGTGATGTATCGCCCGGATCGCGAGCGCGTTTACTACACGGGCGCGCAGATCCACCTGTTCGGCCTGCCCTCCATCCCGTTGCCAAAATTCTCGCATCCGGTGGGCGAGGCGAATGCCAGCGGCCTGCTCGCCCCGATCATCAGCTATGACCGCGTGAACGGCGTGGAGCTGGCGACGCCCTATTTCTTCCGCCTGGCGCCGAACCGCAGCGCGACCATCACGCCGCACTTCTACACGAACGTGCTGCCGATGATCGAGGCGAACTACCAGCAACTGAGCGAGATCGGGGCGTTCAGTATCACGGGCTATGGCACCGTCAGCCGGCGAAGCGACGATCTGGCAAGCGGCTTCACCTCGTCCACCGAACGGGCATTCCGTGGCTATCTGAACGGCGTCGGGCGTTTCCAGCTGGATCCGAACTGGAGCCTGTCAGGATCGATGCGGCTGGTGACGGACCGCACCTTCCTGCGTCGCTACGATATCTGGGGTGGTGACCGCCTGCGGACGACCTTCGCGCTCGAGCGGGTCGATCAGAACAGCTATTTCTCGCTGGCGGGCTGGGCCGTGCAGACGCTTCGCGTCGGCGAGCGCCAAGGCCTGCAGCCGGTGGCGCTTCCCGAAATCGATTACCGCCACCGGTTCAGGGAAGACGTGCTGGGCGGCACCGTGCAGCTGCAGCTCAACACGCTGGCGCTGGGGCGGAAGGCCGGCCAGGACACGCAGCGGGCGTTCGCGGGCGTTCGGTGGGACCTGCGTCGCCTGACCAACTGGGGCCAGGAGATCACCTTCACCGCTTATGGCCGCGCAGACGCGTATCACACCGATCACGCGCAGCTGAGCGACATCGCCGCCTATCGCGGCATCGAGGGCTTCCAGGGTCGGGCCGTCGGGGCGCTGGCGGTGGACGTGCGGTGGCCGCTGATCGGGGCGTTCGGCAAAGGCACGCAGCAGCTGACGCCTCGCCTGCAGATCGTCGCCTCGCCTAAGATCAAGAATCTGGAAGTGCCGAATGAAGATTCGCGCGCCATCGATCTTGAGGAATCCAACCTGTTCGCGCTGAACCGCTTCCCGGGCTACGACCGTTGGGAAGACTCGACCCGCGCCACTTATGGCCTTGAGTGGCGGGTCGACCTGCCGGGCTTTAGCGCCGACGCAGTCGTGGGGCAGAGCTATCGCCTGGATGACCGGCCGACGATCCTTCCGCCCGGCACGGGGCTGAGCGATCGCTTCTCGGACATCGTGGGGCGGACCACTATCCGCTTCCGCGATCTGGTGTCCTTCACCCACCGCTATCGTCTCGACAAGAGTGGCTTGTCCGTTCGGCGCAACGAGATCGACGCGACGATCGGCTCCACCAGCACCTATGCGCTGATCGGCTATCTGCGCCTCGACCGAGATATTGCGGAACTGGAGGACCTTCAGGACCGCGAGGAGATCCGGGTTGCCGGCCGCGTGCAGTTTGCCCGCTTCTGGTCCGCCTTCGGGTCTGCGCTGGTTGACCTAACCGACCGCAGCGATGACGTGTTCTCGCTGTCCGACGGCTTCGATCCGATCCGGCACCGGCTGGGCGTCCAATATGAGGACGACTGCCTCACACTCGGCGTGACGTGGCGTCGCGACTATCGCACGACGGGTGACGCGCGCCGCGGCAACAGCTTCCTCTTGACGCTGGCGTTCAAGAACCTCGGCCGCTAAGCCATCGTTCAGCTGAATTCGCGCAATGCCGCGGTAGCGAAACGGCGCGCAATATAGGGTTCCTTATCAAGTGACGACGATGGGCAAGAAGGCGGCGCGGTTCGGCCGCCTCGCGGGGATCACGTTGGCGCTGGCAGCGGCCGGGGCAGCATTTGGCCAGCAGGTCGAACAGGATCAGTCGTTGCCGGACAATACGGGGCTCAACATCCCGCAGAACCTGCAGATCTTCGGGAAGGTCGACCCGAACGTCCGCAAGGCGACCGCGATCGTCAACGATAATGTCATCACCGGCACTGATGTCGACCAGCGCGTGGGGCTGATCAAGGCCGCCAACAACGCCAAGCTGACCGACGAGGAAGCCGATCGCCTGAAGCTGCAGGTGCTGCGCCAGCTGATCGACGAGGTGCTGCAGATCCAGCAGGCCAAGACGGCCGATGTGACGATCAGCCAGCAGGAGCTGTCACAGAGCTTCGAGCGTATCGCGAAGAATTTCGGTCGCACGCCGGACGAGTTTCGCAAGTTCCTGATTTCCGAGGGCTCCTCGGAGCGGTCCATTCTGCGGCAGATCGAGGCGGAGCTCGCCTGGCAACGCTATCTGCGCCGTCGCGTCGAGCCGTTCGTCAACGTCGGCGAGGAAGAGGTGAAGGCGATCCTGGATCGTCTGGAGGCAGCCAAGGGCACCGAGGAGTTCCACCTCAACGAAATCTACCTGTCGGCGACGCCGGACCAGACCGAGCAGGTCTACGCCAATGCGCGCCAGCTGATCGGCGAGATTCAGAAGGGCCAGGCGCCGTTCGGCTATTTCGCGCGCAACTTCTCCGAAGCGTCGACGCGCGGCGTGAACGGCGACCTCGGCTGGGTGCGCGCGGCGCAGCTGCCGCCGGAGCTGGCAACGGCAGCGGCGCAGATGCAGGTCGGGCAGGTGATCGGCCCGATCCAGGTGCCGGGCGGTTTCTCGATCCTGTATCTCGTGGACAAGCGGCAGGTGCTGATGGCGAATGCGCGTGACGCGAAGCTCAGCCTGAAGCAGATGACGATCAAGTTCCCGCCGGGCACCACCCAGGCCCAGGCATCGAAGCGTACTGCCGATTTCGCCAAGACGGTCTCGACGCTGCAGGGCTGCGGGACGGTGGAAAAGGTTGCGGCGAACATCAACGCCGAGGTGGTGCAGAACGACGCGATCCGCGTGCGCGATCTGCCCGCCCCGCTACAGGAGATCATGCTCCAGCTGCAGGTCGGCCAGGCCACCCCGCCGTTCGGTAACCCGAGCGAGGGCGTGCGAACCCTGGTGCTGTGTGGGCGCGACGACGTGAGTGGTGGCCAGCTGCCGGGCGCGGAGCAGATCCAGAACCAGCTGGAGCAGCAGCGGGTGAACCTGCGCGCGCAGCAGGCGTTGCGTGATTTGCGGCGTGACGCCGTGGTGGAGTATCGCTGAGATCATTGTGACTGCACCTTTGGCCGTCTCGATCGGCGATCCCGCGGGGATCGGCCCTGAGATCATCGCAAAGGCTTGGGCCGCGCGTGACGCGGCAGAACTGCCGCCCTTCTTCGCCGTGGGTGATGCGCGGGCGATCGAGCGCGTGTGGAACGGGCCGATCGCGAAGATCGACGATCTGGACTCAGCTTCGAACGCCTTTCGCGATGCCTTGCCGGTGCTGACTATTGAGGATGCGGGCGAGATTACGCCTGGCTATCCCGATGTCGAGGGTGCGCGCTGTGCCCTCCAGTCGCTCGAATTGGCGGCGGGCTTGGCGCGATCAGGCGCGGCGCGCGCGCTGGTGACTGGGCCGGTATCGAAGGCGCAATTGTACGAGATCGGTTTCACCCATCCGGGACAGACCGAATTCGTCGCGGAGCGCTGCGGCGTGGCGCCAGAGAACGCGGTGATGATGCTGGCAGGGCCGACGCTGCGCGTTGTTCCGATGACGACGCACGTTCCGCTAGCCCAGGTATCCTCGCTGCTGTCGATTGAGCTGATCGTTGCCAAGGCACAGGTGACGGCGCGCGGGCTGAAGCGCAACTTCGGCATCACGAAGCCGCGGCTCGCCTTTGCTGGCTTCAACCCCCACGCGGGCGAATCAGGAGCGATCGGGCGCGAGGAGATCGAGATCATCGAGCCGGCGATCGCGCAATTGCGTGAAGAAGGGATCGATGCGGTCGGGCCGTTCGCGGCCGACACCCTGTTCCACGCGCGGGCGCGCGCGAACTACGATGCAGTCATGTGCTGCTATCACGATCAGGCGCTGGTGCCGCTGAAGACGCTTCACTTTGACGAAGGCGTGAACATCACGCTGGGCCTGCCGATCGTGCGTACTTCGCCGGATCATGGCACGGCGTTCAACCTCGCCGGCGAGAACCGGGCGGAGCCGGGCGCGATGATAGCAGCAATACGAATGGCCGGGGAAGCGGCGTCGCAGCGCGCGGCCTGCGCCATATCGTGACCGAGCTTCCGCCGCTGCGCGAGGTGATCGCGCGGCATGGATTGAGCGCTTCCAAGGCGCTTGGCCAGAACTTCCTGTTCGACGCTCAATTGCTGGCGCGGATCGCCCGGATACCAGGGGATCTGACGGACGCCGAAGTGCTGGAAATCGGCCCCGGCCCCGGGGGCCTGACGCGAGCTTTGCTAGGCGCGGGCGCGCGGGTGACGGCGATCGAGCGGGATCGGCGTTGCATCCCGGCTCTCGAAGAACTGGGCGAGGCCTTTCCCGGGCAGCTCAAGGTGATCGAGGGCGATGCGCTGACGATCGACCCGCGGACGTTGTTCGACGGCAAGCCGCACATTGCGGCGAACCTGCCATACAATATCGGCACGGCGCTGCTGGTCGGTTGGCTGTCGGCGTCCTGGCTGCCGTGGTGGCAATCGCTGACGCTGATGTTCCAGCGCGAAGTCGCCGAGCGGATCGTGGCTGCGCCAGGAAGCGACGCCTATGGCCGGCTGGCCGTGCTGTCGCAGTGGCGCAGCACGGCGCGGATCGCGATGCCAGTGCATCGATCCGCGTTCACGCCGCCGCCCAAGGTGATGTCCGCCGTCGTTCACATCGAACCGACCGCCGAGCCCGAAGGCGTGAAGCTTGGCAAGCTGGAGGCCCTGACCGCGGCGGCGTTCGGCCAGCGGCGCAAGATGCTGCGCCAGAGCCTGCGCAGCGTTCCCGGTGCGCTCGACGCGCTGGAAGCGCAAGGGATCGATCCGACGCGACGGGCGGAGACGGTGAGCGTCGCCGAGTTCGTGGCGCTGGCCCGGCGCCTCAGCGCCTGAGCCGGGCCCGAGCGGTTACTCCTTCGCGGTCGTCGGCTTTGCCGGGACGACTTGCGCCGTCGTGACCGGCGGGCCTTTGGCGATGACGGCAGCAAGCTCATTCGCCTGCGGGCACGCCGTCTTGCACAGCGCCTTGACGCGGGCGAGGTTCTCCTTCGCCCGCGTGACGGCGCCCTTAGCGACCAGCGCCTCCCCCTGCCCCTTCAGCGCGTTGATGTCGTTTGGCTCGAGCACCAGAGCCTCGCGATAGAGCCGGATCGCCTTGCCCGGCAGGCCGCGGGCTTCTGCCACTTCGGCGAGGACGATGAACGCCTGGCGATTGCGCGGATCGACCGCCACGGCAGTTTCGAGAAGGTCAGTCGCGCCGTCGAGATCGCCGGATGCCTTGGCGGCCTTGCCCTGTTGCAGCAGCGCCAGCGACTTTGCGTCGATCTGATCGTCCGGGCGCTGACCGTGCAGCGAGGTCGAGATCGAGACCATCGTGAGAGCGGCGGCCACGGCGACGGAGGTATAGCGCATCAAGGGCTCCAGGTTCGGCACGACCCGGTCCGATTAGCATGGGGCCAGAAGGCGCGCGACGAAAAAACCATCGGTTCCATCATGTTCCGGGGTGAGCCGAAGGCCATGGCCGCGGGAGCGACCGAAGGGGAGTTGCACCGGCTCAGCGCGCCAGCCTGCGTGACGGGACAGGAAAGCGTCGATCTGCGCGGCGCCTTCATCGTCAAGCAGCGAGCAGACGACGTAGACCAATGCGCCGCCAGACCGAACGAGCGGCGCTGCGACATCGAGAACCTGCGCCTGCATCGCGGCATAGCGGGCAAGCCGCGCCGCAGTGAGGCGCCAGCGCGCTTCGGGATTTCGCCGCCAGGTGCCGGTGCCGGAGCAGGGCGCGTCGACGAACACCAGGTCGGCTGCGGCCGCGAGATCGGACAGAGCAGCGGCTTCCTTGCCGGGATCAAGCAGCCTCGTCTCCACGATCGTAAGGCCTGCACGCTCCGCCCGCGGTGCAAGTCGCGACAGGCGCGCGCGATCGATATCGCAGGCGATGATCCGGCCCTGCCCCGCCATCTGATCACCCAGCGCCAGCGTCTTGCCGCCGGCACCCGCGCACAGATCGACCACCGTCATCCCGGCTGACGCTTGGGCCGCAAGCGAGACTGCTTGGCTGCCGGCGTCCTGCACTTCTAGCTGACCCGCGAAGGCAGTAACATCAGTGCCGGCGGGCAAGCGTAATGCGTGTTCCAGCCCGTCGACAGCTTCGGCGCCCGGGATGGATGACGCGATCAATTTCGGATCCACGTCTCGCCGTACGCGAATGTCCAGCGGGGCGCGGTCCACCAGCGCGGGCCACTCGCCCTCTGGCACACCGGAGGCGTTCAGCCGCTCGGCCAGCCAGCCAGGGACGATGCCGGCGGACGCTGCGGCTTCCTCCGGGGCGATCGGCGCCGGGCCGTGGGCGGAGCCGTCGAAGGTTCTGGCCAGCTCGGGATCGCGCGAGGCGAGCAGCAGCACGCCCGCGCGACCGCTGGGTGGCACCTCCCCGCAGGCGCGGATCGCGGCGTAGACGAGTTCGCGAACGGCGCGGCGATCCTTCGACCCGGCGTAGCGGCGGGTGGAGAAATAGCGCGTGATCAGCGTGTCCGCAGCGGCGCCGCCCTGGCGGGCAGAGTCGATGATCGCGTCCAGCAGCTCAATGGCCGCCTCGGTCCGTGCGGCCGGGGTCATCGACCGTCAGCGCGTCGGATAGTTCGGTGCCTCACGCGTGATCGTCACGTCATGGACGTGGCTCTCCTTGAGGCCCGCGCCGGTGATGCGGACGAAATCGGCGCGTTCCTGGAGATCCCCGATGGTTGCCGAGCCGGTGTAGCCCATCGCCGCCTTGATGCCGCCAACGAGCTGGTGGATCACCTCGCGCGCCGGGCCCTTGTAGGGCACCTGGCCCTCGATACCTTCTGGCACCAGCTTCAGCTGATCCTTGATATCCCCCTGGAAATAGCGATCGGCCGAGCCGCGGCCCATCGCGCCGACACTTCCCATCCCACGGTAAGACTTATAGGCCCGGCCCTGATACAGGAAGGTCTCGCCCGGCGCTTCTTCCGTACCCGCCAGGAGCGACCCCACCATGCAGGTGGCCGCGCCAGCGGCGAGTGCCTTCGCGAGATCGCCGGAAGTGCGAAGGCCGCCGTCAGCAATCACCGGCACGCCGCTTTCGCGCGCGGCTTCGGCGCAGTCCATGACGGCGGTTAGCTGCGGGACGCCGACCCCCGCAACGACACGCGTGGTGCAGATCGAGCCCGGCCCGATGCCGACCTTGATGCCATCGGCGCCGGCATCGATCAGCGCGCGGGTGGCCGCTCCGGTCGCCACATTGCCGGCGATGACCTGCACCGAATTCGACAGCTTCTTCACACGCTCGACGGCGCGGGCCACGTCGCGGTTATGGCCATGAGCGGTATCGATCACAACGATGTCACATTCCGCGTCAACCAACGCCTCGGTCCGCTCAAACCCCTTGTCACCCACAGTGGTGGCGGCAGCGACGCGCAGGCGGCCGGCGGCATCCTTGGTCGCGTCGGGATAGGTGACGGCCTTCTCGATGTCCTTGACCGTGATGAGGCCGACACAGCGATACTCGTCATCAACGACAATCAGCTTCTCGATCCGGCGCTGGTGAAGGAGGCGGCGCGCCTCTTCCTGGCCAACGCCGATGCGGACCGTAGCGAGATTGTCGCGAGTCATCAGCTCGGCGACGGGCTGCCGCGGGTTTTCGGCGAAGCGCACGTCGCGGTTGGTGAGGATGCCGACGAGCTTCCCGTTCGTCTCCACCACCGGAATGCCGCTGATCCGATGCTGCGCCATCAGCGCCTGCGCCTCCGCCAGCGTGGAGTGCGGCGTGATGGTGATCGGATTGACGACCATACCGCTCTCGAACCGCTTCACCTGCCGCACCGCGGCGACCTGCTCGTCGACCGTAAGATTGCGGTGAAGCACGCCCATGCCACCCAGCTGCGCCATGACGATCGCCATGTCGGCTTCCGTGACGGTATCCATGGCCGAGGACAGGATCGGGATGTTGAGCGCGATATCGCGGGTCACCCGCGTCCGCGTGTCGGCGCCACTTGGCAGCACCTCGGAAGCGGCGGGGACGAGCAGAACGTCGTCGAAGGTGAGGCCGAGGCGAATATCCATGAGGTGCCGTGTCCGTGTCGCGCAGGAAGTGGCGCGCCATGTAACCGCAGCGACGGCAATCCGCTAGGCCCCCCTGCTCCTGCCTGCTACGCTTCCGCATACGCAGAGAGCCATCACATCCGGAGAGGACTTCTTCCATGGCGCTGACCGCCGCCACGCTAATCCTGGCCCTGGTGCTTTTCTATCTGATGGCGAGCATCAAGATCGTGCGCCAGGGCTACCAATATACCATCGAGCATTTCGGCCGCTACACGACCACGGCGTCGCCCGGTTTCAACTTCTATCCTGCCTTCTTCTACCGTGTCGGCCGGCGGGTGAACATGATGGAGCAGGTGATCGACATCCCCGGTCAGGAGATCATCACCAAGGACAATGCGATGATCTCCACCGACGGGGTGGTGTTCTTCCAGGTGCTGGACGCGGCGAAAGCGGCGTATGAAGTATCGGACATGCACGTCGCGCTGCTTCAGTTGACGACGACGAATCTGCGGACGGTCATGGGATCGATGGATCTCGATGAAACACTGTCGAAGCGCGACGAGATCAATGCGCGGCTGCTGAGCGTCGTCGATCACGCCACGACCCCGTGGGGGGTGAAAATCACCCGCGTCGAGATCAAGGACATCCGCCCGCCGGCCGACATCGTCAATGCGATGGGGCGTCAGATGAAGGCGGAACGTGAGAAGCGAGCGAACATCCTTGAAGCGGAAGGCATGCGGGCGTCCGAGATCCTGCGCGCCGAGGGCCAGAAGCAGGCGCGGATCCTGGAGGCCGAGGGGCGGCGCGAGTCGGCCTTCCGTGACGCCGAGGCGCGCGAGCGCGGGGCGGAAGCGGAGGCGAAGGCAACCCAGGTGGTGTCCGATGCGATCCAGGCCGGCGGCACGCAGAGCCTCAACTATTTCATCGCGCAGAAATACGTCGAAGCGGTGGGCAAGTTCGCGACCAGCCCCAATTCCAAGACCATCCTGTTCCCGGTCGAGGCAACCCAATTGATCGGTACGCTAGGCGGTATCGGTGAACTGGCAAAAAGCGCGCTTGGCGATGCGGCGGCGGGGGCGAGTGCGCCTGGCGCGACGCCGCAGGTTCCGCGCGTGCGGGAGCCGAGGCCGCAATGACGCCGCTGCTCTGGCTATCGGTTGCCGTGGTGCTGGGCATCGCGGAATTGCTGGTGCCGGGTGTGTTCCTGATCTTCCTCGCCATCGCCGCGGCAGTGGTCGGTGTCGCGCTGTTGGCGCTGCCCGACCTCCCGCTGGTCGCCCAACTTGGCGCCTTCGCCGTCTGGAGCGTAGTGACAGTGCTGATCGGGCGGCGCTGGTATGTGGATTATCCGGTGGAGACGAGCGACCCGCTACTGAACGACCGCGCGGCCCGGATGGCCGGCGAGATCGTCACCGTCTCGGTTCCGATCGTCGCCGGCTCCGGCAGGGTGCGCGTGGGCGATAGCGAGTGGCCAGCGTCCGGACCGGATGCGGAAGCCGGAACGCGAATGCGGGTGGCGAAGGTAACTGGCGGGATTGTGTCGGTGGAGCCGCTGTAGCGGGGCCGGGCGTAGCCTTACAGTTCCGCGGCTTCAGCCGGTTCACTCCTCGTGGTTGCGTCCTCAGCGATGATACGGCGGCGCGGCAAAGCCTCCGGCATCTCGTCGCGGATGAAGGCAAGCATCTTTTCGCGCATGTCGCAGCGAAGGTCGAACGCGGTGGGCGCGTCCTTGGCGGTGGCGAGGACGCGAACCTCGATTGCATCCGGCTTCGTATCCGTGACCTGAAGCGCGAAGCCGCGACCATCCCAATGTGGGCTGGCACGTACGACCTCTTCGTATTTCGCCCGCAGACGAGCGACGTCAGTGGTGGGATCCAGCCAGAAGAAGGCACTGCCAAGCAACTGACTGGTGTTTCGCGTCCAGTTCTGAAACGGCATCTCGAGGAACCGTGAGACGGGAACGATCAGCCGCCGCTCATCCCATAGAGCGACGACAACATAGGTGAGGCGGATCTCCTCCACCCGACCCCACTCGCCCTCGATGATCAGCACGTCGTCGATCCGCACTGGCTCGGTGAAGGCAAGCTGCACGCCTGCGATGAGGTTCTTGAGCGCTGGCTGTGCGGCCGCACCGACCGCGAGACCCGCAAGGCCGGCCGACGCCATCAGCGTGATGCCGATGCTGCGAATGCTGGGAATGGAGAGCAGCATCAGCGCGATCGTCAGCACGCCGATACCGATAACTACGATCCGCCCCAGGATCGCGGCCCGGGTCCGGCGCCGACGGGCACGCAGATTATCCGCAACTGAGATGTCGTAGTGAATCTCGACCGCCCGAACATACACACGGACGATGGTGATCAGCAGCCAGCCGATCAGTCCGGGCACGATCAGGCCGGCGGCGAGTTGCCACAGCTCGTTGCCCCACTTGGGAAGCTCCAGAAAACGTCGTGCGGCGGCCAGTGCGATGGCGACCGCGATCCAGCGCAGCGGACGCCGCGACAAAGCCAGAGCGGCATCGTCCATCGAGTCGGGCGTACGCACGGCAATACGTGTCGCGATCGCATGCATGACCGCGTGGAACAGGAGCGCGACCATGATGGCCGCTGCGACGATTGCCAGGTTCGTAATCGCCGCCGGCACTTCCCAGCGGCTCACCTCGCTCCAGTCAAAGTTCATGAGCGCTCAAAGACGGGAGCCGGCGCGCTGGTTCCGCGCGCCGGCCACCGGATCAGGCAGGCTGAGCCACCTTGGGTGCCGAGTCGCGCACGCCCTGGTCGACGTGATCGGCGAACTGCGCGAAATTGTCGTTGAACAGGTCGACGAGCTTCGCGGCCGTCGCGTCATAGGCCGCCTTGTCGGCCCAGGTTTCGCGTGGATCGAGGATCGATGCGTCAACGCCCGGCACTGACACGGGAACCCGGAAGCCGAAGTTCGGATCCGTGCGGAACTCGACGTCGTTAAGGCTGCCATCCAGCGCGGCGTTCAGCAGGCCGCGCGTCGCCTTGATCGGCATGCGATGGCCGACGCCGTACTTGCCGCCCGTCCAGCCGGTGTTGACCAGCCAGCAATCGACGCCACCCTTGGCGATCCGCTCCTTGAGGAGATTGCCGTAGACCGACGGGTGGCGCGGCATGAAAGGCGCGCCGAAGCAGGTGGAGAAGGTCGCGTCCGGCTCCGTCACGCCAATCTCGGTGCCGGCAACGCGCGCCGTATAGCCGGACAGGAAGTGGTACATCGCCTGGTCAGGAGTCAGCTTGGCGATCGGCGGCAGGACGCCATAAGCATCGGCGGTGAGGAAGATGATATTCTTCGGGACGCCGCCCATATTCTCCTTCGACGAATTCGGGATGAAGTCGATCGGATAGGCACCGCGGCTGTTCTCCGCGAGGCTCGCGTCATCGAGGTCGAGCGTGCGGGTCACCTGGTCCATGACCACGTTCTCCAGCACCGTGCCGAAGCGCTTGGTGGTCGCGAAAATCTCTGGCTCGGCATCGGGCGAGAGACGGATCATCTTGGCGTAGCAGCCGCCTTCGAAGTTGAAGACTGCCGTGTCGGACCAGCCGTGCTCGTCGTCACCGATGAGGGTGCGGCTGGCGTCGGCCGACAGCGTGGTCTTGCCAGTGCCCGACAGGCCGAAGAACACGGCGGTGGAGCCGTCCGCGCCCATGTTGGCCGAGCAGTGCATCGGCATCACGCCGGTCGGCGGAAGGAGATAGTTGAGGAGGCCGAAGACCGACTTCTTCATCTCGCCCGCGTACTTCGTGCCGCCGATCAGAATCAGCTTCTCGGTGAAGTTGACCGCGATCACCGTCTCGCTGCGGCAGCCGTGGCGCGCCGGATCGGCACGGAAGCTCGGCAGATCGATGATCGTGTAGTCAGCGACGAAATTCTTGAGCTCGCTTTCTTGCGGGCGAACCAGCATCGTGCGGATGAAGAGATTGTGCCACGCGAGCTCGTTGATCACGCGAACCCGGACGCGGTGGCCGGGCTGCGAGCCGCCGAACAGATCCTGGACGAACAGATCTTCCTTCTCGCGCAGGCAGGTGAGGAAATCTTCCTTCAGCGCGGCGAAATGCGCCGGCTCCATTGCCTTGTTCGACTTGCCCCACCAGACGGTGTTTTCCGTCTCGGCATCCTTGACGATGAACTTGTCCTGCGCGGAGCGACCGGTGTGCGGGCCGGTTTCCACGACCAGCGGACCATCCGCCGACAGCTTCCCCTCGCCTCGCGCCACGGCCGCCTCAACCAGGCGCGCGGTGACGAGATTCCAGTGGAGCGTCGCGCGGGTCTCGATCCCCTGCGTCTCGAGGCCTGCGTCGGGAATTCGATCGCTCACTTATTTTCCCCTAACTTTTGTGGTTCTCTACTCTCGCACGAATGCGACTTGACGGATCGCATATCGGCGGGGTGCCACCTCGTCAAACAACCACGGCATTGAGCGCGTCCCGGCTTTCGACTACCCCCGCCCCATGACGGCAACGATCGCGCTCGTCGACGACGACCGCAACATCCTGACCTCCGTGTCCATCGCGCTGCAGGCCGAAGGGTTTCTGACACGCGTCTATTCGGATGGCGAGACGGCCCTGAAGGCGCTGACCGAAAACCCGCCCGATCTGGCGATATTCGACATCAAGATGCCGCGAATGGACGGGCTGGAACTGCTGCGCCGGCTGCGGGAGCGCAGCCGAATCCCCGTAATCTTCCTGACCAGCAAGGATGATGAACTGGACGAAGCGCTGGGCCTGGCGATGGGGGCGGACGATTATATCGCCAAGCCATTCAGCCAGCGGCTGCTGATTGCGCGGATACGGGCGATCCTGCGGCGCACGGAGCTGAATCATGCCGCTGACCCGGGACAGTCAGAAGCCAATCCGCCGCTCGAGCGTGGTCGGCTGACCATGGACCCGGCCCGTCACCGCGTGACGTGGAAGGGCGCGGCCGTCACGCTGACGGTGACGGAATTCCTGATCCTGGAGACTCTGGCGCAGCGCCCAGGCATCGTGAAGACGCGAAACCAGTTGATGGACGCCGCCTACCAGGACGACATCTATGTCGATGATCGAACGATCGACTCCCACATCAAGCGGGTGAGGCGCAAGTTCCGGGAGGTCGATCCGGAGTTCGACTCAATCGAAACCCTGTATGGCGCCGGATATCGCTTCTCCGAGGAGTGAGGGCTCCGACCTCACGCTTCGCTGGTCGGGCCGGGTCTCACTCACCCGGCGCATCCTTGCGGTCAACATCTTTGCATTACTGCTGCTGGCCGGCGGCTTTTTCTATCTCGATTCGTACCGCACCCGCATCCTGGACAATCGCGCCGCTCAGGCGATGCGCGAGGCGCGGCTGATCGCGGAAGCACTGCAAGCCGTTCCCCCCGACGCGCGCGACGCGCTGATCCTCCGGATGGCCCGCGACAGCGGGACCCGCGTGAGGCTCTATGACCCGAACGGCGGACTGATCAGCGACAGCAGAGCGCTGGGTGAGCGCAACTTCGTGCTGCGCGATCCGGACAAGGACGGGCTGGACCAGAAAGCGGCACGGTTCCTGGATGCGGTGATAGACACGGTCGTCGGCGCCGCACGCCCCCCGCTGTACCGCGAGCGACGCAACGGGTTGATCTGGCCCGACATCAACGAAGTTCGTGCCGGCGGCACGTCGAGTACGATCTGGCGCGCGCCGGATCGCACCCCGGTGATCACCGCTGCTGCACCCCTGGAACGGTTCGGGCCGGTCGTGCTGACGACCGTGAACGCGCGGGACATCACGCAGACGGTGCGCGTCGAGCGGTTTCGGCTGAGCGTCGTGCTACTGGTCGTTGCAGTCGTATCAGTCCTTCTGTCGTTGTTCCTGGCGCGCACGATCGTACGGCCGCTGCGTCGCCTCGCCCGCGCGGCGGTTCGCGTTCGGCTGGGTCGGGCGCGCGAGGTGGTGGTGCCGCGCCTTCCTGAGCGAGGCGACGAGATCGGGATGCTAGCCCGGGCACTGTCAGACATGAGCCTGGCGCTGCGGGCGCGGATCGATGCGACCGAAGCCTTTGCCGCAGATGTGACTCACGAGTTGAAAAACCCCCTCGCCTCGCTCCGCTCCGCGGTGGACGGGCTCGGCAGTGTAAGCGATCCGGTCTTGCAGGATCGGCTACTCGCCATCGTGCGGGACGACGTTGTCCGGCTCGATCGCTTGATCAGCGACATCTCGGAAGCCTCCCGGCTCGACGCGCAACTGAGCCGCGCGAAGTTCGAGCCGGTGGATATAGGCCAGATGCTGGAAGGCCTGCTTCGCCAACGCGAGGAGCGCGGTGTGGAACGCGGCGTGCGGCTCCGCTTCGACCGCGACGAGCAGCTTCCCATGATCGTGCCGGGGGAAGGAGCGCGGCTGGAGCGGGTGTTCGAGAATCTGCTCGATAACGCCATCTCCTTCTCTCCCGACGGCGGCCTGATTTCGGTGGCGGCGATCCGGCGCGGCAGCATGCTTGAGCTTCGCTTCGAGGATGAAGGCCCGGGCGTGCCGCCCGAGGCACGCGAGGCGGTGTTCCGGCGCTTTCACTCGATCCGCCCGACGGACGAGCGGTTCGGCCAGCATTCCGGACTGGGGCTGGCGATTGCGCGGACGATCGTCGAAGGGCATCAGGGCACGATCGACGTCGAGTCGCGCGAGGATCGGCTGAGTGGTGCCCGCTTCGTGGTACGATTGCCGCTCAGCGATCGAGGTTAAGTAAGGCCGGAGTTGAGGCGTTGGATGGGCGCGAGACGATTCATGCCTCGACCGTGGCGATCGAGGGCCGCGCGGTGATGATCGTTGGGCCTTCGGGTGCAGGCAAGTCCGACCTCGCGTTGCGCCTGATCGATCGCGGCGCGACGCTGGTGGCGGATGATTATACCAATTTGTCTCGAGACGGTGACACATTGGTGGCCTCGGCGCCGGCAACCATCGCCGGACGGATCGAAGTGCGCGGGTTGGGCATTGTCGAGACGCGCCATGTTGATGATGTGCCGGTGGCGCTCACCGTGGACCTTGGCACAGACGTGCCGCGGATGCCGGAGCCATCCACCATGACCATCGCAGGCATCGCCATTCGCCGGGTTGCGCTCAACCCACGTCCTGCTTCCGCGCCGCTGCTCGTCGAATTAGCGCTTAGGTACGCTTTGCCATGAATCGGCTTCCGGATATCCTCCTTGTCACCGGCCTTTCTGGTGCAGGCAAATCCACGGTGTTGAAGACGCTGGAGGACCTCGGCTGGGAGGTGGTCGACAATCTCCCCTTGTCTTTGCTCGATCGCTTACTGCGTGCCGAACCAGTGCCCCGCGAGGGGCCAGTCCGGCCACTTGCAATCGGCAGTGGCGCAACGACGCGCGATTTCGTGCCAAGTGCGATCATCGAGCAGGTCGAGCGTGTCCGTGCCGCGGGAAAGCAGGAGATCAGCGCGCTGTTCCTCGATTGCGCGCCTGACGAGTTGGCACGTCGCTATGACGAGACTCGGCGACGCCACCCGCTCGCGCTGGACCGACCGGCGCGTGAAGGGATCGAGCAGGAACGTGTGCTCCTCGAACCACTGCGCCGCTGGGCCCCACGCTTGATCGATACCAGCCGCTACAACGCTTCGGAGCTCGCACAGCGGATCCGCGCCGATTACGCACGCCCGGGCGTTGGGGAGCCGACGATCTCCGTCTGCTCGTTCGGTTTCGCGCGCGGGCTGCCGCCTGACGCCGATCTCGTCTTCGATATGCGATTCCTGCGCAATCCGCATTGGGACCCAGAGCTTCGGCCAGGCACCGGTCTCGACGATGACGTTGCGGCCTACGTGGCGGATGACCCTGCTTACGAGGAGGTGATCGGCAAGATTGAGGACCTGCTGCTGTCCGTCCTGCCCCGGTATCGGGCGGCAGGAAAATCATATATAAACATCGCTTTCGGCTGTACCGGCGGGAGACATCGGTCAGTGCATGTTGCCGAACGGGTCGCGGCACGGTTGCGCGCGGCGGGATTTTCGCCCACCGTCGTACATCGTGATCTCGCGGCAGTGCCGCACGATGCGCTCGAGGGACGGCCTGACGGGCAATGAGTGAATTGACGACGCAAATGATCGGGCTGGTGCTCGTGACGCATGGCCGTTTGGCCGACGAATTCGTGACCGCGATGGAGCATGTCGTTGGCCCGCAGCAGCAGGTGCGCACGGTCGCGATCGGGCCGGACGACGACATGGAGGCGCGCCGCGCCGACATTCGCGCGGCGATCGCCGAGGTGGATGCCGGCCGCGGCGTGATCGTGCTGACCGATCTGTTCGGGGGCACGCCATCGAACCTCGCCATCTCGCTGATGGAGCGCGGACGGGTGGAGGTGATCGCTGGTATCAACCTGCCGATGCTCATCCGGCTAGAGTCCGCACGCCGCAAGCTGGGCGTCGCTGCCGCCGTTGCTGCCGCGCGCGAGGCAGGGCGGAAATATATTTCCGTCGCATCCGAGGTGCTTGGCGTGGGCGAGGCTGCTGCGTGACGGTATCGCGCAAGGTGCTGATCGCGAATAGGCGCGGTCTTCATGCGCGTGCCAGCGCCAAGTTCGTGACTCTGGCCACCCAGCAGCCGATCCCGGTGCAGGTGTCCAAAGGCGGATCCGCGGTTACGGGCACATCGATCATGGGGCTGATGATGCTCGGCGCCGCGAAGGGTGACACGATCACCATCAGTGCGCAGGGCGACGGTGCTGACGCGGTGGTGGCGACGATGTGCGAGCTCGTCGAGGCCAAGTTCGGCGAAGATTGAGGGCCCATGCCCCGTACGATTACCGCCTTTTCCAATCCGCTCGTGAAGCGCGTCCAAGCGCTGCGAGACAAGCGACACCGCCGTGAAGAAGGCCTGTTCCTCGCGGAGGGGCTGCGTATCCTGACAGAAGCGCGCGAAACCGGTCGCGTGCCGCAGTTCCTGTTCTTCGCGGCAGCGAGCGCGCGTCACCCCCTGGTGCAGGCGCTGATCGAGGCCGTAGAAGCGCGTGGCGGAGAGGCTATCGAGACCAGCGAGGCGATCCTCTCCAAGCTGTCCGGCAAGGACAATCCGCAAGCGGTGGTCGGTGCATTCGAGACGTTCGACACATCGCTGGAGGCGCTGGACCGCTCGACGAGCCCGATCTGGCTGGTGGCGGAACGGCTGCGCGATCCGGGTAACCTCGGCACGATTCTGCGAACCGGTGATGCCGTTGGTGCGGGCGGCCTCATCCTGATCGGCGACAGCGTCGACCCTTTCTCCACCGAGGCGGTTCGCGCGAGCATGGGCGCGCTGTTCACCGTGCCGCTGGTGCGCACGACGTGGGACATGTTTCTGCCGTGGCTGCGGGGCGGGCCCGGCCAGCTTGTCGGCCTGAGCCTTCGCACCGACAATCATTACCGCAGTGCGCCCTATGTCGCGCCGACCTTCCTCCTCACCGGCAACGAGGCACAGGGCCTGCCGCGGGAGCTGGAGGATGCCTGCGACCTGCTGGTGAAGATGCCGATGCTGGGCAAGGCGGACAGCCTTAACGCTGCCGTCGCAACCGCAGTGATGGCCTATGAAGTGCTGGCCCATCACCGGCCCACCGAGGGATGCTGAGATGACCGATCCTGCCGACCTGCCCTATCGCCCGTGCGTTGGCGTGATGCTGCTCAATCGAACCGGTCAGGTGTTCGTCGGGCAGCGGCTCGATACGACGCTTGAGGCCTGGCAGATGCCGCAGGGCGGGATCGATCCGGGCGAAGAGCCGCTGACTACTGCCATTCGTGAACTGGGCGAAGAGACCGGAATTACGCCCGACGACGTCGAACTGATCGCCGAGGCGCCTGGACAATTCCGCTACGATCTGCCGCCCGAACTGATCGGCAAGGTTTGGAAGGGGCGATATCGTGGCCAGATCCAGCGCTGGTTCCTGTTTCGCTTCACGGGCACCGATGCCGATATCCGCATCGCGACCGCGCATCCGGAATTTCGTGCGTGGCGCTGGGCCGATCCCAAGGATCTTCCAGCGTTGATCGTGCCGTTCAAGCGCGCTCTCTATCGCGAGGTCCTCGCCGCATTTTCGGCTCATCTTGGCTGAGCCACGCCCCGCCCCCATGTGCTTCATCGGCGCGGCCGGATTACATAACTGACAGACGTGCCACTGGCTTTGCTCTTTCTTGCTCCTTTCGTGCCGGCAGAAGAGGCGATGGTAGCCCCTGCCGAGCCTGCGGACATCCCCGCCCCGATCCGCGCCATGCTGGAAGCGGCGATCGCGTCCGGCAACGAAGGCGAGGTGACAACGATCGTCAAATACGCGCGCACTGCTGACCCGGCGAGCGGCGATGCCGTGCTTCGCATCGCGAACGACTGGCGCAGCGCCCGCGCGCGTGAGCGGCAGACGCGGATCCAGCGGGCCGGGCTTCTCGATCTGTGGAGCGGGCGTGCGGAGGTGGGCGGCTTCATCAACACCGGCAATTCCGAAACGGCCGGGGTGATCGGCATCCTCGATCTGACGCGTGAAGGGCTGGACTGGCGCCACAAGCTGCGCGCGCAGGGCGACTATCAGCGCAGCCTTGGCGTCACGACGCGCGAGCAGTATCTCTTCGCTTACGAGCCCAACTGGAAGATCGATGCGCGTCGTTACGTCTACGGCGCGGCGCAGTTCGAGAGCGATCGCTTCCTGGGCTACAACCAGCGCTATTCGGCGTCGGCGGGTGCCGGATACAGCCCCATCAAGACATCAGCGGTGTCGCTGAATTTGGAGCTTGGGCCGGCCTTCCGGCATACGGAATTCACTGACGACACTGTCGAAAGCAGCCTCGCGGCGCGTGGCAACCTCGACCTCGACCTGAAACTGTCGCCTGGGCTGACGTTCACGCAGGATGCGTCTGCCTATCTGCAGCGGTACAATTCCACCGTCAGCAGTTCGACTGCGCTGGCGGCACGGCTGATCGGGCCGCTGTCGGCACGGGTGAGCTATACCGTGCAATATGAAAGCATGCCGCCGCTTGGCCGGGTGTCGACTGACACCACCAGCCGCGCCTCGCTCGTCTACACGTTCTGAACGCGTGGCGCTGCGCCTCAGCGCAGCGCGCCGGCCAGCAGCTTGTGCAGCTTGGAATGAAGCCCGTCATTTGCGGCGAGGAACTCGTTGCGCTCGAGCGCACGGTCACCGCCGCGGAAATCGGTGACGAAACCGCCCGCTTCCTTCACCAGCAGCATGCCGGCAGCGACATCCCAGATCTTTAGATCCGATTCCCAGTAACCGTCGAACCGGCCCGCGGCGACCCACGCGAGATCCAGCGCAGCGGAGCCGAGGCGCCGGATACCGGCAACCTGCGGCGCGATCGAGCCGAAGATGCGGGTCCACTGCGCGAAGTCGCCATGGCCCATGAATGGAATGCCGGTGGCAATCAGCGACTCGGTCAGCTCGCGGCGCGAGGACACGCGCAGACGCTGGTCCTGCAGCCAGGCGCCGCGGCCCTTCTCGGCCCAGAAGCTCTCGTCGGTGAGCGGCTGATAGATCAGCGCGGTCGTGATCTCGCGCTTGCCGCTGGGCATCGGCTCCTCGACGGCGATCGACATCGCGAAGTGCGGGATGCCGTGGAGGAAGTTCGACGTGCCATCGAGCGGATCGATGATGAAGCGCGGCTTGGACGGATCGCCGGCGACTTCGCCGCGCTCCTCCATGATGAAGCCCCAGTCCGGCCGTGCCTTGGACAGTTCCTCGTAGAGCGTCTGTTCGGCGCGGCGATCGGCCATCGACACGAAATCGGCCGGACCCTTGCGGCTGACCTGGAGGTGCTGGACCTCGTTGAAGTCGCGGCGCAGGCGCGGCGCTGCCTTGCGGGCGGCGCGCTCGATGACGGTGAAGAGGCCGGAATGGGCTGGCATTTTCTTGAAACCTTATCCCCTTCGGATCGCCAAAGGGGTTGGGTGGAAGGGCGACGAAACGGTTCGCCTGGATCGGGCACCCGCCGGAGCACTGGCCCTCCCCTGCCCCTCCAGCAGGAGGAACGAGCTTAGTCCGCGCGGCGGACGTACGTCTGTTCGTAAACGTCGACAACGATGCGGGTTCCGCTGCCGATGTGCGGCGGCACCATGACGCGCACGCCATTGTCGAGGATCGCGGGCTTATAGCTGGACGAGGCGGTCTGCCCCTTCACCACGGCATCGGCCTCAACGATCGTCGCCTCGATCGTATCGGGCAGCTGAACGCTGATCGCTTCCTCGTCATAGAGCTCCATGACGACGTCCATCCCATCCTGCAGGAACGCGGCGGCATCGCCCAGAAGATCGCGCGGCAGCGTAACCTGATCGTAGGTTTCCTTGTCCATGAACACGAGGTTCTCGCCCTCGGCGAACAGGAACTGGAAGTCCTTGGTGTCGAGGCGGACGCGCTCCACCGTCTCGGCCGAGCGGAAGCGGACATTGTTCTTGCGACCATCGCGCAGGTTCTTGAGTTCGACCTGCATATAGGCGCCGCCCTTGCCGGGCTGGGTGTGCTGGATCTTCACCGCACGCCAGATACCACCTTCATATTCGATGATGTTGCCGGGACGGATGTCCACGCCGCTGATCTTCATATTTGTACCTGCTGGAAAGAGCGTTGGGCGCGTCTAACGATCATGGCCCTTCCCGGCAAGCAGTGGGTAAGGGTTCACCGGCTGGCCTTCGTGCCACTGATCGCCAGGCGCCATGCGGCTGACCCCGAAGTGAAGGTGCGTGTTGCCCGCGCCTGCGTTGCCGGTGTCACCGACAAAGCCCAGCAGCGTGCCTGGCCTAACGATCAGCCCTTCATGCATCCCGGGCGCGTAGCCGGCGAGGTGCGCATAATAATAGCTCCAGCGACGGTCGGGGGAGCGGACGTAGAGCGTCGTGCCGCCGGCGTCACTCTGGAACAGCTTCTCCACCTGGCCGGCCGCCGCGGCGCGGACAGGCGTGCCGGCCGGGGACATGATGTCGATCGCCTCGTGCGTCCGGCTACCGCCTGCGCGGCTGTCTCCCCAGGTGTCGCTCAGCCGATCGGCAGAGACGCCAGCGACCGGGATCGCCAGAGCGCCGGTCGTTGCCGGCGGCTCGATCACCGTTTCGGCCGCTGGGGCGACGGTGCGCGGGCGGGAGGGGCCGAAGGACAGCATCGAGGCGAAGGCGATCGCCGCCAGGACGATAAGCGCGAGGATCGATCCGCCGAGCCTCGTCATCTCACGCCTGGAAGATCACCGGCGTGCCGGACTTCACCATCAGCGCGACTCGCGCGGCATCCCAGTTGGTGAGGCGCACGCAGCCATTGCTTTCGGTGCGGCCGATCTTCTCCGGATCCGGCGTGCCGTGGATCCCGTAATGCTCCCGGCTGAGATCGATCCAGACTACACCGACCGGATTGTTCGGGCCGGGCGGGATGATCTGCGGCTTCTTGTCGTTACTGACCTTCTTCAGGATCTTGGGGTTCATCTTCCAATCGGGATTGGGAGAGACGTGGAGCACCTTCCAGTTGCCGAGCGGCAGCGGATCGCTGGAGGACCCGATCGTGGCGCTGTACTGGCCGATAAGCTGGCCGCCATCGTTATAGACGCGCAGCACCTTGTCCGACTTGTCGACGACGATCTTCGCGGCCTGCGGCACGGCTGCATCCACGTTGAGCTGAGCGAGCGTCTGGCGCCATGTGGGCGTCGCATCGGACGGATAGTCGCGCGAGGTGGGCAGCGCGTTCGGGAGCACGATCTTCTGCCCGGGCGCGAGACGGATACCGGCCGGGTTCAGCTCCTGGATGACGGCCGGCGTGGTGTGGAACATCTCGGCCAGCTTCTCCATCGGGCTGGTGTAGGCCATTCCATCGAGCTTCGCCTGATCGGCGTAGTCCTTGGGGATCGACTGGATGAACGGGCCCTGGAGGACGCGCTGGTCGAGCGTCATCGTCACCGTCGGACGGGCAGCACGGTACGGATAGAGCGCCCGGAGCGTCGCCGCATCGGCCTTGCCGGTGATCGGCAGACCGCGGGACTGCTGGAAGCCCTTCAGCGCGTTGACCAGCGAGATGCCGCCCCGGCCGTCGAGCACGCCGGGGCCGAACCCGAGCTTGTCGAGGATCACCTGAACATGAAGCGTCGAGCGATCGAGGGGCGGCTTGGTTGCCGTTGCTGCCGCCGCTGGCCGGGCCTGCTGGGCACTGACCCCGGCCGCGGCACCGGCGAGACCGAGGGAGAGGATGGCGGCGGCGGCAATTGGCTTCATCGTTGATCCTCACTGATACGCTGCGCCAGACAACGGCTTGATCGGCCGGTTGTTTCCACAGCGTATCGAGGGATCTTCAGCGAAGGACCTCCTGGAAGGCGCGGACGGCTGCTGCTTCATCGCCGCCCCACACGGCATGGCTGACGGCGAGGAAATCCGCGCCAGCGGCGACCAACGGGGGCGCGTTCGCCGGCGTGATCCCGCCGATGGCAACGCAAGGCAGCTCGAACACGGTGGACCACCAGGAAAGGATCACTGGTTCGGGGTGATGCTTCACCTCCTTCGTGGTGGTCGGATAGAAGCTGCCGAAGGCGACATAATCGGCGCCCGCCTCACCCGCCTCCATCGCGAGGTGCCGGCTGTCGTGACAGGTGACACCGATCTGCACCTCCGGACCGAGCACGGCGCGCGCCTCGCGCGGATCGCCATCCTCCTGGCCGAGGTGCACGCCATCCGCACCGAGCCGCTTGGCCAGCGAGATGCTGTCGTTGACGATGAACGCCACCTCCCGGTCGGCGCAGATGCGCTGCAGCGGCTCCGCAAGCGCGGCCGCCTCATGCTGGTTCACGTCCTTCACCCGGAACTGGAAAGCGGCGACCGGGCCGGCGTCGAGCGCGCGCGCCAGTCGATCGGGGAACGTGCCCGACACGTCGACCGGCGAGATCAGGTAGAGCTGACACGGCGGCCGGTTCAGGTCGCGCGTGAAAGCGGCAGCGAATTCAGGGTCGAGAGGCCCGAGAGGATCGTCGATCATGCGCATTGCGGTAGCGACAGGAACCGGCGCGTGGAAGCGCCCACATGCAGCGCGAATGTTGAGGAAGTTGAGGCTCTGGCGCGTTTTTGGCGACCTGCGAATGTTGAGGAAGTTGAGGCGCTGGCGCTTTTTTTTGCGCCCTGTGAATGTTGAGGAGGCCGAGGCGCTGGCCCAGCCCCCGAGGTGGTGCCGGCAAGGAGGTTCAGGGAAGGCCATGGCGCGATTGTGCCAGCCGTGGCAGATGTAGGACAGCGCTTCCGGCAGCGCGGCAGCTCCGCGGGACAAACGGTTGCAACCGAACGGCTTTGTCGTTCGTCCTGTCCTGAGTAGCTTGGTTGCGGAGGAGCATGTTGATGACCGCAAGACTGCTCCTGCTGATGGGGCCAGCCATGGTGCTGGCGGCATGCAGCACCCCGAACGTGCCAATGGCCGCCACCGCGCCGCAACCGCGGAGCATCGGCACTCCTCCGCCGCGCAGTGCCGCAACCGGCCTTTCCGCGATGATGGCCGCGGCAGCGACCGCGACCAACCCCTATGTCGGCGGCGCGAAGATGATGGGCACGCGCACGATCGCGGATAATTGCGCGGCGGCACCCAATCTTCGCCAGCTGGCGCGCGCCCTTAATGCAGGGGGCGGCCGTGCTGCGCTGTCGTCGGCGGGGCCGATCACGGTGTTCGCGCCGTCCGACGAAGCGTTCGGCCGACTCGCGCCCGGAGCGGTCGACCAGCTGCTGGCGCCGGCCAATCGCGCGGCCCTGGCAAAGGTGCTGAACTATCACGTCGTGCCCGGCGCGATCACGCTCGCCGACCTGCGCGCGCGGATCGATGCGGGTGGCGGACGGACGCAGCTGACGACGCTGGATGGCGAACCTCTGCTGGCCGCGCGTGACGGGGACGCCATCGCGCTGACCGACGTCAATGGCAACAAGAGCTATGTCGAGACGCCCGATGTCCAGCAGGTCAACGGCGTGATCCATGTGGTGAACGGGTTGCTGGTGCCGCGGCTGGGCTGAATGCCCGCCGATTGGTGAGTAGCAGCGCTAGGCTTTCTGATCCCAGCGGCTGGCGGCCGCATCGTCGGTGGTACGTGGCTCGACCCAGCGGCGCTCGCTCCCTACCGTTTCCCGCTTCCAGAACGGCGCGTCGGTCTTCAGTCGGTCGATGAGATACGCGCAAGCGTCTAGCGCGGCGCCGCGGTGATCGGCGCAGGCAGCGACGAACACGATGC
The DNA here is from genome assembly GCF_045369135.1 of Sphingomonas sp. 179-I 2A4 NHS. Classification (NCBI taxonomy): domain Bacteria; kingdom Pseudomonadati; phylum Pseudomonadota; class Alphaproteobacteria; order Sphingomonadales; family Sphingomonadaceae; genus Sphingomonas; species Sphingomonas sp. 179-I 2A4 NHS. Next base: position 76,498 of record NZ_JBIQFL010000006.1, on the reverse strand, counting down.
GTTCGCCCGGCTGCATCGGCCCGACCCGGTGGACGATCGTTGCGGCATGAAGCGACCAGCGCGCGATCGCCTCCTCCGCCAGCTTTCCGAGCGCGGCCTCGGTGGCGCCGGGATAATGTTCGAGATGAAGCTCGCTGACGCCATCGTCGGCGCGGACCAGGCCGGTGAACGTGGCGACTGCCCCGCCCTGCTCCGCCGACACCATCTCCGCCGCGACGTCAATCGGATCGGACGAGACGAGGACGCGGATCATCCGCCCGTCACCGGCGGGAAGATCGCGATCTCGCGTGCGCCGGCGATCGGCGTGTCGAGCGGGACGAAGGACTGGTCGATTGCGGCACGCAGGCGGGCAGGATCGGCGAACGCCTCGGCATGGCCACTGCTTCGGCCGGCGAGCCAATCGACCAGATCAGCGACGGTGGTGACGCCGTCAGGCGGCGAAACCTCCTCCTCCGCGGTACCGACCCGTTCGCGGACCCAGGCGAAATAGACCAGCCGCATGGTCAATCCATGTGCTTCAGGCCGACGCGCAGATAATCCCAGCCAGTGATGACGGTGAGCCCGGCCGCCCCCCACAGGCAGGCGAGGCCGACGACGCGGATCCACTCGACCGCGGGCAAGGCGCCGGCGAGGATCAGCGCGCCGAACGCGACGAGCTGAAGCGTCGTCTTCCACTTGGCGAGGCGCGAGACGGGAAGCGACACCTGCAGCCCGGCAAGGAATTCGCGCAGGCCCGAGACGGCGATCTCGCGCAGCAGGATGATGAGCGCGGCGATGATGTGAACGCCGTTGATGACGGCGATATCGTCGTGCCGCGTTCCGACCAGCATCAGGATCACCGCGGCGACCATGATCTTGTCCGCGATGGGATCGAGGAACACCCCGAGCTTGGACACCGTGCCCTGCGCGCGGGCGAGATAGCCGTCGAAATAATCAGTGATGCCCATCAGGCAGTAGAGCGCGAACGCAATGCCGAAGCCGAATTCCCACCGCGGCCACCACAGGAAGGCGACCAGCGCCGGGACCGCGACGATCCGGGACAGCGACAGCAGGTTCGGAAGGGTCAGCACGACAGATGACTTAGCCCGCCGGGCGGCGCGCGCAACCCCGGCGGCGCGATGCCCGCGGGGTTGGCATCGCATACGGGCACAAGCTATGTGCGCCGCAACTCTGCCACTGTCGGGCGATTTTCCGTTATGATCAACGCCCTCGGGCTTCTGAAGCGACGGCGTTTCCTGCCGCTTTTTACCACCCAGTTCCTCGGCGCATTCAACGACAATCTGTTCAAGACGGCCATGGTGCTGTTCGCGACCTATGAGATCTTCGCGGACCCGCAGCAGGAGAGCTTCTTCAATGCGCTGGCCGCGGCACTGTTCATCCTGCCCTTCTTTTTGCTGTCGGCACTTGCCGGGCAGCTGGCGGATTCGAACGACAAGGCCAAGATCATCCGCATCGTGAAGATCGCGGAGTTCGCGATCATGGCGCTTGGCTGCGGCGGGCTGCTGCTCGCCCGAGCGGGACAAGTGACGCTGCCTGTCGTCATGATGCTGGGCGCGGTCGTCGGCCTTGGTATCCACTCCACCTTCTTCGGCCCGATCAAATACGCCATCCTGCCGCAGCATCTGGAAGAGGAGGACGTGCTTGGCGGCACCGGCCTGGTGGAAGCCGGCACCTATCTGTCGATCCTGCTCGGCACGATCATGGCGGGGTTCATCTATCACTCGATCCCGCTCGTCACCGGCGTGCTCTTCACCGTCGCGGTGCTCGGCTACATTACGGCGCGGATGGTGCCTCCGGCCCCGCCGCTCGGGCCGCCGCTGAAGCTTGACCTCAACCCCTTCCGCGCCTCGTGGAAGCTGATCAGCGCGACCATGCATATCCCGCGGCTGTTCCTGGCGATCTGCGCGATCAGCTTCTTCTGGACGATCGGATCGGTGCTGGTGGTGATCTTCCCGCCGCTGGTGAAGAACGTGCTGACCGCCGATGCGAGCGTCGCGAGCCTGGTGCTGGGCATCTTCTCGATCGGCGTCGCGATCGGATCGGTTGTCATCAACCTGATGCTGCGCGGGCATATCTCGGCGCGCTATTCGCCCGCCTCGGTGATCGCGATGGGCGTGGCGGTGGTCGGCTTCTGGTTCGTCGTGACCGGCTGGGAGGCGGCGCCAGCGGGGACGCTGTACGACATCCCGGCCTTTGTCACGCATCCCGGCGCGCCGCTGGTGCTCCTGGCGCTGCTGTTCGTGGCGATCTTCGGCGGGATGTTCGTGGTGCCGCTGTACGCGTTCCTGACCACCACGGTGACCAAGGACCAGACGGCGCGCACCGTGGCGGCGAACAATGTGGTGAACGCCGGCGCGATGACGATCGGGTCGGTTTCGGTTGCGGCGATCACCGCGCTTGGCGCGACCCCGACCCAGCTACTGCTGGTGGTCGCGGGCATGTGCCTCGTCTCGGCGTGGATCGCACAGCGGCTTCACCGCGCGTGCGATTGAGCGGGGCTTACATGGCCCCGGTCACATGATGAGCGTGTAGAAGCAGACGAAAAAGGCGGTGAAGCTGAGGACGAAGAGCTTGAGATCCTGATCGTCCTCGCGCGCCTGGCGCTTTGCGGGCGCGGGCGGCGGCAGGGAGCGACGCAGGGGATGACGGGCGGCTTCGTTCGTGGTCACGAGCGTTCGGTTCATGGTGACCGCGTTAACGATTTGTTTACCAATTCGCCCAGTGGCTTTGTGCCAGCGGCTGTCCGACGATGGTACAGCCGGCGCGGTCGACCGGAGCAATAGGGAGAGAAGAATGCCGCTATACGAGTTCCGCGGGCAGCGCCCGACCTGCCACGAGAGCGCCTGGGTGGCGCCGAGCGCCGATATCGTGGGCGACGTGCGGCTGGCGGAGGATACGAGCGTCTGGTTCGGGGCGGTGATCCGCGGCGACAACACGACGATCCCGATCGGCGAGCGCAGCAACGTGCAGGAAGGCGCGATGCTTCACTCGGACCCCGGCTCACCGCTTTCGGTGGGCGAGGATTGCACGATCGGCCATCACGCCATCCTGCACGGCTGCACCATCGGCAACCGGGTGTTGATCGGCATGGGCGCGACCGTGCTGAACAATGCGGTGATCCCGGACGATTGCATCGTCGGCGCCAACGCGCTGGTCACCGAGGGGAAGACCTTTCCCGCCGGCAGCCTGATCGTCGGCAGCCCGGCGCGCGCGGTGCGGGAGCTGGACGAGCGCGCGATCGCCGGGCTGAAGGTGTCAGCGGCGCATTATGTGGAGAATGCGCGCGCCGCCGCGGCCGGGCTGAAGCGGATCGATTGAGCCGCGACGGCGCAGGCGCGTTCAGCGCGCGCTGAGCAGGATGCCGGACGCGGACTGCGAATCCGCAAGCAGGGCGGTGCGCTGCGTTGCGGCGGCGGCCACCGTTTCGACGACGCAGTCCCGGATCAGGCGACGCTGATGGGGTTCGTACGGCATCGGCGCTGCGCACACTTCCCTGGCGGCGCGGTGAAGCCGCCGGTCGAGCCGCGCCAGGCCGTCCTGCGTGCCGAGCGCCAGATCCGCTGTGGAAACCACCCGTTGGAACGGCGCCGCATCAGCCGATTGAGCGTAAGCAGAAGGCGCAGCGAGATACCCCGCGGCAACCGCCGCGAGCGGAAGCAGGATCTTCATGTCGGACACTCCGTCTGGTCGGAAGAACAGCTAGCAGCTGCCCATGACCCCAATATAACGACGCGTTTCGGCGGCAACGAACACTGTTCCTGGCAGGCCGTTCTGCGATAATGCAGAACGAATGGAAGATTGGGACGACCTCCGGCACTTCCTGGCCGTGGCGCAGACCGGCAGTACGCTGGCTGCCGCGCGCACGTTACGCGTCAGCCAGACGACCTGTGCCCGTCGGGTCGCGGCGCTCGAGGCGCGCCTTGGCCTGCGCCTGTTCGAGCGGCGGCAGGCGGGATATCTGCTGACCCCCGACGGCGACGCACTGCTGGAGAGCGCAAAGCGAGCGGCGGATGCGGTGGAGGCGTTTGCCAAGGAGGCGGAAGCGCGGGCGCGGGCGAACCGCAGCGTCGTCCGCCTCACGGCATCCGAGATATTCGCGGTCACGGTGCTGTCTCCAGTCCTGCGCGAGTTCCATGATGCGCATCCCGATATCCGGATCGAACTTGATACCTCCGACCAAGTGCGGGACCTCGCGGCTGGTGCCGCGGACATCGCGGTGCGAATCGCGGAGACGCCGAGCGGCGCCGGGCTGGTCGGTCGCCGCATCGCGGACGACGAATGGGGGATCTACTGCAGCCGCGGGTTCGCCGAGGCGAATGGCGTACCCCGATCGATCCGCGAGATGCACGGCCGCCCGATCATCGGCGGCGGCGAGGAAGGCGTATGGCGTGCATACGGCGAGTATCTGCGCCGGACCGGCCTGGTCGATTCGATGGTGATGCAGCACAATACGTCCCTGGGGCTGCTCGCGGCGGTGCGCGCCGGAATGGGGTTCTCCGCCCTCCCACGCCTCGTCGCCGATCGCGAGCCGGACCTGTTCTTCTGCTTCCCCACGCCAAGGGCGCCGCGCGGCATGTGGCTGTTGATCCACGAGCGGCTGCGCCACGAGCCGCGGATACGCACAGTTGCCGACTTCCTCTACGACCGGCTGTTCACGCTGACGCACCCTGCTGGACAGGCCGTTTCTGCGCCGACATAATAAAACTTATGTCAGTTCCTGCGATCCTTTCCCGCCTGCGCCTGCCGATCATCGGCTCGCCGCTGTTCATCATTTCCGGGCCCGATCTGGTGATCGCCCAGTGCAAGGCGGGGATCGTCGGATCCTTTCCGGCGCTCAATGCGCGCCCGCAGGGGCTGCTCGACGAGTGGCTGCACCGGATCACGGAGGAGTTGGCCGCACACAACCGCGACAACCCCGACCGGCCCGCCGCACCGTTCGCGGTGAACCAGATCGTCCACAAGTCGAACGATCGCCTCGAGGCCGATCTTGCCACGTGCGAGAAGTGGCAGGTGCCCATCACGATCACCTCGCTCGGCGCCCGCGAAGAGCTGAACCAGGCGGTGCACAATTGGGGCGGCATCACGCTGCATGACGTGATCGACGACCGCTTCGCCCGCAAGGCCGTGGAAAAGGGTGCGGACGGCCTCATCCCCGTTGCCGCCGGCGCGGGCGGCCATGCGGGCCGCCTCTCGCCGTTCGCGCTGGTGAGCGAGATCCGCCAGTGGTTCGATGGCCCGGTCGCACTGTCCGGTTCGATCGCGACCGGTGACGCGGTGCTGGCGGCGCAGGCGATGGGCGCCGACTTCGCCTATATCGGCTCGCCGTTCATCGCGACCGTCGAGGCGAATGCCGACGAGGGCTACAAGAACGGCATCGTCGAGGGCCGCGCGTCCGATATCGTCTATTCGAACCTCTTCACCGGGGTGCACGGCAACTACCTGCGCGGCTCGATCGAGCGTGCGGGGCTGGACCCGGACAATCTGCCCGAAGGCGATTACAAGACGATGAACTTCGGCCAGAATTCGAACGGCGAGCCGGCCAAGGCCAAGGCGTGGCGCGACATCTGGGGTTCGGGCCAGGGCATCGGCGCGGTCCAGAAAGTGGAAACCGTCGCCGAGCGGATCGACCGGATGGAGAAGGAATATCTGGCGGCGAAGGCGCGCCTCGCGCTGGTTGCGGCCTGACCTTCCCCGTCAGGGGCCGGCGATTGGCGCCGGCCCACACTGCTGGGGCAGCCTTTTAGAAGAAGAACAGTTGTACCCCGGACCATGTCCCGGGTAACCGGTTCTGACAAACGCCGGTGATGCCGGCGATCTCGTCAGGCCTCTTCGCCGCCCTCGCCCTCAGCGGGCCGATGGAAATAGGCTTCGACCGGGCCGGTCAGCTTTATCGTCAGCGGGCGGCCGTGGCGGTCCACCTTCTTGCCCAGTGCGACGCGGATCCAGCCTTCCGAGATCGAATATTCCTCGACGTCGGTGCGCTCGGCACCCTTGAAGCGGATGCCGATGCCGCGCTCCAGCACGGACTGGTCGAAATGCGGGCTGGACGGGTCGATCGAGAGACGGTCTGGCGGAGTATCGGTCATGGCCGGCGCGCCTAACCGATCACCGCGCGCAGCCCAAGAAAAAAGCGGCGCGGAGACCCAAGTCCCCGCGCTGCCCCTGCGTGACACGCAATATGATCAGCGGCAGACGCGCACCGGCACCCGGCCACCGTAATACGGATCCCAGCGCCACTGGCGGAAGCACCGCGGGCGATAGTTGTAGCGATAGTCATTGTAATAATAGCGCGGACGGGGACCCCAACCGCCGCGATAATAGCCGTCATAGCCGTCGTAATACGGGCCACGGTTGTTCTGCGACGCGATGGCCGCGCCCAGGCCAAGGCCGATCACGCCGCCGATGATGGCGCCGGTTGCGGCATCGTTGCCCCGATCATAATGACGGTGCCAGCGCTGCGCATCGGCAGGCGCTGCCGCTACCAGAGCACTCGCCGCCATTGCAGCACCGAGGCCCGCCTTCTTGAAAAATCCACTCATCTCGAACCTCCTCAAACTAAACGCTCGGTCCGCCTCGAAGATGATAACGCGCGAGCCTGCGAGCGTGTTTCGGTGATATGCGCGAGTCGGGCTGAACCCGTTCGGAATGTGGCGTTCACAAGAGGTTTAGGAAGATTTTGATGAGGTATTGGTTGTTGCGTTCAGAGCCTGATGTTTACGGCTGGGATCATCTGGTGCGGGATGGCGAGACCGAGTGGGACGGCGTTCGCAACTATACCGCGCGCAACTTCCTGAAGGAAATGGAGCCTGGCGATCAGGCGATCTTTTATCATTCGAACAAAGAAAAGGCTGCGGTCGGAACGATGGAAATCGTCCGCGCTTGGCGGCCCGATGGCGAAAAGGGCGACTGGGCATCGGTGGCGGTGAAGCCGCTGCAGAAGCTGCCCGCGCCGGTGCCGCTGGCGACGATGAAGAGCGATCCCCGCCTCGCCTCGCTTGAGGTGCTTCGCCAGAGCCGCCTCTCCGTGACGCCGGTGCGCGACGAGGAATGGAAGGTGCTGATGGAACTGGGCGGGCTCGGCTGAGCCCCGCCCTGCCCCTCCTGTCTCAGAATTCGCGGATCGCGCGGAGCCCGGCGGTCGGGCGCGCGCGCCGCTCGCGCAGCTTCTCGACGCCGATCGAGAATTGCACGTTGGCGGCATGGGAAATCCGCCGGTGGACCTGGGGGCTCAGCTTCACGCTGCGTTCCGCGCCGCCAGCGACGTTGAGTTCCGCCCCGACGATCGTTCCGGGTTTCGCATCGTAGAACAATGCGTGGTTCAGCAGCAGGGCGTTGCTGCCGTGCCCTCCGCCCGGCCGAATGTCGTCAAGCCCGATCATGTTCATCGTGCTCCAGCGATCGTTGAAGCGGTGCCCGGCCATGTAGAGCAGCGTGTTGGTGTAGCGGCCGCTCTCGCGGTGATAGATGCCGAGATACTGCAAGCCGTGCGCGCTGCGGCCATCCGCCGAGGCGCCCAGCGTCGATTGCAGGCCAAGCTTGTATGCGGCGAGGTGACGTCCATCAAACGGCAGTTCGAACTCGATCGCATGGCCATCGGCATAGGCATATTCGATTTCGGGAGCCCATTCCGTCTTCGACGCGCGGAAGGGAGAGCCGGTCTGTGCCAGCACGTTGACTTCAAGCTCGCCGCGCTTCGCTCCCAATGGGCGAACCATGTCGAAGATCATCGGCTCGGCGATCGAGGGATAGGTTTCCGCATGAGCGGAGCCGGCGATCAGCGCGAACGGCAACAGGGCGCGAAGCATGCGCATGAAGTCTCCCGATGTTCATGGTCGAACCGGGTTACCGAGGGGGCAAGCCCCACTCCAGTTTCAAAGCGTTGCGGCCGGCCCACGCCGTAACGCTACGGCGCGGCGGGCTTGCGACGATTGGATCGCCGCTTCCAGCACCGCCATGACTTCCAGTGCCTGCCGAGCCGGGACGGGGTTCTCCCCCTCCCCGCGGGTGGCGGCGACGAGGCCGCGGTATAAGCCGCGCTGATCACCGCTGATGGCGGGAAGCGGGCGGCTTCCCTCCGCAGCGTGAATGATGATCGGGTCAGCGTCCTCGCCCCAGCCGGGCGCACCGGGAAGAACGCCGGCCAGCAGTTGACCCTCCTGCGGGTCGCCAAGTTGCTTGACGAGGCTGCCGCCGGTGCCGTGGACGGTGAACCGCGCACTGCCGCCCGCGACGAGCATGCTGGCGTGAAGGATCACGCGCTTGTCGGGGTAGATGAGGACAACGTGCGCCCAATCGTCCGCCTGACCGCCGGGGCGTAACGTGGCGATGTTCGCCTCCACCGCCTGTGGCAGGTCGAACAGCTGGAGTGCCTGGTCGATGAGATGCGGCCCGAGATCGTACCAGATGCCGCCGCCAGGCACCGCGCGCTCACGCCAGCGATCTCGCACCATGGGGCGGAAGCGATCGAAATGGCTTTCGAAGTGGACCACCTGACCGATGGCGCCGCGCTCGATCGTCGCCTTCACCGACAGGAAGTCGCTGTCCCAGCGGCGGTTATGGAATACGGTCAGCAGACGGTCGGCACGCGTCGCGGCATCGACCACCTCGCGGGCCTCGTCGAGCGACAAAGCAAAGGGCTTTTCGACGACGACATGCTTGCCGGCGGCAAGCGCCTGAAGCGCGAGCGGAGCGTGACTGTCATTGGGGCTGGCGACGATGACGACCTCAATATCGTCGCGCGCGATCAGGGCGTCCGCGGTGTCGAGCACCGCCACATCACCAAGCGCCGCCCGAACGTCATCGGGGCGGGAGGATGCGACCGCAGCGAGGGTGATGCCGTCGGTCGCGGCGATCAGCGGGGCGTGAAAAACGCGCCCCGCGTAACCAAAGCCGATCAGGCCGGCCCGGATGGGTGCGGCGCTGATCGGCATTGTCATCAGGCCGCTTCAGCCGAACGCTTCTGGCGCTTGCGCTCGTGCGGATCGAGGAAGCGCTTGCGCAGGCGGATCGTCTTCGGCGTCACCTCGACCATCTCGTCGTCGTCGATGTAGGCGATCGCCTGTTCCAGCGTCATCTTCTTCGGCGGGGTGAGGCGGATCGCATCGTCCTTTCCGCCCGAAGCACGGAAGTTCGTCAGCTGCTTCGCCTTCATCGGATTGACCTCAAGGTCATCCGTCTTGGCGTTCTCGCCGATGATCATGCCCTCGTAGAGCGCCTCGCCGTGGCCCACGAACAGGATGCCGCGATCCTCGAGCGGGCCGAGTGCATAAGCCTGGGCCTCGCCCGCGCCGTTCGAGATGAGGACGCCGTTCTTCCGGCCCTCGATCGGGCCCTTGTAGGGGCCATACTTCTCGAACAGGCGGTTCATGATGCCGGTGCCGCGCGTGTCCGACAGGAACTCGCCGTGGTAGCCGATCATGCCACGCGACGGCGCGGAGAAGGTGATGCGCGTCTTGCCGCCGCCCGACGGGCGCATGTCGGTCAGCTCTGCCTTGCGCAGGTTCATCTTTTCAACGACCGTGCCCGAGTACTCCTCGTCGACGTCGATGATGACGGTCTCGTACGGTTCGGTGCGCTTGCCGTTCTCGTCCTCACGATACAGCACGCGCGGGCGGCTGATGCCGAGCTCGAAGCCCTCGCGGCGCATCGTCTCGATCAGAACGCCCAGCTGAAGCTCGCCGCGGCCGGCGACTTCGAAGCTGTCACGGTCGGCCGATTCGGTCACCTTGATGGCGACGTTCGATTCGGCTTCGCGGAACAGACGGTCGCGGATCATGCGGCTCGTCACCTTGCTGCCTTCGCGGCCAGCCATCGGCGAATCGTTCACGGCGAAGCGCATCGACAGCGTGGGCGGATCGATCGGCTGTGCCTGGATCGGCTCGGTGACCGTGATGTCAGCAATCGTGTTCGACACGGTCGCGACGGTGAGACCTGCGAGACTGATGATGTCGCCGGCGCGTGCCTCTTCGGTCGGCACGCGTTCCAGGCCCTGGAAGGTCATGATCTTCGACGCGCGGCCGGTTTCGATCACCTTGCCATCCATGTCGAGCGCGTGGATCGGCTGGTTGACCTTCACCGTGCCCGAGGTGACCCGGCCGGTGAGCACGCGGCCAAGGAAGTTGTCACGATCGAGCAGCGTCACCAGGAAGGTGAACGGCGCATCGACGTCGAGCGCCGGCGGCGGCACGTGATCGACGATCTTCTGGAACAGCGGGGTCAGCGTACCTTCGCGGCGCGACGGATCCTCGCTGGCATAGCCGTTACGGCCCGACGCATAGAGCACCGGGAAATCGAGCTGCTCGTCGGTCGCGTCGAGGCTGACGAAGAGGTCGAACACCTCGTCCAGCACTTCCTGGATGCGCTCGTCCGGACGGTCGACCTTGTTGACGACCACGATCGGACGAAGGCCAAGGGCGAGTGCCTTGCCAGTCACGAACTTCGTCTGCGGCATCGCGCCTTCCGACGAATCGACCAGCAGGATCACGCCGTCGACCATCGAGAGGATACGCTCCACCTCACCGCCGAAGTCGGCGTGGCCGGGCGTGTCGACGATGTTGATGCGCACGCCTTCCCACTCGATCGACGTCGGCTTGGCGAGAATGGTGATCCCGCGCTCCTTCTCGAGATCGTTCGAATCCATCGCGCGCTCTTCGATGCGCTGATTTTCTCGGAAGGTGCCGGATTGGCGGAAAAGCTGGTCAACGAGAGTGGTTTTGCCATGATCGACGTGCGCGATGATGGCGATATTGCGCAACTGCATCGGAATTCCTGGAATGGCCGCGGCCCTCGCGGCGTTCGGGCGCCGTTAGCCTATTTGCTGCGCTGCGGCTAGAGCCGGCGAATAAACCAGGCAGAAGAACCTGTCTTCCGCCCGGGATATCCCGTGATCAGGCCGTCATTCAGAAGCGGCCATACAGCTCGATGCCATAAAAGCGCGGCTCACCGGCAATATAGGTGGGCGTGCCGAACGTACCGCCAGTATTGCCGGCATCGATCAGGTAGCGTTCGTTGGCGAGGTTCCGAGCGAAGCCGCCGATGCGATAGCGACCGTCAGCAAACTCGATGCCGGCGCGCAAGTTGACGAGCGCATAGCCATCCTGGCTGATCCCCTCCCGGTTCGGCAATTCGAAGAAGACCTTGCTCTGATAGCTGATCGATGGCGTTGCATAGACGCTGATGCCGTCACGCAGCGGCAGGCGGAGGGTCGCGCCGCCCGCGGCGATGATCTCCGGCTGGAGGCGGAAGCGGTTGCCGGCGAAGGCGTTGGTGCCACCACCGGGCAGCGGCTTGTCGCTGATCCCACCGTCGATGTATCCGAAGCTGCCGAAGACGCTGAGGAAGCTGGTCAGACGCCAGGTGCCTTCGAGCTCAACGCCGAGGTTGTTCGCGGTGCCGGCGCTTTGCGTCGTGACGCGGCCGGTGGGGTCGGTGACGCTGACCTGGAAATCGTCATAGGTCTGGTAGAAGACCGACAGCGTGCCCGAGAGCGTGCGGCTGCCCGTCTTGATGCCGGCTTCGTAGTTCCAGACGGTTTCCTCCGGCACGATCTGAAGCGCGGGAATCGCGCCGGCCGGGCCGGCGGCGGAGCCGAGTTGCACCACCGGCGAGCGGCGGCCCTTGCTGACTGTGGCGAAGACGTTGAGGTCGTCGGTCACACGGTACAGCGCGTTCACGCGGGGGAGCACCGCGGCGAAGCTGCGCTCCGCTTGGAACTTCGCGCCGCCGGTGCCGACCGTGCCGAGCAGGCTGGTGCGCACGCCGAGCGGGGCTAGCAGCACCGAATTGGGCTGGATCGCACTGTAGCCGGATTGGCGGTCCTCGATCAGCACGCGCGCGCCGGCCGTCACCTCAAGCGCGTCGGTCGGAATCCAGGTGGCGTCGGCGAACACCGAATAGGTGTCGTTGTTGCCGTAATTGGTGAATTCCGACGCATAGGGCACCACCGTCGCGGCGCCGCGCGACAGGATCTGCGTGGCGCGCGCGGCGAGAACCGTACCGTTGGGCGCGATGCAATTGGTACCCGTCGGCAGGCCGGCGGCGTTAAGCGCGGCGCGCACCTCCGCATAAGGTGCGGCGATCGAACAGGCGATGTACGTCCCCTCCTCGGTCGAGAAGGGCACGCGCTGATAGCCGTTTTCAAAAAACGCGTTCCAGCCGAACGAGGCGCGGTAGCGCTCGCCGGTGAAGTTGAAGCGTCCTTCGTGGCTCCATTGGTCACCCTTCGCATCTTCCGCGAATTCGAGGTACCAGGCCGGGCCGCCATCGGCGTCGAACGTCTCCAGCGCGTTGAAGCGGCGATAGCCGTTGACGGTGGTGAAGGTGACGCCGGGCGCGACATCGACGTTCACGGTCAGGTTCGCGTCATAGACGTCGCGGTCGAGGCCGAGCTTGCGCTTGCCGAGCACCTCCTGGCTGAACGGTGATCCGGAAAGCTCTGCGTAGCCGAAGTCGCCGGTCTGCCCGCCGGTGGGCGCGAACACGCGGCTCTTGAAGGCCGTCCCGAGATTGCGCTGCCCGTCATAGGTGAGGACGAGATCGGCGGTGACCGCGTCGGACGGCGTCCAGCGAAGCGAGCCGCGGATGCCGCGCTGATCCTGGCCGTTCAGATCGTCCTGATCGACCCTGCCCTGGTTCTGGTTCGGCACATCCGGATCGCCGGCGATGTTGCGGACATAGCCGTCGCGATATTTGTAGGCGAAGGCCAGGCGCGCGGCGAGCGTATCGTTGCCGGCATTGAGAAAGCCCGACACCTGCGTGCGGTCATAATTGCCGTAGCTCGCCAACAATTCACCCGAGAAGCCGGGCTGCGGCTTGGCCGACACGATGCTGACCGCGCCGATCGCGGCGGCGGTGCCGAACAGCGTCGCCTGCGGGCCCTTCACCACTTCCAGCCGCTCGAGATCGAACAGGTCCTGGTACGCCCCGCGCGAACGGCTGATGTCGACGCCGTTGTAATAAAGCGTGACCCGCGCGCCCTGCTGCGAGGAGCCGGAATCCGACGTGATGCCCCGGATCACGAAGCCGGGGTTGTTGGCGCTCTGCTCCTGCACGCGCAGGCCGGGGACGAACAGCGCCACTTCGGACAGCGAATTGACGCCGATCTCGCGCATCCGCTCCTGCGTGACCGCGGTGACGGCGAGCGGCACGTCCTCGATCCTCTGCTCCACCTTCTGCGCGGTGACGACGATCTCCGCATCATCCGCCGGCACCTGCGTCTGGGCGAGCGCGGCCGTGGAAGAGCAGGCGAGCAGCGTCGCAACGACGCCGCCCGAGAAGGCGCGGTTCATGATATTCCCCCGAATGTTCTGGCTGTGGTGAGCGGCCGCTACGTCCGGCAGGTGGCACCTTCGTTACCGTTCCGTGCCAATCCCGCGACAGGGAGCGAAACCGCCCGGCCTTTGCGCGCGTTTACTGAGCGTCTTATATCACTGATACACTTGAACGAGGCACCGTCTGCCGCCATCGTGGTGGTGACGCTGGAGGATATTTATGGCGACGACCCCCGAGACGATCACCGCTACCGAGCCGGCGCTGAAGCTGACGCCGCCCGATCCGGTGCCCCCGGTGGCCGCGGAGAAGGCCGCTGGCCTGGTGCCGGTCGACGATAGCGTGAAATCCAAGCTGGAAGAACGCGCGGATTACGCCGTGCAGCAGCTGATGGAGCGCGACGCGAACAGCCCCGAATTCGGCAAGGTGGTGGACGCGATCACCAACATGGGCGCGAAGGAAATCCGCGACGCCGCGGGACAGTCCAACCGCTTCCTCGATCGCCCGGTGCGCGCGATGGATCAGGAGACTGGCGTGGGCAAGGATCTCGCCCAGCTGCGCCGCGTGGTGGAGGATCTCGATCCCGGCAAGCGCGGCAATTTGACAGCGCCGCAGAAGCTGTTCGGCCTGATCCCGTTCGGCAACAAGGCGCGCAATTACTTCGACAGCTACAAATCCAGCCAGACGCACATCGCCTCGATCCTGAAGAGCCTCGCTTCCGGCAAGGACGAGCTGCTGATGGACAACGCCTCGATCGATACCGAGCGGGCCAACCTGTGGACCGCGATGGGCAAGCTTGAACAGATGATCCAGATGTCCCGGATGCTGGACCAGAAGCTGGAGGACAAGGCGAACGAGCTCGATGCGACGGACCCCGCCAAGGCCAAGGCGATCCGCGAGAGCGCGCTGTTCTACGCCCGCCAGCGCACGCAGGATCTGCTGACGCAGATGGCGGTGACGGTGCAGGGTTATCTGGCGCTCGATCTGGTCAAGAAGAACAATGTCGAGCTGATCAAGGGCGTCGATCGCGCATCCACCACCACGGTCGCCGCGCTGCGCACCGCGGTGACGGTGGCGCAGGCAATGACCAACCAGAAGCTGGTGCTGGAGCAGATCACGCAGCTTAACACTACGACCGCGAACATCATCGATTCGACCGGCAAGCTGCTGCGCGACAATACCGCGCGCATTCATGAACAGGCCGCCTCCTCGGCGATCCCGCTCGAGACGCTGCAGCGCGCGTTCCAGAATATCTACGAGACGATGGACGCGATCGACACGTTCAAGCTGAAGGCGCTCGATTCGATGAAGTCGACCGTTGATACGCTGTCGAACGAGGTCGAGAAGTCGCGCGGTTACATCGCCCGGGCAGAAGGCGCGGCGCAGAACCGGCTCGGCTCCTCGCCGGAGACGTTCAAGCTGGAGGCGCTGTGACCTCGTACGAGACCAATGACGCGATCGCCGGCGCGCGCCAGGCGCTCGATCGCGTGCGCCTGCAGTCGTTCGAAGGCATGTCGAGCGCGGTACAGCGGCGCCCGCGGCGCGGCGGACGAAGCGTCGCCAAGCGTGCAGCCGCGATCGGTGCGGCCAATGCCGCGATCCTGATCGCGGCGGCAGTGATCGGGCTGGCCGTGGTGCCGCTGGGCATCTTCGGCGCGCTGGCGGTGCTGATGGTGATGACGGCCGTCACGCTCGCGATCGCGTTCGCACCCGGGCCGCGCCCGGTGACGGTGGAGAAGCTGGCGCGCAGTGACATCAAGGCGCTGCCGACGCAGACGACGCGCTGGCTCGACGCACAGCGCCCCGCCCTGCCCGCTCCGGCCGTGCAGGTGGCGGATCGGATCGGCCTGCGCCTCGATACGCTGGGCAAGCAGCTGCAGACGGTGGGTGACGACACGCCGGCAGCCGCCGACATCCGCCGGCTGGTGGGTGAGCAGCTGCCCGATTTCGTGCGCGATTATCAGCGCGTGCCGCTGGAACTGCGCGGGACCGAGCGCAACGGCAAGACGCCCGATCGCCAGCTGGTCGAGGGGCTGGAGCTGATCGAGCGCGAGATTGGGCAGATGACCGAGGAACTGGCACGGGGCGACCTCGACTCTCTGGAAACCCGCGGCCGCTTCCTCGAGATGAAGTATCGCGACGGTGATCCGGCCTGATCAAGGGGCTGCTAAGCCAAGATCATTAAACGACGCGACATCGTCATATGAATAAGGTAGCGGATGCGGCATGAACGACCGCGTCCGCATCTTCGAAGGCATCCACAACTTCCGCGACTATGGCGGTTACGCCGGGCGCGAGGGGCGGCTGAAATCAGGCGTTTTGTGGCGTTCCGGGCAGCATGGCGGCGCCACGCCGAACGATCTGGCGAAGGTGTCGGAGCTGCGCATCGCGACGGTGGTTGACCTGCGCGGCGACAGCGAACGGCAGATGATGCCATGCCTGCGCCACGACGATTTCGACGGTCTGGTGCTGTTCGCACCGGGCGAGACGGCAGGATCGGAACTCGCGCCGCACGAGGAAGCCGGGCGTGGCATCACGACGGCGGACGAAGCACGGGCGGCGATGACCCGGCTGTATGTGAACATGCCGTTCCGCGACGTGCTGGTGCGCTCACTGACGCTGTATTTCGAGGCGCTGGCGACGCGCGACGGGGCGAGCCTGCTGCACTGCCTCGCGGGGAAGGACCGGACGGGCCTCGCCGCCGCGCTGCTCCACCGGCTGCTCGGCGTTCACGAAGACGATGTGATGGCGGATTACCTGCTGACCAATGCGGCAGGTGACCAGAAGCGGCGCATCGCCGCGGCCGGTGATTCGATCCGCGAACGCTATGGCGCGCAGATCACCGACGAAGCGATCGAGACGTTGATGGGCGTGGATCCCATGTATCTCGAGGCGGCGACCCGCTCGATCAACGAACGCTTCGGCGGTACCGAGCGCTATGCCGAGGAAGTGCTGGGGGTGAACGCGGCACGGCGCGAGGCACTGCGCGACCGGCTGATCGCCTGACCGCGTGATCGTCTGACCGGCTGCCTCAGCCGGTCGCCATGCCCCAGAGCATCCAGCCGTTCAGCGCGACGATCACGGCAGCGATGAACCACGCGATCACAAGCAGCCAGCGCGGGGCGGCCATGTCGCCCATCACCCCGCGGCTGCCGGTGAAGGCGACGAGCGGCAGCACGGCGAAGGGCAGCTGAAGGCTCAGCACCACTTGGCTCAGCACCAGCAACTGCGTGGCGCCAGAATCGCCGGCGATGGCGACGCCGATCACCGCCGGGATGATCGCCAGCCCACGGGTGATGAGGCGGCGCAGCCACATCGGGAGGCGCAGATCGAGGAAGCCCTCCATCACGATCTGCCCAGCAAGCGTACCCGTGACAGTGGAATTCTGGCCGCTGGCAAGCAGCGCGATCGCGAATACGGCGCTTGCCGCCCCGACGCCCAGCATCGGCGCGAGCAGTTGATGCGCTTCCTCGATCTCGGCCACCTCGGTGCGGCCGGCGACATGGAAGGTCGCAGCGGCGAGGACGAGGATGGCCGCATTGATGAAGAAGGCCAAGCCGAGGCTCACCGTCGAATCGATCGTCGCCATCTTCAGCGCGTCGCGCTTCTTCTCCTGTCCGGCGCCGACGGCCCGCGTCTGCACGATCGCGGAGTGGAGGTAGAGGTTATGCGGCATCACCGTCGCGCCGAGAATGCCGATCGCGATGTAGAGCATCAGCGGGTTGCTGACGATCTCGGTCGACGGGATGAGGCCAGCGGCTGCGGCGCCCCAATCAGGGCCGGCCCAGGCAAGCTCTAGCGCGAAGCAGCCAGCGATGACGATGAGCAGCGCCGCGACGAAGGCTTCCAGGCGGCGGAAGCCGTAGCGCTGCAGCGCGAGGATCAGGAACACGTCCACGGCGGTGACGCAGACGCCGGCGACAAGTGGCAGCCCGAACAGGAGCTTCAACGCGATGGCCGTGCCCAGCACCTCGGCAAGGTCGCAGGCGATGATCGCGATCTCGCACAGCACCCACAGCACCAGCGAAACAGGCCGCGAGTAATGCCGGCGACACGCCTGGGCGAGATCGATCCCGGCCCCGATGCCCAGCCGCGCCGACAGTGCCTGAAGCACGATCGCCATCAGGTTCGACAGCAGGATGACGCTGAGCAGCGTATAGCCGAAGGCCGAGCCGCCGGCGATGTCAGTCGCCCAGTTGCCCGGATCCATATAGCCGACCGCAACCAGCCAGCCGGGGCCGGCAAACGCGAAAAGCCGGCGCCAGAACCCTGCCCCTTCCGGAACGCGGATCGACGAATGGACTTCCGGCAGCGATCGCATCAGCTCTGCGGCAGGCGGCGGTGTCATCCGCGCTGCAATGCGTGAGCAATTTGCGGGTTTCAACCGTTCAGTCGCGCAAGAATGGCGGCGTTGCGCGCGAGCAGCGCCGGATCCCGCTGCGACGTCGCCGTCAGGATCGCGCCGTTGAGCGCCGTGTCGATCGGCGATGGCGTGCGCCGTTCCGGCAACGCCGCGATGAAGGCTGACACCGCGTGGCGCGCGATCGCGCCGTTGGCGATCATCTGCTCGACGATCTCCTCCACCTCGACCGGTGCTTCATCTTCGCGCCAGCAATCGTAATCAGTGACCATGCCGATGAGCGCGTACGGCAGCTCCGCCTCGCGGGCGAGCCGCGCCTCGGGCATCGCCGTCATGCCGATGACGTCGCAACCCCATTGGCGGTACATTTCGCTTTCGGCCCGGGTGGAGAATTGCGGACCTTCCATGGCGAGATAGGTGGTCCCCTCCGTCACCTGCGCCCCCGCCGCCTGAACCGCTGCCGCAGCGAAGGCGGACAATCGCTCACAAACCGGATCGGCCATCGACACGTGAGCGACAAGACCTGTGCCGAAGAAGCTCTGCGGGCGGTGCACCGTCCGGTCGACGAACTGGTCGACGAGGGCGAAGCGCCCCGGCGCCAATTCCTCCCGCAGCGAGCCGACCGACGAGATGGCCAGGAGATCGGTGCAGCCGGCGCGCTTCAACGCATCGATGTTGGCGCGTGCGGGGATCTCCCCCGGTGCAATGCGGTGGCCGCGACCGTGCCGCGGCAGAAACCGCAACTGAACATCCGCTATGCGCCCGAAGAGGATTTCGTCCGACGGCTCGCCCCATGGCGTTTCCACGCGGCGCCATTCGGCATCTTCAAGATCATCGATGGCATAAAGGCCGGAGCCGCCAATGATACCGATCGTCCATTGCCCGTTCATCGCTTTCCTCCGATACTCCAACACATGACGATCATTCACGCTGCCGCCGCCTTAATCGCTTTGTCTCTTGCCGGGACCGCGCATGCCGCACAACCAATCGCGGGGCGTTGGCTGACGGAAGATGGCAGCGCGATCGTGCAGGTGGGCCCGTGCGGCGGGGCGACGTGCGGCCGAATCGCGACGGTGGTGAAGGCCAAGCCGAATGCGCCGACGACCGACGTCAACAACCCCAACGCCGCGCTCCGTAATCGCCCGATCGTGGGCATGCCGATCCTGTCGGACTTCAAGGACGCGGGCAATGATTGGCGCGGGCGCATCTATGACCCGCGTAACGGCAAGAGCTACAAGTCGATCGTCAGCCGCGGCGAGGACGGCACGTTGCGCGTGAAGGGCTGCATCTCGTTCCTGTGCCAGACGCAGGTCTGGCGCCCGGCGCGCTGAGCGACACCCGCGCCGAGCTACAGCGGCGAGGCGGCCGACCCGGTGTTGTAATGGTGCCAGGCGAAGATCGCCGCCGCGCCGCGATGCGGCCGCCACGGCTCCGCCAGTTCCCGGATCAGCTTCTCGCTCGGACGGCTGTAGTGGCCGAGGATGCGGCCGATCTCGATCTGAACCGCGAGATCTCCCGCCGGCCAGATATCGGGCCGGCCCTCAGCGAACAGAAGATAGATCTCGGCTGACCAGCGACCAATCCCCTTCACGCGGACGAGCTGCGCGATGGCGGCCTCGTCATCCTCCGGCAGGCGATCGAAATCGAGACGGCCGGAGCTGACCTCTTCCGCAAGGCTGCGCGCGTAAGCCGCCTTCTGGCGCGAGAGGCCGGCGGCACGCAGCGTCTCGTCGGCCGCCGCTGCGATCAGCGCGGGATCCCCTGCCCCGCCGACGGCCTCGTCCAGCTTTCGCCACATCGCATCCGCCGCCTTCACGCTCACCTGCTGGCCGAGGATGGTGCGTAGCAGGGTGGCATAGCCACGCTCGCGGATGCGGGGCGGCGGATAGCCGACGCGGGCCACCGCCGCGGCGAAGGCGGGCTCTATTTCACCCAGCGAATCGACCGCCGCGTGCAGATCACGCTCGTTCAGCCCCATTGCGAGGCGCGCCGAAGGAAGGCATGGGTCGCACAAACTTGCGGGGAGAACATGATGCCGAAGCTTATCGTCACGCTGCGCGACGGGGAAGAACGCGAAATCGACGGCGCGGCGGGGCTGTCTGTCATGGAAGTCATCCGGGATGCCGGGATCGACGAGATCCTGGCGCTGTGTGGCGGCTGCTGCAGCTGCGCGACCTGCCATATCCATGTCGACCCGGAATTTGCGGCCAAACTGCCGCCGATCACCGAGGACGAGAACGACCTGCTCGATTCGTCCAGCAGCCGCGACGAATATTCGCGCCTGTCGTGCCAGGTGCCGTTCGACGCCAGCCTCGATGGGCTGAAGGTGCGGATCGCCGAAGAGGATTGATCAGACACCCGGCGCCCGCCGCAACCAAGGTTGCGCGGGCGCCTGCCCCTCCGCGCGGCAGAGGGGCGCCGACCGGTCAACGCGTGGTGATCGCGTAGAGCGCGATCGCCGCGGCGTTGGACACGTTCAGGCTCTCGACCTTCGGACTGATCGGCAGCTTCGCCAGCTGATCGCAATGCGCCTCCGTGTTCTGGCGCATGCCTTCGCCCTCGGCGCCCAAGACGATCGCGATCCGCGCGTCGCCGATCACCTCGCCCAACGTCTGGTTCGCATGGCCCGTGAGGCCGACGCGCCAGAAATCGGCTTCGGAAATCTCGTCGAGCGCGCGGGCAAGGTTCACCACGCGCACCCACGGCACGGTCTCCAGCGCGCCGGAGGCGGAGCGGGCGAGTGCCCCCGATTCGGGCGGGGCATGCCGATCCTGCGTGACGATGCCGAGCGCGTCGAACGCCGCCGCCGAGCGAAGCACGGCGCCGACATTATGCGGATCGGTGACCTGATCGAGGATCACCAGCGGGCGCCGGTCGTCACGACCTTGCTCGAGCAAGTCGCCGAGCCAAATCTCCTCCAGCGGATCGACCTCGATCACCAGACCCTGGTGCGGGGCATCCGCTGGCACCATGCGGCCGAGATCGGCGACATCGGCATAAACCACCGGGAGCAGCGACGGCAGCGACAGGCTGGCAAGCGCCTCCCGCGTGCCCCACAGCTTGCGCACGGTGCGCTCCGGATTGGCGAGCGCGGCGGTGACGGCGTGGCGCCCCCAGAAACGGGGGCGGCCGGCCGGGGCCTGGCTCGGGCGGTGACCACGGCGTGCCATCAATTATCGTCCTCGGGATCGGGATAAGCAAAGGGATCGGTGACTGCCGGCCTCGTCGGCATCGGCGGGCGCGGCAACGCCTTCTCGGCATTGGCGGCGTTGAGCAGGAACGCAGCGAGGATCGTCGATCCCTGACGAAGATCCTCTTCCTTCAGGTGATCGAAAGTGTCGGCCGAGGAATGGTGCACCCGGCTGTTATAATCGAGCGGATCCTGAATGAACTGGAAGCCCGGCGCGCCGACCGACTGCATGAACACGTGGTCCGTGCCGCCTGTGCGGCCAATCGCGACGGTCGTCATGCCGAGGCCGCTGAACGGTGCCATCCAGTCACGGAAGATCTCCGCGGCGGCGGGGTTGTTCTCGGCATAGATGCCGCGGAATCGGCCCGAGCCATTGTCGACGTTGAAATATGCCGCGAGATCGTTGAACCCGGGGCGCGGGTTGATCGGCCAGCGCTTGGACCATTCGAAGTACCGCCGCTCGCCGACCAGTGGCGGGTCGTTTGGGCCGCCGCGCGTCGCAAGGTTCTTCTCGACCCATGCCAGGCTGCCGAGCAATGCCTGCTCCTCGCCGTTCCACAGTGCAAAGCGGATGGTGCGCTTCGGCCGCACGCCCAGCTTCGAGAGGATGCGCGCCGCCTCCATGATGACGGCCGTCCCCGCCGCATTGTCACTCGCGCCATCCCCGGCGACCCAGCTGTCGAAATGCGCCCCGGCCATCACATAGCCGGCCTTGGGATCGGTGCCGGGGATCTCGGCGAAGATGTTGTACGCCTGAGTATCGCTATCGTCGTAGCGGACGTTGCTGACGATCTCGAGCGTTGGCGCAGCGCCGGTCTTGGCGAGGCGTGCGAGGCGGCGGTAATCCTCCGCCGCGATCTCGACGCCCGGCAGCGACGGGGACTTGCCGGCTTCGAACATATAGCCTTCGCCGTGGACGAGCTTGCCGTCGCGATACGAGATGGTGGCATAAGCAAGCGCCCCTTCCGCCTTCAGGAAGGCGTCGCGCTGCTTCTCGAAATCGGCCTCGCGCAGTTCCTTCGCGTCGGCGGCAGGATCATGGCGCGGGAACTTGTACTCGCCGAGCTTGCCCAGTTCCTCGTCGGTGTAACGGCGGAACGGCGGGCGGCTGCTTTCCGACCCGGTTCCCGGCGGCGATACGAGCACGATCTTGCCAGCCAGCTGCCCACGATACCGCGCGAAATCGCGGGCCGTCTTCATCGGTGCAACCACGATCGGCGCCGACAATGTTCCCTGCGTCGGCGGAGTCCAGGCGATCGGAATGGCGGTGAGCTGGATCGGGCGCGGCGTGACCATCCGCACGCTGGAGCCCTCGATCCACCAGCCGCGGCCGAAATCGAAACCTTCCTTGCGGACGTTCTTCAGCCCCCATTCGGCGAACTTCGCCTGCGTCCACGCTTCCGCGGCACGCATCTGCGGCGAATTCGTGAGGCGCGGGCCGATCACGTCGGTCAGGTGCTGGGCGGTGGTCATCACTTGCGAGTGCGCCAGCCCCTCATCCATGATTCGCGCGGTCGCGGCACGATCCTGCGCGACGGCAGGCGCCGCGATCATGGCCGTGGCGAGAAGAAGGTGGCGCATCAACGACGTAATCCCCTTAGGTTTCAGGGCGCCGTTGCTATTGCGTGCCCCTGCCAGGCGCAACCGTGATGAGAAGATGCGACAGGTGCGTTGACAGGGCGCATCGGCTTCGGCATTGGGCGCCCTCGCTTTGACGAGCGGCCCGGTGGAAGGGTGGCCGAGTGGTTAAAGGCAGCAGACTGTAAATCTGCCCACGCAAGTGTACACTGGTTCGAATCCAGTCCCTTCCACCAACTTACCGCGGCGCCGGTGACGAGGTGCCTGCCGGTCTCCGACAGCGATGATGACGAGGGCAAGATCGAACGCACGTGGCCGATCAGACGGCTGCTCTCGCGACGATCAGCCCCATCGGAATGCCCCGCAATAAGCGGGCGTCTCCTCCCCTCACCATACGATCGGCACGGATCCGATCGGATCGGCTCCACCGGCGACAATTCCCCTTCGATGGGCAGTTGACCGCCACCGATCGGTCGTGGCAGTGCGCACACGCTCGATGCGGCGCGCGGGTATAGCACAATGGTAGTGCAGCAGCCTTCCAAGCTGAATACACGGGTTCGATTCCCGTTACCCGCTCCAGCCGCCTCGAGCGGCTAGGCCCTGATCAGTCGACCAGCGCGATCAGGAAGCCGTCCCACTTCTTTCCGCCCACCGTCTGTATCGCCGTGGCGCTGAGCCGCGGTTCGGCAGCGACGGCATCGAAAAGGGCGCGCGTGCCGATGACGCGCGGATCGTCGCTGGCGGCGTCCAGCACGTCACCTTCGCGCACGACGTTGTCGACGATGATCACCGTGCCGGGGCGGGAGAGGCGAAGCGCAGCGGTCAGATAGGCGGCGTTCGACGGCTTGTCGGCATCGATGAAGACGAGGTCGAACGGGCCTTCCAGCCCTTGCAGGGTCTCCACGGCATCGCCGACGAGCACCGACACGCGCTCTGCGACGCCTGCGCGCTGCAGGTTCCCGACGGCGACCGCGGCGTGATGCGGATCGATCTCCAGGGAGATGACGCCGCCGCCCTCACCCGCCGCACGAGCCAGCCAGATGGTGGAATACCCGCCGAGCGTGCCCACTTCGAGTACGCGACGAGCGCCGATCGCGCGGGCGAGCAGATGGAGGAATTTCCCCTGTGGCACCGACACGTCGATGTCCGGCAGGCCTGCCGCGGCATTCGCCGCGCGCGTGGCAGGATGATCGTCGGGGATCAGGCGGTCGACGATGTATTCATCGACCGCCGTCAAGAGCGCATCGGGGTCTCCCTTGCGCTCGACCATCGGATCAGGCCGCGGCTACGGCCGGTGTCTTGCGGGCCGACGCTGCCCAGATCTCGTCGATTGCCGACCCGAGCGATTCGTTGAACTCCGCGTCGGTCATGCCGTAACGCAGGTCTTCGAGCAGCGCGCGGCTGAAGCTTGCGATCACGCCATGGTTCTTCGCGAGCTCGACGCAGGCCTCTGGGCGCTTGAACCCGCCCGACAAAGCGACGACGCGAAGTACGCGCGGATGCTCGACCAGCGGGAGGAACAGATCCGGCTTTGTCGGCAGCGAAAGCTTCAGCATCACCTTGTCGGTGCCCGGCATCGAATCGAGCGCCTTGGTAAGCTCGTCGAGCAGGATCGCATCTGCTTCAGCGCGCTCCGGGCTCTTGATGTTCACCTCGGGCTCGATGATCGGCACGAGGCCGTGGCTGAGCACCTGCTGCGCCACTTCGAACTGTTGTGCCACTACGGCAGCGATGCCCTCGCGGTTGGCGAGGTTGATGACCGAGCGCTCCTTGGTGCCGAAGATGCCGAGCTTGGCAGCACGATCGAGCAAAGCGTCGAGGCCGGGCATCGGCTTCATCAGCTGCACGCCGTTCGCCTCGTCCTCCAGGCCCTTGTCGATCTTCAGGAACGGCACGACGCCGCGGTCCTGCAGCGCCTGCGGAACGGGCTTGCCACCGGCCTCACCATCCATGGTGCGCTCGAACAGGATCGCGCCGATCACCTTGTCGCCGGTGAAGGCGGGCGAGGTAATGATGCGGCTGCGCATCTGGTGGATGAGGCCGAACATCTCTTCATCGTTCGACCACGCGCCTTCCTCGATCCCATAGCCCTTCAGTGCCTTGGGGGTGGATCCGCCCGACTGGTCGAGCGCAGCGATGAACCCTTCGCCGTCGGCGATCTTGGCGGTCATCTCGGCAGGCGTCATGTGTTCCCCTCTTCGTGCTTGACTATTCCCCGGCGTCGTAGGCGGCATCGTGCGATTCGGCTAGGCGCGGTGCACCATCACCGGCGGCGCTTCGCCGGATCGGATGCGATGAAGTGGATCGCCTGTCCGCCGCCCGGCGCAAGTTCGATCCTCAAGCGGTCACCCTTGCGTACCTCGCGGCGTTCGACGGTCATCGAGTGGCGCGATTTGGTGCGGAAGTCCGCGCCCGGACCATCGCGGAAGATCGCCGCGGTATAGGTGCGGCCCTGATCGAGGAAATCGAGCGTGACGGTTGTGCTGCGCGCCTGCTCGTCCCCCACGGCGCCGAGGAACCAGTCGTCCGATGCCTTCGCCTTGCGCGCGACGGTGACATAATCACCGACCTCACCGTTCAGGATGCGCGTATCGCTCCAGTCGGTCGGCACGGCGCGGATGAAGGGCAGCGTTTCGGGGTAGCGGGCGTACGCCTCCGGCGTGTCGGCGACCATCACGACGGGCGAATAGATCACCACGTAATTGGCAAGCTGCTTGGCGAGCGTCGAGGGAATGTCGCTGTCGTTCGACCCCTTCAGGCTGACGATGCCGGGGGTGAAATCCATCGGCCCGCCTAGCAGCTGGGTGAAAACCAGGTTCGCCTCATGCTCCGGCGGGTTCTTCACCTCCCAGCTCATATATTCCATGCCGCGGCCACCTTCGCGCGAGATCCAGTTCGGATAGGTGCGGCGAAGCCCGGTGTCCTTCACCGGCTCATGCGTGTCGATCGACACCTTGTACTTGGCCGCGGTGGTGACGACGCGCAGGTAGTGGTTCACCATCCACTGACCTTCGTGCCACTCGCGATGCTGCGAGCCATCGGGATCGATCCGCTCCGCCTCGCCGGCATCGGTGACATAGCCAGTCTTCACCGCCGGAATGCCGTGCGCTTGAGCATAAGCGAAGGCGCGTTCGAGCTGGCCGTCGTAATGGCTGGCCGAGCCGCCGGTCTCGTTATGGCCGATCAGGTACACGCCTTTGGCGGCGGCGTAGCGCTGCAGCTCGGCAGCATCGAAGTCCTCGGTCGGCTGGTCGAACTGCATGTCCTTGCCGTTGCCGAACCAGTCACCGTCCCAGCCGACGTTCCAGCCCTCCACCAGCACGCCCGGGATATTGTTGGCCGCCGCGAAATTGATGTAGCGCTTCACGTTCGCTGTCGTGGCGCCGTGCTTGGGCCCGCGTGCCCAGGTCCAATGGCCGGTGATCATGTTCCACCAGACGCCCGCGAACTTGCCCGGTTTGACCCAGGATACGTCGCCCAGCTTGTTCGGCTCGTTGAGGTTGAGGCCGATGCGGCTGGCATAATAGAGGCCGGGCGCGTCATCGGCGATGGCGATCGTCCGCCACGGCGTCGAGAAGCCGGCATCGCGCGAGACGGATGGTGCGCCCGAGCCAGGTGTCAGATCAGCGATGAAGGCATTTGGCCGGTCGCTGCGCCGCAGATTCATGCCGGCATAATCGATCAGGGCCGCCTCGTGGATCGCGACATGCGTGCCGCTGTCGAGCTTCACCGTCATCACCGTCTGCGCGGTGCCGACACCATCCAGCGGCGTTTTCTTGTAGAGATATTCCTCGCGGTTCCAGAGATACGCCGGCTTCCACCAGGCCGTCCCGCCCTCCGCAAAGGCGAACTCGGTCAGCTCGCCCGCGATGTTGACGCGGCGCATGTTCGGTTGCTGCGGCAGGGTGTAGCGGAAGCCGACCCCGTCATCGAACAGGCGGAAGGTGACGCCGATCTCGCGGCGCAGGTTCTTCGCCTCGCGCAGCCGGACGGTGAGTTCGTTGTGATGATCGCGGATCGTCGCCCATTCGCCCCACGGCTGGCGCCATGTGGTGTCGACCGTATCCGTCGCGGTGCCCGCAAGCGTCATCGCCCGGTCGATTTTTGGCGCGTCGGTGAAGAGGAAGCCGAGGCGGCTGTCGTTCAGCAGCGGCTTGCCGTCCCGCTGGACGGCGTAGCTTGCCCGGCCTTCCCCATCCAGGCTGACCGTCACGGTAATCCGGCCGTTGGGGGACGCGGCCTTGGCGACGACATTGGCGGTCGCCTTGTTCGACAGATCGTCCTGCGCCGCTGCGGGAGCCGCGATCGTCAATCCGCTCAACGTCAATGCGAGCGGCGCCAGCAATCTCATCTTTCTCTCCGACACTTAAGCGCCGCCCGTTCGTTGGCGTCTCGGCGGCACCACCTGCCTACCGCGATCATTCGACGTGGCAAGGCGGGAGCGGTGGCACAGCACGGGCAAGATAAGGTAACGACCGCAGAATGAACGCACGTTTCGGCTCGATCCACCATCACCGCATGCTTCGCGTCGCCGCGGCCACCCCAATGGCGAGCGTTGGCGACACGATCGCCAATGCCGAGGCGACGATTGCGCTTGCCCGCCGCGCCCACGAGGAAGCGGTCGACCTGGTGGTCTTCCCCGAACTCAACATCACGTCGTACGCGATCGACGATCTGCACCTGCAATCGGCGCAACAAAGCGCGACGATGGATGCTCTTCGCGCGGTAGCCGCCGCGACCAGCGACCTTCGTCCGGTGCTGCTGGTCGGCGCGGCGCTGCTGCGCAACGGGCGGCTGTACAATTGCGCGGTCGCGGTCGGACACGGCCGGATCCTGGGCGTCGTACCGAAGACCTTCCTACCCAATTACCGCGAATATTATGAGAAGCGCTGGTTCTCGAGCGGTGCTGGCCTCACCGGGCTCAGCATCGAGATCGGCGAGGAAACGGTTCCGTTTGGGACCGACCTGGTCTTTGCCGCGCGGGACCTGCCGCACTTCATCTTCCACGCCGAGATCTGCGAAGATTACTGGTCCCCCACCCCCCCGTCGACCATGGGAGCGCTGGCCGGGGCGCTGGTCTGTTGCAACCTATCCGCCTCAAACGTGGTGATCGGCAAGTCGCGCGAGCGGACGATGCTGTCGAGCGCGCAGTCGGCACGCGCGGTGTGCGCCTACGTCTATTCCGCAGCTGGCCCGGGCGAGAGCACGACCGACCTGGCCTGGGACGGCCAGGGAACGGTGCATGAGCTGGGCGAGCTGCTGGCGGAATCGACCCGCTTCGCGCTGGACCCTGAGTTGGTGATCGCTGACGTAGATTGCGAGCGGCTGACGCAGGAGCGGCTCCGTGTCGGCACCTTCGGCGATGCGGCGACCTTCGCCGGGCACCCCGAGACCAGGTTCCGTCGCGTGCATTTCGAGCATCAGCCCGACTTCGCGGATGTCGGGCTGAAACGCGCGATCCGACGCTTCCCCTTCGTGCCGGACACGCCTGAGCGGCTTGACGAGGATTGCTACGAAGCGTTCAACATCCAGGTCGAAGGCCTGCTGAAGCGCGTGCAATCGACCGGCGTCGAGAAGCTAGTGATCGGCGTGTCGGGCGGGCTTGATTCGACCCACGCGTTGATCGTCGCGGCCAAGGCGCTCGACCGCCTCGGCCGGCCGCGATCCGACATCCTCGGCATCACGATGCCCGGCTTCGCGACGAGCGAAGGGACAAAGGGCAACGCCTGGAAGCTGATGCGCGCGCTTGGCGTCACGGCGGAGGAAATCGACATCCGCCCGGCGGCGCGCACCCTTCTGGAAGGACTTGGCCACCCGTTCGCCAAGGGCGAGCCGGTGTACGACATCACGTTCGAGAACGTGCAGGCAGGCCTGCGCACCGACTATCTGTTCCGCATCGCCAACCAGCGAAACGGCTTCGTCGTCGGCACGGGTGATCTCAGCGAGCTCGCGCTCGGCTGGTGCACCTTCGGCGTCGGCGATCACATGAGCCACTACGGCGTCAATGCCGGCGTACCAAAGACGCTGATCCAGTTCCTGATCCGCTGGTGCATTGCGGCGGATCAATATGACCGCGAGACGGACGCCGTGCTGGACGCGATCCTCTCCACCGAGATTTCGCCCGAACTGGTGCCGGCGGATGCAAGCGGCGCGCTGCAAAGCACCGAGAGCAAGATTGGGCCCTATCCGCTGAATGACTTCTTCGCGCACTACGTGCTTCGCCACGGCCTTGCGCCGTCGAAGATCGCTTTCCTCGCCTGGCATGCGTGGCGCGATGCCGAGGCCGGTCGCTGGCCGATCGGCTATCCGGAGGAAGGTCGAACCGCCTACGAGCTTACCACGATCAAGCACTGGTTGGAGAAGTTCCTCTTCCGCTTCTTCCAGTTGAGCCAGTTCAAGCGCTCGACCTTGCCTAACTCGCCAAAGGTGTCGGCGGGCGGTGCGGTCTCCCCACGCGGAGACTGGCGTGCGCCGTCGGACGGCACCGCGAAGATCTGGCTTCAGGAGCTCGACGCGAACGGGCCCGGAAACATGTAAGTTTTTCTCTTGGAAACGTGATATTTACTCCCGCGCGCTAGCACGGGGGGATGGTGAAGGGACGTGAACGGAGGGCAGCCGCTACGGCTGGACTTGGCATCGCGTACTTTATTGCCGTCGCGGGAACGGTTGGACTTACCCGTTTCGACGGCGGCGTCGCGTTCCTCTGGATCGCCAATGCGATCCTGACGGCGCGATTGATCACGCTGTCACGACGTAACTGGCCACTTCCGATCGCAGTCTGCTTCGTCGCCAATGCGGTCGTGACCGCCACGATCGGGCTTGGCCCGGCGATGGCAGTGCCGCTCGGCATCGCGAACATGGGCGAGAGCATCATCGGGGCATTGCTGATGCATCGTTTTGCGGCGCGCCGCTCCTCTCTGGGCGCGCACCGCAATCTCGTCGTCTTCGTCCTGTCCGGCGGCCTTGCGGCCCCTCTCGCAGGAGCGATCATGGCTGGCACGTCGAGCGCGCTGATCCTCGGCAGCTCGTTCTCCACCCCCGCGCTGCACTGGTTCACGGGCCATGCACTCGGCACGTTGGCCTTCATGCCGATGGCAATGATGGTGATGCGCGGCGAAGCACGGCGGCTGATCGCCCGCATGGGCAGCGCAAAGGTGATCGAGCTGTGCGGCCTGCTGGTGTTTGTCACCGTCGTGACGCTCGCGACCTTCACCCAGGACGAGTTCCCGCTGCTCTACCTCCCGATGCTCCCGATCATCCTCGCGACGTTTCGGGGTGGGCCGGTCTCCACGGCGCTGTCGATCCTCATTCTCGCCATCATCGGCGGGTGGCTGACGATGCAGGGCCATGGCCCGATCGCGCTGATGAACGCGCCGGTTGGTACCCGAGTGCTGTTCCTCCAGCTCTATGTCGCCTGTGCGATGCTGACGGTGCTGCCGGCCAACGCTGAACTGGAACGGCGGGCCGATCTGTTCCGCCGCCTTCGCGAAAGCGAGGCGCGATATCGCCTGATCACCGAGCATTCGACTGATATCGTGCTGAACGCCGATTCCGAAGGGCGCCTTCGCTTCGTATCCTCCTCGATCCGCCAGATCTTCGGCCAGGAACCGGCTGATCTCATCGGACGGCCATTCACCATCCTCCTCCACCCTGACGACGCCGTGCGGGCGATGGCGTCGTTCCGTCGTACGATCGAGGAGCAGGAAGGAACCACGATCAGCGAATACCGTGCTCTCTCGCCGGACGGGGAGGTCCGCTGGTTCGAAACGCACAGCCGCGCCGTGATCGATGACGAGGGCGGCGTCGCGGGGGTGGTCAGCGCAATCCGGGACGTCACTCACCGGCGCGCCCACGAGGAACGGCTGGCCCGTGCCGCGCTCACCGATCCACTGACAGGCATCATGAACCGCCGTGGCCTGGACGAGGAGCTTGGCGCGCGGCTCGCCTCGGGTGCTGGCGGATGCGTCGCCTTGTTCGACCTCGATCATTTCAAGCAGGTCAACGACACGTTCGGGCACGCGGTTGGCGACGATGTGCTTCGCCGGTTTGCGTCGATTGCCCGGTCCAGCGTGCGTGATCAGGATATCGTCGCGCGATTGGGCGGTGAGGAATTCGCCGTGGTGTTGCCGGAGGCAACGATTGAGCAGGCGCGCCTCGTCTGCGATCGCCTGCGGCGTGCGATCGGCGAGGCACGGCTGCGCATCGACGACCAGATCGTCGCGGTTACCGTGAGCGGCGGCGTCACCCGCTATGCCGAGGGCAATTCGGTGAGCGAAGTGCTGCGAGCCGCAGACCGTGCCCTCTATCAAGCCAAAAGGTCGGGCCGCGACCAGCTGACGCTCGCGGCCTGATCCGGACTGCGCGCTTGCAGCCGCCTACGGCGCGCGACACTGTCGCCTTTCAGAACAAGGAGAGGCGAATGAGTGACCGCGATCCGGCAGCCCACGAACTGAGCCGAACCCTAGGGCTTGAACGCATCGTCGAAATGGATTCCGCCGGCCGCGCCGTGCTGGAGTATCGCGCCGGCACGCACATGTGCCATTCCGGCGGCGTTGTTCAGGGCGGGTTCGTCACTGGCTGGATCGATGCGGCGATGGCCCATGCGGCGATCGCGATGAGCGGGCCCGACGTGGTGCCGATGTCGCTTGAACTGAAGGTCAGCTTCTTCGCGCCCGCGCGCCCCGGGCTTGTCGTAGCCGAAGGCTGGGTCGAGCGGCGCGGACGAAGCACCTGCTTCTTCGAGGGCCGCCTGCTCGATACGAACGGCAAGGTACTGGCCAAGGCAAGCTCGACGCTGATGCTCGCCGCGCGCGACCGGGTGGAACAGGCATCGAAGGCCGCCGCTCAGTAAGCCGGTGCCCCGCTCCCGTCAGGCATTGCGGGCCATCAGCCCGCCGTCGACCGGGATGATCGCACCAGTGACGAAGCTCGCGGCAGGTGCGCACAGGCTGACCGTCATGAAGGCCACTTCCTCCGGCAGGCCGTAGCGGCGGAGCGCCGTGCGGCGGGCGGCATAGGTCTGCTTCGCCTCATCCGGGATGCCCTGCGTCATCCCCGTCTCGATTGGACCGGGGCAGATGCAATTGACCGTGATGCTCGACTTGCCGAGCTCCACCGCCAGGCTGCGGGTGAGGCCGATCACCCCCGCCTTGGCCGCCGCATAGGCGCTGAAGCCAGCTGTCGCGCCCAGCCCCTCGGTCGAGGCGATGTTGACGATGCGCGGAGCCTTCGAACGGCGCAGGTGCGGCAACGCCGCACGGATCAGCCGCTGGTGCGAGGTGAGCAGGATCGCAAGATGCCGGTCCCATTGCGCGTCGTAACCAGCATCGTCGATCGGCAGATTGGCGGAGATGCCGGCGTTGTTGACGATCACCGACAGATCACCGAACGCTTGGGCGACCTCTTGCGCGACCCGGTTGATCGCCACGTGATCGGCGACGTCGAGCGCCCAGGCACGGGCGGACAGCCCCTCGCCGGCGATCTCATCCGCCACCGCTTGCGCCGCCTCCTGGCTGACGTCGGTGACGGCGACCTGCGCGCCGGCGCGTGCGAGCAGGATGGCGGTTGCGCGCCCCATGCCGCTCGCCGCACCGGTTACGATCGCTCCTGAACCATCGAGACGCGACTCTATCTTGGGGATCGGCCGCATCTCTCACTCTCCTGTTCAGCGAATCATTGTTACAGGAGCGATAGGCGAAACCCCGCTTTCGTTGAAAGCCTCGACGGTCGCCCAATAGGGCTGGCCGACGTTCAGCGAACGGATCTCCTTGGCGCCCGCGCCCGGCTCGTCGGCGAAAACCTGATAGGTGAAGGTCAGGCGATCCCGTTTGACGCCCCAGCGCACGTTGTAGCCGGTCGCCCCCTTGGCGGGGCGCCAGCTGATATGCGCGTTGCGCTGATCGGCATCGCGGCGCGCAGTGAGACCTGCCGGTGCGGCCGGCGGCTTCCCGTTCGCGCTGCCGAAGACGCGGATGTCGGCAATGGCGAGGTTAGCCGCACCGACATGGCCGTGCACGTAGCGGATGAACCGGGTCGTGACCGGGCGGGCGAGCTCGAAATAGGCATTCGGTCGATCGCGCCGCGGTGCTTCTGTTTCGGCGATCTTCTGCCAGTTCCGGCCGTCGGGCGATGCCTCGATGGTGAACTCGGTGTAGATATCCGGTGCGTCCCCGAACCGGCCGGACTTGTAATCCGCGAAATTCACCTGCACCGCCCGCACCGTCTTTGCGGCGCCAAGATCCAGCGTCAGCGTCTCACCCGCGCGGTTTGCCGCGGCCACCCAAAAGGTGCGCGGGTTCTCGTCTGTCACCGTCGCCGCGCCGAAGCCGGGCAGGGTCGAGGAAGCAGTGACGGGCTTGCGATACGAAAGGAGCATCCAGCCGGTGAACAGGCTGGTCGGATCATTGACCTTCGCGTTTGGCACCCAGTGCGGGAAATCGCCGAAGCGAGTGGACGACCACATTTGGCCGTCCGCTTCGAACTTGGTCGGGAAGATCGCAATGCGCCGCTCGAAGGTCCAATTGTAGCCGAGCCATGGCGTTCCCGAGTTCCACCAATTGCCATGCGCATCGTCGAAGGTGGAGCCGTGCCCGGCCCCCTCGACGAATCCACTGGGCTTGTAGGCTACCGGGTTCCAGTTTGGATAGGTGAAGGGGCCGAGCGGCTTGTCCGACACGTATGTGCCGTTGGCGTAGACATTATATTCGGTGCCCGGCGCGCCATATTGCAGGTAGTAGCGGCCGTTCACCTTCGTCATCCACGCACCCTCCATGAAGGGCTTGATCGGGGTGCCATCGGGCAGACCGCCGGAATGATCCTGGCCGAACCGCTCCCAGCCGTGGCGCGCCGGATCGAGCTTGAAGAGCTCGGTTGCCTTGCCGACGTAAGACAGGCGGTTCCTGGGATCGAGTTCGATACCGTAGAGCGGGAAGACGTTGGATGACCCCCAGTAAAGATACCAGCGGCCGTCATCGTCCTTGAACAGGCCGGGATCCCACGGACCCGGCGCGATCTGACCCGGCTTCATGTAATCCTCGACACCCGGCCGCACTGCGTTGGGCAGTTCGGGTGACCGGCGGGTGAGATAGTCGAGCTTCCCCGTCTCCGGCGTGTCGCTGACCAGGATCACCCCGCCTTCCATGCGGGAGGGCATGATGTACAGCCGCTCACCATCGGAAAGCACGGCGGGCGCGACGATAGAGCGCATCGGCCACATGCTGGGCTTGATGAAGGTCCACTTCACCAGATCGGTCGAGCGCCAGTACCCGTCGGCCAGCGTCTGGACCATGTAATAGGCGCCCTTGTGGCGCACGATCGCCGGGTCGGCACCGGTGCGATACGATATGCCTTCGCTCGTCTGCTCCCAATTGTAGCGATAATCGAGGTCGATCGGGTTGATGTACGTTCGCTTGGCGGGCTCGGCACCTGCAGTGGCGGCCGGGGCAATAGCGAACAGGGCCGCGGCGGCGGCAGCGATGCGCATGAACTAGCGAGTCCTGACGAAGATGTTGGTGGTCAGCCGGCCCCGTCGTGGATCGGGATCGAGGGGCATGGTGGCGGGAATGATCCCCGAATGGAGCAGCGCACCCTGGTAGATGACGACACGGTCGCGGTTTCCGTCCACCCGGCCGATCTCCTCGAAGGCCGCATTGCTTCCGGAGACATAGCCTTCGAAAGCGGCCGCATGACGTTGCGCATCCGCAAGGAAGGCGGCTGCATTGTCGTCAGTAACAACCTCGATCGCGGTCGATCTCTGATGGTAGAAAGCCGTGCCGCTGCCGGCGACATCGCCGAGATAGTGCATCACGGCGAGGTAGCGCGGATCGGTGGAATCGAAATGCGGCATGCGCTGGCCGGGCCGAAGCACCGCGGGCGGCGTGGTCACAATCGAGAAGCTGGCTTCCAGGAGATCGAAGCCACCGCAGTCGAACCCGCCGGCAATGAACGGCGTCAGTGCCTCGAGCAGCCCGGTGACATAGCCAAAGGCTGCTGCGTCGGCCTCCTCGATCACTCGCCGAACGCCCGGGTAGTTGGGGTTCGGCCCTCGTGGAAAGGGCGCAAGCGCGGCAGCGATCGCCACCGCCGCGTCAGGCGCGCCAGTCGCAGTGTCGACCACGACGACCGGGTGCGCGCCCGCACCGATGCGGAGCAGGTGCGGGGTCATCCTCCGTTCCTGCCCCGCCCCATGCATCAGAACCGGTACTTGACGCCGGCCTGGAAGCTGCGCGCGTTGCCCACGGTGCCATTCTCCTCCAGCGTCGGGTTCTGGCCCGAGCCGGCACCCCAGGCGGTGTAGTTGCGGTTCACCGTGTCGAACACGTTGAACGCGGCAAAGCTCACCTCGAAGTCATGACCCCACGGCAGTTCGAAGTTCTTCGCCAGGCGAAGATCGAGGTTGGCGTAAGCGAACGTCTCCTTAGGGAAGAAGCGGCCACCCAGATTGCCGTAGCAGCACGCCTCCTGCGGCTGGTTCGGCAGGCCGAAGATGATGTTGCCGAACGCCGGGCCCGAGCCGAGCGTCAGCGTGCCGGAGAACCTCACGTCCAGCGGCAGGCGAACGATGCCGGTGCCGACGAAGCGATACTTCTCCGTCCCCGGCACATATTGCCAGCCATAGGCGGTCTGGTCAGGCCCGTTGAAGAACTCGTCCGAACCAAGCTCCTGCGCCACATTGGTGCGCGGGCGCTGCAGCGTCAGCGAGGTGGTGAAGCCCCAGCCGGAGCTTTCCGAATAGGGCTTCTCGGCCGTGATATAGACGGCGTTGTACACCGACTTGCCGTTGTTCTGGCCGATGTTCAACTTGCCGTTGAAGCCCGGCAGATCGCCCTGCGTCGCCGGGCAGGCGGCGAAGTCGACGTCCGGCATCTGATCCTGGATCCAGGTGTTGCCGCCGTTGGTGCAGCCGATCACGTTGCCCGCCGCATCCCGCTGCAGCAGGCGCGTGTACCAGCCGTTCGAATAGCGGTTGCCGCGCACGAACTGGAACACGTTGTGGCCGCGGATGTGGCTGAACGAGAGCGACGTCTGCACCTGGCCAAAGCGCTTGCGGATGCCGACGTTGAACTGGTCCGAGAACGGCAGCTTCGTCTTGTTGTTGAGCAGCCAGACGTCACCGCCCTGCCCCTGCGCGATCGCAGCAGCGCGCAGGTTGTCGACATCGCGCAGCGCCGGGTTCCAGGTGGTAAAGGTCCGCGGCAGCTGGCCGTTGTTCTGCGCGCGCACGTCCGCGCAGCTGGCGATGCCGGGGCCGTCACAGAAGTTGAGCGTCGAGACCGACTGGTAAAGTGCCTTCAGCGTCTCGATGCCCGAGGTGATGAACAGCGGCCGATCGTAGTAACGGCCGGCACCAGCAAACAGGATCAGATCACGGTCACCGTTGACGTCATAGGAAACACCGACGCGCGGCTGGAACGCCTTCCAGTACGGGCGGCGGCGATCGCCGTTGTTGATATAGTCCTCAGGATTGATCCCGGCCGCCTTCCAGCCGGCATAATTGCGCAGTGCGTTGGCGATATTGTCCGGCGTGACGAAGTCTTCGTTCTTCGCGTCGGTTTCGAAATCCCAGCGGATGCCGGCATTGATCGTCCAATGCTCGTCGGGCGTCCAATCGTCCTGGATGAACACCCCGACCTGCGTATTGTTGGTGCGCGCCGGCTGCACCGGGATGGTCGAGATCGAGGCACCGTAGGGCGTCGAAGCGTCGAACGACGTGAAGGTCGGCCCGTTAAAGAAGTACGTGCCGTTGGTACGATTGTCCTCTTCGCGCGACAGCTTGTTGAACGCGAGGCGCACGCCGCCCTTGATGACGTGCGTGTCGCCAGTGACGGTGATGTTGTTCTTGATCGTCAGCGTGCGCTGGCGGTCATATTGTTCGAACGCGTTGGCACCGAGCGCCGCGATCGTATCGAAGTTGGGCGACAGCGCGGGCGGCGCGACGGGGGCGCTGAGGATGATCTCCGGCCCCTGGCTCACGCGCGGCGTGCCGTTGAACACCTTCTGATAGGCAACGGTGAATTCGTTCAGGACGTTATCGCCGCGGCGCGTCCACTCGAACTGGTAGAGATCGTTGTTGCTCTCCAGGAAGTGGCCGTGCTCGGGCACGGAAGTGCCACCGAAATCGCTGAGGTTGCTCTCGCGGCGCAGGAACGCGCTGAGGTTTACGGTATCGACGTCGGTTGCGAAGAAGGTCAGCTTGCCGAAATACAGCCGCTGGCTGAACTCCTTGGGCGCGCTGCCGTTGTAGCGGCTCGCGATGGCCTCCGGCACGCCCTGCGAGGTCTGCAGGTTGATCGTGTCGGACGCGAGCCGCTGATCGGTCGCCTCGAAGGCGGCGAAGAAGTGAAGCACGTCCTTGATGATCGGGCCGCCGAGGTCCGCGCCATATTGCCAGCGATTGTAATCGGGCTTCGGAATGGTGCCGTTCGGGTTGTTCGCCTTGCCCGGGCGATCGAAATAGGGGCGGCCGATGAATGCCTTGGGCTGCCACTCGCCGAAGGCGCCGCCGTGGAATTCGGTACCGCCGGTCTTGGTCACCGCGGTGATGATGGCGGAGCCAGCCTGTTCGTATTCCGCCTTGAAGTTCTGGGTGTCGACCTTGAACTCCTGGATGGCCGACTGCGGGAAGGGATTGCCCAGCGAGAAGTTCTGGCCCGCGACGCCGCCGTGATTGACCGGGTTCTTGAGGCTGAGGCCGTCGATGAACACGTTGATGTTGTCGGCGCTCGTTGCACCCGCCTGCACGCGGCGCGCGCCGGCGGAGGGCGACACGTTCACGCCCGGCGCCAGCGCGGCGAAGTTCAGGAAGTTGCGGTCGTTCTGCGGCAGGTTCTCGATCTGAGTCTGGCTGACGCTGGTGGAAATCGTGGCGCTGCGGACTTCCTGCTGGCGCGTGCCGGTGACGACGATGTCCGCCCCCGAGACCGCCTCGCCGGAAGGCGCGCCATTCTCCGGTTGCGCTGCCGTGAAGGCCGGCACGTCATAGGTGATGGTGAGGCCGACCGGCAGCACCACGTTCTGCGTCTGGCGGCCTTCCACTTCGACCCGGTACGTGCCCGGACGCAGCCCGCTGATGACGTAGACGCCGTTCGCCCCCGTACGGCCGGCAACACGCTGGCCGGTGTTGGTGTCAGTCACCGTCACGACCGTGCCGGCCGGCGCACCCGCGACCGTGCCGCGGATCGACGCCGCCGCCTGCGCAAGCGCCGGCGGTGCAACAAGCAATGCGGCGACAGCGATCGGCGAGATGCCGAGCGTCAGCCCCAGGCGCGAGTGCAGATGAGAACGCATTTCCGAAATCCTCCCCAACCGATCCCTGTAACCGGTTACACACCGCGCGAAACAAGAACTGCACGCGGGGCGGCTCTCAAGCGCCAGTACTTACGGGCTGTCAAGCGAGTCGCGACATTCAGTTTAGCGGTGTTGCCGGCGCGCGACAGTGCTTTGCGATGAACGCGGCATGATCTGGCATCGCCTGCGCAACATCTGCGATCACCTCCTCGATATCACGCAAGAAACCGAGTGCCTGCTCATCGGGGATGAGATCAACCATCGGATCATGCTGCGCCTGCAGCCCCTGCCCCAGCAGCACCTGAACCCAGCTTTCCTCCCGGAACAGCTCCGCCTTCTGCTGGCCAAAGAAGCGGGCGGAGGTGCGGAACAGCTCAAGCCGCGCGCTGAGCGAATCCGGGATGTCCATGTTGCGGACATAGGCCCAGAACGGTGTGTCCTCGCGCTCCGTCACCTTATAGTGCGCGATGATGAAGTCGCGCACATCCTCGAATTCGAATGAAGTCTGGCGATTATATTCGGCGACGTCGGCCGCATTGATGCCCGCACCCGGAAACAGCGCGACGAGGCGCAGAATGGCGGTCTGGATCAGGTGGATGCTGGTTGATTCCAGCGGCTCGAGAAAGCCGCTCGACAGGCCGATCGCGACGACATTGCGTTCCCACGATTTGTCGCGCCGGCCGGGCGTGAAACGCACCGGTCGCGGATCGGCGAGCGCTGGCCCGTCAAGGTTCGCGAGCAGGACGTCGGCTGCCTCATCGTCGCTGATATGCGCGCTGGAATAGACATGGCCGTTGCCGATCCGGTGCTGCAACGGGATCCGCCACTGCCAGCCTGCGGCACGTGCGGTCGAACGCGTATACGGCGTCAGCGGTGCGACGCTTTCGCACGGCACCGCGAGCGCGCGGTCGCAAGGCAGCCAGTGCGACCATTCCTCATAGCCGACGCCAAGCGTCTGCCCGAGCAGCAGCGCGCGCATGCCGGAGCAGTCGATGAAGAGCTCCCCGTCCACGCGGCGCCCGTCGCTGAGCAGCACGTGATCGACATGCCCATCCTCAGGCCGCAACTCGGCCGAGACGATCCGCCCCTCGATTCGGGTGACACCGCGCTGCTCGGCATGGGCGCGCAGGAACCGCGCGAACAGCGAGGCGTCGAAGTGATAGGCGTAATCAAGATCGGCGAGCGGCGATCCGGGGTTGCGCGGATCGGGCAGGCAGAAGCGGTTCTGGCGCGCGGCGAGGCAATTCAGCGCATAATGATCGAAATGCTTGGCCTGGCCGCGCGCAGCATATTTCAGCCAGAACTGATGCGGGTGCAGCCAGAGCAGATCCTGGCCGATCTTGCCGAAGCCATGGATGTAGCTGTGCCCCAGCGCGCGCCAGTCAACGAACTCGATGCCCAGCTTGAACGTGGCCTGTGTCGCCCGGATCATCGCCACCTGATCCAGTCCGGCCAGCGCGTGATAGTTGCGGATCGCGGGGATGGTCGCCTCGCCCACCCCGATCGTGCCGATCTCGTCCGACTCGATCAGCTTGATGTCGAATCCGCCGTCATTGAACAGTTGCGATAGCAGCGCCGCGGTCATCCACCCCGCGGTGCCACCGCCGACGATGGTGATCTTGCGGATCTTCGTCTCGGGCGCGTTCATCCCAGCCATCCTCCCGTGAACCCGGCGCGCTCCAGCCCGCGCCGGATCACCGGCGACTGGCGCATCACCTTCCACACCGTATCATGGCGATAGTTCGCCGCCATGATCACGATCGGCCCCTGATCGATGCCCAGATGGTCCCGCGCGACCCAGCCGGTCTTGGGATCGACGCTGCCCGTCTCGATCTTCGCGTCGATGTAGCGGAAGCTTGGGTTGAACGAATCGGCAAAGCCATATTCGCGGTAGAGCCCCGGCACCTTCAGCAGCGCGCGAGCGGCGGGCACCACGATCTCGGGCGCAAACGGCAGGCTGCCAAGCGCGGCGGTTGGCGCCATCGTGCCGTCGTCCCGCTCGTCCGGCTGCCCCAGCGGCCCACGCGCGGCATAGCCGTAGAACGTCGCGGTTCGCCCCTTGAACGGCAGCTCGAAATTGCCGGGGCCGTCGCATGCCGTGAGCCCCCACAGGTCGCTCGAGTAGCCGTCCCATTGCTGCGGGTTGGTGATGCAATAGGCGCGGTTGGCATAGGTCGCGCGGCGGCTGTTCTCGAAGTAATCGAACCCCGCCTCGCGCATCGCTGCGTCGCGGATGCCGCGAAAGTCGATCCACATCTGGCTGTACTGGTGGCCGAACAGCGGCGCGAAGGCGAGGTGCCGCGTCTCGCCCTCGCCCCGCCAGCAACTGGGATAGGGCGCGCACCACGCTTCCCACGCGCCGTCCTTCACCGGGTGCCGGCCGGAACCGAGCGCCAGGATGACGGTCATCATCCCCTCATTGTACCCCTGCCACACCGCATCGAGGAAACCGCGTCCCGGATGCCAGCCCATCGACACGACGGGGCGGCCGTTCTGGAACCATGCCCAGTCCGCACGATCGACGATATTGGTGGCGAGCCGCCGGATTTCCGCCTCCGCGGGATCATTCCCGGTCCACCAGCCGGCAGCGAAGAGCATGCCGAGGAACAATAGCGTGGAGTCCACGCTCGACAGCTCATTATCGCGGTACCGGAGCCCGGTTTCCATATCGAGGAAGTGGTAGAAGAAGCCCCGATGGCCCGCGGTGTCGGTCGGGGCATCACCTTGGGGCGCCTTGTCGAAGAAGCGCAGCGCAGCAAGCGTCAGGTCCCGCGCCTCTGGCCGCGAGATCCAGCCGCGCTCGACACCGATCGGCCAGACGGTGAGCGCGGAGCCGACCGCTGCGATGCTGGAGAAGCTGGGCGTCGGCCAGCGATCAGGCACGAGGCCGTTGGCGGGGTTCACCGTCTTGCGGAACCAGTTGAAGGTGCGCCGCTCGATATCTTCGTAAAAGGCCGGCAGCGTTGGCCGGGAAGCGGCGCGCGCCTGGGCCGCAGGGGCAGCAGCCATGGTCGCCGCGCCAGCCGCCGCGCCTTGCGCCAGGAAAGTTCGACGTCCGATCTTCATGGATTGTTCCGTATATCTTGAGGTGCCGCCGTGGTGGCGCGGACGACCAGTTCGGGCTGAATCAATTCGGTGGAGGGGTCTGACGGACGCCCGTCGAGTGCGTCGATCAGCCGCGCCGCTGCGCGGGCACCGATCTCCGCCATGTGAACGCGGATCGTGGTGAGTGAGAGGTAGCGGGCGAGCGGTACGTCATCGAAGCCGGCGACCGCCACTGCTTGCGGCACCACGACGCCGGCAGCCCGCAGCGCCTGCAGTGCGCCGAGCGCCATCATGTCGTTGCCGGCGAAGATCGCGTCGAAAGTGGCGCCTTCCTCGATCAGCCCGGCGATGGCCCGCTCACCCGACGCTTCGGTAAAGTCACCGGTCTCCACGCGCACC
Source organism: Sphingomonas sp. 179-I 2A4 NHS (assembly GCF_045369135.1). Classification (NCBI taxonomy): domain Bacteria; kingdom Pseudomonadati; phylum Pseudomonadota; class Alphaproteobacteria; order Sphingomonadales; family Sphingomonadaceae; genus Sphingomonas; species Sphingomonas sp. 179-I 2A4 NHS. Next base: position 35,375 of record NZ_JBIQFL010000006.1, on the reverse strand, counting down.
GTCACGTCGCCCGATACCGCCGCAAGGAACCCCTCCCGCCGCTCGTGCGCGTCGGTATTGCCCTCCGGCCCAGCGATATGGACGATGTTGCGCCGGCCAAGCGCCACCAGATGATTCGCCATCGCCTGCGCGCCGGTGCGATTATCGATGCGCAGCGAATGACGACCAGAGCCGCCAGCGCTGTTGATCATTACCGTCGGCAGGCTCTGCGGCAGCATCGCGGCGAGCGCGGCGTCATCGATGTGCGGCGCCATCACGACAAGGCCGTCGACCCGCCCGCGCATCGCGCGCAGGGCCTGGCCGGCATGCCCCGCATCGTCGTGCATGTTCGACAAGAGCAGGTGATAGCCATGGGCGCTGGCCTCACGATCCAGGCCGCGCACGACTTCGGAGAAGAACTCGCCGTGCAGATCGGGAAGCACGACGCCGATTGCGTGGGTGCGCGCCAGGCTGAGGCTGCGGGCGCCGGCGTGCGGCACGTAACCAAGGTCCTGAGCCGCGGAGAGAACGCGTGCGCGGGTATCGGGATGAACGTTGGCCAGCCCATTCAGCGCGCGAGACACCGACGCAACCGACACGGCCGCACGGCGCGCGACATCGCGGATCGTTGCTTCCCCCATCGCTCTCCCCCCTTCTTTATCGATTGCAATTCACTCGCCCCGCCGTCTACGTAACCGGTTACAGGGGCGTCAACGGCAATTCCGCGACGCAAGTTATTGAGAACGTTATCATGGTCGCGGACGCCTGGTTCGACGGCTGAAGAAGGAGGGTTATGTCTGATCTTCGCATCTCGCGGCGTGCCGCACTGGCTGGCGCAAGCGCGATCATGGCCTGGGCGGCAAGCCCGGCGCGAGCACTGCTGCAGGCAGCCGAGCTGGACGTGCCGGCATCGGTCGATGCGCTGATTGCGAAGATGACGCTGGAGGAAAAGGCGGGCCAGCTCAATCTGATGGCCGCTGCGTGGAGTGGCGGTGTCGCGACCACCCTGAATCCCCCGTCCTCCGGCCCCAGCTTCGATGGCCAATTGGCAGACGCGGTCGCCGGCAAGCTGACGGGCGTGTTCAACGGCAATGGCGCCGCCATGGCGCGCCGGATGCAAAGCGCCGTGATGCGCGAATCGCGCCTCAAGATCCCGCTGATCTTCGCGGCCGACGTGATTCACGGCCATCGCACGATCTTCCCTGTGCCGGTGGGCGAAGCGGCGAGCTTTGAGCCTGACCTGGCCGAGCGGACGGCGCGCGTCGCCGCATCCGAAGCTGCGGGCGCCGGCATCGACTGGACGTTCTTCCCGATGGTGGACGTCGCTCGCGACCAGCGCTGGGGCCGGACGATGGAGGGCGCTGGCGAGGACGTGCGCCTGGGTGAACTCTTCGCCGCCGCGCGCGTCCGCGGCTTCCAGGGGCGGGACCTGAAGGCGAACAACGCGATGATGGCCTGCGTCAAGCATTTCGCTGCTTATGGCGCGGCGGAAGGCGGCCTCGACTACAACACGGTCGACGTTTCAGAGCGCACGCTGCGCGAGGTATATCTGCCGCCGTACAAGGCCGGGTTCGATGCTGGCGCGCTTTCCGCGATGGCATCGTTCAACGAGATTTCGGGGGTGCCGGCGCACGGCAATCCGTGGCTGCTCGACACGCTGCTGCGCGGCGAGTGGGGCTTCAAGGGCTTCGTCGTGGGCGACTACACCGGCGATGAGGAAATGATCGCGCACGGCTTTGCCAAGGATTCGCGTGACGCGACGCGTATCGCCTTCCTCGCCGGCGTCGACATGTCGATGCAGAGCAACAATTACTTCCTGCATCTCCCCGCGCTCGTTCGTGATGGCGACGTGCCGGAGGAGCGGCTCGACCGTTCCGTCCGCCGCGTGCTCGCCGTGAAGCACGCGCTCGGCCTGTTCGATGACCCGTTCCGCCGCATCGATCCGAAGCGCGAAAAGGCGCGCACCCGCACCAAAGCGAATCTCGCCGTTTCGCGAGAAGCTGCGCGCAAGTCGATCGTGCTGTTGAAGAACGACGGCGATCTGCTGCCCCTGCCCCGCACCGGCCGCAAGATCGCGATCATCGGCCCGTTCGCGGAAGGCAAGCATGACCTGAACGGTCCGTGGGTGGTCTATGGCGACAATGCCCAGGCAGTCGACCTCGCCGAGGGTGTGCGCGCGGCCGCTGGTACGAGCAACGTGACGGTAACGCTCGGCTCCAAGGTGGAAGAGCCGCTGCCCGGCGGGATCGAGGCCGCCGTCGCCGCCGCGAATGCCGCTGACGTCGTGCTGCTCGCGATCGGCGAATCCGAGAACATGTCGGGCGAGGCACAGTCACGCACCGAGATCGTCGTGCCGGCACCGCAACAGGCGCTGGCCGAGGCCGTGGCGAAGACCGGCAAGCCGATGGTCGTGGTGCTGAAAAACGGCCGTGGGCTTGCACTGGAGGGTGCCGTCAAGGACGCGCCGGCGATCCTCGTCACCTGGTTCCTCGGTTCGGAATCGGGCAACGGCATCGCCGACGTCCTGTTCGGGGCATACAGCCCGTCGGGCCGCCTGCCGGTCAGCTTCCCGCATGATTCGGGGCAGTCGCCTTATTACTACGACCACAAGGCGACCGGGCGGCCGGCGCCGAATCTGACCGAGCCGTATCGCGCGCGGTATCGCACGACCACCAACACCGCGCTTTACCCCTTCGGCCACGGCCTCACCTATGGCGTGATCGAGTATCGCGGGCTCGAGCTGCCGCAGTCGATGGGCTGGGACGGCACGCTCACCGTCTCCGCCACCGTTGCCAACACGGGCAAGCGTGCGGCGGAAGAGGTGGTGCAGCTCTACATCCGCGACCGGGTGGGCAGCGTCACGCGACCGGTGCGTGAGCTGAAGGCGTTCCGCAAGATCGCACTGGCACCGGGTGCGAGTAAAAAGGTTACGTTCACGCTGCGCCGCGCGGACCTCGAGTTTATCGGGCTGGACCTGAAGCCGACCGTGGAGCCGGGCACCTTTGATCTGTGGATCGCACCTTCCGCCCAGGCCGACGGGGTCCATGGCACGTTCGATCTGGTGAAGGCCTGATCTGATCCCCTGACCTGAACATCGTCACCCCGGGCGCGTTCCCGGGGTGACAAGAAGCTAATTCGCCAGCTCGCGTACGATCCGGTCATGCGCCCCACGCGACAGCGGGTTCAGCCACATCAGCCACGCCGACAGGCAGAAGAAGGCGAGCGGGATCAGCGCGATCGACAGGCGCATGCCCGCCAGCGTGGCTTCGCTCTGCGCCACATTGGGGATGTAGCCCGCCCCCTCGAAGCTCCAGCCCAGGATCGCGGTCGCCATGCCGATCGCGATCCGCTGGAGCAGCGCAGCGACGCCAAACACCGTCCCCTCGACGCGGACGCCAGTGACGCGCTGGCCATATTCCACCGTGTCCGGCAGCAGCGCCCAAAAAGCGAAATGCAGTCCGACGATCGACGCCTGCAGCGCCACGAGCAACGCCTGCGTCAGCCCGGCGCGCGCCACGTCAGTCGCGGCGAAAAGCGCCAACAGCACCGCGCACAGGCCGGTGGCGACAAACCATAAGGCGCGCGAGCCCGTGTGCCGGGCGACGAGCATCCACACCGGCACCGCCGCCCCGCTCACCGTCATCATCGCGGCTAGCGTCAATTGCCCGGCGGCTTCGTCCCCGCCGACATATTTGAAGTAATACAGCACCGATTTGTTGAGGATCGTCGCGGCGACGATCATCGCCATCATCGCCGCGCTTAGCGTGACGAAGGCGCGGTTGCGCACGAGGCTGGCGACACAGGCGGAAACCGAAAGCCGCTCCACCGGCGCGGGCGGCGCCGCGTCGCGGAAGGTGGCGCCCACCGCGATCAGGATCACGGTGGCGATGAACGCGAACAGCAGCGCCGCGTCGAGGAACGCGCGCGGCCCCTCAGCGCCGTTCAGCCAGCCACCGATCGGCACCGTGCCCATTGCGACCACCACTGCCGCCGCCGTGCCCGCCAGCATTCGCAAACCGGCGACGAGCGAGCGGTCCGCGCTGTCGGCGCTCACCCGCGCTGACATGGCAAGATAGGGCACGTTGACCAGCGCGTAAGCGGTACGGAACAGGATGTGGCCGACGAGTATGAAGGCGAACCCGGTAACGCCCGCCACCGGCGGCGGCATGTACGCGATGGCAAACGCCAGCCCCAGCGGCACGGCCCCGATCGTCAGCGCCAGTCGAAAGCGCCGCGCGGAGCCGCGCCGGTCGGCCGCGATCCCGACCAGGAAGCTCACCACCCCGTCCCACACCGACGCCGCCAGATAGACGGTCGCGGCCAGCCCGATGTCGAGCTGAAGCGCGTCGGTATAATAGAACAGCAGGTAGAGCATGACGCTCTGCCAGTAGAGATTGAACGCGAAGTCCCCGCCGGCGAAGGCGGCGAGGCGGAGGAAAGAAGGGCGAGGCGCGCTCATCGCTGATCGCGACCGGATGCGCTCGGTGCCTGATCAGGCGCCGAGCCAGTCCTTGCGCGCAATGCCCTGCGCCCAGAGCAATGCGGTGAGATCATTATGATCGATCCGCGCCGCTGCGGCCTGCGCCACGATCGGCTTCGCGCGATATGCCACGCCAAGGCCGGCGATGTTGATCATGGCGAGGTCGTTCGCCCCGTCGCCCACCGCCAGTGTCGCATCGTCCGCCAACAGCAGTTCGGCGCGCGCTTCGCGCAAGGTGCGCTCCTTGGTCGAGGAATCGACGATCGGCTTGCCAACGGTGCCGGTCAGCCGGCCGTCGGCGAGTTCCAGCCGGTTGGCGATGGCGCGGTGGAAGCCGATCTCCTGGGCCACCGGCTCGGCAAAGGCCGTGAACCCGCCCGACACCAGGATCGCGGTGGCGCCGCGACCGCGCATGGTGCGCACCAGCGTCACCGCGCCCGGCATCAGCCGCACCCGCTCGTTCCGGCATCGATCGATCGCTCCGGCATCGAGATCCTTCAGCAGCGCCACGCGCGCGTCCAGAGCGGCCGCGAAATCCAGCTCGCCGCGCATCGCCGCTTCGGTGATCGCTGCGATCTGCGGCTTGATCCCGGCATAGTCCGCCAGTTCGTCGATACACTCGACGGTGATCATGGTGGAGTCCATGTCGGCCACCAGCAGGCGCTTCTCGCGCCCCGCCATCGGCTGCACCACGACATCGACGCCGTCGTAGGTGCATTCCAGCGTCTGCCGCGCGACATCCGGGGCGAAGCCGAACACGATGTCGGCCGCGTCCCCCTCGTCGAGCCAGCCCGTCGTGGTGGGCGCACACCCAGTTGCGGCGAGCCGATCGCGCGCGTCCGACAAGGTCTGGGGCGACAAGCGCCCGGCTGCTATCAGCGTTGCGGTGAACAAGACTGGTCCCTTTCCGAAGCTGGCGCTCATCGCAGGGCCGACCGCCAGCGGCAAGTCGTCGCTGGCGCTCGAACTGGCGGAGCGGACGAATGGCGTGATCGTCAACGCCGACGCGAGCCAGGTCTACCGTGATCTTCGGGTGATCAGCGCGCGGCCGAGCGCGGCGGACGAGGCCCGCGCCGAACACCGGCTCTACGGCTATGTCGATGGCGCGGTCGCCTGTTCCGCCGCCAGCTGGGCAGCCGATGCGCGCGCCGCAATCTGCGCCATCATCACGGAAGGCCGACTGCCGATCCTCACCGGCGGCACGGGGCTCTACATCCGTACCCTCATCGAAGGGATCGCGCCTGTGCCCCCGATCGATCCCGCGATCCGGGAAGACGTGCGCGCCATGCCGGTTGCCGAGGCGCATGCCGCGCTGGCGCTCGCCGATCCGCCCGCGGCACAGCGATTGGCGCCGGCCGACACCAGCCGCGTCGCGCGCGCGCTTGAGGTGATCCGGTCGACCGGGCGCCCGCTCAGCGCATGGCAGGATGCGCGCGCCGGCGGGATCGGCGACCAGGTCGACCTGTCACCGCTCATCGTGCTGCCGGAGCGCGAGACGCTGAACGAGCGGGTCGATGCGCGGCTTGCGGAGATGTTCGATGGCGGCGCGGTCGAGGAAGTCGAGGCGCTGCTCGCGCGCGGTGACGTGCCGGCCGACGCGCCGATCCGGCGCGCGATCGGGGTGCCGGAGATCGCCGCCATGCTCGAGGGGGCGATCGATCGCGCCACCGCGTTGGAGCAGGCGCGCGCCGCCACGCGGCGCTACGCCAAGCGCCAATATACCTGGTTTCGGCACCAGCCGCCGCGTGGTTGGCCACGTATTACAGAGTTGCCGATGCAAAGATTGGAATATTATTTCAAACTTTGGCGTTGACACGTAATTTTTGGTGCCGTAGCCGGCCCTGCCGCGGACGGCTAAACACCGTCCTGTAACGACAGAAGGGAATTGGACGTGACTGAGAAGAGCGGAGCAGACATCCTGGTCGAGGCGCTGTGCGATCTCGGCGTGGACGTCATCTTCGGCTATCCTGGCGGTGCCGTCCTTCCGATTTACGACGCCCTCTTCCGTTCGAAGCGTATTCGCCACATCCTGGTACGGCACGAGCAGGCAGCGACCCATGCGGCGGAAGGCTATGCCCGCTCCACCGGCAAGCCGGGCGTGGTGCTCGTCACCTCCGGCCCCGGGGCGACGAACGCCGTCACGGGCATCACCGATGCGCTGCTCGATTCGATCCCGATGGTCGTCATCACCGGTCAGGTGCCGACGACGCTGATCGGCTCTGACGCTTTCCAAGAGGCCGATACCGTCGGCATCACGCGCCACTGTACGAAGCACAATTATCTGGTGAAGGATCCCGCGCGCCTAGGCGACGTGATCCATGAGGCGTTCCATATCGCCACCTCTGGCCGCCCGGGCCCGGTCGTCGTCGATATCCCGAAGGACGTCCAGGTCGCGACCGCGCGCTACACCAGGCCCGGTCCGATCCAGCACAAGACGTACCGTCCGGCGGTGAAGGCAGAGCGCAGCGAGATCGAGCAGGTCGTCGACATGCTCGCCGCGGCCGAGCGCCCGATCCTCTATACCGGCGGCGGCGTCATCAACTCCGGGCCCGGCGCGTCGCAGCTGCTCAAGGAGCTCGCGCGGATCACCGGCGCGCCCGTCACCTCGACGCTGATGGGCCTCGGCGCCTACCCCGCCACCTCGCCGCAGTTCCTGGGCATGCTGGGCATGCACGGCACCTATGAGGCGAACATGGCGATGAACCAGGCGGACCTGATCGTCGCGATCGGGGCGCGGTTTGACGACCGCGTCACCGGGCGTCTCGATGCCTTCTCGCCCAACAGCCGCAAGGTGCACATCGACGTCGACCGGTCGAGCATCAACAAGACGGTACGGATCGATCTCGGCATCGTCGCGGATGCTGGCCACGCGATGGAGGACATGGTCCGCATCTGGAAGGCGCGGCAGCACCCGAAGCCCGACACGGGCGAATGGTGGCGCCGCATCGAGGGCTGGCGCGCGGTTCAGTGCCTCAACTTCCCGAAGGACGATGAGGTCATCATGCCGCAGCGCGCGATCCGCGCATTGTGGGAGGCAACCCATGCGCGCGATCCGATCGTCACCACCGAGGTCGGCCAGCATCAGATGTGGGCTGCGCAGCATTTCGGGTTCGAAAAGCCGAACAAGTGGCTGACGTCCGGCGGCCTCGGCACGATGGGCTATGGCCTGCCGGCCGCGATCGGTGCGCAGCTCGGCAATCCCAACGCGCTCGTCATTGACATCGCCGGCGAGGCCTCGATCCAGATGAACATCCAGGAACTGGCGACAGCGACGCAATACCGTTTGCCGGTGAAGATCTTCATCCTCAACAACGAATATATGGGGATGGTCCGCCAGTGGCAGGAACTCACCTATGAGAGCCGCTACGCCGAAAGCTATTCGGATTCGCTGCCCGATTTCGTGAAGCTTGCCGAGGCTTATGGCTGGAAGGGGATCCGCATCGAGCATCCAGACCAACTCGATCGGGGCATTGCAGACATGCTCGCACATGACGGCCCGGTGATGGTGGATTGCATGGTGGCGAAGCTCGCCAACTGCTTCCCCATGATCCCGAGCGGCGCCGCCCATACGGACATGATCCTGCAGGCGAACGAAGTGTCGGGCACCATGGACGACGAGGCCAAGGCGCTGGTCTGAGCCACAGGAAGGTCCTCCCCGCGGGCACCTTCACCACCCGAAGACATCCCTCCCCCGCCCCCTCCCATCGGGCTCCCATCAAAGTAGTGCTTTGATGGGACCCAAGCGGGAGGGGAGAAGGAAGAAGCAGTGCACATCAAATCCGAAACTGCGGAGCGCCATACGCTCGCCGTCATCGTCGACAACGAACCGGGCATCCTGGCGCGGATCGCCGGCCTCTTCACCGCACGCGGCTATAATATCGAAAGCCTGACGGTGAGCGAGATCACCGCCGACAAGGCGGTCAGTCGCATCACCATCGTCACCTCGGCCAGCAAGCCGATGCTGGAGCAGATCGTGGCGCAGCTCGACCGGCTGGTGCCGGTCCACAAGGTGCGCGATCTCACCGCCGAGGGCGCGCATGTCGAACGCGAGCTGGCGCTGGTGAAGGTACGCGGCGTGGGCGACCACCGGATCGAGGCGCTTCGCCTCGCCGACGTCTATCGCGCGCGCGTGGTCGATGCGACCACCTCCAGCTTCGTGTTCGAAGTGACCGGCGGGATCGAGAAGATCGACAAGTTCGTCGAGCTGATGAGCGAGGTCGGCCTGATCGAGGTCGCCCGCACCGGCATCGTCGCGATCGGCCGCGGCAACGAGGCCGCCTGACTTTTCACCAACCAACCGTTTCGCCCGGCCGCCCGCCGGGCCCCGGACCTGACGCCGGGACGCACGAGCAAAGGAGTATCTATAAATGCGTGTCTATTACGATCGCGACGCTGACCTGAACCTGATCTCTTCCAAGAAGATCGCCATCGTCGGCTATGGCTCGCAGGGCCATGCCCATGCGCAGAACCTGCGCGACAGCGGGGTCAAGGACGTGGCGATCGCGCTCCGTGAAGGCTCCGCGACCGCGAAGAAGGTCGAGGCCGCCGGTTTCAAGGTGCTGTCGAACAAGGAAGCCGCCGGCTGGGCCGACATCCTCATGATCCTGGCGCCGGACGAGCATCAGGCGGCGATCTGGGAGAATGACCTGAAGGGCAATATGAAGCCCGGCAGCGCGCTCGCCTTCGCGCACGGCCTCAACATCCACTTCGGCCTGATCGAGGCACCCGCCGACATCGACGTCATCATGATCGCGCCCAAGGGCCCGGGCCACACGGTGCGCAGCGAATACGTCAAGGGCGGCGGCGTCCCCTGCCTCATCGCGATCCATCAGGACGCGAGCGGCAACGCGCACGACATCGCGCTCGCTTATGCCAGCGGCGTCGGCGGCGGCCGCTCGGGCATCATCGAGACGAACTTCAAGGAAGAGTGCGAGACCGACCTGTTCGGCGAGCAGGCCGTGCTGTGCGGCGGCATCACCCACCTGATCCAGGCCGGGTTCGAAACGCTGGTCGAGGCCGGCTACGCCCCCGAAATGGCCTATTTCGAGTGCCTCCACGAGACCAAGCTGATCGTCGACCTGCTGTACGAGGGCGGCATCGCCAACATGCGCTATTCGATCAGCAACACGGCCGAATATGGCGACATCACCACCGGCCCGCGGATCATCACGGACGAGACGAAGAAGGAAATGAAGCGCGTCCTCGCCGACATCCAGTCGGGCCGCTTCGTGAAGAACTTCGTGCTCGACAACCGCGCCGGCCAGCCGGAACTGAAGGCGGCGCGCAAGGCGGCCGCCGCGCATCCGATCGAACAGGTCGGCAGCAACCTGCGCGCGATGATGCCTTGGATCGGCGCGAACAAGCTGGTCGACAAGGAAAAGAACTAATCCTTTCGGCGCCCGGGAGGCTCGGTCGCTTCCCGGGCGCGTTGCATTACCTTCGGCAATTGTCGGCGCGCCACTGAACGGCTAGGCGCGCCTTCGATGCGGCCGGCGTCTCACACTCATGCGACGTATTTGGCCCGCCCGTCCTGGCGCAGCCGGCTCGCGTCCTCGGCCATCGCGCTCGGCCTCGCCGCATTGCTCATCCTCGTCCTGCTGCGGATGGGCGCGATGAGCTTCCCCCCGCCAGGCGGCGGGCGCGCGCTATCCACCTTTGATGTCGCCCCGCCCGGGCCAAAGGCCCCTCCCGCCCAGCGCCAAGAAGCGCGGGCTGCAACCACGCCGCGCCGCTCGGAACCGCAGCGCACCGCGCCGCCTCCCCCGCCCCTGCCGCCACCCCCGATCGAACTGCCCGGCGTGATCAACCTCTCCCGCGCAGACTTCGCCGCGTCCAATATCGGCCGCTTCCCCAAGGCAAGTGCGGAGCCGGGCGCTGGGACGGAGACCGCGCGCGCCGAACCAGGGGGCGGCGGAGGCGGTGGCGGCGGGCCGAACGGCGAGACGCTCTACAACGCGGAATGGGTGCGCGAACCGACCCGCGCGGAGCTCGTCACCTATCTGCCGCAGCGCGCGCAGACCGGCTGGGGCATGATTGCCTGCCGCACAATTGAGCGCAATCACGTGGAGGATTGCCGCGAGATCGGCGAGAGCCCCGGTTCCGGCATCGCGCGCGGCTTGCGCCAGGCCTCGTGGCAGTTCCTGGTCCGCCCGCCGCGCGTCAACGGCCGCCCGATGATCGGCGCCTGGGTGCGCATCAAGTTCGATCTTGTGGTCGGCGTCACAGAATAGATGAAATCGATCGTTTCGGACGCGGACCTTTCTGCGTTCGAAGCGTTGTGGTTGATTGTCGCGTAACGATCACCTCGGGGAGTCCTTCACATGCGCATCGCCCATGCTTTCCTTCTGTCCGCCCTGTTCACCGGCGCCGTCGTCGCGCAGCAGGCGCCGATGTCGGCACCCGGCTCCAAGAACGTTGCCGCGGTCACCGGGGGCACCTACACCGCCGACGCTGGACACACTCTGGTGGAATGGACCGTCGATCACCTCGGCTTCACGCCGTACTTCGGGCTGTTCGGCAACATCACCGGCGCGCTGACGCTCGATCCGAAGAACCTCGGCGCGTCCAAGGTCGAAGTCTCGATTCCGGTGGCGGAAGTCACGACTGCCAGCGCCGGGCTCACCAAGCATCTGCTGAAGCCTGCTGACGCCGGCAAGTCGGCGGACTTCTTCGGCGCCTCGCCCGCCCCGGCGCGCTTCGTGTCGACTCGCGTCACGCCCAGCGGCCAGAACGCGAAGATCGACGGCAATCTGACGCTGAACGGCGTCACCAAGCCGGTGACGCTCGACGCGCAATTCTATGGCGCGGGAAAGATGCCGGCGCAGATGGGCGGCAAGGAAACCGTCGGCTTCACCGCCAACACCACGATCCGCCGCAGCGAGTTCAACATCGGCTACGGCATCCCGATGGTATCGGACGAGGTGAAGCTGAAGATCACCGCCGCGTTCGAGAAGTAAGCGGCGGCGCTCCCTCCGTTACGTGGCACTTCGGGCGGCGATCAGCCCTTCGAACGTGCCGCGGACGGAGGCGGAGGCCGATTCCAGGTGCCGGTTCATCCGCGCATCGAAATCGTCGGCCGTGTCGGTCGGCCCACGGCGCGCCATCTCCCACGCGCCGAACTCGCGCGCCTCGATCGGCCGGTCGTGCAGCACCACGATGGCGCGGTGACGCGGATCAGCGCGGATCCGGTCGAACACGCCCTGAACCGCCCCATCACCGCCTTCCAGAACCTGGAGGAAGCGGTAACCGTCGGTCCACAACAGCCCGGTGACCCCGTCGCGGCGATTGTTGCGCTGCGACGTTGCGAGGATCGTTCCGACCTCGATCGACGCGCCGGTGGAGGCAGTGCTGATATAGAGAAGCTGGCGCAACTTGGGTCCCTTGGCTGAACACGCCCCCCGGCGCGGACCAGCGCTAACCGCCAACTTCTTACGTAAACGTCAAAATTCCTGAAGGCTGGACATGCGCTCGATTATGCGGCAACCGCCGTGTCGATGATCCGCACGGGCGCCGTTCTTCTCCTTCGACTTACGCGCCCTTAGGCGCGACCAGCGACGTGCGCCCAGCGGGCGGCACGCGATCCGCCTAAGGGCCAGACGAGACGAAAAGACGCCCCTCCAGCGAAGCGGACCAACCATGCTGCGCGATCCATCGACCAAGTACCGCCCCTTCCCGACCATCAACATGCCGGACCGGACCTGGCCGTCCAAGGTGATCACCCGCGCCCCGCGCTGGCTGTCGACCGACCTTCGCGACGGCAACCAGGCGCTGATCGACCCGATGGACGCCGAGAAGAAGACCCGCTTCTTCGATCTGCTGGTGAAGGTCGGCCTGAAGGAGATCGAGGTCGGCTTCCCGTCTGCCGGCGCGACCGAATTCGATTTCATCTCCGGCCTGATCAAGCAGGATCGCATCCCCGAGGACGTGAAGATCCAGGTGCTGACACAGTCGCGCCGCGACCTGATCGAAACGAGCTTCCAGAGCCTGCAGGGCGCGCATTCCGCGATCGTCCACCTCTACAATGCGGTCAGCCCCGCATGGCGCCGCATCGTGTTCGGCATGAGCCGCGAAGAAGTGAAGGCGATCGCGATCGAGGGCGCGAAGGTGCTGCGGGACGAGGCGGCCAAGCAGCCTAACGTCGACTGGCATTTCGAATACAGCCCCGAGACGTTCTCCACCGCCGAGGTGGATTTCAGCATCGAAGTGTGCGCCGCGGTGATGGACGTGCTTCAGCCGACCGCCGAGCGCCCGATCATCCTCAACCTGCCGGCGACGGTCGAATGCGCGACGCCCAACGTCTACGCCGATCAGATCGAATATTTCGGCCGCCACATCCCGAACCGCGAGGCGGTGGTGATCAGCCTCCACACCCACAATGATCGCGGCACCGGCGTCGCCGCGGCGGAGCTGGGCCTGATGGCCGGCGCCGACCGCGTCGAGGGCTGTCTGCTCGGCAATGGCGAGCGCACCGGCAATTGCGATCTCGTGACAGTGGCGCTCAACATGTACACCCAGGGCGTCGATCCGCGGCTGGATCTCAGCGATATCGACGGGATCGTGAAGACGGTGGAATATGCCACCAACATCCCGGTTCACCCGCGTACGCCTTACGCCGGCGATCTCGTGTTCACCGCCTTTTCCGGCAGCCACCAGGACGCGATCAAGAAAGGCTTTGCGGCACAACAGGCGCGCAACGACGATTTCTGGGAAGTCCCTTATCTGCCGATCGACCCGGCCGACCTCGGCCGCAGCTATGAGGCAGTGATCCGCGTCAACTCGCAGTCGGGCAAGGGCGGCGTCGCCTGGGTGATCGAGCAGGACAAGGGACTGAAACTGCCCAAGCGCCTGCAGGCCGATTTCAGCCGCCACGTCCAGGCGCTGGCCGACGAGACGAGCCGCGAATTGAATGCCGCCGACATTTGGGGCGCATTCGAGCGCACGTACCTGCCGGGCGACAAGGATCGCTTCGTGTTGCGCGATTATGACGAGACGGGCAGCGTCGGCGATCGCCGCTTCGTCGGTCGGGTCGCGATCGACGGCGAAGAACGCTCGCTCTCCGGCCGCGGCAACGGCCTCATCTCGGGCGTGATCGCTGCGCTCGCCGAATCGACCGGGCCGACGCTCGACGTGGTCGATTATGCCGAGCACGCGATCGGCCACGGCGCTGGCGCACAGGCGGCCGCTTACGTCGAATGCCGCACTGCGGACGGCCGCACCGTCTGGGGCGTCGGCATCGATACCGATGTCGCCACCGCCAGCGTGCGCGCCGTGCTCAGCGCCGCCAATCGCGCGTAACCTTCGGAGGCAGCGTCATCATGGCGCTGCCCTCCAGTCACTGGAGCCTAATTCTCGCAGCCCGACTCCGAAACGCCTCACATCGGCACAATATCGAGCTACGCCGGGCTGACTCAGGCGTTCGCTATATTGATCCTGATCCCTGCCCTTCAAATAATCGCGGCCTGACATCGCGATAATCTTAGCGGCCCAGCGCTGAGCATTACGCGTGACCCTCAGCCATCCGGCGCCGCGAAAGATCACCGACGATGAGCCCATTCGAGCTGGTCTTTGCGGTTTACGGCCTGCTGCTCGGCCTCGCCATTTCCGAAGTGCTCGGCGGCTTCTCCCGCGCGCTGAAGTTGAAGCGCGGCACGGCGGCCGTCCGCATCGGCTGGCTTTCACCATTGCTCGGCTGCGTTGCGATGCTTGACCTGTCGAGCTTCTGGCTTCTCGCCTGGTACTCACGTGAGCAGATCGACGCCAATTACATCACGTTGGTCTCGGTGCTGGTGATGGTCGGCATCTATTATCTCGCCGCCACGCTCATATTCCCAGACACCCCGGAAGAATGGCCCGACTTCGACGATTGGTACGACCGGCAGAAGCGGATGGTGGTCGGCGGCCTCCTCACCGCGAATGTCTGCAGCTGGATCGGTATCATCGCGCTGAGCGAACTTCATCCAGCGCCCGCATCCGAAGCGGAGGCCACCAGCAGCCTGGCCGAGATGGTCTACGATCTAGGCGGGATCTTCGCGCTCATTCTGTTCGCGCTTCTGATGATCGTCCGTTCGCGCCGCTGGAACGTGCTGTTCCTCGCATTGCTCTGCGTAACGCTCGTCACCGTCGGCGCGGCGGAGCAATATGTCTGATGGCTCAGCGGCTGCGCACGATCTCGCAACCAACTCGCGCGTCTGGATAAACGTCGAGCTTCATCGATCGCACCCGAACCTGGCGCACCCGCGCGTCGGAGAGGCAAAGCGCGGCCACCGCTTCGACCAGCGTCTCCTGCAACGCAAAGCCGGGCCCACGCGCCAGATCGTGGATACCCGTGCGGACAAAATCATAGTCCAGCACTTCCTCGATCGCATCGGCAGTGGGCGAGCTCGCGTAGCTGACCGCCATCTCCACCGACAGGCGAACACGCTGCGGTTTCGCCTCGTGCGGATGGATGCCGAGCCGCATCGGCACGTCCAGGCGATCAAGGATGATGGTATAATCAGCCATCGCGCCGCTCCGGCCGCCGCGTCTCGAACATCACGTCGCCGGTCCGCTTCAGGAAGCGCTGGCCGCTATCAACATGGATCGTCTGGCCGGTGACGCTCGACGCCCCGAGGAGGTAGACGACCGCCGCCGCCACCTGATCGGGCCCTACAGGCCGCCGCAACAGGTTCTCGCGCGCGACCCGATCGAATTCGTCTTCGGTCTGGTCGCCGCTCGGCAGCGTCAGGCCGGGCGCAACGGCATTCACCCGTACCCGCGGCGCAAAGGCCATCGCCATCATCTCGGTCGCGCCGGCAAGTGCGTACTTGGTCAGGCTGTAAGAGAAAAAATCGGGATTGGGATTGGCAAGCTTCTGATCGAGCAGGTTGACGATCGCACCCTGCTCCAGCCCCGGTTGGGCCGCGAGCGCGGCACCCAGCATCGCGGGCGCCGTGCAATTGATCGCATAGAGGCGCGCGGCAAGCTGCGGATCGATCGCCTCGGGCCGATCCTCCTCGAACAGCGAGGCGCTATTGACCAGCCCGTTGATCGGGCCTTCCGCTGCGGCAATGGCGCGGTCGAACAGCGCACCGATCTCGTCGGTCCGCGACAGGTCTCCTCCAACGGCGACGCCGCCGATCTCAGCCGCCAGCGCTTCCGCCTCCGCCGCTGACGTGCCGTAGTGCACCACGACCAGCGCACCGGCCGCCGCGCAGGCCCGCGCGATCGCCGCGCCGAGCCGCTTGGCGCCGCCGGTAACCATCACAGTGTCCAGCCCAGCCGTCCCGTCGCTGCCGGCCCGCGTCACGCGCGGCCCTGCATATCCATCAGCGCCAGCACTTCCCTGCGGCTGCGCTCGTCATCGCGGAACACGCCCATCATCCGGCTGGTGACCATCGAGACACCCGGCGTGCGCACGCCGCGCGCCGTCATGCACGCATGGCTCGCCTCGATCACCACCGCGACACCCTGCGGCTTCAGGCCGTTCCAGATGCAGTCGGCGACCTCCGCAGTAAGCCGCTCCTGCACCTGCAGCCGCCGCGCATAGGCGTGCAGCACGCGCGCCAGCTTCGAAATGCCCACGACATGGTCCTTCGGCAGATAGGCGATGTGTGCCCGGCCGATGATCGGCGCCATGTGATGCTCGCAGTGCGACTGGAACGGAATGTCCCTCAACAGGACGATCTCGTCGTAACCGCCCACTTCCTCGAAGACTCTCGACAGGTGGTGCGACGGATCATCGGCGTAGCCCGCACAATATTCCTTCCACGCCCGCGCCACGCGCCTCGGCGTGTCGATCAGGCCCTCCCGCTCGGGATCGTCGCCAGCCCATTTGATCAGCGTCTTTATTGCATCGGCAACGTGATCGGGCACGACGATCTTTCCGTCGCTGCCTATAAGGTCCCCATCCTCGGGCGATCCGTTTGCAGTCATTTCCGAGACAAACCCTCTATTCTACAAAGCGATCCCGCGCGCCGACAGGATCGGTTCGGTTTCGCTACTGTTTCATTTCAGTCACTGCTCTGTGCACCCCGAACGCTTCTCGCGCAAATTCATTTGACGGGCGAAAATTTCGCGCGCTACGTTCCATACCGCACAGTGGAACTACCGCAGACCGGCAGAAGCCGGCGCGGCTCTAGGAGGGGATGCCAATGCGCAAGATGGATCTGTTTGCCGCGACCGCGCTCGCGCTGATCGCAACGTTGCCGAGCTATGCTGCCGCTCAGGCGGCGACCGGAACGCAGGATACCGCACCTACGAATACCGCGCCGACAGGTGCCTCGGCGAGCCCACAGGATGCCGGTGGCTATGGCGCGGACATCGTGGTTACCGCGCAGCGCCAGGCGCAGACGCTGCAGGAAGTGCCGATCGCGGTCACTGCATTCTCGGCCGCGGCCCTCGAAGCGCAGCAGATCGACAATGCGTCGGATCTGCAGCTGACGCTTCCCAACGTCACCTTCTCCAAGGGCAATTTCACCGGGTCCAGCTTCACCATCCGCGGCGTTGGTGACTTGTGCGTCGGCATCTCGTGCGACGCGGCGACCGCGATCCACCTCAATGGCTCCCCGCTGCTCGGCACCCGCATCTTCGAAACCGAGTATTTCGATCTCGAGCGCGTCGAAGTGCTGCGTGGCCCGCAAGGCACGCTCTTCGGCCGCAGCGCCTCGTCGGGCGTGGTGAACTTCATCACCGCCAAGCCGCGCACGGATCGCTTCGCTGCCGCGGCCGAGGCAGAATACGGCAACTACGATTCGATCCGCGCCAAGGCGATGATCAACGTGCCGCTCGGCGAAACGCTGGCCGTTCGCCTAGCCGGCTTCTACCTCAACCGCGACGGCTATACGAAGAACCTGTACAACGACACGCGGATCGACGGCCGAGACATGTACTCGGTCCGCGGCTCGATCCGGTGGGAGCCATCGGTCGATACGACCGTCGACATCCTCGCGTCGTACTTCAAGGAAGACGATAACCGCCTGCGCATCCAGAAGCAGCTGTGCCAGACGGATCCGACCGGCGTTCTGGGCTGTCTCAACAACCGCCGCGATTTCGGCCGCACCAATACCAACTCGGGCTTCACAGGTACGCTGGGCAGCCGCGAATTCCTGACGATCGCGTTCGGCAGCCCGGTGCTCGGCCAGGCGCTCGGCCTCGGCAGCGTGTACGGGCCGGACGCCTATGCCGGCAACCCGATCCTGCCCGATCCGCGCGAAGTCTACACCGCTTTCAATCCCACCTATAAGACGGACGAGACGACGTTCCAGGCGCGGATCGATCACAATTTCGGTCCGGTCCGCCTCCAGTTGACCGGCCTCTATCATGAGACGTCGGTCGATTCCTCGCAGGACTATAACCTTGGCGTTGCCAATCGCTCGCTGATCCAGCCGTCGCTCAACAACGTGGCGTTTGCGGCGGCGAATGGCCTCGGCCCGATCCCGGCGGCTTACTTTGCGCCGATCGCGCGCGCGCTGTTCCCGAACGGCCCGACCGGTGATCTGTGCACCTCGGCACCGCGCGGCACCGGCCTCGGCGTGTACGGCGGGTTCAGCAACTGCGGCCCCGTTCCGAACGCCTATGATCGCTCGACCCAGAAGACGAAGGACTGGTCGGTCGAAGGTATCATCACCTCCGATTTCGACGGCATGTTCAACTTCCTGCTCGGCGGCATCTATGTCGACGGCAAGGTCCGCAACGGCGACTATTACGTCAACGCCTTCGCCATTGACTACGTGACGGGCATTCTCGGCACCGTGCAGGCCGCGGGCGCGGGCCGCGCGCCGTCCTTCTCCGCCACGCCATACTTCTGGAACGCGACGCCTGAGTTCCGCTTGAAGTCCTACGGCATCTTCGGTGAGACCTATTTCGACTTCACCGACAAGCTGAAGCTAACGCTCGGCCTGCGCTACAACAACGACCGCAAGTTCGTCCGCTCGCGCTCAACGCTGGCAAGCTTCCCGGTTCCCTTCACGCAGACGGGCAGCGCCTTCGATGCGCCGGGCGCAGCAGGTTATGATGCCGACCCCGTCACGCCGGGGATTCAGCAGTTCGCGATCCGTCGCCGTACGTTCGACGAATTCACCGGCCGCGCCGTCGTCGATTACAAGATCACCGACGACAATCTGATCTATGCGTCCTACTCGCGCGGCTACAAGTCGGGCGGCTTCAACCCGCCGGTCCAGGTGCCGAACCTGGTGATCCCGGACTCCTTCCGTCCGGAAATCATCAACGCCTTCGAAATCGGCTCGAAGAACACCTTCGACAACGGCCGCTTCACCCTGAACCTCACGGGCTTCTATTATAAGTACAAGGGCCTGCAGCTCAGCCGCATCGTGGCCCGCTCGTCGATCAACGACAATATCGATGCCGACATCTACGGCGTCGAGGCGGACGCCTTCTTCCGGCCAGCGCCGGACTGGGCGATCAACATCGGTGCCAGCTACCTGAAGACGAAGGTCACGACGGACGATCCGTTCATTAACCAGCGAGACGTGTCGGGCGGAAACCCCAACACCGTCATCATCAAGGACCTTCAGGCCGCCTTCAACTGCGTCGTCCGTGGCAACAACGCGGCGGTCGCCCAGGCCTTCGTGACCGCGGTGAACACGGGGCTGGGCCTGCGTGGGCCCACGCCGTTCCCGGCTGATGCGAACGTCGGCGCGGCGACCGGCGCCTTCAGCCTCTGCGACGTGCTGGCCGCCCAGTCGGCGAACCCGGCCGTGCTCGGCCTGCTGCCCGCCGGCTCCACAATCAGCGTCTCGGAAGGCGTCGGCGTCAGCATCAAGGGCAATTCGCTGCCGCAGGCGCCGGTCGTGAAGTTCTCGGCCGGCGTGCAGAAGACGTTCGACTTCTCGAACGGCATGTCGCTCGTCCCGCGCTTCGACCTTACCTACACGGGCGAGAGCTACGGCAACATCTTCAACGGGCGCATCAATCGTATCGAAGGCTATGAGCAGGCGAACGCCCAGATCCAGCTGAACGGCGTGGACGATCGCTGGTTCGTTCGCGGGTTCATCCAGAACATCTTCGATAACAACGCCACCACGGGCCTCTACCTGACCGACCAGTCGTCGGGCCTGTTCACCAACATCTTCACCCTCGAACCGCGCCGCTACGGCGTGGCCGCGGGCTTCAAGTTCTAAGATGGAGCCTGCCCCGCACTCCCGGGGCAGTGTTTCCGAACGGCAAACTGGGGCGGCGCCTTCGCGGGGCCGCCCATCTTTGTTGCGCGCGTCAGCGCAGGCGCGCCGCCGCCCAGGCGACGTGATCGGCCATGAAGGTCGAAATGAAATGGTAGCTGTGGTCGTAGCCCGGCTGTCGCCGCAGCGTCAGACCAATGCCCGCCGCCGCGCATGCCGCTTCCAGCAATTCAGGCTTCAATTGCTCGGCCAGGAACCCATCAGCCTCGCCCTGGTCGACCAGGATCTCCGGCACCCGCGCGCCGTCCTCGATCAGCGCGCAGGCGTCATAGGGCCGCCACAGCGCGCGGTCCGGCCCCAGATATCCACCCAGCGCCTTCTCGCCCCACGGGCAATGCAGCGGCGACGTGATCGGCGCGAAGGCGGATATGCTGCGGAAGCGGCCGGGATTACGCAGCGCGATGGTCAGCGCCCCATGCCCGCCCATCGAATGGCCGGTGATCGACTGGCGCGCCAGGTCAGCCATCGAGAATTCGGTCGCGATCAGGCCGGGCAGTTCGTCCTCGATGTAGCTGCGCATGCGGAAGTTCGCCGCCCACGGCTCCTCGATGGCATCGACATAGAAGCCCGCGCCCTGGCCGAAGTCCCAGCTGTCGTCGTCCGGCACGCCCCCGCCACGCGGGCTGGTGTCGGGCGCGATGAAGATGATGCCGTGCTCGGCGCAGGCGCGGCGATACTCGCCCTTGTCGGTAACATTGGCGTGCGTGCACGTGAGGCCGGAGAGGTACCACAGCACGGGGAGCCGCTCGCCTTCCTCATGCGCCGGCACATAGACCGAGAACGTCATGTCCGTCCCCGTCGTCGCGGCGCGATGGCGGTACACACCTTGGGTGCCGCCAATCGCCTTGCTCTCGCTGACCGTTTCCATTTGCGTCTCCATCTACTAGCGCGCGACCTAGCGCGGTGTTCGTGCGTTAGCGAGACGATCAACGCTGGACGGTGCTGCAAGGGCGTGACAAGCGCGCCCGACCGGCGCAGAACAACGATCGCGCTTCGCAAGCGTGATTCCGCGGATGCCGAATAACCGGCGCAACAGGAAGGAATGCAATGGCTACCAAGACCAAGACCGGAGAGGCGACCAAGGCGAAGGCCGGCGCTGCGAAGAGTGGAGACGCCAAGCCGAAGACTGGTGGCATCCACGCCCCGGTTCAGCCCTCGCCCGAACTCGGCGCCGTTGTCGGCAATGATCGCCTGCCGCGCAGCGAAGTGATCAGCAAGGTCTGGGAATACATCAAGTCCAAGAACTTGCAGAACCCGGAAAACAAGCGCGAAATCCTCGCCGACGACAACCTCAAGAAGGTTTTCGGCAAGGACAAGGTGACGATGTTCGAGATGAACAAGTACATCTCCGCGCACGTAAAGGCCTGATCGAGACGACATCGTCTCCCCGGGGGCGCGGCCGCGGCAGCGCCCCCGGTCGGCTGCGCGTTCGATCCACTGCACCCACGGCGGTATGGCTCGCCACGCGCGCCGGCGTACCTACTCCAGCCGGTTGGCTTCCCCACCGGAACGTCTCGCTCCACCACGGCGTTTCCCCACCTCTGGTGAGAGGAACGACCGATGAAAAAACCGCTGCTTACCGCCGCCTTTGCCACCGTTCTGCTTGCTGGATGTAACAGCGAGAGCCGTGCGGCCGAAGAGAAGAGGGAGCGCGACGCCCAGCAAGCCGCTGCCATCGCCGGCGCAGAGGCCGTCGCCCTCGGCCTCACCGAGGCTCAGCTGCTCGACGCTGATCTGATCGGCCCGGATGGAGCGGAAATCGGCGAAGTCGAAGAGGTCGTTCGCGGCCCCTCGGGCAAAGTCGAACGCCTGCTGGTCGAGGTCGAAGACACGACCCCCGATCGCTACGTTCATGTGCCGATCGAAAGCCTGACCCCGGTCAAGCGGGGCGATGACACCGATCTGTCCACCACCATGACGAAGCAGCAGCTCCAAGCTCTGCCCGAGGTGAAACGGCAGCCACGCTGAACCGCCGGCCCCGCCGCCTCAGCGCATCGGGGTGGATTAAGCAACCCGACTGTCGCGACGGGTCGCGTCGCGGCGCGCACGACGCGATCGCTCTATTCGCATTAGCTCCGGGTCGTCACCGGACCACTGTACCTGCCAGCTGCCGGCAGCGGCAGCATGGTGCCCCCGGCGAGATTCGAACTCACGACCTGCGGTTTAGGAAACCGTCGCTCTATCCTGCTGAGCTACGGGGGCACGGGCGCCTAGCTACGGTGTGCGCGGGGGGCGGTCAATCGGCCGCGCCGCACGCCACATCGCGCGGCTCAGTTCGCCTTTTCCGGCGGCACGATCGGAAGCGGCAACGGCGCAACGGGCACGCCTTCGTCGACCAGCGCCTTCGCCTCGGCGAGCGTGGCCTGGCCGTGGATCGTCTCGTGCGGCTGGTCACCGGCATGCATCGCGCGCGCCTGTGTTGCGAACTCTCCGCCGACCCAGCGCGACCCCTCAAGCACCTTGCGTTGTGCGGCCGCCAGTGCCTGCAGCGCCGCCTTCACCTCGGCCGGCGGGCTGGGCGACCGCGCATTGCCTTTCGGCGCGACGTTCGGCGCCATCACTGCCTTCTCGACCGCCGTGTCGCCGCACATCGGGCAGGCGACCAGCGCGCGCTCGCGCTGCTCTTCAAAGGCACTGGAGGAGCCGAACCACGCTTCGAACACGTGGCCGCTGGCGCATCGCAGATCGAAGACGATCATTCCGCCACCGTCGCCGGCGGAACCGGGCGGCGATGCGCGATCACCGGGATACGCGCACGCACGTCCGCCACGCGATCCGGAGCGATCTCGACGAACTCGAGCCCGGGCGCATCATCCATGTCGCACAGCACCTCACCCCAGGGGTCGATCGCGAGCGAATGGCCGTAGGTCGCTCGGCCGTCCTCATGCTCGCCCGTCTGCGCCGCCGCGATCACGAAGGCGGCCGACTCGATGGCACGTGCGCGAAGCAGCACGTGCCAATGTGCCGCACCGGTCGGTCGCGTGAAGGCCGCAGGCACCGCGATGATCGTTGCGCCCGCGTCGCTCAACACCTGGAACAGGGCCGGAAAGCGCAGATCGTAGCAGATCGTCAGCCCAAGTCGGCCGAGCGGCGTTTCGACCACCACGGCCCCCTCGCCTGGCGCATAGGCAGCCGATTCGCGCCAGCTTTCCCCGGTCGGCAAATCGACGTCGAACAGGTGGATCTTGTCGTAGCGCGCCCGGATCGCCCCGGCGCCGTCGATCACGAAGCCGCGATTGGCCAGCCGGCCGTCGTCGCGCCGCAACGCCAGGCTGCCGAGATGTACCCAGATCCCGGCGCGCGCCGCCGCCTCGCGCACCGCCGCCAGAACGCGATCGTCGTCCTCTGCTACGATCGACGCAGCCGCGCGCTGCCGATCACGATCCAGCAGGCCCGACATTTCAGGCGTGAAGAGCATCGCTGCACCCTCATCGGCGGCGGCGCGGATCGCATTGGTGATCGTAACGGCATTGGCTGCGGGATCGATCCCGCTCGTCATCTGGAGGATCCCTGCCCTCATGGCGGGCTGAGCATCGCATCAAGCTGCCCGGCACGCTCCAGCGCGGCCAGATCGTCCGATCCGCCGACATGCTTACCGTCGATGAAGATCTGCGGCACGGTGGTGCGCCCGCCGGCACGATCGATCATCTCGACGCGCTTCGGCCCGCCAAGCGTGATGTCATATTCGGTCGGCTCGACGCCCTTCGACGCCAAGAGCTGCATCGCACGGGTGCAATAAGGGCACCACGCCTTCGTGTAGATTTCTACCTGGGCCATATCCGCGAGTTGTGGACGCGACGGGCGATTGTCAATCCGCCGCGGCGTCGTCCAGCACCCGTGCCCAGCACAGGATCGATACCTGCGCCGCGCCGCCGCGCAGCAGGGCGGCAACGCATGCGCTCGCTGTCGCGCCGCTGGTATGCACGTCATCGACCAGCACGATCCGCTTGCCATTGATCGGCCCGGCGGCACGCGGCGTCAGGGCAAAGGCCCCCTGCACTGCCTTGCGCCGATCCTTCGCGCCCAACCCGCGCAACACCGGCGTAGCTTTCGTGCGGTTGAGAAGTGCCCCGTTTGCAGCCACGCCGCTCGCTCGTGAAAGTGCGCCGGCGATCAGCCCGGCCTGATTGTAGCCGCGGGACCACAATCGCCAGCGATGAAGCGGCACCGGCACGATCAGATCGGCATCCGCCGACAGATGGCGCAGCATCAGCCGCGCCGCCGTCTCGGCAAAGGCGGCCCGCCCGCCGTATTTCAGGCGCAGCGCCACCGTCCGCGCGATATCGCCATAGACGACCGCCGCATCTAGCCCCGCGTGGCGCGGCGGATCGGCGATGCAATCAGCACACCGGCTGTCCGCGCCACGATCATAAGCGAACGGCGCGTGGCAACTCGCGCACCACGGCGGCGCCAGGAAACGAAGCGCGCTCCAGCAGGTCACGCAAAAGCGATGGTCTGCGGTGGTGACGATCCCGCAGCCGGGGCAGCGCGGCGGCAGCGCCAGCGAAATCACCGGCTCGATCAGCGGGATGGGCATCGCAACCCTTGTTCCCCCTCGCCCGCGCGCGCACAAGCCGCCGCATGAGCACGCCCGAGATTTTCGATCGATCCGCCCGCCGCCAGCGCCGCGACCGTGCCGCGTCAGGCTTTGCCGCACATGATTTCCTGCGCGCGGCGATGCTGGACGGGATCGAGGAGCGCCTCGCGAGCGTCCGCCGCAGCTTCACAGACGTGCTCGATCTCGGCTGTTTCGATGGCAGCTTCCAGCCGCCGGCCGGCGCACGGGTGGCGCGGCTCGATGCCGGCCACGCCTTCGCGCGCATGGCTGGCGGCGTGCAGGGTGACGAGGATCGCCTGCCTTTCGCCGACGCTTCGTTCGATCTCGTCGTCTCCGCCGGTGTGCTGGACCAGGTCAACGACGTCCCCGGCGCGCTCAGCCTCATACGGCGCGTGCTCCGCCCCGACGGCTTGTTCCTCGGCGCGATGCTCGGCGCCGGTTCACTGACCGCGCTCCGCGCTGGCTTCCGTGTGGCCGAGGCCGAGCGCCCGGCGGCCCGCCTCCATCCGCAGATCGAGGTGCGCTCCGCCGGCGATCTCCTCATGCGCGCCAGCTTCGCGCTGCCGGTGGCGGACGTCGAAACACTGCGCGTCCGCTATGGGGGGCTGGGCCGGCTGATCGAGGATCTGCGCGGCATGGCGGGGACGAACCTGCTGGTCGAACGTCAGCCGCTCAGCCGCATGGCGCTCGCCCGCGCCGCCAATGCTTTTGCCGAAGCCGCCGATCCCGACGGGCGCACGTCGGAGCGATTCGAGATCATCTTCCTCACCGGCTGGGCACCCTCGCCCGATCAGCCGCAGCCGGCACGGCGCGGCAGCGCCACGGCATCGCTCGCCGCGGCGCTGAAGCGCGATCAGACGGGAGGCTGAAGCCTAATTCTCGGCGCGGCGGTTGAGGTCGTGGCCGAAAGCCAGGATGCCGACGCCGATGATGGTCCACAGCGCCTCGCCGCCTTCCAGGAAGGCCGTGTCATGCGGCAGCGTCATCGCGCCGGCCATGATGCCGAGCCCCAGCGAGCCGGTGGCAAGCGGCAGCAGGTAACCGTGCTGCATCGCGCCCCGGCCCAGGCCGATCGCGCCAAGCACGATGGCGATGCCCAGCCCCACCTCGTGGAAGATCGGGTTGCCGAGAAGCCCGCCGACCGTGGAGAGCATCGCGAAGAACACCGCGCTCGCCACGCAATGAACGATGCACAGGCCCGACACGTACATCGCGATCCGGTCGAGGCCGATCGGACGAGAAAGGCGGGTCATCGTTGTCATCGATCGACCATGTAGCGCGGTTATAGGCGGGTTACAATATCACATTAACTCGGCTCACCGACCCCGCGCGCCATTGCCCGCGCGATGCCATGTGCTTAGAGGGCTTCATGCTCCACCCCAGCCCCGGTTTTCGCGTTTCGGCCCAGCCGCAAGCCCTCGTCAGATGGCTTTACTTCGTCGCCTTCCTAATCGTGGCGATGGTGGCAGTCGGCGGCATTACGCGGCTGACCGAATCGGGCCTGTCGATCACGCAGTGGAAGCCGATCAGCGGCATCATCCCGCCCTTGAACGAGGCGCAGTGGATGGCCGAGTTCGCCAATTACCAGCGCATCCCGGAATATCAGCAGATCAACCGCGGCATGACGCTGGATGGCTTCAAGCAGATCTTCTTCTGGGAATATGTCCACCGCCTGCTGGGCCGCGTGATCGGCCTCGCCTTTGCGCTGCCGCTGTTGTGGTTCGCGGTCCGCCGCGCCATTCCGCGCGGTTACGGCCCGCGGCTCCTGGTGCTGCTGGCGCTCGGCGGCCTGCAGGGCGCGATCGGCTGGTGGATGGTGGCATCCGGCCTGTCGGAGCGAACCGACGTCAGCCACATCCGCCTCGCGGTGCACCTAACGGCCGCGCTCGTGATCCTGGGCGGCGTCGTCTGGACGGCGCTTGATCTGCGCGATCTCGCCCGTGATCCCTCCGCGCGCCCCGCGGGCCTGCGGCCGCTCGCCGCCGTCGCCCTGCTGCTGCTTACGGCGCAGATCGTGCTCGGCGCCTTCACCGCCGGCCTCAACGCCGGCTATGCCTTCAGCAGCTGGCCTTTGATGGGCGACAGCTTCTTCCCCGCCGATGTGCCGATGATGCAGCCGGCGTGGATCAACGTCGTCGACAATCCGGTGGTGGTGCAGTTCGTCCACCGCTGGTTCGCCTTCGTCAGCGCCGGTGCGCTGGTGGCGCTCGCCTTCGCTGCCCGCCGCCGCGGCGCGGTGAACGCCTGGGCGGCGGTGATCCTGCTCGTCGGGCTTCAGATCGTGCTTGGCATCGCGACCCTGCTCACCGGGGTCCAGATCGCGATCGCGGTCGCGCACCAGGTCAACGCCGCCATCCTGCTGATCGCCGCCGTCGCCGCGGCGCACGCGATCAGCCGCTCGGCGGCCCGCTAACCGCCACTACCGGGGCGCTGCGGCGGCTCAACCGGCGTGAAGTCGATAGCGCGCCAGCGCCTCGTAATCGGCCTGGCACGCGTCGGCGATCCGGGCGAGCGCCTCGGGCAACCCTCCGGCCTCGCCTTCCGGCGAACCGAAGCCCGTGGACGCTTCGACCCGGCCGTACCAGTGCGACGCCCAGATGCCGTCTGCCGCATGCCGGCCCGCCGGCCACGCCAGCATCGCCTTGGTCCAGGCGATCCCCAAAGCCGCACACAGCAACGCCAGCGTGCCGGCCGGATCGCGCAGCACGTCCGCCGCATCCACCACCGGCGGCGCCCGCCCGATCCGCTCCGCCTCGCGCTCGAAGAACGCCCGCTGCGCCGCGACACCCAGATCCTCGGCCGTCACCGCCTCGCGCTTCGCCGCATAGGAAGCGACCATCCGCGCGGGATCGCGGATCAGGAACGCATGGGTCACGCCCGTCAGGTCGTCCGGCGCGATCGGCCCCACCATGTGGTGCGGCATGTGCTTCTGGTACCAGACCGGCTCGCCGCCCGGTGCCGGCCCCGCCAGCGTCGCGGCAACCGAGTGCCAGTCGCAATCCATGTCGGCGATCACCACCTCGCGCATCGGATGGTCGGCGCCGGTCGCCTTCAGGAAGCAGCCGTAGAACGGCTCGTCGCTGACGGCGCAGTCCGGCCGGCTGGAGAAGCTGCGCATCATCGCGGTGGAGATGTTGCGCGGGCCGGACCACATGGCGATGCGAACCGTCACGCGAGTTCGCGCTCCACGGCCTGGCGATACAGGCCCTGCAACCGCTCGACCATCGGCCCCCGCCCGGTGCCGATCACCCGCCCGTCGATCGTCCCCACGGGCGCCAGGCCCGCAAATGTGCCGGTAGTGAACGCCTCGTCCGCGCCATAGACATCGGTCAGCGAGAAGTTGCGCTCATAGGTCGGGATGCCCGCCGCCTTCGCGGTCTCGACGACGATCCGCCGCGTGATCCCGTCGAGGCAATAATCCCCGGTGGAGGTCCATACCTCGCCATTGCGCACGATGAAGAAGTGCGTCGAATTGCATGTCGCGACGAAGCCGTGCGGATCCAGCATCAGCGCCTCGTCCGCGCCGGCCTGCGCCGCCTGGATGCAGGCGGTGATGCAGTTCAGCTTGGAATGCGAATTGAGCTTCGGGTCCTGCACGTCCGGATAGCCGCGGCGCACATGGACGGTGAACAGGTTCAGCATCCGCGTCGCGGTGCCGGGCGCCGGCGCTTTCCACTCGGGGATGAGGACGATCGTCGCCGGCGAAATCACGACCCGGGGGTCTTGATACGGCGTCGACCGGATGCCGCGCGTCACCATCAGGCGGATGTGGACGCCGTCGCCGGTCATCTCGTTCGCCTCGAGCACCCGCCGCAGCCGCCCGACCAGTTCGTCGCGCGAGATGCCGATGTCCAGCATGATCGCCTTCGCGCCCTGCCACAGCCGATCGAGATGCCGGTCGAGGAAGGCGATCCTGCCGCCATAGACGCGCAGCCCCTCCCACACGCCATCGCCAAGCATGAAGCCCGAATCGAACACCGAAACCTTCGCCTCGGGCCGCGGAAACAGCTCCCCATTCACGTCGATCAGCACGTTGTCGTTGCGCGGATCGGGGGTGAACACATGCGTGCCGGTGGCGTGTTCGGTCATGGTGGTTCCTTGCTAAGACGGTCCCCCTATCCGGTTCGTGCCGAGCTTGTCGAAGCACGGGCCGCAGGCGGATCGCTCAATGGCCGCACTTCGACAGGCTCAGTGCGAACAGTCGGGCGGGGGAGGCCCGCCCCCCCCCTTTTGCCCACTCAGATATGCAGGGGCCGCCCGTAGGCGGACAGCACCGCCTCGTGCATCGTCTCGCTGATCGTCGGGTGCGGGAACACCGTGTTCATCAGCTCCGCCTCCGTCGTCTCCAGCGTCTTGCCGATCGTGTACCCCTGGATCAGCTCGGTCACCTCGGCGCCGATCATGTGCGCGCCCAGCAGCTCGCCGGTCTTCGCGTCGAACACCGTCTTCACGAAGCCTTCCGGCTCGCCGAGCGCAATCGCCTTGCCGTTGCCGATGAAGGGGAAGTTGCCGACCTTCACCTCGTAGCCCGCTTCCTTCGCCTTCGCTTCGGTCAGCCCGACGCTGGCGATCTGCGGCCGGCAATACGTGCAGCCCGGGATGTTGCGCGGGTCCATCGCATGCGGGTGGCCGCCGGCGATCGCCTCCGCGGCAATCACGCCCTCGTGCATCGCCTTGTGCGCCAGCCACGGCGGCGCGGTGATGTCGCCGATCGCCCATACCCCATCCACGTTGGTGCGGCAGGCCGTGTCCGTCTTTACGAAGCCGCGATCGTCGGTCGCGACGCCAAGCTCCTTCAGCCCGATGTTCTCGGTGTTCGGTACGATGCCCACCGCGACGATCACATGGCTGAACTCCGCCGTCGTCTCCTTGCCGGCCTTGTCCTTCAGCTTCGCGGTCACGCCCTTGTCGCTGACCTGAAGCGCGCTCACCCCGGCGGAGGTCATGATCGTCATGCCCTGCTTCTTCAGCGCCTTTTCCAGGTGCGCCGAAACGTCGGCATCCTCCACCGGCACCAGCCGGTCGAGCATTTCCACAACCGTCACGTCCGCGCCCATGTCGTTGTAGAAGCTGGCGAACTCGATGCCGATCGCGCCCGATCCGATGACCAGAAGCGTCGTCGGCATCTCGCTCGGCGTCATCGCGTGGCGGTAAGTCCAGATGCGCTTCCCATCGGCCTTGGCGAACGGCAGGTCGCGGGCCCGCGCGCCGGTCGCGACGATGATGTTCTTGTACTGAAGCTCGCTCGCCTTGCCGTCCTTGTCAGTCACGGTCAGCTTGCCCTTACCGGTGAGCTTCCCCTCGCCCATGTGGACGGTGATCTTGTGCTTCTTCATCAGGTGCGCGACGCCCTGATTGAGCTGCTTGGCCACCCCTCGCGAGCGCTTCACCACAGCATCGAGATCCGCGGCGAAGCCTTCGACCGTCAGGCCGAAATCCTTCGCATGGCTCATGTAATGGAACACCTCGGCCGATCGCAGCAGCGCCTTCGTCGGTATGCAGCCCCAGTTGAGGCAGATGCCGCCCAGCAATTCGCGCTCAACGATCGCGGTCTTCAGCCCAAGCTGCGCCGCACGGATCGCCGCGACATAGCCGCCCGGCCCGGAGCCGAGGACGACGAGATCGTAAGTGTCTGCCACAATTCAGTTCCTTGGTTTGCGCGCGGCCTTCACGAGTTCCGGCACGCTCATCACGAACACGGCCAGCATCGTTGCCCAACCCACCGGATCGAGCGAATCTTCGCCCTGCGGATAGGCCCAGACGCCGGCACGGAAGATCGCCAGCGTCAGCGCCAGTCCGGCGGCGAGATGCAACAACTCAACCGCAAGCGCGCGGTTCATGTCAGGCGAGCATCCCCAGCGGGTTCTCGCACAGCTGCTTGAACGCCTGCATCAGCTGCGCCCCGTCGGCGCCGTCGATCGCGCGGTGGTCGAAACTGCCGGTCACGCTCATCACCGTCGCCACACCCAGTGCATCATCGACGATATAGGGGCGCTTCTCACCGGCGCCCACCGCCAGGATCATGCCCTGCGGCGGGTTGATGACCGCTTCGAACTGCTTGATGCCATACATGCCCATGTTGCTGAGCGAGGCGGTGCCGCCGGTGAATTCCTCCGGCTTGAGCTTCCGGTCGCGCGCGCGAGCGGCAAGATCCTTCATCCGCGTCGAGATCGACGAGAGCGACGCCGTATCCGCTTCGGCGATCACCGGCGTGATCAGGCCCTCGGCGGTCGACACCGCGACCGAAATGTCCGCACGCTGGAAGGTGATCAGCTCGCCCGGCGTGTACATGACGTTGCACTTGGGCACCTGCACCAGTGCGACGCCCAGCGCCTTGATGAGAAGGTCGTTGACGGAGAGCTTCACGCCGCGCGCTTCCAGGCTCGCGTTGAGCTCGCTGCGCAGCTTCAGCAGCTTGTCGAGCTGCACGTCCACCGTGAGGTAGATATGCGGCACCTGCTGCTTCGATTCGGTCAGGCGGCGCGCAATCGTCTTGCGCATGTTGCTGAGCTTGGTCTTCTCGTGCGGCACGTCCGGGATCTGCGCCGGCGCCGTGGGCGCAGCAGCGGCGGCAGTCGGCGCGGCAGCGGCCGCCTCGGCGGCAGGCGCAGCGGTGCCCGGCTGCGCGCCTTCCACATCGGCCTTCACGATCCGCCCGTTCGGGCCCGATCCGGTAAGCGCCGCCAGATCGACGCCCTTCTCGGCGGCGATGCGGCGCGCCAGCGGGCTTGCCTTTACGCGCTCGCCATCGGCACGCGGCGTTTCAGCACGCGCCTGCGCCTGCGTCTGCGGCTGCGCTTGCGCCGCGGGCTGCGGCTTCGCTTCCGGCTGCTTCGTCTCGGGGTTCTGCGGCGAAACCGGCTCGCCCGTCTCACGATCTACCGGGGCGTCGACCTGCTTCTTCGGCTCTTCCTTAGCAGCAGCCGGCGCGGCGGCTGGCGCGCTTTCGGCCACGCTCTCGCCTTCCTCGGCCAGCACCATGATGACCTCGCCGACCTTCACGCCGTCGGTGCCCTCGGCCACGGTCAGCTTCGACACAACGCCTTCGTCGACCGCCTCGAACTCCATCGTTGCCTTGTCGGTCTCGATCTCGGCCAGCAGATCGCCCGATCTGACGGTGTCACCTTCCTTGACCAGCCATTTGGCCAGCGTGCCTTCCTCCATCGTCGGAGAAAGAGCAGGCATCTTGATCTCGATCGGCATGAAGGTCCTCGAACTTGTCCCGGGGGGAGGGTCCCTGTCTCTCGCGCCGTGCCCTTGCGCGGTCAACCCCGCAGGCGGATAAGCTGGCGCCAACGAGGGGCCGACAGCAATGCGTATTTACCTAACCGTGATCGACGACACGCCCGAGGCGGAGATCGCGCTGCGCTTCGCCGCGCGCCGCGCGGTGAAGACGGGCGGCGGGGTCGAGATCCTCGCGCTTGTCGAACCGCAGGAGTTCATCGCCTTCGGCGGCGTGCAGGCAACGATCGAGGAAGATGCGTTGCGCTATGCCGAGGCGCTGGTCGCCCGCGCCGCCGGTACGCTGATCGAGGAATCGGGCCTTCGCCCCGCCATCACCGTGCGCCAGGGCGAAGGGCCAAAGATCATCAGGGAGCTGATCGCCGGCAACCCGCAGATCGCAGCGCTCGTGCTTGGCGCCGCGGCGGACGGTGCGCCCGGCCCGCTCGTCACGCACTTTGCGGGTGAGGTCGGCGCCCTCCCCGTGCCGCTGATGATCATCCCGGGCAGCCTCGACCGGGAGGCGATCGATCGGCTGAGCTGAACGGCGGCGGCACCCTCCCCGGCCGGATCACCGACCGGGAAGGGCACGCGCACGTCACTCCTTGGTGGCGACCAACGTGCCCTTTGACCCGTCCCGCGGATCGGTCCACGCCACGTTCAGCGTCTTGCCGTCCGCTGACACGTCATAGGTCGTCACCTGCGTGACCTTGCCGTTCTGCATGTCGGTAAGTTGCAGCCGGTTCGGCGCCAACAGCGCGGCCTTGGTCATCGTCTTGCCCGGATCACCGACGACCGGCGCATAATCGCCGCCCAGCTTCGCTTCCAGCGTCTCGCCCATCGGAGACGTCATCCGCAACGTATCACCGTCGACGTTGAACGTCGCGCGCAAGGCGTTGTCGGTCACGTTGATCGAAGCAGGATCGGTCTTCCAGGCACCGGAGATCAGATGTGCCCCCGTCACCGGCGCCCCGACCCGGGTCTGGACCGTCTTCTGCTCCACCTGGGCGCCCGCGGCGTTGTTGGTGTTCATCGCCGTCACCACGGTTGACATTCCGTCAGCGGAAACGACGCGGCGGTTCTCCCCTACCACCTTGCCATCCTTGCGGAACTGGAACGTCACCGTCTGCGGGTCGACCGCCTTGATCGCGAGCTCGTCCCAGTAAGGACGATCCGGCACCGCATGGAACGCGCCGTCCGCCTTCACAGTATAGGCGCTCGGCATGCAGGATTTGCACGAATAGCTACCACCTTTCAGCGTGAATTCATCCGGCTTCACGTCCATCACGGATGATTTCGGGTTGAGCTTCCACGTTCCGTTGAACGCGCTATCAGCAAAAGCCGGCGTGGCAGCCAGCAACGCACTGCCAAGCAGCGCCGCAAACATCTTCTTCATCATACTTCCCCCCAGTATAATAAATGACAACGCGCACTGGCGACCATTCATTATTTGCCTACGATACGGTAATCGGCCACCGCGTCAAATGAACCTTGTCTGATCACGCAATTGCCGCCACCAAGCCGGCATGATCCGCATTTCGCCCGCCGCCATTCCCTTCGCCACCCTGCTCCTCGCCACCCCTGCTGCAGCACGCGACACGCCCTCGCCCGATCGGCTGCGCGGCTCGGTGGAGAAGCTCGTCTCGTTCGGCACCCGCCACTCGCTTTCTTCGGCGACCGATCCGAGGCGCGGCATCGGCGCCGCGCGCAACTGGGTGGCGTCCGAATTCGAGCGCATCGGCGCGGCCTGCGGCGGTTGCATCACGGTCGAGCGCCTGCAGCGCCGCTTCGTCAATGCCCGCGCGCCCAACGGCGTCGTGATCGAGGACGTGCTCGGCATCCAGCGCGGCACCGATCCCAACCGCTTCATCATCGTCGGCGGCCATATCGACAGCCGCGTCAGCGACGTGATGGACGTGACCTCCGACGCCCCCGGCGCGAATGACGACGCCAGCGGCGTTGCGCTGGTGCTGGAGGCCGCGCGCATCCTGTCGAAGGAGAAGTTCGCCGCCAACATCGTCTACGTCGCCTTTTCGGGCGAGGAGCAGGGCCTGCTCGGCGCCACCTTGCTGGCCGAGACCGCCAAGGCGCGCGGCTGGCAGGTCGATGCGATGCTCAACAACGATATCGTCGGCAATTCGATCGGCCAGAACGGCCTGCGAGTCGCCGATCGCGTGCGCGTCTTCTCCGAAGGTGTCCGCGCCAGCGAGAGCCTGGCCGAGGCGATGGAGCGCCGCGCCATCGGCGGCGAGGACGATGGCCCCAGCCGCGCGCTGGCCAAGGCGATCGACGGCATCGCCGATACGCTGCCCGGCAAGTTCGACGTCTTCGTCGATCGCCGCCCCGATCGCTTCGGCCGCGGCGGCGATCATGAACCGTTCCTGCGCCAGGGCTATCCCGCCGTCCGCTTCACCGTGGGTGCCGAGAATTGGGATCGCCAGCACCAGGATCTGCGTACCGAGAACGGCCGCGTCTATGGTGACACGATCGAAGGGATGGACTTCCCCTATCTCGCGCGCGTCACGGCCATCAACGTCGCCACGATCGCGCAGCTCGCCGCCGCCCCCGCCGCGCCGGCGGGCGTCAGCGTCGCCGGAGAGCTGACCCGCGACACCAATGTCGCCTGGCAGCCGGTGCCCGGCGCCACGCGCTACAAGATCCACTGGCGGCGCAACGACAAGCCGGCCTGGACGGACGATCGCGAGGTTGCCGGCGCGACTCAGCTGGTGCTGAAGGAAGTCTCGGTCGACGATCACTTCTTCGGCGTCTCGGCGATCGGCCCCAACGGCGCGGAGAGCATCGTCACCTTCGCCGGCCGCGCGCCTCGCCGCTGAGTAAATAGGAAAGGCGCCGTACCGCAGATCGCGGAACGACGCCCCCTTGCCCCCCGACAAGCTCGTTTCCGGGATCAGCCGCGGCTCAGCCGCCGCGACATCGCCCGTCTAATCGTCGCGCCTAACGCGCGCCCCGGCGCGAGCGCGTGTACGTCACGGCATCGTCCCAGGTTTCGGTCGTGGTGGTCGTCACCGTCGGCTGGCTCTGCACCGTCACCGTCGTCACGCTGGTGCCCGGATAATAATAACCGTTGGCATAATAGCCCGGCGTCGCCTGCGGTCCGCTGGTGGTCGTCGTGGTGACGACGGTTGTCCCCGGGCCGGCCGTCACGATCGGCGCGGGGGCGGAGGGCGCCCGCGTGCCGATTGCCGGCATGGGTGCCGATCCCGGCCCATAAGCCGGCGGCGGTGACGGCGCACGCGTGCCCACCGCAGGCATCGGATATCCCGCACCATACGCCGGTGGCGGCGGCGGCGGCGGCGCACGCCGGCCTCGGTCCGCCGACTTGTCCACCGCATATCCGGTCAGCGCGCCCACGCCGCCGCCGATCAGCGCGCCGCCCAGCCGGTCACCCCGGCCCGCGATCGCTGCGCCCGCGACGCCGCCAATCGCCGCGCCCACTGCTGCGCCGGCAACGCCATTGCTCTCGCGCGGATAATCGTAAGGCGCACCGGCGCGTGCCGGCGGCGGCGGAGAAGAGGTATAGCCACTATAGCCGGGCAGATTGCCGTCATCGTAGAAGGTGTAGTCCACGCCTTCCGGATCATATTGATCCCAGTCGATCCCGCCGATCGTGTCGTACACGGCGCCGCGATCATCGATCAGCACCGCGTCATTGTAATAGCGGGACCAGGTATAGCCGACGGGCGGCTGCGGCAGGCCATATCCCGCCCAGTCGTTCACATACCAGCGCGGCGCGATCCAATAGCTCGGCAGCGTCCAGCCGCGCACCGGCCGGTGATAGGCGCCCCAGCCGCCAGGCGCGCGCGCCCCGCCCCACCAGCGGCCCTGGATGCGCCCGCCCCAGCGCGGGCCGTTGGCGCCGGGCCGGCCATTGTTCCACCCCGCCGGGCGCTGCGGTCGCTGCCAGTTGCCCGCGCTCGGCGTTGCAGTCGTCGTGGTCCAGGTG